>CAYNVQ010000017.1:0-15086 GCA_964400735.1 uncultured Eubacteriales bacterium | reverse complement strand
TTAAATGCGGCTTCGTCCTCTCAAACTTTGCCTTCGCCATTTTCCTTACCTCCTAACGACCTGGCCTTATAATAGCGGTTGGCTCTTGTTCCCGACCAATCAATAAGACGGATTGGCATGGGATAAGCAACTGTTTTTTCCTTTCTGTTAAGCAACGGTTATTCTTCCTTCCACCCGGGCGATGATTTCTTTCATAACCGCAGGCGGGGCTGGTTCATAACGATGAAATTCCATAGAAAAAATTCCCCTTCCTTGGGTCAAGGTCCTAAGCGAAGTGGCATACCCGAACATCTCCGACAGAGGAACGAGAGTTTTGAGGACACGAGAACCTCCTCTCATGTCCATTTCTTCCACCCTCCCTCTCCTGGTTCTTATGTCGCTGACTATATCCCCTAAGTAATCATCAGGTGATATGACAACTAAGCTCATGATCGGTTCAAGAAGCACAGGATTGGCTTTCAAAGCCGCATCTTTGAAAGCTAAAGAACCAGCGATTTTAAATGCGATCGGTGAAGAGTCCACCTCATGGTAGGAGCCATCCACCAAGGTTGCTTTCACACCGGTTAGGGGAAATCCTGCCAAAATTCCGACTTCCATGGCCTCACAGATGCCGTTTTTAATAGAAGGAAAAAATTCCTTAGGGATGACATTTCCCTTAATCTGTTCGATGAACTCAAATCCTTCTGTCTTGTCGAGCGGTTCAACAATTATTTGGCAGTGCCCGTACTGACCTCTTCCCCCTGTTTGCCTTATGTATCTCCCCTCTCCCTCAGCCGATTCCGTTATGGTTTCTTTATAAGCAACTTGAGGTTTCCCCAATTTGGCCCTCACCCCGAACTCTCTTTCCATCCGGTCCATGAGAATCTCCAAATGAAGTTCTCCCATTCCATAGACAAGAGTCTGGCCGGTCATGGGATCCTGCTTGACTTTAAACGTTGGGTCCTCCCTGGTTAGCTTATCCAAAACCTCGCTCAACTTGATATGCTCCGTACGCGATCTCGGTTCAATATAGGCAGCAACCACAGGTTCCGGAAAATTCGGCGGCTCGAACACAATCGGGTGGTGCTTCAAACAAAGGGTATCTCCTGTGGAAAGATTTTTCATGGCACCCAGGGCAGCAATATCTCCCGCATAAACTTCTTTGATTTCTTTTCTCTTGTTCGAATGCATCTCTAGAAGCCGGGTCACGCGCTCCTCTTCATCCTTGGTGGTATTGTAAAGAGAAGCACCAACCTTTGTTTTCCCTGAATAGACTCTGAAAAACGACAGAGTTCCGGCATAAGGATCATTCATGATCTTGAATACGAGCGCAGAGAAGGGCTCATCATCAGAGGCTCTACGCATTTCGACATCTAATGTGCGGGGGTGCTGCCCTTTTACCGGAGGGATATCCCAAGGTGAAGGGAGGTAATCGACAACCGCATCCAAAAGGGGGTGCACTCCTTTATTTTTGAATGAGGCCCCGAATAAAATCGGGAAAAATTCAAGACCGATCGTTCCTCTCCTTATGGCTCTTTTGACGTCTTTCACAGAAATTTCAGCCTCATTCACAAATTTTTCCATGATTTCATCATCTGTATCGCTCAATCTCTCCAGCATTTCTCCCCTTTTCGATCGGGCTTCCTCGAGATATTCCTCGGAAATATCACGTACTTCAAACTTAGTGCCGAGCAAATCTTCTCCCCAGTCGATCTCCTTCATTTCGACCAGGTCGATAATTCCTCTGAACCCTTCCTCTTTGCCGAGGGGAACCTGGATGACTAACGGTTTGGCCGAAAGTCTCTCCACCATTTCTTTTATGGCCTTTTCCGGATCGACTCCAACCCTGTCCATTTTATTGATATAGACAATCCGCGGCACCCGGTATCGATCGGCCTGGCGCCAAACTGTCTCTGACTGAGCCTCAACTCCTCCGACGCCGCATAGGATAACGATAGATCCATCGAGAACCCGGAGCGAACGCTCTACTTCAACCGTAAAATCAACATGGCCAGGAGTATCGATAATATTGATTTGGTGATTTTTCCAGAAACAGGTGGTGGCAGCCGACGTTATGGTGATTCCTCGTTCCTGCTCCTGAGCCATCCAATCCATAACGGCAGTGCCTTCATCAACTTCTCCGATCTTATAGGTAATACCTGTATAAAAAAGGATGCGCTCCGTCGTGGTAGTCTTCCCCGCGTCGATATGCGCCATTATTCCGATGTTTCTGACTCTCTCGATAGAATATCTTCGCGGCAACTTGTCGCTCCATTTTAAATAGAGTTATAGTCAATATTAGAAGACTACCATCTATAGTGAGCAAAAGCTCTGTTGGCTTCTGCCATTTTATGCGTATCTTCTCTTTTCTTTATCGCTCCACCACGGTGATTGACAGCATCCATGATCTCCGCGGCCAGCTTGTCAACCATCGTTTTTCCGGACCTCTCCCTTGCATGTCGGAGTATCCACCTCACAGCCAAAGAAGTCGACCGGTTTATGGGCACCTCCACAGGCACTTGATAGGTTGCCCCCCCTACCCTCCGTGACTTTGTTTCAAGCATGGGACGTACATTTTCGACGGCCTTTTCAAACATCTTTAATGGGTCTTCCTTCGCTTTCTGCTTCACCAGCTCCATGGCTCCATATATGATTTTTTCAGCTATGCTCTTTTTTCCTTTTTTCATCACGCTGTTGACGAATTTGCTCACCAGTGTGCTGTTGTAGAAGTGATCCGGCTTCGGCTTCTTTTTCTTGACTGTTCCTCGTCTTGGCATGTCTTTCTCCTCTATTCACTCATCCTCTTCTGCTTCGGCCTTCTGCTTCCGTATTTGGACCTCCCTTTCATCCGAGATTGCACCCCTTCGCAATCCAGAGAGCCGCGAATCACATGGTAACGGACTCCCGGCAGGTCCTTGACCCTGCCACCCCGAATGAGCACAATTGAGTGCTCTTGAAGATTATGTCCAATTCCGGGGATATATCCTGTTACTTCAATGTTATTGGTAAGTCTTATCCGTGCCACTTTTCTCATGGCCGAATTCGGCTTTTTGGGGGTCGTAGTAAAAACACGCGTACAGACTCCTCTTTTTTGGGGGCATCTTTCCAAGGCGGGGGATTTGCTTTTAAACTTTTTCGCAACTCTCCCTTTTCTTACCAATTGATTGACAGTAGGCAATACAAATACTCCTTTATATATAATGTAAATAAAACGTTCTGAAGGGGTAGACTCCCTCAGGACGAATGTGTGGATAATAGCAAAATCGATTTGCTATGTCAAGGAATTTGAGGCATTTAGAGCTATTTTTAACTGGGAATAGTGAGGTCCACTTCTTCCTTGGTTTCTGCCTCTTCTTCCTCTATCAATTCCACATCACGGTAGTACCGATAGCCAGTCCCAGCAGGGATGAGCCTTCCCATTATTATGTTCTCTTTCAAACGCCGCAAATGGTCCACTTTTCCATAAAGGCTTGCTTCGGTCAGAACCCTGGTGGTCTCCTGAAAGGAGGCCGCGGCTATGAAACTGTCGGTACTCAATGCGCTTTTGGTTATGCCCAACAAAAGAGGCCGCGCTTTGGCCGGCTTGCCGCCATTACGGACAACTTTTTCGTTTTCCTCCTGGAAGATGAATTTATCGACCTGTTCATCGACCAAAAATTCTGTATCACCCACTTCCTCCACTTTAACCCAGCGAAGCATCTGGCGGATGATGATTTCGATATGTTTGTCATTGATAACAACGCCTTGAAGCCGATATACCTCTTGAATTTCCCTGAGCAAGTACTCGGCCAGTTCTTTCTCTCCCAGGACGCGAAGGATATCGTGCGGATTCACCGGGCCCGCCATCAATGGAGTGCCGGCTTTAACCCTTTCTCCTTCTCCAACACTCAGATGAGCACCCTTGGGGATAAAATACTCCTTTTCTCCACCTTTTTCATTATGAACGGTCAATTTTCTATGACCTCGGACAAGTCCTCCGAACTTCGCGGCCCCGTCAATCTCGGATATGACAGCTGGATTTTTAGGCCTTCTGGCCTCAAACAATTCCTCAGCTCTCGGCAATCCTCCGGTGATATCTTTAGTGCGGGCTGCCTCCCTCGGAATTTTGGCCAAAATATCCCCGGCAAAAACTTTATCATCGTCTTTGACCTCAAGGTTGGCTCCTGCGGGGAGAAAGTATTTCCGGAGAACGACCGGTTTTCCACGCTCGTCCTTTTTGCTGGGGTGCACGATGATGATCTGAGGCTGCAATTTTTCATCTTTGGGATCAATGATTACCTGAGTGATCAACCCGGTAAATTCATCCTGGATTTCCTCCATGGTTAGACCGAGAACGACATCATGAAATTTGACTTGGCCTGATTCCTCGGTCAAAATGAAGCTGGAAAAGGGATCCCAATTGGCAAATTCCTGACGGGCCTTGACTTCCCCGCCATCTTTCACCAGGACATTCGCTCCGTAGGGAACTTGGTAGTGTTCGATCTCGCGTCCTCTATGGTCCAGTACAGCAATATTCGCATTGCGATTCACCACCACAATGACTCCTTCCTTATTGATGACAGGTTTCAAATTGTTGAATTTCACGATACCATCGTTTTTCGCCTCGAGCTTCGATTTCTCAGCTCCCCGCATGGCGATTCCACCGATATGAAAAGTCCTCATTGTCAACTGCGTTCCGGGCTCACCTATGGACTGAGCCGCAATTATTCCCGCAGCTTCGCCCAGTTCTACCAGATGGCCGATGGACATATCCCGTCCATAACAAAGCTGACAAACCCCTTTTTTCGATTCACAGGTTAAAACAGAGCGGATTTTGACTCTTTCGATTCCCAAATTTTCAAGCCTCTCGGCGATTTCCTCCGTTATTTCCTCATTTACACCCACAATGAGCTCATTTGTATCCGGATGGAGAACTCTTTCCAGTGATATGCGCCCAATAACCCTGTCTTTGAAAGGTTCGATCAACTCCCCGTTTTCTACGATAGCGTTGACATTTACTCCTTTGAGCGTGCCGCAATCGTGTTCATCCACGATGACTTCCTGAGAAACGTCGACCAGCTTGCGGGTCAAGTAGCCGGAATTGGCAGTTTTCAAAGCCGTATCAGCCAGTCCCTTTCTGGCCCCATGGGTGGATATGAAATATTGGAGCACATTGAGCCCCTCTCGCAAGTTGGAAATTATCGGCGTCTCGAGGATTTCACCCGAAGGTTTACTCATCAGACCTCTCATTCCGGCCAATTGACGAATTTGCTGTTTGTTCCCTCTGGAACCTGAATCTGCCATGACGAACAGAGGATTCAAATGATCCCCTTCGTCACTCACCTCTCGCATTCTCTCTATCATGACGCTGGATACTCTATCTGTAACCGATCCCCAAATTTCAACCACTCTATTGAAACGCTCTCCCGCCGAGATGGTGCCTTCCCTGTAAAGTTCTTCAATCTTCTGGACATCTTTTTGCGCTTTTTCGACCAGCCTGGTTTTTTCTTCAGGAATGATAAAATCATCTATACCCAAAGAGAAACCTGCCAATGTCGAGTAATTGAACCCGACTTCTTTCATCTTGTCCAGCATTTCAATAGTAGGGAGGAGGCCTTTGTTAAGGTAAACATAATAGACAAGATTTTCGATTCCCTTTTTCTTTAAAACGCCGTTAACAAAGGGGATTTCTGCCGGAACGACTTGATTGAAAATGATCCGCCCGGCCGTTGTCTCAATCAGACTGTTGTCTATATCAGCTATTGGGCAAGTCAGAACGGCTTGGGTATCGTAGTAGGTCGACAGGTTCATAAAAGGACCTTTGTGCTTTACTTTTATCTCTGCTTGGAGGTCTATCTCCTTGTTTTCAAAAGCCAGCAAAGCCTCGTCTTTGGAGGAAAAAATTCTGCCTTCACCCTTTCGCAGTCTTCTTCCCAAAGTCAGATAATAACAGCCGAGAACCATGTCCTGGCTAGGGATGGCAAGGGGTCGCCCGTGGGCGGGGGAAAGTATATTATTCGTGGCCAGCATCAATGTTCGCGCTTCGATCTGGGCTTCGACAGAGAGAGGAATATGAACAGCCATTTGGTCGCCATCAAAATCTGCGTTGAAGGCTGCACAAACCAGCGGATGTATTTGGATCGCTTTCCCCTCGACTAACACAGGCTCAAATGCCTGAATCCCCAGCCTGTGGAGGGTGGGAGCTCGATTAAGAAGGATGGGATGTTCCTTGACGACCTCTTCAAGGTAGTCCCAGACCTCTGGCCTTTCTTGTTCGTGCCATTCCCTGGCAATCTTCACGCTCGGGACCAGCCCTTCTTTTTCTAGTTTGTGAAAAATGAACGGTTTGAATAGCTCCAGTGCCATTTTTTTTGGTAGGCCACATTGGTTGAGCTTCAGCTCAGGACCGACAACGATAACAGAGCGCCCGGAATAATCCACTCGCTTACCCAACAAATTCTGCCTGAACCGGCCTTGTTTTCCTCTAAGAGCCTCGCTCAACGACTTCAGAGGTCTGCGATTGGCGCCCAAATGAACCCGTCCTCTTTTCCCATTATCGAAGAGAGCATCTACGGCTTCCTGAAGCATTCTTTTCTCATTCCTGATGATCAGCTCAGGAGCTCTAAGTTCTATCAGTTTCTGCAATCGATTGTTTCTGTTGATAACCCGGCGGTACAGGTCGTTTAGATCGGACGTCGCAAAACGCCCACCATCCAATCGGACAAGAGGTCTCAAGTCTGGGGGGATGACAGGAATGACATCCAGGATCATCCACTCTGGACGGTTGCCGGACTTCTTCAAAGCCTTAAAAACCCTGAGCCGCTTGGCATGGCGAAGCTTCCTTTGCTGGGAAGTTTCATTCTTCATCAAATCTCTTAACAACTCAGCTTCTTTATTGATATCAATTTTGTCGAGAAGTTTCTTGATGGCCTCGGCTCCGATGGAAGCTTCAAATTTATCGCCATATTTCTCCTGGGCATCTTTATGCTCTTCCTCGGTGAGCAGTTGTCTTTCCTTTAGGGGTGTATCTCCAGGATCGGTAACGATATAAGACTCAAAATAAAGGACTTTTTCTAGATCTTTGATGGAAAGGTCGAGCACCAATCCGATTCGGCTGGGAGTCCCCTTAAAAAACCAGATATGAGCCACTGGCGATGCGAGCTCGATGTGTCCCATGCGTTCCCGTCTGACCTTCGATCGAGTGACCTCCACACCGCATCTTTCACAAATGATGCCCCTGTATTTCATCCGCTTGTATTTTCCGCAGAGACATTCATAATCATTTATCGGACCAAAAATTTTGGCACAAAAAAGCCCATCCTTCTCTGGTTTGAACGTTCTATAGTTGATTGTCTCCGGCTTGGTCACTTCCCCCCAAGACCAACTCCTTATCTTCTCAGGGGAAGCGATGCTGATTCTAACCCTGTCGAAGTCAATCTTTGGCTTTCCACCCAATGGATGTCTGGTATCCATCATTCCTCTCCTTTTAGGATTTGAGGAACATTAATTCCCCAAGGCAGTATTTCTTCTTTCTCTGCCTTTTCCAACTCCACATTCAGGCAGAGGCTCTGCAACTCCCGGATAAGCACGTTAACCGATTCGGGAAGACCTGGCGTAAAATCCAAGTCTCCTTTGACGATAGCTTCATATATCTTGGCTCTTCCCTCTACATCGTCAGACTTAGCCGTAAGCAGCTCTTGAAGCGTATAAGCTGCTCCATAGGCCTCCAGAGCCCAAACCTCCATCTCTCCAAAGCGCTGGCCGCCGAATTGGGCCTTCCCGCCCAGCGGCTGTTGAGTGATCAGGGAATAGGGACCTGTTGAGCGGGCATGGATTTTGTCATCCACCAGATGGTAGAGCTTCATGATATAGATGTATCCGACTGTCACTTCCTGAGCCAGAAGTTCTCCGGTTATCCCATCATACAGAGGCAACTTTCCTGACTCGGGTAGTCCGGCCTTTTTCAAAAGCTCCTTGATCTCCTTTTCGGCTATACCGTCAAAGACAGGAGTCGATATCCAAAGTCCGAGGCTTTTCGCCGCCCATCCCAAATGCGTTTCCAGGATCTGTCCAACGTTCATACGGGAAGGAACTCCCAATGGATTCAAAACGATTTCGACCGGGGTTCCATCGGGAAGGCGAGGCATGTCTTCTTCTGGTACTATCTTAGCGATGATTCCTTTGTTTCCGTGGCGTCCGGAGACTTTATCTCCGACAGAGAGTTTCCTCTTCATGGCAATGTAGACTTTAATTACCTGGATGACACCCGGAGCTAATTCATCCCCTTTCTTCAAGGTTTCGACTTTTTCCTTGACTTCAGCTTTGAGAGCCTCTATCTGACGTTTCACCTTTCTTTCTATATCCTTGATCTCATTATCCCTCTTGGCGTTTGCATTGAGTTTGAGCCTCAAAATATTCTGAATACCGACCTTCTCCAGAATATTTTCGGTCAATTTGGTTCCTTTTTTCAGAGTCGTCTCTCCAATTTTTTGGTCTTTAGCAACCGTTTCGTTTTTGATTATATTTCTTATCTTTCTCCATTTTTCGGTCTCCAGGATGCTAATCTCGTCATCCAGATTCCTCCTCATCCGGGCTATTTCGTCGACATCTATGGCTTTAGCTCTGGGACCTTTTTCTGTTCCCCGCCGTGAAAAGATCCTCACATCGATAACGGTCCCTTCGATTCCGGGTGAACAGTACAGGGAGGCATCTTTCACGTCCAATGCCTTTTCACCAAAAATAGCCTTGAGGAGTTTTTCTTCAGGTGAGAGTTGTGTCTCCCCTTTCGGGGCCACCTTGCCCACCAATATATCTCCTGATTTGACATGAGCCCCGATTCTCACGATGCCGCTCTCATCCAGATTCCGAAGAAGATTTTCCGGCACATTAGGAATATCTCTGGTAATCTCCTCAGGCCCTAATTTCGTATCTCTAGCTTCTATGGTTTCCTCGACAATATGAAGGGATGTAAAGATGTCTTCCTTGATCAATTTCTCACTGACGATAATGGCATCTTCGAAGTTATAGCCTCGCCAAGGCATAAAAGCACAAAGGACATTTCGACCCAGGGATAGTTCACCTTTTTCCGTGCACGAGCTGTCAGCAATAACCTGTCCTTTCATCACGTTTTCTCCCTTTCTCACAATCGGACGATGAGAGAGGCAGGTATTTTGATTGGTCCTCAAAAATTTGGTGAGGATATAGAGGTCCGTTCCCACTTCATGGCTATTCGTTTCATTTTTTTCATCCACTCTAATCAGAATCCTGTCAGCATCAACAAACTCCACTACTCCTGTGCGCCTACACAGGATGACATCCCCCGAACCCTTGGCCACGAGATGTTCAATATCCGTTCCCACCAAAGGTGCTTCAGGCTTCAAAAGCGGGACGGCTTGTCTCTGCATGTTCGACCCCATAAGAGCCCTGTTGGCATCGTCATGTTCCAGAAATGGAATGAGAGAAGCAGAAAGGGAAACGAGTTGTTTGGGAGAAACATCAATATAATCGATCTGATTTCTAGGAAGCACTTTAGGGTTTCCTGCCTGTCTGGCACTCACCAACTCATTGATGAAATATCCATTTTTATCGAGAGGGGCATTTGCCTGGGCGATATTGTATCGCTCTTCTTCCCAAGCCGTGAGGTAAAAGCAATGGGATTCAATTACGGGCAGCTGTTTGTTTTTCGCCTTTTTTAAACTGGCGACTTCTTTTTCCAGCTCTTTTTGTTCGATGACTTCGCCGATTTTGAAAGAACTGCTGCCTGGATGTATAACTTTAACGTAATCTATAACTCTGCCATTTTTAACCTTCCGATAGGGTGTTTCGACAAATCCAAATTCATTAACACGGGCATAGCTACTTAGGGATGAAATCAAACCGATATTGGGGCCTTCTGGCGTTTCTATGGGGCAGATCCTCCCGTAATGGGAACCTTGGATATCCCGCACTTCAAAACCAGCTCTCTCCCGGCTTAATCCGCCAGGTCCCAAAGCACTCAGTCTCCTCTTGTGCGTGACCTCAGCCAGGCTGTTTATCTGATCCATAAATTGGGATAGCTGCGAGCTGCCAAAAAATTCTTTCAGGGCTGCAATCACAGGCTTGGAATTGATCAGATCTTGAGGCATGGCAGAGGCTAAATCCGTCGCTACAGTCATCTTTTCCTTGATCGTTCTCTCCATTCTGGTCAATCCAATACGAAATGCATTTTCAACCAGTTCGCCGACAGAACGCACTCGGCGGTTCCCGAGATGGTCGATGTCATCCACTTCTCCTTCTCCCGCACGGAGCCCCAGAAGATACTTGATGACCTCTACAAAATCTAAGGGCGATAGGGTCTTTTCATCCAAAGGTGAATTGAGCCCCAATTTAATGTTCATCTTCAGGCGCCCAATCCGAGAAAAATTATATTTCTGGGGATTGAAAAACAAATTATGAAAAAGACCGTGTGCGCTTTCAAGTGTATGGGGTTCACCGGGTCTCAGCTTTTTATATATCTCGCCTAGAGCTTGGTTGGTATCCTTGGCCTGGTCTTTTTTCAAAGTTTGGAGGACCAGATAAGCCGCCTCATTTTCATGCGGGAAGAATATCTCCAGGGATTCTTTCGTCTGGCGCCATTTTTCCAGTTTTTCTTCCTCGAGTTTCTCAAGGGTCTGAATAATATCTGGTATTGAGGAAACAGCCCAAGCGTCTTTCAGTTCCTTTTTCACAAGAGGAATCCTGTCTATCTTGAATTTTTCGAGGATGGCAAGGTCCTCTTTTTTGATCTTTTTGCCCGAATGGAGAACCACTTTTTTTGAAGCCGAATCGATGACATCCTTTCCCAAAGTTTTTCCGATTAACTGGTCAGAAACTTCCCACAGGATGGACTCGGTCTCTGGAAAAATCTTGTTAACGCTGAAGAAAAGTCGCAGTATCTCTGCATCGGATCCGAAGCCTAGCGCTCTTAAAAATACAGTGGCCAAAAATTTCTTCTTACGGTCCAGACGGGCATGCATGATATTTTTACTGTCATACTCAAATTCAACCCAAGCTCCTCTATACGGAATGATCTTACCGATAAAAAAGCCCTTCGTATCCCCTGGACGGAAAAAAACGCCAGGAGACCTCTGGAGTTGACTGACAACCACTCTTTCGATCCCGTTGAAGATGAACGTTCCCTTTTCGGTCATAAGAGGTATATCGCCAAAATACACCTCTTGCTCCTTGATGTGCTTGAGCCTTTTTGCCTTGGAAGCAGGATCTTTTTCCCAGGAAATCAGCCGGACTTTGATCCTGAGAGGGACCGAATAAGTGTATCCTTTTTGTAAACACTCGGTCGGTGAGTATTTCAGCTTGAGGTTTACATTATCCCCACAGTGTTCGCACAATGGAACCTTTATCTTTTTAATGGCTCCACAGTAGGGACAGATCTCTTTATCGGTCAACTCCACATCAGGGGGCAAAAGAGTATCACACCCCTCGCATTTTCTTCTCGAATTCTCTACTCCCTTCAACCGTCCGCACTTGCATTCCCAATTGCCAATCGTGTAGTTGATAAAATCAAGTTGCGTTGTTTCTTTGAAATCCGAAACAGGGAAGATATCTTTAAAAGCGGCCTGCAGGCCGATATCTCTCCGTTCTTCTGGCAACAGCTCCATTTGCAGGTATTCAGCGTAAGACTTCGTCTGGATGGCCAGAAGGTCCGGAATGGGAACAGTGCTTTTGATTTTAGAAAAGTCGAGTCTCTGACGGTAAATATGATCCGTTTCTTCTTGCATATTAGGCTCCCAAGGGAAGATTATTGCAGTTCGACTGAAGCCCCCACTTCTTCGAATTTTTTCTGAATCTCCTCAGCCTCTTCCTTAGAAACATTTTCTTTTACGGGCTTCGGCGCGCTGTCGACCAAATCTTTAGCTTCTTTCAAGCCGAGATTTGTCACTTCCCTTACTGTCTTAATAACGTTGATTTTTTTATCGCCTACGCTCTTGAGGATAACGGTGAATTCAGACTTTTCCTCCTCGGCTTGCGCCTCAGCCTGCGCTCCGGCAGCACCCGGAACGGCCATGGGCACAGCGGCAGCTGCAGCGCTCACACCGTATCTCTCTTCAAATTCCTTGATGTAATCGGCAAGTTCCAGAACTGTTAAATTATCCAGATGTTCAAAAAATTGTTCTTTGGTGAGCTTCGTTCCTGCCTTTTTTCCCTTCGCGGTCTCTTTTTCTCCGTTTGTTTGTGCTTTGGGCATTTTTGCCTCCTTCCCTATTTTTTTGATTTAAGTTGACTCAACAACCGACCTAAGCTTCCAATAGGGGCTTGCCAAGTCCGTAATGTTCTTATCAAAGGATTTATCATTAAGTAGCAAAATCTGACCAGCAGATCCTCACGGGATGTCAGACTAGCCACTTCTGAGAACTGCTCCTCAGGGAGGAACTGGCCTTCCAGCAATCCCGCTTTGAACCTTAAAACCTTGTTCTGGTGAGAAAAATCCTTGAGCAGCCGGGCAAGCTGCAAAGGATTTTCAGAAGCGAAGGCAATCGCTGTAGGCCCGATGAAGTGTTGTTTCAATTTTTCCGGTAAATCCTCGGTCAGCGCTCTTAAGGCCAAGCGATTTTTCACTACTTTAAAAGTGAAGGAATGTTCACGCAATTGCCTTCTTAGTTCCACCGACTGAGAAACAGGCATGTTGATAAAATCGAGGATATAAAATGTATCATGCTTTTTGAAATTCTCATTGATTTCTTTGATTAAGCCTTCTTTCTTTTCTCTGTTGATATTCATCCGATATTCTCCTAGCGTTCCAAAACGGCTTCCGATACCCGAATAGAGGGCCCCATCGTAGAAGACAGATGGATATTCCTGATGTATTTCCCCTTGGCTGCAGGAGGTTTGGCTTGAACGACGGCCTGGATAAAAGCTTTGATATTTTCAACCAGTTTCTCCTCTGAGAACGATATTTTCCCCACCGGGGAATGAACTATGGCTGTCTTGTCGACACGAAACTCCACACGGCCTGATTTTATTTCCTCCACAGCTTTTTTTACGTCAAATGTAACCGTTCCTGTCTTTGGGTTAGGCATCAAACCCTTTGGCCCTAGGATTCGGCCTAGCTTGCCGACGTTTTTCATCATATCAGGCGTGGCCACGACGGCATCAAAATCTATCCATCCTTTTGAGATCTTCTCCACCATGTCTTCCCCTCCGATATGATCGGCTCCGGCTTCCTCGGCTTCTTTAATCTTTTCTCCGGTAGCGATAACACAGACTCTCTTACTCTTTCCAATCCCGTGGGGAAGAACGATCGTCCCTCTAACCATTTGATCCGAATGTTTTGGGTCCACTCCTAGACGCATCGAGATATCCACTGATTCGTCGAACTTAACAAAGCTAAGCTCTTTGACTAAACCAACAGCTTCCTCCAACGGATATTCAGGCTTTTCCAAAGCTTCCTTTGCCTTTTTAAAGTTTTTTCCTTCTTTACCCACGGTCAATCTCCAAACCCATGTTTTTAGCTGTCCCGATTATTGTCTTTTTTGCAGCTTCCAGATCGTATGCGTTAAGGTCTTGCATCTTCACCCTGGCGATTTCTTCGATCTGTTTATCCGTAACTTTGCCTACCTTTTCCTTATTGGGTGCACCGGAACCTTTGGCAATGCCTGCAGCTTTTCTAAGCAAGAAAGAAGCTGGAGGGGATTTCATGATAAAACTGAACGTTCGGTCTTTGTAGACCGATATAATCACGGGAATGACTGTGCCGGCTTCCAATTTATTCGTTTTATCGTTGAATTGCCGCACGAAATCCATGATATTCACATTGTGCTGTCCGAGAGCTGGCCCCACCGGAGGAGCCGGGCTGGCTTGACCTGCCTCGATCTGAAGCTTTATGGTCGCTACAACTTCTTTAGCCATTTACCTCTCCTATAACTTCTCCACCTGTAAAAATTCCAACTCTACCGGGGTGGAGCGTCCGAAAATCGTCACTAAAACCTTGAGCGTATTTCTTTCTTGGTTGACTTCCTCAACAATACCGTTGAAATTGAAGAAAGGCCCATCAATGATCCGAACCGCTTCGCCTTTCTCGAATGAATGCTTAGGCTTGGGCTTTTCTGAAGTGGTTTCCATATGCTCTACGATCTGATTGACCTCATCCTTGTTCAGAGGAGTGGGACGTTTCCCAGAACCGACGAATCCTGTAACCTTGGGTGTTTCACGAATGATATGCCAATTCTCATCATTCATTTCCATTTCAATCAATATGTATCCGGGATAGGACCGTTTAGTCGAAACGACTTTTTTCCCGCCTTTAATTTCAACGATCCCTTCTGTCGGAATGATAATCCTCCCTATTTGATCCTGGATGTTCAACTCCAAAGCCCTCTGATGGATGGATTCGGCGACAAATTTCTCGAATCCTGAATACGTATGAACAACATACCAATTTTTTGCCATTTTTTATCTCAACTCATCCAAAAAACGATTTAATCTTCGAAATTACCCAAGAGAAAATAACGTCCATAAAAAAAAGATAGAAACCGAAAAAAAACGTGGCAACGATGACGACAATCGTTGTATTATAGACTTCGTTCCTTGAAGGCCATGTCACCTTTCTCAGCTCAGCTCTGACCTCTCTCAAGAAGGAAATAAAACGCCTGTACCATCTTTCTTTTTGACTCATTTTAGTTCCTTTTTGTAGAAATTATTAGAATAGATGAGAGTCGTTTTTCTCAACCTCCAAGGTATCTATCGTCTCTATAGCTAAAAATGGCAGGTGAGGCAGGACTCGAACCCGCAACCTTCGGTTTTGGAGACCGATGCTCTAGCCAGTTGAGCTACTCACCTACCCTTTCTCTATTCGCCTCCTTTAATCCCTGAATAATCTCTATTCCCATTTTGTATCTAAGACCATTACTTCGTTTCTTTATGGAAGGTATGTTTTTGGCAAAACTTGCAATACTTTTTTTGCTCGATCTTTTCCTGCTGCTTCTTTTTATTACGGGTCGTGGTGTAGTTGCGGTGTTTACACTCAGAACACTGAAGGATGACGATTTCTCTCATTTTTTACTCACTCGCCATGGACGTTCGATTCGACCTCCTATCTATTCGATGATATCGGTGACCGATCCTGCTCCGACCGTCCGGCCTCCCTCTCGTAT
>CAYNVQ010000016.1:0-17099 GCA_964400735.1 uncultured Eubacteriales bacterium | reverse complement strand
GGGCATTTTGAGGAGTTTGCGATGGCGAATTTGCGAACAATATTTGACACGACCCGAAAAGGTCTATCATTCAAAAAGCGACACAAATCCCCCAAAATCCCCAAAACATCACGCTTTAGTTAGATTCGGCCCTCGAATCGAAAAAGACGTCCAAAAAGGCTTCTAAAAATACTCCCCAATCTCCCCGGCTGCCGCAAGGAGCTCCTGCTGGACATGATTAGGCGGAGGCTGCCGTTTAGCCTCGAAGGTCAGCTCTAGATGACGAATGATCCTGTCGACCGTCTTCAATGGTAATGGATGATTGCCTATGCCCAAAAGCCAAATTTGTTGACAAAAAAACCTTCTTAATCATACAAGAGATACTTTTGGCGGCGGTCGAGAAAGTCTTTTTCGTCTTCGGCTATTTCCTGAAGCAGCGCCTCATAGCTCAGCTTGCCGAGGATGTAGCGTTCCAGGAGATTATTCCCGAACATGCGGTTCAGACTGTCGTTGTGGAGGCGGATATCGGCGATGTGGATATCTTTCAGGGCCCTGATCAGGTCGATTGTAAAATGCACGGATGAGAAGCGTTCTCTGTGAAGGAGGCGCACGCGGATGCCCCGGCAGAGCCTGTTTTCATATGGAGGATGGAGGGTTTTCCCGGGGATAGAGAGGGGGGTGTAATCCAAGCACTCGAGCTCCACGCCGTATTTTTCTCCGCCTTCAAGGAGTCGGATGATCCGCTCCGCATCCATCCAGGGGGCCCCGAACTGGAGAAAGGGATTCTGTGTGCCGAGGCCTTGGTTGATGGTGAGTGCCCCGAGAAGTCCGGTGCCAGGATAGATGATAGCCGTATCCGGGAAAGGAATATTGGGAGAGGTCGGAATCCAGTCCAGTCCGGTATCTGCCCAAAAAAGGTCACGCCTCCAGTTTTTCATGCAGACCACATGAAGATCGACTTCAGGAGGGACCCATCCCTCCCCTTTCATCATCAAGGCGAGCTCTCCGGGCGTCAATCCGTACCTGACCGGAATGGGGAGAGCGCCGATAAAGGATTCGTAGGCGGGCTCGAGAAGAGGGCCCTCTACAATAAGACCCCCGGCGGGGTTGGGGCGGTCGAGAACATAAACGGCCTTTCCCGCTTCGGCGGCAGCCTCCATGACATACTTCATGGTGGTGATGTAGGTATAAAATCTTGTGCCGACATCCTGGATATCGTAGACAAAAACGTCCACCCCCCGCATCTGTTCGGGGGTCGGCTTTTTTGTTTCACCGTACAGGCTGAATACCTTGATATTTTCCAGTCGGCTGTCGTCGATTTCTTCGCCCCCCTCTACCCTGCCCCTATATCCGTGTTCAGGCGTGTACACAGCCTGAACCTGGCCCCCTATTTTCAAAAGGGCGTGGAGAAGAGGTTCGCCGTCCGGAAGCACAGAGGTTTGGTTGAGGACCAGACCCAGCTTTTTATCCTGAAGCCCGGAAGGGAGAGCCCGGGTAAGGATTTCGTTGCCGAGTCTCGTCCTTCCTTGATCGCTGGAGACAGTCTGGTGGAGAAAGTTGATTCTCGCAGGAAGGAGGAAGAGACAAAAAAGGGCCGGCAGGAGATGAAGTGTCCCCCTGGATAAAAACGGGTTACGGCTCTTGGGTGACGACATCTTTTAGATAGATCTCCAGACCCTTTTTTCGGACGATTTGAAGAGCTTCCTCTTTAGAAATAGCCTTTACCTGTCGGAGGGATTCGAGCACGCGGACGATGGAAAGGCCCACCTCGTCAGCGTGACCATCTCTGTCTTTTTTGTTTTTCATGTAGGAGATGGCATCATACAATATCGCATTGGCTTCGCCGTAGTTGATGGGTACCTGTATCCCGTGTTGCTTGACCCATTGGGGGTGCTGGAGGACGTCGTTCACATAGGACTGTATAATATATGTCGCCCTGTCGACAGATTTGGGATTTTCAGGATCGAAGTCCGGAATGGAATTGCCGACAACTCTGCCCGTCCGCGCCATGACGGAGTTAGAGAGGGCATTCAGCGTGATTTTAAGGGCGATTTTCATGTTCAATCCCAGAGGGTCATCCTTTTCGTCCAGAGCCAGAACCATATGGGCATCCGTTTCCAAGTCGAAGCTGGGCATTTTGCGCACGATTTTTTTTGCTTCTTCCTCGGAATTTTCGGTAACAAATATCAAGGCGGTCTGTGCGCCCCTTTTGTGGAGCTCACCTAAAAATTTGTTATAGATCGATTTTTTATCATCGAACTGCTCTTCTTCCGGTGAGATCATCACCAAAATCCCCAGGTCTCCCTTTTCAGGCCCATGGTTCCGCAGGTTATAGTCTGAAAAGGCGAAATTGTAAAGAAATTGCTGATCCTCGCCCGCTTTTGTCAAGCTTTCCAGGGAAATCTGTCTGAGCTGGGGATCGGCAATTTGTTCTTCTATCTGTTTTTCGTAGGAAGGAGTTGAAAGCCCTCGAAACGGCCTGCCCAGCAGGGCCAGCCAGGCTTCTTCCTGCTTTTCTTTAAGCGCCCACACTTGAATTTGTGATCGGGGAATCTGTGCTTTGATTGTATCCAGAGGAGGAAGAAAAAAAGCCGAGCTCCGCTCCGAACATTCGTTGAAGACCGAGTTCGCTGCTTCCAGAGCAGAATAGGTGACCGAATGTCCTCCTTTGAGGGCGTTTTCCTCCAGGCGGATCAGCCGGGCGAGGGAGGGCATGGCGCGGTTGACCTTTTTCAGAATGGGGGAAAACTCTTCCAGCTTTTCCGATAGGACCACCGCCTTCTGGAAGCCCAGACTTTCCATCTCATTGCTTGAGAGGACGGCTCTCAGGGTCCGATCTAATGCCGTCCGAACGATGTTGCCGATCACGAAGGTGTCTATGGTGGCCGCCTGCAAGCGCAGGTTGCCGGTCAGGGCCTGGGGGCCTGTGGAGAGGTCGATTTTTGTGATGGCCGGCTCTTCCAGCACCGCCCGGACATGGTCGAAGGAAATAAGCGCTTCTTCGGGATTATTCATGCAAAAATAGAGTTGTTTTTTCATTTCTTCTGCATCATAGGGATAGCGTCTTTTCCATTGGCTGAGTCCTTCCGTGATGGCCCCGATAACCGCCGGTGTTGAGCCGCTCCCTGAAGTGCAGATGATGGCGTCCCCTGGTTCGATTCCCCGCTCTAGAAGTTGCAGCCGTCCGATGAGCATAAGGTCAGCCATTCCCGGCAGAGGATGGATGAGCGAACGGTCAGCGCCGGGCATCTCGCCGATCAGGCGCTCCTCGATCGAATCTCCTACCCTGGGGCTTATTTTGGACCAGATCTTTTTTCTCTCCTTAAGATCTGTCCAAAAAGGACGCCAGAGAGAGCTCTCGATTTCCTTCATCCAGCGGCCTGTTTCTTCACCTCCGAAGAGATAAATCTTGCCTCCGGAAAGGATGGCCTGCTCGACGGCCTGGGCAGCCCTATCCAGTGCATTTGGTTCCTTTTGGAGAGTCTTCAATGTGGCCGCGATATCCTCGTCGACGGCAAACAGCATGTGGAGGCCGGCTTCTAGGTCTTGCTCGATCCTTTGGCTCAAGTTCCAGGTTTTGGGATGGCGCTGTTCTGCCGGAAGTTCGTGAAGCTGGTATGAAATTTTTTCCTGCAGGAAATCGATAGACTCAGCAGACGGCATGAGGTCCAGAAGCCTGAGTAAAGAGGGCTTTTTTAGAGGAACGGGCTGGTCTTCCTGCTGGGAAAGAAGAAATTTCGGAGGATAGGAGACGGCCATAAGAATGATAGAGGTAGAAAACAGAAAGACCCGCACCAGATTCATTTTCATCTCTTTTTTCGACATCTTCTCGCTCGTCATCCACCTTGTGAGGCTTAAATACCTTCAGGGATTGAAAGATTTAGCCGATTGATTTCAAAATCAAGAAACCGAAAATGATGTTTGGACCGGGATAAAGTTTTTGCCCTCTCGATCCGTCTTTCTAGAGAATCTTGTCCATCCAGACCATGAGTCCTCGGGTCACGGCGAGTTGCCGGAGGCTGAGAAATATTTGTTCTCATGACAGCTATTAGGGGGTTATCCATATTGTTGTTTATCGTCTATGATGTCGTTTTCCTGCCAGTCCTTTACCCAGTCACTGACAAGGAAGATGTCCATTCCTCCTTCCTCTTTTGAACAGATAACGCGCTCGAGGCCGGCATTGATGATCATCTTCTTGCAGATGAAACAGGGGAAGGCGTTAATAGGTTTGTCCTTCCCTGGGAGACTGCCGAAGAGATACATGTCTCCGCCATGAAGGCTGACACCGGCCCGGGCGGCGTTGATGATGGCGTTTTGTTCGGCGTGGACACTGCGGCACAGCTCATAACGCTGGCCGTGCGGTATTTTCAGCTTATCCCGCAGGCAGAATCCGTGTTCCAGACTGTCTTTGGTCTTTCTGGGGGCGCCGGCATAGCCGGTGCTGACGATCTGGTCGCCCCGGACGATGATGGCTCCGATGGTCCGCCGGAAACAGGTGCTTCGGCGCGACACTTCTCTGGCGATATTCAAATAATATTCGTCTTTGGAAGATCTCTTGGTTGTCATAGAAATCCCTCCAGCTTTTTATGCAGGTCCTCCAGGGTCCCATCATTCCATATCGCGATGTCCGCCATCTTCATGCATGTTTGAAGCTGCTGCCCGTCCTCTGTATGGCCCATCTCCTGGGCTTCTTTGGCTAAAAATTCCTGAAGGTTTGTGGCCGATTCTTCCCGCCCTCTTTTTTGGACTCTTTCGAACCTCAATTCTGCAGGAGCATCAAGGGAGAGAAGCACGAACCCTTCCTGTTTTTTCAAAAATTCGATTTCCTTAGGGTTGCGGATGCTGTCGATAACAGCATTCCCTTTGATTTTTTTCACCACAATTCTTGCCAGAATGTCTGGAGATGACCGGGCCCTCATCCGATTTCCCATTTTTATCAGGTTGTCTCTGGTGATCTTTCGTCCTTCTTTATTGAGTTCCTCACGGATGATGTCGGATAGGGAAAAAAATGCGTATCCTTTGCCGACGAAGTACGAGGCGGCTTCACCTTTTCCTGCCCCGTTCGTCCCGGTCAATCCTATAAGGCGCATTTTTTTCATCCTTTTCCGGCAATGCTGCGCTGAACATACCATAATAAAAAAGCTTTGGTCAACACGACCCGGCCCAGGACGTCATTTTCATCTGGGTGGCTGGGGAAAGACATCATCCAGTCGGCCTATGGGCGGAAATCCCTTTCCGTCCGCGGTAAGTGATGAAAATTGCCGTTTTACGCATACCGGCCTTCTGTAACCTATGGTGGAAACTGGGAGGTTTGAGCATATATGGAAAGGGATCTTACCCATCGGAGAAGCGAATGTTCATCATTTTTTCAAATAGCGGGGAAAACTTTTGATGAAATTTTTCAGAGAACTTCCCTTAGAGATGCGTTTTAAAGAGGGCATAAGTGAAAGGAGTGCCCTACCTTTCGCGAGGGGGCGGTCGTGATGGAAGAGGATGGCGGATCTGTGAAAAAGCTCCAACAGGTTTTCATCATAGGGAAACCACCAGAGTTGGGTCTTTATTTTGAGGAAGTCAAAGCTGACGAACTTGATGTTCACCAGCTCTTGAAGACCGTAAGAACCGTGTGACCGGCCCATACCTGTTTGTTTTATCCCTCCCCAGATGGCGGCAGGTTCGATAAAGGAAAACATATGGTCGTTGACCGTGATGGACCCGGCTTCGATCCGATCGGCCAGCCAAGTTGCCGTTTTTCGGCTTCTGGTCCAGACCGAGGCGGTCAATCCGAGGTGACTATCGTTAGCCAATGAGACAGCCTCCTCGAGACCGGAGAAGGTCATGATGGGAAGCGCGGGCCCGAAAGTTTCCTCTCTCATGATTTTCATCGAGTGGTCGACTCCGGTAAGGACTGTCGGGTCGATGAAATAGCCGGGAAGCTCCGTTTTTCTTTTCCCTCCACAATGGATCCGTGCCCCTCTTTCCCTGGAATCCTGGATATGTTCCTCGACGGTCTCGAGCTGAGAGAGCGTCGCCATAGGCCCCATGTCGATTCCCGGAAGGAGGGGATTTCCGACCTTGACGGCTTCGGTCAGATCGACAACCCTTCGAATGAACTCGTCAGCGATTGTCTTGTCGACGTAAACCCGTTCCACCGATCCGCAGCTCTGGCCGCAGTTCATGAAGGCTCCCCAGACGGCTCCGCGGGAAGCTTTTTCCAGGTCTGCGTCCCCGCAGACGATCATTGCGTCCTTGCCTCCGAGCTCAAGGGAAAGGTTGGTCAGGTTTCGGCTGGCCAGCTCCATGATCCTCTTGCCCGTGGATACGCTTCCCGTGAACATGACGGTTCGTATATCGGCATGGGTGATCATTTCCTCTGCCTGGGGAATCTTGCAGTTGACCACATTCAGTACCCCGGGAGGCAAACCGGCTCTTTCGAAGATTTCCCCCACCAGCAAGCCAGTGAACGGCGTCGATGAGGAAGGCCTGAGAATGACGGTGTTTCCGGAAGAAAGCGCGCTCATCACGTCGTAAACGGCGATCAAAAAGGGAAAATTCCAGGGGGAGATGACCAGGGTGGGACCGAGAGGAGAGAGGTGAAAGGAACTTTTTTTATGAAGGAAAAGGGAAACCGTATGCTTGGCCGGTTGGCGAGACAGGAGCCGTTTAAGATTTCGAGCGTAATAATCCAAAGCCCCCAGACTGGAAAATATTTCTGCAGAGAACGATTCTGCCAGGGGGGATCCCTTCTCTTCGGTGATCAAGCGGGCAGCCTCTTCGCTGCGCTCGAGAAGAATCCTTCTGACTTCGAAAAATATTTCCGTTTTTTTCTGGAGAGATAGGTCTTTCCAACCCGGGTAGGCCTTTTTCGCTGATTTGATAGCTTCCCGGCACCGGAGGGATGATGCCAGACAGACATTCCCGACAGGCTCCAGCGTGGCAGGATTCAGAGATGCCTTTTTTTCTGGAGTATCGACCCTTTTGCCATCGATAATCAGCCTTCCATCCATCTTGCCTAAAAATTCCTTTATGGCGCTTTTTCATCCGGGGCAAATACAGAAAGGGTTAGGCGGCGATCGCGGTGGGTTTTGAGGGGAAACTTATTTTCGAAGCTCATCTCATCCCGCCAGATCTTTCTCGGAATCCTTTTTCTTTTTTTTATCTTTCTTGCCGAAGACGAGAGCGATCAGGATGCTCAAGCCGTACAGGGCCAGCATGGGGAAGGCGATGATGCTCTGGGTCATCCAGTCGGGGGTGGGTGTGATGATGGCGGCAATAATAAAGATCAGAAGCACAGCATACTTGAACTGTTTGACCATCCAGCGGGCGGTGAGGATTCCCATCCGGGAGAGGAAGAATGCTACGGTGGGGAGTTCGAACACGAGAGCGATACCCAGAAGAACTCTCAGGGCCAGGCTGAAATAATCATCCACGGTTATGACAGCCTGGAATTCAGAGCCCATGCTGATGAAAAAGCGGCAGGCAAAGGGAAAAACGATGAAATACCCAAACAGAGCCCCGGCAGAGAAAAAAATTGTGGTGAACAGCACGAAGGGAATGACGTATTTTTTTTCTTTTTGGTAGAGCCCGGGAGCCACAAACATCCAGAGCTGAAAAAAAATAAAAGGGGCGGCGAGGAACAGGGCGGCGAGGAAAGAAACTTTGATGTAAAGCATGAAGGGCGCCGCTAGCTTGGTGTAGGCCATTTCAGTCCCCTCGGGAAGATACTGGGTAACCGGACGAGCCAGGATGTTGTACAGCTCTTTATGGAAGAACCAGGCGGGGATGATGAAGATAAAAATTGAGATAAAAGAATAAAAGAGACGCTTCCGGAGATCTTCGAGATGTTCGAGGAAGGTCATCTCGTCAGGGCTTTTTCTCGCCTTCCTCATCCTTTTCTACTTCCTTGCTGATCTCTTCCTTGATGTCTTTAAACTCCGCAGCTTGAATTTCTTCTTCGATTTTTTCCTTTATCTCGTCCGATGTCCTGCGGAATTCACGGAGAGCCTTGCCGATGGACCGTCCCACTTCCGGAAGCTTTTTGGGGCCGAAGATAAGAAGAGCGATGATCATGATAACGAGAAGCTCAGGAAATCCGATATTTCCAAACATTGCCTTACATTCTTTTCTATGAGGGTGATAAGAAATATAGCTCGTCAGCCGAAATAAGTCAACAGGACATCTATCAAAAGTCGTTGCCACTGCTTTACAAATCCTGCGGCCTTTGGTAACATAAACAGTCATCACAAGCCATGAGATATAAGGGATTTTTTTTCGTTTTGCTTTTTTTCGCCCTGGTCTCTGCCCCTGCCTGGGAAGAAGATATCTGGACATCATCGTTGAACAAAATATCATCGATGGTCAACCTGATCGACCAGAAATATTATGAAAATGTCGATCAGGAGGAGCTGGCTTATTCCTCGATTAGGGGAATGCTCCAGACGCTTGATCCCCATTCTTATTTTTTGGATCCCCGGCATTTTGATCGTCTGAGAGAAGAATACAAGGGAAAGTATTACGGCCTGGGTATCCTGATCCAGAAACAGGATAAACGTTTGGTTGTGATCTCTCCCATCGAGGGAGGTCCAGCCTACAGGCTGGGTATCCGCTCGGGCGATGTCATATCTCATATCAACGGAGAGACAACGGAGCCGATCACCTCCGAAGAAGCCATGATGAGGCTTAGAGGTCCTAAGGGAACCGAGGTGACCATCACCATAGCCAGAGAGGGAAAAGAGCCTTTCGATGTCAAAATAGTTCGAGAAGAGATCGCCCTTTACAGCGTTCCCTATGCCTTTTTAATTCAGGATGACATCGGGTATATTTTTATCCGTAACTTTGCCGAGACCACCACCGATGAATTTGCGGAAAAGACGGACTTTCTGCTCAAACAGGGAATGAAAAAGCTTATCCTCGATCTTCGCGGCAACGGAGGGGGAACGTTCCTGCAGTCGCTTGAGCTTTCCGATGATTTTTTGCCCAAGGGAACGCTGGTGGTGTCTATCAAAGGACGAAATAAATACCTCGACCGGAAATACTTTGCCGAGAAAGATGACCAATACGAGAAAATCCCTCTGGTGATTCTGATCAACAGAGGAAGCGCCAGCGCTCCGGAGATCCTGAGCGGTGCCATAATGGACAATGACCGAGGATTGATCGTGGGCTCGGATTCTTGGGGAAAAGGTTTGGTTCAAACGGTCATTCCCCTGACGGAGAAGGCCGCCGTGGCCCTGACAACAGCCAGGTATTATACGCCCAGTGGCCGTTCTATACAGAGGGACTACTCGAATTTTGAGGATTATTATCTCTACAGAAAAGATACGCCGGAGGATCAAAGAGAGATCGCCTACACGGCCGGAGGAAGGAGAGTTCTTGGACAGGGGGGGATATCTCCCGATTACAAAGTCGAAGTCGATTTCAACGAGTTTATCTATAATTTGGCTCTTTCAGGATCCTTTTTTACTTACGCCAAAGATTTTTCCCAGAAAAAAAGGCCCATTTCCAAGAATTATGTCTTTCCTGATGACCCCAAAAAGGAAAGTCGATCTACCGAAAAGGTCATCGATCAAAATTTCTCCGTGGACCAGACTATCGTGGATGATTTTAAAAAGTACCTTAACCAGGAAAAGATCGAGTATGACGATGGCCAATTCGGAACCTCGATAAAAGATATAAAAAGAGAGCTGGAAAGAGAAATCTATTCTGCTTTGTGGGGGATAGAAGCGGGGATCAAAGTTTACAGGAGGACAGACCCTGTCGTGCTGAAAGCCATAGAGGTCCTTCCCGAGGCTCAGGATCTTTTGGAAAAGAAAATTCCCTGAGCCATCCTCCACTTCGAACCAGGTTTTGCTTCCCTTCCGTTAATATCTAAATAACGCTTGTTGTTTATCGTCTCGCTTTCTGCTTCGAGTAGCCATGCCCCCCTTGCCTTTAAAGGCCACCTGACTAGCCCGCTTGACTCCCCAAAAAAACCTTCGTGGGGATAAGAAAGATACCGATTACACTATGTTGTTTAACTGCCAGGGAATAATTGATATAATGGGACAACCCGATAATAAGAAGGGAGATGCGGATGAAAATTGCGTTGGCGTCAGATCATGCCGGATATAACCTCAAGAAAGGAATTTTGGACCATCTGGATAAAAAAGGAATAGATTTAGAGGATTTCGGCTGTGGTCCTGGCGAGCGGGTCGATTACGTGGACTTCGGGGAAAAGGCCGTAAAAGCTGTTTTGTCGGGCAAGTGCGACAGGGCCATCCTGGTCTGTGGAACAGGGTTGGGGATGGCGATGGTGGGTAACAAGCATAAGGGCATTCGGGCCACACCCTGCTGGGACGAGTATGTCGCCGAAGTCTGCCGAAGCCATAATGATTCGAATTGTTTAACTTTGGGAGGAAGGGTAATCCCTCTGGATGAAGCCCTGCATTTTGTGGAGATTTGGTTGAGAACGGAATACGAAGGAGGTCGACACCAGGTGCGGCTCGAAAAAATCGCCAAGATCGAAGAAAAAAATTTCAAACCATAACGGGAGTGATGCCATGTCTTCTTTTCATGAAAAAATTCAGTCTTTATCAAAAAAGATCATCCAAAACAACCGGTGGAGGCAAAGGGAATCCTTTAACCTCATCCCTTCCGAATCCACGCCATCGATTTTGGTCAAAATGTGCGAGATCTCCGATCCTGCCGGCCGTTATGCCGAACACAGAACCATGAAAGGAGAAGAGATTTATTTTTACCAGGGAACGGATTTCATTAGGGATATCGAGATGGAAACCCGCCAAGAACTGGGACGTTTCTTCGGGTGCTCGGAAGTGGAACTCCGTCCCATAAGCGGCCAGATGGCCAACGAGGTCGTTTTCAAAGGAATGGTTCGTTTCCTTAACCGGAACCGTGCCGAAGGGCAGCCGATGCGAAAAATGAGGCTGGTCATGAACAATGCTTTGAACAAAGGAGGCCACCTCAGCTCTCAACCCATGGGGGCCCTATTTAATTTTGTGGAAGAGGATCCAGAGACGGGAAAAGAGAGGGTGGTCAACTTTCCTGTCCAGGAGGATAACCCCTATAGGCCTGACCTCGATCGATTGACCGAGCTCATCGTAGAGCACAAGCCTGAGCTGATCGTGTTCGGAAAGAGCATGTTCATCTACAGAGAGCCCATAAAATATGTGGCGGATCTGGTAAAAGATTGGGATCCGCGTCCCGTCATTATGTACGATATGGCCCATGTGCTTGGGTTGTACGGAGTTTTTCAGGAACCTTTGGCAGAAGGAGCCGATGTCATTACCGGAAGCACGCATAAAACTTTTTTCGGCCCGCAACGCGGGATGGTGGCTGGCAACTTTCCCAAAGGTTCCGAGCTGCGCAAGCTGTGGCTGGACATCGTGAGCAGAGCCTTTCCCGGTTCCACCAGCAACCACCACTTGGGAACGTTGCTTGCTCTTTTAATGGCCACCTATGAAATGAATGAGTTCAAAGAGGCTTATCAAAATCAAGTGCGGTCAAATGCCAAGGCTTTTGCGCAGGCCCTGCATCTCAAAGAGGTCCCGGTGGAGGGAGATGAGAAGGATGGCTTCACAGAGACCCACCAGGTCCTTATCCGGATCCAGGAATTCGGCAAAGGGATGGATATAGCGAGAAGATTGGAGGAAAACAATATCTTGACCAACTATCAGGCTCTTCCTGATGACGAGACTTTCCTCGACGCGAGCGGAGTTCGGATGGGAGTGCAGGAAATGACGCGCTTCGGTATGAAGGAGGGGGATTTTGATCATCTTGCAGACTTGATTGCCGGCATCATCTTGCATGGTAGGCCGAGCAAAGAAGAGGTGAAAAAATTCAGGGAGAACTTCCTGGAAATGAGGTACTGTCTGCCAATTCGGGAAGCCATCCCCTTTGCAGCGGAGATTTTCCAGTCCATTTTTTCCTATCCCGGATTCATCGGAATGTTTATCGAGGGCTTGGAAAAAAGCCTTTGAGGATTTTTTCCGGCGCTTGGCTTTGTTGACGGATATTCCCTTTTTTGACAGAATGAATTCCAAAGAGGTGAGGTGATATGAAAGTATTAGTCGTTGGGTCAGGAGGGAGGGAACATGCTTTGGCATGGAAAATAGCCCAGAGCCCCATGCTCCAAAAGCTCTTTTGTGCCCCGGGAAACGCCGGGACGCAGAGCATCGCCGAAAACGTCCCGATCGGGGCAGAAGATATCCCCGGGCTTTTGGATTTCGCTTCCAAGCAGACGATCGATTTGACTGTGATAGGCCCTGAGGCTCCCTTAACCATGGGGATCGTCGATGAGTTTGAAAAGAATGGATTGAAGATATTCGGGCCGAGCAAGAATGCTTCGGAACTGGAAGGAAGCAAAATATTTGCCAAACAATTCATGGCCCGTCACAGGATTCCTACCGGCCGGTTTGAGATAGCCGATTCAGCTGAGCAGGCAAAAAAGATCGTCGCCTCAGGAAGATTTACTTTCCCTCTGGTGGTAAAAGCAGACGGATTGGCCGCCGGGAAGGGTGTCATTATCTGCAGGAACCCGAAAAGGGCAGAGGAAGCCATCGACTCTATAATGGTAGAGAAAAAATTCGGCAAGGCAGGAGATAGGCTTGTTGTCGAAGAATTCTTGGTCGGCAAGGAGGCCTCATTCATCGTGATATCGGATGGAGTGAAAGTTCTTCCTCTAGTGACCACCATGGATCATAAATCGGTTTATGATGGAGACAAGGGGCCAAACACAGGAGGGATGGGGGCCATCTCGCCTTCTCCCTATATTGATCAGGAGATGTTCGACAGTATCGTGAATACCACCATTTTTCCGACGATAACGCGCATGCTGGAGGAAGGAAGAAGGTTTAAAGGAGTTCTTTATGTAGGCTTGATGCTGACAACGGACGGGCCGAAGGTATTGGAGTACAACTGCCGCTTCGGTGATCCCGAAACACAGCCCCAGATGCTCAGAATGCAGGGGGATTTGCTGGAACTGCTCCTTTCCGCTGTGGAGGGGAATGTCCTCGATAAAGAGGTGCCGTGGAGTCCCAATGCGGCTGGGTGTGTGGTGGCTGCCTCAGGAGGTTATCCCCTGAAGTACGAGAAGGGGAAGCCGATAGAGGGCTTAGAGGAAGCTTCGGCATTCCCGGGTGTGGTGATCTTTCATGCGGGGACGGTCTTGAAAGACGGTCAATATTATACCAATGGAGGAAGAGTTCTCAATGTTTGTGCTTCCGAGAAGACCTTGGCTGAAACCATGGATAAGATCTACAAGGCATTGTCTAGGATATATTTTGAAGCCATGCATTGGAGGCGGGATATCGGCGTTTTAAGGGAGGCTGAATGAAAATCGGAATATTTATCGGAAGCGAATCGGATTTTGAAGTCGTCGAAGGCGCGTTGCGCCTGTTGGATGAATTCGGCGTTTCGTTCCGGCTCGAGGTGACCTCGGCCCATCGTTCTCCGCAAAGGACAGTGGCTCTGATAAGGGAGTTTGAAGAAAAAGGAACCGAGGTTTTTATCGCTGTGGCCGGAAAAGCGGCCCACCTGGCAGGAGTTGTCTCCGCCCACACGGTTCGACCGGTGATTGGCGTTCCTGTAGGAGGGGCAGGGCTTGGAGGTCTGGATGCCCTGCTGTCCACTTCCCAAATGCCTAAGGGCATTCCGGTAGCCTGTATGGGAATAGGAAAGGCGGGCGCTGCGAATGCGGTTCTGCTGGCCGTCCAGATACTTGCCTTGAAGGATCCATCTCTTTCCGAAAAGATAGAAGATTACAGGAAAAAAATGGCAGAAGATGTGGAATCGTCCTCCAGGAGGATACAGAATAAAATATGACGTCCTTTTCTGTTCAGAATTTCGGATGCCGGGTGAACCAGGCCGAAGGCTTTTTCTGGGTTCATGAACTTCAAAGTCACGGCTTGGTGTACGAGCCGAATGTGTGGCAGGGCGATATCGTCGTGGTGAACACCTGCACGTTGACCAGTCGGGCGGACAGAGATGTACGCAGCTTTCTGAACAGGATGACCCGTGACAACCCCGAAGCAAAGTTGATTCTCACAGGGTGTTATACCGAGCGTCATGCCGACCACCTGAAGAAAAATCCTCAGGTTTGGCAGGTTATGTCAAATGGTGAAAAGGAAAATTTGGCGGATAGAGTTGTAAGCCGGCTTGGCCCCCAAAAAGGGGGGGCGTTCAGGCACTGCCGGTCCCGTGCTCTGGTAAAAGCACAAGACGGATGCGATTTCCGATGCAGTTTTTGCATTATTCCTCAAGTTAGGGGAAGGAGTGTGAGCCTCGCTCCGGGTAAGGTTGTCCAGAAAGTCAGAGAATACACCGAACAGGGATACAGAGAGATTGTCTTGACCGGTATCAATCTTTGTTCCTACGGAAAAGACCTGAAACCGGAGAAACGATTTGTCGATTTGCTGCGGAGTATCGAGCGAGTCGAGGGTCTAGGTCAAATAAGGCTGAGTTCCCTCGATCCACGCTTTTTAGATGGAGATATATGTGATCATATTGTTTCGATTCCGAAAATTTGTCCCCATTTTCACCTTTCCCTTCAACACGGATCCGATAAAGTCCTGAAAAGGATGGGGCGTATGATCAAGGTGGAGGATTACCGCCAGATCCTTTATGCCCTGCGTAAGAGAAGTCCGCAAGCCTCCTTGGGGGCGGACATTATCGTCGGATTTCCGGAAGAGACGGATGAAGACTTCGAAAAGATGTTCGAATTCTTGCAGCAGGTACCTTTGACTTATTTTCACGTGTTTTCGTACTCGCCCCGGCCAGGAACTCCAGCGGCCCGATGGGAACCTGTGGCAGAGAAGGTCAAGCGGGGACGGGCGGCACGGCTGAGAAAATTGTCCAGGCAGAAAAATTTTGCCTTTCGCCAAAGCCTGGCTGGAAAAATGGCGGAAGGAATTGTGATAAAGCATGAAGAAGCATGGACGCAGGTCCTGACGTCTAATTATATCCGGGTCCATGTTCCTCGGTGTAACTTGGAATCGAGAATGAAAGTCAAGGTCAGGATTACCGACGTTTTATCGAATGCCAATAGGGGGGAGATTGTTCACTGAATCTATGAAGATTTCTTGGCTTTTAAGAGTTTCTGAGATCAATGAATAAAATCATCCTCCTCCCCAGGGAAATATCGCAAAAAATCGCAGCCGGTGAAGTTATCGAAAAGCCCAGCTCGGTTGTCAAGGAACTGGTGGAGAATTCCCTCGATGCCGAGGCCTCAGAAATCAAAATCGATGTCATCGAAGGTGGTAAGAAGCTCATTCGAGTTTCGGACAACGGCCACGGGATGAGCTGTGAGGATGCCCTTTTTTGTTTCGAAAGACATTCCACAAGCAAAATTTCCCGCGAGCAGGACCTGGAACGAATTTCAACTATGGGATTTCGTGGAGAGGCCCTGCCCAGTATTTCGGCTGTATCCCGCGTGACCCTCAAAACCTTTGCCGGAGAGGGAGAAAGGGGAACCAAAGTCGAGAGAGAAGGAGAGAGAACGATCCGAAAAGATGATGCGGTCCTCCCCCGGGGAACGACTGTCGAGGCAAGAGATCTGTTTTTCAATCTTCCTGCCCGGAAAAAATTTCTGCGCTCGGATAGGTCCGAGCTCAGCCAAATAGTCAAGTATCTGACCTGTGTGGCCTTGTCTTTTCCAGAAGTCCGGTTTAGCTTGCGTCATGGAAACCGCCGGGTTTTTGATTACCCGGAGGTCTCCAGCCTGAGGGAACGAATTTACCAGATATACGGAAAATCGAGTTTGGAAAAACTCATGGAGATAGAAGAATCCGACGAAGACTGGAGTATTTATGGATATACTTCCCGGCCGCCGTCGGGACGCAGGGACCGCAACCATCAACTCTTCTATGTGAATAAGCGGATGGTGAAGGATCGAACGATTCAAGCGGCTGTGAATCAGGTTTTCAAAGGGTATACGGAGAAGGATCAGTTTGCCGAAGCCTTTCTCTTTTTGAACGTTCCTTATTCCGAGGTCGATGTCAATGTTCATCCAGCTAAGGCCGAGGTTAGATTCAAAGATCCTCAGAGGATTTTTCATTTGATCCGAAAGGGAATGGCTCGAGCCTTTTCCCGGGAGATCGGGATAAAAGAGGTATATCCTCGTAAGGAAAGGCGGATGACCGGCAGGGTTGAGGAGAGCAATCAAATCCCGGACCTGAGTTTTCCTTATGAAGCGGAAGGCCAAAAAAGGGAGCGATCGATCCCGGAACAGAAGCGAGGAAGAGGATATCCACATGTTCTCGGCCAGTATCTGGACACCTACATCGTCGCATCCAACGAAGAAGGGATTATGATTATCGACCAGCACAACGCCCACGAGCGGATTCTCTACGAGAAATACCAACAGATCGACAAAGAAAAGAAATGGCCTATGAAAATGATGCTACTCCCCGTCGTTTTCGAACTTTCCACCAGCCAGATTCTGAACTTTGAGGACAGCCGTGCTTTATTAGAGGAGTCAGGCTTTCGTGTAGAAAATATGGGAGGCCGAACCTTTGCTCTCAAAGAATATCCCGACATATTTAAAGAAGAGGAGGCCCGCCAAATTTTCCTGGCTCTTCTTGAGGGTATGAAAGAAGAAAGAATCATGGATAAAAAGAATGCGCTTCTGGCTACCCTTGCCTGCAAGACGGCGGTCAAGGCGGGCCAGCACCTGGCCTTTGAAAAGATGGACTACTTGGTGGATGAATTGTTCAAGACATCGAATCCCTCGCTCTGTCCGCACGGAAGACCCGTCATTCTGAAAATAGACAGAGGGAGGATCGAAAAAGAGATTCGGCGAAAGTGATCGATAAATGATGTGTCGGCATGATGTATAAATCATACACATATTTATTTTCAGCTACCGGAAGCATCCTTGTTCTCGTTTTCGTTTTTCTTTCCCAGTTGTAGTATAATTATTCACCAAACCTGAGGGTGTAAGATTCATGACTCCCTGTTTGTTCAGGGCTGCCGAGGGTCGTTTCGTCGAGCCTGGAGACGGGGATTCATGTCGGTGCTTGATTCGAAAAATACCCCTGCAGTATAGAAAGGGATGGATCGGGGAGTGGCGCAGCCTGGTTAGCGCGCCTGCCTTGGGAGCAGGAGGTCGGCGGTTCGAATCCGCTCTCCCCGAT
>CAYNVQ010000015.1:0-68052 GCA_964400735.1 uncultured Eubacteriales bacterium | reverse complement strand
TATCGACCTCGAGGTATCGGGGACCAGAGAGAAAATCAAGCACGAATACCGGGTCGAACCAGGAGGAGATGTCGGAAACCTTAAAATCGGCTATGAAGGAATAGATCGGATTAAGATCAATGGAAAGGGGCAACTAGTACTCGAAGCGGGAGAAGTGACTTTGGTAGAGGATGTGCCGGTCAGTTATCAGATGATAGACGATAAGAAGGTGGAAGTGGAGACAGAGTATATCCTCCGTGAAGATAACTCGCTTGGCTTCGAAGTGGCTGATTACAGGAAAGATCTGGATCTGGTCATCGATCCATGGCTCGTTTATTCCACATTTTTAGGAGGACGAACCTATGACTATGCTCAAGATATAGCCGTGGATAGTGACGGAAACGTATTCGTCACCGGCCATACCGGCTCCGATGATTTTCCCACAACTACGATTGCTTATGATAAAACGTGGAATGGCGGAAACAACGATATTTTCGTCACCAAACTGAACGCTTCAGGATCGGACCTTGTCTATTCCACATATATTGGCGGGACTGGAGATGACCGGGGCTACGGAATAGCTGTGGATGCAGGTGGACATGCCTATGTTACAGGGACCACGTCTTCCAGCGACTTCCCTGCCACTATTGGGGTTTGCTATGATTCATCGTTTAACGGAGTGAGGGACGTTTTTGTAACTAAAATCGGATCTGCGGGAAACCTCCTTAATTATTCCACGTTCGTGGGCGGTTCGGACGTTGAAGATGGATATGCGATCGCGGTCGACAGCGGTGGGTATGCCTATGTCACTGGAAAAACGGCCTCTTCGGATTTTCCCACGACAACAGGCGCCTTTGATCAAATCCAAACCGGAGGAGACGATGTTTTCGTACTCAAGGTGAGCTATGCGGGAACAGCTCTCTCTTACTCCACTTTCATGGGATGGACCGCAGACGAGGAGGGGAATGGGATTGCTGTCGATGGTGCGGATTGCGCCTATATTACAGGAAAGACCACTTCGACTTTTTTCCCGGTTACGACCACCGCCTATGACTTAAATTACAATTTGGGCGGGGATATGTTCGTCTCTAAGTTGAACTCGAGCGGTTCGGGCCTCCATTACTCCACATTCATCGGAGGTTCGGGCGAGGACTACGGAAAGGATATCGCCCTGGACAGCAGCGGAAATGCCTATGTCGTTGGAACATCTTATTCTGTGGATTATCCGACCGCAGGCTCCAGGTATGATAATTCTCATAACGGAGACCGGGATGTTGTCGTCACCAAACTCAATGCCGCAGGCACCGCTCTTTCCTATTCCACATTTCTGGGAGGCACCGGAAGTGATTGGGGAGAGGGAATTGCCGTGGACCAGCAAGGAAACGCCTACGTCACAGGATACACCTTCTCCACCGATTTCCCGACGACTCTTGGGGCTTACTCCAATACCAGATCTGGAAATTCCTATGATGCGATCGTCAGTTGTTTGAGTACGGACAGCCCTCATCTCATTTTTTCCACCTATTTAGGTGGAGAATTCGAAGACGATGGGAAGGGGATCGCTATCGATGAAGGCCGGTGCATCTATATCACCGGGTATACGAGTTCCTCCGATTTTCCTACCACCCCCGGAGCCTATGACCGAACTTTCGAAGGAATGAGCGGAGCTTTTACTCCTCAGGGCAATGCTTTTCTCGATAGAGTGAACATCCTCATCGATCTGGATAGTTTTATCACCAAACTGTTTATCCCTATACAGCTCCCGGTATTTCAGGCCCACGATTTCACCGGGAATGGACGGTCGGACGCTGCGGTCTGGAGGCCATCGAATGGAAGGTGGTACATAAGAAACGGTTCGGCTGTCCGCTGGGGAACGGAAGGGGATATACCTGTCAATGGGGATTATGACGGGGACGGAGATGCCGAAATTGCGGTGTGGAGACCGTCCACCGGAGTTTGGCATATTCTGGGAATCGGTTCCTATACATGGGGAGTTGCGGGAGATATCCCGGTTCCTGGAGATTATGACGGGGATGGAGATGCGGATATCGCGGTCTGGAGGCCATCGAATGGCAGATGGTATATCCGGGGCCAAGGCGGGTTCGCATATGGGACGCTCGGAGATAAGCCGGTTCCTGGAGATTACGACGGGGATGGAGATGCGGATGCTGCCGTGTACAGGCCTTCGAACGGAAGGTGGTATGTCAGAGGAATCGACGTGTATTTTTGGGGGGCAGCAGGGGACATCCCGGTTCCCGGTGACTACGATGGGGACGGCCAGACGGATATCGCCGTTTGGAGGCCCACCAACAGAAGGTGGTATGTCAGGGGTGGGAGCGCCAACATCTGGGGTACGGCGGGGGATATCCCGGTTCCTGGATTTTATAATTCGGACGATCAGACAGACATCGCGGTCTGGAGGCCATCGAACGGAAGGTGGTACATAAGAAATATCGATAGCTATGCTTGGGGAACAGCAGGGGATATTCCGCTGGTGAGATAAGACAGAATTCTAAATTCCTTTTGACAAAGCATTTTTTGTATGATATTGATTCATTAGCAAATAGCATGATTGTTCAAGAAGGAAGGGAAGCAATCCTGGGTCCGAAAAAATTCATTTCAAAGAGCTGCCAATTTATAATCGTAGGGGGTGAGAAATGACATAGGTCTTGAGTGTCGAGATATTTTTGTTTTTTTGAAAGCCAGATTAAGGAGGTCAGCGACATGAATATTCTCAAGAATAAATGGTCATACTTAGCAGCCGCGGTGATCTGTGTTTTTCTATTGAGCGGTTTTCCCCTCGGTAGTCAACAGAATCCAAAATTGAGGCAAAGTCCTGTGAACCCTGCTGTTCTGAATCCGCCCACCGAACATTTCGGCTTGATACCTTTTCCTATGGATATCAGCCATCTGAAAGAAGCCAAAACAGATCTTAGGGATGTGTATGCCCCCTCCAGCTGGGATTGGCGGAATCACAATGGGGTGACGCCAGCTAAGGATCAAAGCATATGTGGAAGCTGCTGGGCTTTTGCAGCTATAGGCAATTTTGAATCGATTATCTTGTTGAATAATGAAGATCCGATCCGGATAGCCGGAACGGATGTCGGTTCTCCCTTCAGGATCTATGATTTTTCAGAAGAAAATCTGAAGGAATGTAACTATGCTGGGAAAGATTGCACCGGTGGAAATGCTTTGGCTTCCACAAATTATTTTACGAGGAAGGGTGCAGTCGAGGAATACTGTGATCCTTATCACGCCTGGGATACGGGAGTCTGTAAGGAGACCTGCACCCGGATCAAACAGGTCTCTCAGTGGAGGCTCTTGCCGGAAAATGAGGCTATTATCAAAAATTATGTCTATCTCCATGGGCCTTGCTACACGACCATGTACGCCAGTTTCCCCGGATTCAAAACCTATGATGGCAGCTATGTCGCTTATTACACTGGATCGGACGAGACTAACCATGCGGTGCTCATTGTCGGTTGGGACGATACCATGCCGCACGCCGGAGGCACGGGAGCCTGGATCTGCAAAAACAGCTGGGGGACGGGCTGGGGAGACAACGGCTACTTCTATATCGCTTACGGCTCTGCCCGCATCGGAGAAGGAACGAATACGATTTTATCCTACAGGCAGTATGACACCATGGAGATGTCGGGAACACTCCATCATTACGATGAAGGTGGTTGGAACGGTATGGTAGGCTATAACAACGCCGAAGCCTGGGGACTTGTCAGGTTTACGGCTACCAGGGCCGAAGCCATCCAGGCCGTGGATTTTTGGGCCGTGGATGACAGCATGACAGCCAACATCTATATCTATGATAATTTTGATGGTTCGGCCCTCTCTAACCTTTTATATGGCCCTCATCCCGTTACCTGCGATTATGCGGGTTATTATTCTGTCGACTTATCTGCCCCGGTCTGGGTGAACGGAGGGGACGAATTCGTGGTCGTGATTCAATTCCTTACCTCTGGATATGGATTGCCTGTCCCTAGGGATAAACTGGCTCCCATCGAAACCAATAAGACTTATATCAGCCATAATGGGGGAACAGGAACTTGGTTAGAGGGCTCGATAGCGATTCCAGGAACGCCTTTCGATGTTGCCATCCGGGCCCATACCAAGAACCATCGATTCGTGTTCGACGGACACGACTTCAATGGCGATAATGTGACGGATATGACCGTATGGAGACCATCGAACGGAAGATGGTACGTCAGGGGCGTTGGAGGCGCTGCATGGGGCGCTGATGGCGATATTCCGGTTAACGGCGATTACAACGGCGACGGAAAGACTGACATGGCCGTTTGGCGGCCGTCGAACGGAAGATGGTACATCAAGGGCGTCGGGGGCGCTGCATGGGGCGTAGCAGGAGATATCCCGGTTCCTGCCGATTATAATGGAGATGGCAAAACGGATATGGCTGTCTGGCGGCCGTCGAACGGGAGATGGTACATCAAGGGCATAGGGGCTTCTGCATGGGGCACAGCAGGCGACATCCCTGTACCCGGAGACTACAATCATGACGGAAAAGCCGAGGCGGCGATCTGGCGACCATCAAATGGAAGGTGGTTCATACTGGGAGTGGGCTCTTTTGCATGGGGAACCCTGGGAGACATTCCTGTGCCCGGTGATTACAACGGAGACGGCACGGCAGACAGGGCTGTGTGGCGTCCATCCAACGGGCGTTGGTATATTTTCGGTGCTGCGAGTACTCCTTGGGGTACAGCCGGAGACATCCCCGCTCCAGGAAACTACAACGCGGATGCAACTACAGATATCGCCGTCTGGCGGCCGTCGAACGGCCGGTGGTTTGTCAAGGGACTGGCAGGAGTCACTTGGGGTACGACAGGCGATATACCAGTGGTGAGATAAACCCATAGGATAATTCCCTAAATCCAAAAATCATGAGAGAGGCTGCTGTAAAAAGCGGCTTCGAGTGAGACGGAAAGACCAGCGTTCTGTACCGTCTTTTCCTGTCGGAGAGCGGTTTATCTCAGAAGTCGAGATATGACAATGAAGAGGGGCGGCCTTTCTGCTTCAGATGGCACACGCCCGCAGGTGATTCTGTTATTCGAGCGAAAAAGGTCGAAGAGATTGAATTGCGGAAACGATTGATAAAAGTCGTTGTCATTTTCCTTTCAGCCCTGTCGGTCGGAAACCAGACATTCGCTGGGCAGATTCCAGAAAAAGGGTTTCATTTTCATCTCAAATTCACTGGGGGGATAAGCTGCCTTGCGGTCGGAGACTGGAACACATCCGTCGATCAAGCGAACAGGCTCCAAAAAGAGCTGGGAAGCCTGATGGGAAATGATGTTCAAGGGAGATTCGAAAAAATAGGAGCAAGCCCGGAAATTGAGGGCGAATTCATCGTATCTTTCACACCCCGTCTGAGTCTTGGCATCGGTACAGGGCATATATGGGGAAAGCAAGGGGGGGACTCGAGCCGGATATTTATCGAATCTCGAGCCGGTCAGGTAGACATGACCCACGAGGCCGAGATAAGCGCGGTTCCTTTGACATTGAGCGCATATTACACCTTTCCCTTTTTCTCCAGGGTCAAGATTTTTGTGACCGCAGGCCTGGGATACTATTTTGGAAGATGGTCTGACGTTTATTCTCAGCGATTGATAGGGACTTGGCAGGAAAGAACCGAGCAGTCAGCCAAGGGGCAGGGATTCGGCGTTCACGGCGGGGTTGGATTGGAATATAATTTTCTAAAAAATATGGCTGTCGTTGTCCAGGCATCAGGAAGATATGCTGAAATAAAAGAACTGAAGGGTGAATACGATTATGTGAATTCAGGAGGTTGGACAGATTTTTATAGGGGTAGTCTTTACTACTATGAGCAGGATTTTACGTATATGGGATTGGATTGGTATTCTGAAGTGAAAATATTGAAGGGGCCGCTTGAGTCGCCGGCTTACAGAAACGTGAGGAAGGCCTCTCTCGATTTCTCTGGCTTCCGCTTGCAGCTCGGCTTGAAAATAACTTTGTAAGATAGGAAGCTATCGAACGAAGGGAATATCCAGGTCTTTTGTCGCGTCATCGAACGAATTTAGCCTGTTTCTATTTAATTTCGGGGTGAAGGAAAGGAGCAAAGGATTTCATGCCGGTTAGATTTATCTCACCACCGGCAGATCACCAGGATCGAAAGTTCGGCTTATCGCAATAATTCTGAGACATGCTTCTCTTCCTCGATTGTTCGAAATTCATCGCACCAGCGGGATATCACCGAGGATGCCCCAGATGGTGCCTCCTATGCCTTTGATGTACCATCTGCCGTTAGATGGCCGCCAGACGGCAATGTTTGTTTTGCCATTGCCATTGTAATCACCGGGTGCTGGGATGTCGCCTGAAGTCCCCCATACTGATCCTGCCATACCTTTGATGTACCAGCGTCCGTTCGACGGCCGCCATACAGCGATATCCGTTTTGTCGTCTCCATTATAATCGGCAGGAATCGGGATATCTCCTGCTGTGCCCCACGCAGAACTGGCTGCCCCTTTGATATACCACCTGCCGTTGGAGGGTCGCCAGACCGCTATTTCCGTCTTTCCATCTCCGTTATAGTCACCCGGAACAGGGACATCCCCGGCCGCACCCCAGCCAAAATTTCCCATACCTTTGATGTACCAGCGTCCGTTCGACGGCCGCCACACGGCGATATCCGTCTTTCCGTTGACATCCCCATTGTAATTGCCGGGAACAGGAATATCTCCGCCAGCTCCCCAAACAGAACCTGCGAGACCTTTGATGTACCAACGGCCGTTCGAAGGCCGCCAGACAGCTATGTCGGTCTTTCCGTTTCCATTGTAATCACCGTTTACCGGGATATCGTTGCTGACACCCCAGGTATAGCTCCCCAATCCTTTGATGTACCAGCGTCCATTCGACGGCCGCCAGAGGGAGACGTCGGATGATCCGTCTCCGTTGAAATCGTGTCCGTCGAAAATCGGTGGAAGTACCGCCAGTTTTGTCGTAAAAATGTCAGACGCCCCATAGGATATCTTGGTGTCTGTTGTTCCGTAATCAGAGCCAAAATCTACGGAGCCCGCAAAATATCCAGTGACATAGACATTTCCTGAAGGGTCGGTAGTTATGTCGTATCCCCAATCACCCGCACCTCCGCCCGTGCGCCGCGTCCACCCGTACCCGCCGTGAGCGTTAATTTGAGTAACAAAGATATCTTCAGATCCGGCAGAGGTTTTTGTGTCTACGGCCCCGAAATCGGCACCGAAGTTAACAGTTTGCCGAAAATATCCTGTGACATAAACATTTGCTGAGAGGTCTGTAACGATTCCGTATCCCAAATCACTCTCACCTCCGCCCATGCGCCGGGTCCAACCGTAACCGCTGTGAGCGTTGATTCTGGTGATGAAAATATCATAGCCTCCTGCAGAGGTCTTGGTATCTACAGCCCCGAAATCAGCCCCGAAATTCACTGTACTCGTAAAATATCCAGTGACATAGACATTTCCTGAAGGGTCGGTAGTTATGTCGTATCCCCAATCACCCACACCTCCGCCCATGCGCCGGGTCCATCCATAGGAACCATTCGCGTTGATTCTGGTGATGAAAATGTCCGCGTAACCAGCTGATGACTTGATATCACCGGTCCCGAAATCGGCGCCGAAATCCACTGTATTCCCAAAATAACCAGAGATATATATATTTCCTGTAGGGTCTGTGGTGATACATTTTCCTCCATCACTCGAAGGCCCGCCCATGCGCCGGGTCCATCCATAGGAACCATTCGTGTTGATCCTGGTGATGAAAATATCCTCTGAGCCAGCAGAGGACTTGATATCACCGGTACCGAAATCGTTGCCGAAATCCACGATGTCACGAAATTCGCCTGTAACATAGACATTTCCCGCTAGGTCAGTCGTGATGCCATAGCCTCTATCTTGCGCAATTCCACCTATTCGTCTGGTCCATCCATAGGAACCGTTCGCGTTGATCCTGGTGATGAAGATATCCCAATCGCCGACAGAGGACTTGATATCACCGGTCCCGAAATCGGCACCGAAATCCGTGATGTCATAAAATTCGCCTATAACATAAACATTTCCTGCTAGGTCAGTCGTGACACCGAAGCTCTGATCATTCAAAGTTCCGCCTATCCTCCTGGTCCATCCATAAGAACCGTTCGCGTTGATCCTGGTGATGAAGACATCATTATTCCCTGCTGACGTCTTGGTGTCTGTGGTGCCGAAATCAGTGCCGAAATTCACTGTCCCCTGAAAATATCCTGTGATATATACGTTTCCTGATAAGTCTGTAGCGGTGGAGATACCTGAATCAGGCAGCAATCCCCCTTCCCTATATGTTTTAATATATGATCCATGAGAGCTTTCTCCGGTAATTACTGTCAAGAATAAAACAGTGGATGCCAAAATTAACTTAGCTAAGATGCAATTAATTCTCATCGTTAATTTCTCCTTCTCCTTGAAAATAGGCAAAGAGAAAAATTTGCATTCGGCTTACACCGGACATTCAGGATTCATCGGACCAGCGGGATATCGCCGAGGATGCCCCAGATGGTGCCTCCTATGCCTTTGATGTACCAGCGTCCGTTCGCAGGCCGCCATACGGCAATGTTTGTTTTGCCATTGCCATTGTAATCACCGGGTGCAGGGATGTCGCCTGCTATCCCCCATACTGATCCTGCCATACCTTTGATGTACCAGCATCCGTTCGACGGCCGCCAGACAGCTAGATCCGTTTTGCCGTCTCCATTATAATCGGCAGGAACCGGGATATCTCCGGCTGTGCCCCACGCAGAACTGACTGCCCCTTTGATATACCACCTGCCGTTGGAGGGCCGCCAGACAGCTATTTCTGTCTTTCCGTCTCCGTTATAGTCACCCGGAACAGGGACATCCCCAGCCGAACCCCAGGCATAATTTCCCATGCCTTTGATGTACCAGCGTCCGTTCGAAGGCCGCCACATAGCGATATCCGTCTTCCCGTTGACATCCCCATTGTAATTGCCGGGAACAGGAATATCTCCAACAGCCCCCCATACAGAACCTGCGAGACCCTTGATGTACCATCTGCCGTTCGATGGGCGCCAGACAGCTATGTCGGTCTTTCCGTTCCCATTGTAATCACCGTTTGCCGGAATATCGTTGCTGACACCCCATGTATAGCTCCCCGCTCCTTTGATGTACCATTTCCCATTCGACGGCCGCCAGACGGAAACGTCGGATGATCCGTCTCCGTTGAAATCGTGCCCATCGTAGATAGGAAAAAGGACCGCAAGTTTTGTTATGTAGCTAAACCTGCCGCCGCCAGACGTCTTGATGTCTGTAGCCCCAAAATCGGCACCGAAATTGACGGTGCCATTACAGTAGCCTGTAATAAAAAAATCTCCGGCTGGACTTGCAGTAATGCTGAAGCCTACATCACCTGAGGCTCCGCCCATCCGCCTGGTCCACCCGTACCCGCCGTCAGCGTTGATTTTAGCGATAAAAATATCATCGCTCCCGGCAGATGTCTTGGTGTCTGTCACGCCGAAATCAGCTCCGAAATTTACACTGTCAGAAAATTTTCCCGTGACATAGACATTCCCGGATGAGTCTGTTGTGATCCAGTTTCCGACGTCGGACGAATTTCCGCCCATGCGCCGGGTCCATCCATAGCCGCTGTTGGCGTTGACTCTGGTGATGAAGATGTCGCTCATCCCTGCAGCCGTCTTGGAGTCTACAGCCCCGAAATCGGCACCGAAATTTACTTCAGTAGGAAAATAGCCTGTAACGTATACATTCCCCGTCGGGTCGGCAGTGATGCCATAGCTTCCATCAGCTGCAGATCCACCCATCCTCCTGGTCCAACCATAGGTGCCATTAGCGTTGATCCTGGTAATGAAAATATCAGCGTAACCAGCGGATGCCTTGATATCCTCGGTCCCAAAATCGACACCGAAATTCACAGTATCCCCAAAATATCCTGAGACATATATATTTCCTGTAGGGTTTGTGCTGATGCAGAATCCCTTATCATCCGAAGGCCCACCCATTCTCCTGGTCCATCCATAAGAACCGTTAGCGTTGATCCTGGTGATGAAAATATCCTCGTTTCCAGCAGAGGAATTGATATCCGCTGTCCCGAAATCAACGCCAAAATCCACGGAGCCACTAAAATACCCCGTGACATAGACACTGCCTGATGGGTCTGTGGTGATGCCATAGCTTTCGTCACTCTCAACTCCGCCTATTCGTCTGGTCCATCCATAGGAACCGTTCGGGTTGATCCTGGTGATGAAGATATCGAAAGATCCGAGGGGAGACTTGATGTCCACGGCCCCGAAGTCGGCGCCAAAATTCGTTGAGCTGGCAAACGATCCTGTGACATAGATATTTCCCGCTCTGTCTGTGGCAATGCCGTGGCCATAATCACCTAGGTTCCCGCCCATTCTCCTGGTCCATCCGTAAGAACCATTGGCGTTGATCCTGGTGACGAAGATATCGGAATATCCGAGAGAAGACTTGGTGTCTGTGGTCCCGAAATCGGCGCCAAAATCCACGGTGCCCTTAAAATCTCCGGTGGTGTAAATATTTCCTGACTGATCAGTCGAAATGCTCCATCCAAACTGGGTATTTAACATCTTTGTCCAGACATATGATCCTTGAGTGCTTTGTCCGATACTCACCGTCAGGAAGAGAACGACGGATATCAAGATCGAGATTTTCAAATAGCCTTTGTTCTTCATCTTTGAACACTCCCCTTTCTTAAGAAAATAAAGAGAAAAAATTATTTTGATTGCCTGAAATTCAACGCACTAAAGGGATGTCGCCTGCTGAACCCCAGACATGGCTACCGAGGTTTCTTAGATACCACCTGCTGTTCGATGGTCTCCAGACAGCTATGTCGGTTATCCCATCTCCATTGTAATCACCGGGTGCAGGGAAGTCGCCTAAGACCCCCCAGGAATACGTCCCTATTCCTCGTAAATACCACTTGCCGTTCGAAGGCCGCCAGACCGCAATGTCTGTATTCCCATCTCCGTCATAGTCACCGGGCACGGGGATATCTCCCGTTGTTCCCCAGGAATAAGTCCCTATTCCCCGGATATACCATCTTCCATTTGACGGCCTCCAAACCGCAATGTCTGTCTCCCCATCTCCATCGTAATCTCCTGGAATAGGGATATCTCCCACTGTCCCCCAGGAATAAGTCCCTATTCCCTTTATGTACCACTTTCCGTTTGACGGCCGCCACATGGCTATATCTGTGGTTTCATCTCCGCTGTAGTCTCCGGGGACCGGTACGTCTCCCCACGTGCCCCAAGCTATTGCGGTCGATCCTCTCAGATACCACTTTCCATCCCAGTACCTCCAAACAGCGATATCCGTCGTGCCATCTCCGTTATAATCTCCATTGACGGGGATATCATCCACCCCGCCCCAGGCATAATCTCCGATGTCTTTGATATACCACCTTCCATTCGAAGGCCGCCACACAGAGATATCGGATGTACCGTCTCCATCGAAATCGTGGCCGTCGAACACAGGAAGAACGAAAAAGTATTCATCCGCTCCCATATCGATAGTCGCTATCCCATCGATATCCCCGTCGATTGGTCTCGTTTGCGTGTCTAAATCGATATACGGAATTCCTGGAGCGGAGTGTGTCCCTGCATCGATGCAAGGAGAGTTGGGCTTTAGATGAAAATCGCTAGTCAAGAAGGGATATCCGTGGATATTATCCCCCTCGTATGTCCATGAACCATCCAGGCTCGTGTAATCATTGTTATATCCGTAATTTGTCGTCAAGCCGCTCAGAAAAATATCTTCGCCAGCAACTCCAGCTAGGTTGAACCAGATGATATTGTTATACACTTTAATGTCCCCCGAAATGTCTCCGTCCAAGCGGATTCCTCCGCCATTCGTTCCTGCTATATTTTCTGAGATGGTGTTATTGGTAACGACGACATCTCCCGGCTTTCTCGTATTTGTCGTATGCGACGAGACGTACGCTCCTGCACCATACGTAGACGTGTTCCCGCTGATGACGTTGTTGGAAAATTCGATATCTCCGGCCGGGACCGTAGAGGCCCAGTTTTCGGCATAGATCCCACCGCCATAATCTTCGGCTTCATTGTCTTCGATGATGTTGGAGGATATAATAATTTCGCCGGCTGTCCCTGAATAAGTGTACGATTTGGCCCACAATCCGCCTCCGTTTCCATCGGATTCGCAGTCCTTGATGATAGTGTATAAGACCGCGATATCGCCGGCTATTCCTTCCGTACTCTGGGTCAGGACGGAGATTCCGCTCCCATAAGCATCGGAATAGCCGTTTTGGATCGTCAGGCCTATCACGAAAATGTCGCCGCCGTTTGTATTCCTCAAAGAAAGCACCCTTTCATATTTGCTCCCATCGAGTACTGTGTTGGAAGGACCGGCACCGAATATCAAAATTGGGTAACCCTCGTCCGAGTTATAAATTAAATTCACGTAGTAGGTCCCCGGAACGACGAATATCATGTCTCCCTCTCCGTTTCTCTGCGAATTGAACACAGCATCCTCTAGCTCAGTCGTTGTATTAACAATAAAATTCTCTGCCAACAAGGCATTTGCAAGTAAGACCAAAGACACTGTGACTAAAAACTGAAGGAAAATCTTTCTCATGTTTTATCCTCCTTCTCCTTCGGTAGGAATAATGATCTTTCTCTTCCTTTTACACTGATATATTTATCGAAACAGGCGATCTTTTTCATGAATTGCTTTCTTTTTCGATTTAAATAGGGAGCAGCATCACCAAAAATACACACTCTCTGTCTGACAAGGAAAGATGCTCTATCGGACCAGCGGGAAATCGCCGTTGGTTCCCCATGGGAAAGCTGTGACCCCTTTTATATACCACCTTCCGTTGGATGGCCTCCACACCGCTATCTCAGCCTTTCCGTCAGCATTGTAATCGCCGGGAATGGGGATATCACCCGATGTTCCCCAAAGATACGTTCCTATTCCTTTTACATACCAGCGTCCGTTCGATGGCCGCCAAACAGCTATATCTTCTTTTTTATCCCCATTGTAATCCGCCGGGACCGGTAAATCTCCGAACGTCCCCCAGGGAACAGATGCCTGACCTTTAATAAACCATCTCCCGTTCGATGACCTCCATACGGCCAAATCCGTCTTCCCATTCCCATTGTAGTCTCCAGGAACAGGAACGTCTCCGTATAGCCCCCATGCCTCACTGCTTTGATTTTTTACATACCAGCGTCCGTTCGATGGCCTCCACACTGCTACATCTGTCTTATTGTCCCCGTTGTAATCTCCTGGAACTGGGATATCCTCAAAAATCCCCCACTGATAACCGCCGATTCCTTTGATGAACCATTTTCCTGAAAGAATTCTCCATACAGCCAAATCAGTGGTGCCATCTCCGTCGTAGTCGCCGTTAGCAGGCAAGTCTCCGGCAATCCCCCATTTCTCGATAGGTCCATCCTTGATATACCAGGTCCCGTTCGACGGCCTCCAGACTGAGGCATCCGAAGTCCCGTCGCCGTCGAAATCGTGACTATCATAGATGGGATAGAAATAAATCAACAAAGGAATGGTAATAGGTGGAAAGCCAAATTTCGTGACGAAAACATCGGATGTGCCTGTTTTACTCGTCGAATATGCCCCCGGAGTCGTGGGAAAAGTGTAGGAGAAGGTCCTCCCGGTTAGATAAGCGGTTCCCTGCCCGGCGAGCTTCAGACTTTCGCCTTCATCGTCTTTTGTCCCCCCAATATAGGTGGAATAGAGCGGGGCTGATGCTGATGGGGTAAGAACAGTCAAAAAAACATCATCGTCCCCGTTGTGAGTTCTATCATAGGCTCCCATGGTTGTGGGGAAATCGGTAGAATCGGTATCTCCGATGACGTGAGCGAGGCCCAATCCGCCAACGACTATCCCATGGCCTTCATCCACTCCGTTTCCTCCCAGATAAGTCGAATAGAAAAGTTTCGAACCGGCGGGATTTATCTTAGTTACGAATGCATCTATATCGTTGTTATGGGTTGGATCGTAAACTCCGGCTGTGGTAGGAAAGTTATCGGACTCGGTATAACCGGTAATGTAAGCGGTTCCCACTCCGTCGATCGCTATTCCGCGACCATGATCGTAGGAATCGCCTCCCAGATAGGTTGCATACAGAAGATTGGCTCCTGCTGCATCTACCTTTGCTATGAAAACATCGCTGAAAGGGGAAAAGGTGTCATTATATGTTGTATCATATGCTCCCGGAGTCGCCGGGAAATTGCTGGAATTGGTATCTCCTGTGATGTAGGCTATTCCTCCTCCATCGATGACCAGCCCATAGCTGTGATCATTCCCGCTTCCACCCAGATAGGTAGAAAAGAGAAGATCTGAACCGGTCGCGTTGAGCTTGAATAAAACAGCATCTTCGCCCCCATTGTGGCTTGTATCATAAGCGCCGGTTGTGACCGGGAAACCGGGGTAACCCGAATAGCCAGTAACAAATGCGTTCCCAGCTCCATCGATTTTGAGACACTCTCCCACTTCCATGCCCCCTCCTCCTACGTACGTGGAGTATACAAGATCCGATCCGCTGGAGTTGAGTTTTGTAACGAACATATCTCTGGATGAAATGCTGTGAGTGGTATCGAAAGCACCTGGGGTCCATGGGAAATTATCGGATTCAGTAGATCCGGTGATGTAAGCGTTTCCGCTGTTGTCCACAGCTATCGAATGAGCAGAATCCCAGTAGCCGCCCCCAATATAGGTGGAATAGATAAGATCTGTTCCTGCCGAATTTATTTTTGTTACGAAAGCGTCGCTATACCCTAAATCGTTATATGTCCCATCATAGGCACCTGACGTCACTGGAAAATTATCGGATTGAGTCTCTCCGGTTATGTAGGAATTTCCGTTCCCGTCTATAGCGATATCCATGCCGTGATTCGGCAAAGTTCCCCCTAGATAGGTGGAGAATACCAGATCAGGATCGATAATCAACTCTCTGTCTTTTTTATATTCTCCTACTTTGAATTTCAGGGTGTTGTCTCGCAGTATGATGTAGTCTGACTCGACCTCGACTTTTTTCCCTTCCACAAACTGATAACTTTTCGGGACATCCTCTAAAAGCTTCCCCTTTTTTTTTGTCCATATCTCCAGCTGTCCCTTTCTTGTGATCTCGAGCCTTTCAACGCCCTTATAGGAAACTTCTATGTCCTCTACATCCCCTCCGCTCTTTATCCGGTATTCCTGTTTGATCCTTCCATTGTGGCCGAGAAGAATCAAGTCTATCCGAGGGTAGAGATCTCTATAAATCAACTTTTGGTACGTCCGGACTCCTGACACCCATTTTTCAGGATTGTTGCCTCGGAAGAAATTGGCTTTTGCTTCGCTTTCTTCGAGACCTTGGATCTCGACTGCATTATTCGCCCCTACAAAGGTCAATCGCACATTTTCATAACCTAGGTTTTTGCCCAGATTCTGGTTCTTCGCGGTCGTCCATTCATCTGTCCGGTTCTCGCCTTGTTTCCTGTAAAGAATCTGGTAAACGATCTCTTCTGGAGTGAAAAAGACATTCCCTTTAGGGATTTTGAGGTGAAATTTCGCGGTCCCATCCACCTGTCCTCTGTTCTCCATGAAATAAAAGGGCAGGCCGCTTAGCGCTTCTGAAATATAGCTTTTCCCTTCAAATCCCTTCGATTGTTCGAAGCTTACAGTGGTTTTCCCCGTTAAAAAAACGCATAAAAAAATCACGAACAAAATTTGAAAGTGTGGTCTGGACATATTCTCCTCCTCTCCCTTTTCTTGAGTGAATCCATTCGATACACAGAATTCGGTATTTTATGACTGTATTCTATAAAGGAGCCATCCCAATGTCAAAAGATTAATATAGACAAAATGTGGGATGTATTCTTCTTCGCCTTCTTTTCCTCCGGTTCGAATGTATAAAGAACATAATTTGAGAGAAGAGAATCCAGAAGATTCGCCAGTCAAAAGATTAGCGAAATAGGGAAAGGATCAAAAAATTATTTCCAGGGAATGATGGAGGAAATCCGTTTCGAGAGAAATGAATTCATCTTGGTTCATTTCCTCTAGCTTATAATCGACATCTTTTCCATCCAGAAAAACCTCGAGATCATTTTTTCGGAGCGGATTTTCTTGCGGCATCCAGGGATTGAGAACCCTCAGCCTTCCAGGGCGGGAGAAATCACTGTTGAACTCGAGAGTGAGTCTTCCGGCTTTCTCATCGAACTGGTAGCTGTAGGCGATGAACCTATCATTGGTCGGTAGATAAACATGGATACGGGCAGAATCCCGGCCCAGCTTCGGCTCGAGGCTCAGCCGGCCCCCAGTCAGCCTGATCCCGAAATAGCCTTCAACCAGAGCTTTTCCCAAACTCCCGGCACTCCCGGCGTAAAAATCGCTGCCCTTGCCGATTCCTTCCTTGCTGTCCCACTCGAAGAATCCTCGGTTTTTCAGGTTCTTTTTGACGATCTGAGCCAATTTTTCTATAGCCTTTTTGCTGAAACCGTTTTCGAACATGGCGAATATCAGGCGCCCCCCGAACCAGTCCCACTGGGCCCCGTTCTGGTATTCATAGGGGGCGTCGACCAGGGGATGTTTGAATAAGCCATGAGGATAAGGCGGAAGAAGGGTTCCGCTGATGGTGGAGATTTTATAGGTTTCCTGCCTCCTCAACGCTTCTTCGATGATCCGGCGGCTTTTTCCTCGGTCAGCCAAGCCGGCAAGGACGGCCTGCACATTTCCTCCCATGGCGAACATGTCCGATTCGTCGAAAGCGTGTTCCAGGTCGTCGAGATGGATGTGGATTCTGTAGAATCCTCTATCTTCCTGCCAGAGCCATTTATTCGTGCTGATCTTGATCGAAGTGGCTTTTTCTTTCCAAAAATCCGCCCTCTTTTGTCCTTCCGGATTTCCTCTCGCTGCTTCTCCTGCTTCTATCATTCCAGCCAGATTCAGACAGGCCTGGTAGAACATGCTCTGGTCGTAGATGTCGGCCGTCCAATGAGTCCTCTCGTCGGTATAGATGGCCTGCTGGTCCGCATCGACCATGTCCACATCCCCCCAGTCTGCCGTGTGAGCTCCGGTGAGGAGCCCGTACCGGTCGCTCCAGCGATTTTCGAGAACGTACGACAAGGCCTGCTCCAGCCTGTCGATGATTCTTTTCCCGGCAATCCTCTTCTCCATCCACTCAGGGCCGAGGACCTCATAGATTTTATAGGCGGCCTGCACTGCGGAGGACTCCTGGTCTGTCTCGGTAGTGTTTTTATCCGACATCCCTCTCGAATCGATCCAATCTTCGAGAGAGCCGCTTTCCTTTTGGAAAGCCAGGTGTTCCTCTAGCCAGGAGGATAGAAACGATGCGTCATAGAAATACCTGGATGCCGGAAGGATGGTGTTGGCATCCCTCAGCCATATCTGGGGATAATCCACACCGGCCGCGAATCCCCTGATCTTACCTGTCTTTCCTTCGAATGCCACCTCGTTCTGGCCCAAGGTGAGGCGGATGATTTTCAGGAGTTTATCCAGCTCTCCCCGGCTGGAATGAGTGACTGTATATTTGCCCTCCTCTAGGGAGAACGCCTGACTATCCTCGGGCCATTCCTTCTTCTCGACGGTCAGCCGAACAAACTCCGTCCTAGACCCGTAATCCCTGAACCATGACTTTCCTTCCCTTACCATGTCGAACTGGAGGAGGTATCTTCCCGCCTCTATGGGGGCCCGGACGGTGATTTCCATCTCGATCTTTTTCCCGGGCTCCAGATCCTGGGGGAGCGGAAACCTTCGGTTATCGTACTGAAGGGTCCTCAGATTTTCTCTTGAGTAGAGATGGTAGGAGAAGAAGCAGGGAAATTCTCCTTCCGAGCTCCATATCGCTTTGCCCCGGTTTTTGATGATGAAGCGCAGGAGAAAACGGTCGCCTTCCTGGACAGTCATTTCTCTCTGTTTGGTCTCCACCAGGCTGTTGTATTTCGCTTTTTCTGGGAGCTGCCGGCCCTGGTTTTGGGTGATAGCCAGGTAGACGATGGATCCGATAAGGAGAGGGTAGAAGACCCATCGGGCAATTTTGGACCGTCGTCTTTTATCCATGCTTCAGCTCGTGAGGACAATCAGCATATGCGGGGGAGAAGCTCTGAAGTCAAGGGCTCCAGAAGCCTCAGACCTCCGGAGAGGGTCCTCAGCAGGAGCTCTCCGGGTTTTCCCACCTTGTCCTCTATCTGTCCCAGTATAGCCGCCTTTTTTCCCAGCTTGTTCTCCCTAATCTTTTTCAAAATATGCGGCGCCGATTTTTCGGGAACTACCATAACCGCCCTCCCTTCACAGGCAAGATAGAGAGGATCGATTCCCAAAAGCTCGCTCGCTCCCTCGACCGCCCGGGAGAAAGGAATTTTCTCTTCTTCGATGATCACCGAATAGGGCAGCTTTTCGGACAGTTCCGAAAGCACGGTGGCCAGACCTCCGCGGGTGATGTCCCTCATCCAGTAGACCCCTTGCTTCCAGAGGGGAAGAAGGTAGTTGAGGGGCGCACAGTCGCTTTTTGTCCCTGCTTCCAGTCCGAAATCTCCGCGGGCCAGCATAACAGCCAGGCTGTGTTCGCCTAGATTCCCGGTGACGATGACCTTATCTCCCGGCTTTGCCTTTTTCAGGCTGGGCCGGGCGATGATTTTTCCCAGGCCCGAGGTGTTGATATAGATTTTATCCCCCTGGCCGCGCCTCACTACCTTAGTATCTCCTGTGGCCACAGTGACTCCGGCTTTTAGGGCCGATTTATGGACCGATTTCAATATTTTTTCCAGGTCCTTCCAGGAGAGACCTTCTTCCAGTATGAAGGAGAGGGAGATGTACCGGGGTTTTGCCCCGGCGACCACCAGGTCATTGACCGTGCCGTTAACGCACAGGGTGCCGATGTCTCCTCCTGGAAAAAAGATAGGGTCGACCACGTAACTGTCGGTGGTGAAGGCCAACCCATCGGGGAGCAGGGCTGAATCGCCCAATTCGCCCAGGATCGGATTTTTAAAAGCTCTCACGATATGCCGGTCGATGAAATCGCGCATCATTTTTCCACCGCTTCCCAGTTCCAGACTCACCTTGTTTTCTTTCATGGACGGCTCCCTTTCCTTCCTGTTTCTTTCCCCTGCGGTCATCGGTTCGGCCGGTCGTATTTATAATAGGCTAGACAGGCGCCTTCGAAGGAAACCATACAAGGACCGTAGGGGGATTCCGGGTTGCATTTCGTAGCGAATAGGCCGCATTCCGGAGGCGAGATCTTTCCTTTGAGGATATCGCCGCAGCGGCAGCCCGGAAGATCCAGACGGCTTCCTTTGATCTCCATCCCATATTTCACCTCTGCATCGACAGCGAAATATTTTTCTTTCAGCTTCAATCCGCTGCTGGGGATCATTCCCAGACCCCGCCAATGGGCATCCTTAGGGGTGCAAATATCTTCCATCAGGGCTCGTGCTTTGGGATTTCCCTCGGGTCTGACCACACGCGAATATTCGTTGGCGATCCAGGCTTTTCCCGCCTGGATTTGATCAAGTATGGAAGAGATGCCGAGCAGAATATCGCTCGGTTCGAAGCCCGTGATGCATCCGGGGATTCCGAATTCATCGGGGATGAATCGATATGGCTCTTTTCCGATGATGGCGCTGACGTGTCCGGGATAGAGAAATCCCTGGATGTCTGTATCCCTGGATTCCAGGATGGCGCGCAGAGGAGGGGGGATGATCCACAGGGCCGAAAGGATGGAATAATTCTGGATTTTTTCTTCAAAGGCTTGTTTGGCCGATAGGGCGATGGCAGGGATGGTCGTTTCAAAACCCACTCCGAAAAAAACGACATCTCTGTCCGGATTTTGACGGGCTAAATCCAGAGATTCGAAGGGGGAATACACGATTTTGACCAGAGAATTCGGGGCCGGAACGATCGTTTGGAGCGAACCAATCCGGGTGGGTACCCTGGTCATATCTCCGAAGGTGGCCAGGATAGAACCTTCTCTCTCGGAGACGAACTTCAGGGCGGCTTCATGTGTCTCATTAGGGGTGATACAAACGGGGCAACCCGGCCCTGAAAGCATTTTCACTCCGGCATCTTCCAAAAGCTTTCTCAGCCCGAATTTATGGATGGTCATGGTGTGGGTTCCGCAGACCTCCATAATTTTTACGGTCTTCTGGATAGAACGCGTCTTTTTTTCGATCTCGGAAAGGAGCCCCTGCATTATTTGGCTGTTTCTCAGTTCTTTCATTGATTCGGCTGGATTGCATCCGGTCTGAGGTTTTGGAACCAGCCTGCCGGATAAACACGGTCAGGGCCCGATAGGACCCGATGAGAGCCTTTATTTCGGTTCTTCGATGGTCCAGGCATACTCGCGGAGTATTTCGAGCGTTTCTCGAGCTTCCTCTTCATCCAGCTTGGATATAGCGAAGCCGGCATGAACGATGACCCAGTCTCCTTTCTTGACGTCTTCCAATAGGGTGAAGTTCGTTTTGACCTTAGTCCCCAGATAATCCACTTTTCCCTGAAGGGAATCATCGACTTGGATGACTTTGGCAGGTATTCCAAGACACATCTTCGATTATCTTTCTTTAAAAAAGATAAGATACCATATTCGGCCTTTTCCGTAAAGGGGGACGTTCCTTTAGGTACCACCCTATACCTCCTCTCTTTCAGAAAACTAGTCTATTTGTCTACACTGCCTCCTGTTGGAACATACTCTATATCATAGGGTGGTACCTAAAGGAGCGTCCCCTAGTACTTTACAATTGGCCACCATGACCATATAATTGGCGTATGATAGAAAGCCGTGAGGATCTTGTCGAGCCTGGGAGCGAGGAAGAACGGCTTCTGAACAGCCTCGATTCTTCGAGATTGCCCCGACATGTGGCGATCATTATGGACGGGAACGGGCGCTGGGCCAAAAGGCGCAATCTCCCCAGAGAAGAAGGTCATAGGGCGGGAGCCAAATCCGTCCAGGAAGTAGTGGAAGCGTGCGCCCATCTGGGAATAAAATATCTGACGCTTTACGCCTTCTCCAAAGAGAACTGGAAGAGGCCTAAAACCGAAATTGCCACCCTGTGGAAGCTTCTCGAAAGATATTTGAGGGAGGAATACAAAGTTTTGACCAAGAACCGTCTGCGCTTGAAGGTTATTGGTCAGCAAGAGGCTTTGCCGTCCCGGATACGGAAGGAACTCCGGCGGGTGGAAGAACTGACCAAGGATTGCAAACGGATGACTATCGTCCTAGCGCTCAACTATGGGGGGAGGGCCGAAATTGTAGAGGCAGTCAAGAAGCTTTGCCGGGAGACTCCATCTCCTATCGATTCTTTGACTGAAGAGAAATTTTCCTCCTATTTATATACGGCTGCAATTCCTGATCCCGACCTGCTCATCAGGACGAGCGGCGAGTTGAGAATTTCCAATTTTCTTCTCTGGCAGATCGCGTACTCGGAAATATGGATAACCTCTGAATTCTGGCCTGACTTTCGTAAAAAACACCTTTTCCAGGCCTTATTGGATTACCAAAGGAGAGAAAGGAGATTTGGAGATATCCGTCCCCGCTGATGGCTTTTTTCGCTGCGGTTTAGCTCGAACCGGATGATGATTAGAATGGGGTTATGTCCTGGTCGGCGATCCTCTGTTTCTTGGATAAAGAAAAGATAACTAGAGATGAGTATGCGCAAGAGAGTGCCAACCGCCATTGTGCTTCTATCCTTCATCTTTGTCTGCATCCAATTCTTCAACGATCTTGCCTTTTTTCTCGTCATACAGGTTTTGATCCTGGCCTCCCTTTGGGAATTTTATAATCTAGCCTCCAAGCGCCACTATGCTCCTCAAAAGATTTTAGGAAGTGCGGTGGCTCTGATCATCGGCCTATCCTTCTTTTTTATTTCCTTTCCTCTGGGTTTGGCCCTGTTCGTTTCTCTAGCCCTGACGGCCATATATTTTGTGCTGTCCATAAATAAGCTAGAAAAGTTGGCCGGGTATCCTCCGTCGATCGCTTTAACCTTTTTTGGAGCCCTGTACTTGAGCTTTACGCTCAATCATTTTTTCTATTTGAGGGTCGATGAAGGACCCCTTTGGGTCTATTTCCTGTTTGCCGTGATTTTTATCGGAGATACTGGAGCCTACGCAATCGGAAGCTGGCTGGGCCGGCACAAACTGGCCCCGCTGGCCAGCCCTCGCAAAACATGGGAGGGGAGTTTTGGGGGCGTCGTTTTTGCCTGCCTAGGAGGCGTGGCTGCCCAGCAGATCTTTCTCCCCGAGGCGATCCTGTGGAAAGCGGTTGTTTTTGCCTTTGTGGTCCATGTGATCGCTCAGGTGAGCGATCCACTGGAATCGCTCTTCAAGAGAGCGGCCGGGGTTAAAGACTCTTCGAATATTTTACCTGGGCACGGCGGATTTTTGGACCGTGTGGACAGTCTTATACTAGCCGGCCCTATGTTCTATTATCTTTTGAAATACATCGGAATGAGTTGAGTCATCGAGTGAAAAAGACAAAATGTCTTTCAATTCTAGGTTCCACTGGCTCGATCGGCCGGAATACTCTTGAAGTGGTGTCGAAATCGGCAGGAAAGTTTGAAATCGTGGGATTGGCCGCCGGCCGTAATATCGAGCTTTTCAAAAAACAAGTCGCCGATTTTGCGCCTAAGATCGTTTCGCTCGAGCGAGAGGAAGATGTCAGGCTATTCAGACGGATTTTCCCTTCCAATGCTTTTGAGATAACCTGGGGTCAGGAGGGGGCTGAAGCGGTCGCCCGGTTCGAAGAAGCCGATACGATCGTTTCGGCTATCACTGGTATAAATGGGCTTCGGCCGACGATGGGAGCCGTTCAGGCCGGAAAACGAGTGGCTTTGGCCAACAAGGAATGCATGGTGGCAGCTGGTCCGCTGATCATGAAGACGGCCCGTCAAACAGGAGCCCAGATCATCCCGGTGGACAGCGAACACAGCGGAATTTTTCAGTGTCTGGCGAAGGAAGATCCGTCTTATGTGAAAAAGGTGATCCTCACCGCATCGGGAGGCCCGTTTTTTCGTCTATCGCGCGAGGAAATGAAGGACAAAACCCCGGAGGAAGCCCTCAACCATCCGCGTTGGAAAATGGGAAAAAAGGTGACCATCGATTCAGCGACATTGATGAACAAGGGACTGGAACTCATCGAAGCGCGATGGCTCTTCGGTCTCAAACCCGAACAACTGGATATACTTGTCCATCCCCAGAGCATCGTCCATTCTTTGGTGGAGATGAGGGATGGGTCGGTTTTGGCCCAATTGAGCCCCACGGATATGAGAATACCTATCCAGTATGCCCTGAGCTATCCGGTGCGAGAGAAGGCCTTACTGCCCCCCCTGGACCTGAGCCGGGTGGGATGCCTCGAATTTTTCAGCGCGGATGCGGAAAAATTTCCCTTGTTAAAGTTGGCTCGAAAGGCTCTGGAGGAGGGAGAAAGCCTTCCTGTGGTTCTGAATACAGCCAACGAAGTGGCTGTGGAGGCTTTTATCGAGGGTCGTATCAAATTTTCCGAGATCGGGAGTTTGGTTGCCGGAGTGATGGCGAACCATCGGTTAAGAGGGATCGAAAACCTGGAGGATATATTCGACATCGACCGGGAAACCGGGATTAAAGCCCGGAATTTCATCGGACAAAGGGAATAAAATGAGTGTAATCATCGGAACAATTCTAGTGTTCGCATTCGTGTTCGGTATCCTTGTGTTCGTCCACGAATTCGGCCATTTTTTCATGGCCAAGCTGGTAGGGATTAGGGTAGAAGTCTTTTCCTGGGGATATGGGAAGAGGCTGACTGGAATGAAGAGGGGAGAGACCGATTACCGCATCAGTATGATACCGCTGGGAGGATATGTCAAATTTTCCGGAGAAGAGGTCCTTGAAGAGAAGAGAGAAATGGATGCGCGCGATTTCATGGCCAAGAAAAGATGGGAGAGATTTTTGGTTCTCGTCATGGGTTCGATCATGAACGTCTGTTTGGCCGTAGTCCTCATGGCGGCCATTAACATGGCCGGTGTTTCGGTGAATAAATATTTGGACCAGAATCCAGTGATAGGCTGGATCGAACCCGGGTCTCCGGCCGAGAAGGCGGATTTGAAGATCGACGATGAAATTTTAAGCATAAACGGCAGGAAGACCGCCACTTGGAGCGATGTGGAGATCGCTGTGGGAACCAAGCCCGAACGGACCATCGATATCGAGATCAAGCGGGGGGGGGAAGTCCTGACAGTCGGACTGCTGACCGAAAGCATGACCAGATATGAGATGGGATACGCCGGATTTTCTGGCAAGATCTGGACCGAAGTGAGGATGGTGCAGCCCGGCTCTCCAGCCGAGAAGGCAGGGATAAAAGCTGGAGATGTGATTCGAGAGATAAACGGAAAGCCGGTGCATTTTTTTGCCTTCACGGCTACCATCGAGAAATACCCAGGTCAAGAGATCGATTTGGGGATCGTGAGAGAGGGGGAGCTCGTTCATTTAAAGGCGACACCGAGGAAGGAGGGAGAAGTGGGTATGCTGGGGGTCATGCCTATGGCTGAATCGGTGATCGAACAGTACGGATTCTTCAAGGCGATAGGACAGGGTGTTCAAGAAATCGCCAGGTGGGCCTTTCTTGTGGTGAACTTTATAAAGGATCTCTTCACTGGAGAGGCTTCTACAAGACAGCTGGGCGGGCCGATTGCTATTGCCAATTTTTCCTATGTGGCCTTCCGCATGGGATTAACCACCTTGATGTGGTGGATCGCCTTTATCAGCCTCCAACTCGGAATCATCAACCTGTTTCCCATCCCCATGTTCGACGGAGGCCACATCCTGGTCCTGGGGCTGGAAGGTCTGTTCCGCCGGGATTTCAGTGCCAAAATCAAACAAGTCATCATGCAGATCGGATTCGTTCTGGTCATCATCCTTTTCGTGTTTATTATCTTGAACGATGTGGTCAAGAGTCTTCCGAATGGATGGAAAAGCCTTATCCCTTGGTAGCCGGAAAATGCATACGAAACCAGGTGGATCCTGTTATCCGGTCTTCCGCCGCCGGAAAACGAGAAAGGTCAAGGTAGGAAAAGTGACGATCGGAGGCGGAGTACCCGTTGTGGTCCAGTCCATGACCAAAACGGACACCCGGGACCTCAAAGGGACCCTCTCTCAGATTCGAAGGCTGGAGAGGGCGGGATGCGAAATCGTTCGTCTGGCCATTCCAGATAGAGAGGCTGTCGGTGCCTTCGGCAAGCTGAAGAAAAAGGCCAAAGTCCCTCTTATCGCCGACATTCATTTCGACCACCGTCTGGCCTTGGCCTCCCTCGTTGCAGGGGCCGATGGATTGAGGATCAATCCGGGAAACATCGGCGCGAAATCAAAAGTGCGGGAAGTCGCCCTGGCGGCAAAGGAGCGTTCTATCCCCATAAGGATCGGAGTGAATTCGGGATCCTTGGAAAAAGATTTGATGCGGAAATATGGAGAGGCTACGGCCGAAGCCATGGTGGAAAGTGCCCTGCGGCAGGTAAGGGCCCTCGAAGAAATGGATTTTACCAAGATCAAGATATCCCTCAAAGCCTCGGATGTGGGCCGAACCGTGCAGGCCTATCGGCTTATGGCCAAAGAAGTCGACTACCCTTTCCACGCAGGTATTACCGAAGCGGGCAGCCTGTTGCGCGGAACGGTCAAGTCCTCTGTGGGATTGGCCCTGCTTTTAAGGGAAGGCCTAGCCGATACCATTCGGGTTTCCTTGACGGCCCCCCCTGAGGATGAAGTGCGGGTAGGATACCTTATCCTCGCCAGCCTTGGGCTTCGGCGTCACGGGCCCAACATCATCACCTGTCCTGTTTGTGGACGGTGCGAGGTCGATCTCTTCCGTATTACCTCCTCCATCGAAAAGCGATTGGCACCCGTAAAGGCCAATCTGGATGTGGCGGTCATGGGATGTATGGTCAACGGTCCGGGAGAAGCCAAAGAGGCCGATATCGGAATAGCTTGCGGAAGGAAAGCCGGGATTATCTTTAAAAAGGGAAGGCTGGTGCGTAGAGTGAGAGAAGGGGAGGTTGTCACAGAGTTCGTCAAGGAAGTTCTTTCTTTAGCGGCCGTGTCAGAAAAAAAGTAGATAGACGTCGGATCCACGATATCGAGGCGGTTTCTGATCAATAGAGTTGGCACCTCTGAAACCGCGATGGAATGTCCAGAGCATGAGGATGCGTTTTCAATCCAGTCGGGTTTATACGCCATTCTCTCATCGCCCAAACCCTTCCTAATGCTCTGTTCTGTGGGTGCTTGATATCTCATCACGGTTTTAGAGATGAGTCAATATGATTTTAGTTGTTTTTAAGAAATAGATTAGCTAATCTAGAATGATAATCGAGATTGAAAAATGGCAAAGACGGAAAAGCGCAAGGATATGAAGGTTCCGAAAGATACCCAAGAGAAATTCACCAGGCTTCAGGATATCCTGAAAAAAATGCAGACCGTGCTGGTGGCTTTCTCGGGGGGAGTGGATAGTACCTTCCTGTTGAAGGTTGCCCAGAAAGTTCTGGGAGACAATGTGCTGGCCGTGATCGCTCGTTCTGAAACATACCCTGAAAGGGAATATAAAGAAGCCCTCCGGATAGCCAAGGACATGGGGGTTAGGGTCAAGGTGATCCTCTCCCATGAGCTGGAGAATCCCGATTTTGTCAATAATCCACCGGAAAGGTGCTACTTTTGCAAACAAGAACTTTTCTCCACGCTGAAGGAGATGGCCGAAGCGGAGAACATCCCTTTTGTGTGTGACGGGGCCAATTTTGAGGACAGGTTGGATTTCCGGCCCGGAGCCAAAGCTGCCCAAGAACTCGGTATACGCTCTCCATTGATGGAAGCCAGGCTAGAAAAACGGGAGATTCGTCTTCTGTCCAGAATGTTGAACCTGCCCACGTGGAATAAGCCGGCCATGGCCTGTCTTTCTTCCCGTTTTCCCTATCACATGCCGATCGAAAAAAAGAGCCTGCGTCAGATCGAGGCAGCCGAAGAATTTATCCGGAACATGGGAATTTTACGTGTCAGAGTAAGGCATTATGGCCAAATAGCACGGATCGAGGTGGACCCAGAGGATTTCTCAAGGGTAATGGATGGCCGAGTGAGAAAGAGCATAGTGGAGCACTTAAGAGAACTGGGATATTTTTATGTTACGCTCGACCTGGCCGGCTACCGGACCGGAAGCATGAACGAACCTCTTTCGGCCACGAAATCCGAGAAGCAAGAGGGGATAGACCGTTGAGGCCGGGCATTTCGCCTCGATTGTTTTTGCATGGAATCATGATGGGATCTTGTTGTCAATTTGTGATCGTTGAGGATATCGGATAGGCATGGCCGGAGAGAGGCATAAAGTGACCGAGGATGTGATCGTGAAACCCAGGCCCCTGGAAGGATTCCCCAAAGACATAGCCATTTATGTGCCGTTGGATACCTCCTCCCAGATTATCGGGAACTGGTTGGAAGAGAAGGCATTAATGCAAAAGAAGACTCCTTTCGGCCGTTATATCCGGCTCGATAACAAAACCATCCTCTACCAGTGTGTGGGCGCTCCCTCGGCGGTGATCGCGTTGGAGAGACTGATCGCTTCGGGAGTGGCGGAGATTCTGATTCTGGGATTTTGTGGGGCCCTGAATCCTGAGTTGTCTCTTCTGGATACGATCAGCGTCGAGAAAGCCTTGAGCGAGGAGGGGACATCGAGACATTATTTCCCACGAAGGAGGACCTTCCGTGCCTCATCTCATCTGAGAAGAAAAACCGAGATGACGTTGAGCTCGCGAAACCTGCCATTCCAGCGTGGGACCGCTGTTTCTATTGACGCGCCATTTAGGGAAACCAGGGCATGGCTGAAGGATAAGCAAAAACGGGGAATAGATGTCGTGGATATGGAGGCCTCGGCTGTTTTCGCTCTAGGGGAATACTATACTATCCCGACAGCTGCTGTGATGATCGTGAGCGATGAACTATCAGCTTCGGAATGGAAAATTGGATTCAGGGATCCCAGAATGGATGAGCGGATCGAAGACTATTTTTTCCCGATCATCGATGGATGAAGGTCCATTCCGTAGAGAAGGGAGAAAACGATGAAGCCGAAAGTTTTGGTGACTCGGAGGATTTTTCCTGAAGTCCTGGAATTTCTACAAGACCATGTTGAGTATGAAGTCGGTGCCAGTGAAGGGGAACTGACAAAAGAGAATCTTCAGGCAAAAATCAAGGATAAGCAAGGCCTGCTTCCTCTTTTGGTGGATACGGTGGATAGGGAAGTCATTGATTCGGCTCCTCAACTGAAAATCATCGCCAATTGTGCTGTGGGGTACGATAACATCGATATAAAATACGCTAAAGAGAAGGGGATTATGGTCACCAATACGCCGGGAGTGCTGACTGAGACCACCGCCGATTTAACCTGGACTCTCATCCTGTCCGTTGCCAGGAGGATTCCTTCGGCGGATGTTTTCACCCGTTCGAAAAAATACAAAGGTTGGGAGCTGGACCTGTTCCTGGGGAGAGAGGTAACGGGAAAGCGACTGGGTATTATCGGCATGGGCCGGATAGGAAAGGCGGTGGCTGAAAGGGCTCGCGCATTCAGGATGAAGATTGCCTACAACGATCCTCACAGGCTCCCTCCAGGGGAGGAGGAAAGATACCGGGCGAGATATCTTTCTTTGAAGGAATTGCTGTCAACATCCGATTTTGTCACCATCCACACAACCTTGACTCCGGCAACCACCCATCTCATTTCCCGGGCCGAGCTGGCCATGATGAAGAAAGAGGCCGTTTTGGTGAATGTGAGCCGGGGGCCGGTGGTCGATGAGAAGGCTTTGGCCGAGGCCTTAAGGAAAAAGACAATCTGGGCAGCAGGCCTGGATGTTTACGAGCGCGAGCCGGAGATCGAAGAAAAGCTGTTGTCTCTGGATAATGTGGTGCTCCTTCCTCATATAGGGAGTGCGACGTTCGAGACGCGGATCAAGATGGCCACCATGGCCGCCAAAAACCTCGTCCAAGGATTGCAAGGCCAAGAACCTTCCAACCTCGTTTTCTAATTGGTGACAGGTTACTTAATTAGTGTTCCGATAGGCTTAATAATTTAATAACCTGTCACCTGACAGCAACCTGACAAGAAGAGGTTGCCGAATGAATGTTGAGTTGGGCGAAGGGAATGATTTAGAATAATGGGCATGAAACTGGAAAAGGTGTCTCTGAATGAGATAGAACTCCACGATCATCGTTTCAGAATTTCCTACTACTTCGAGCTGAAAAATCTACTCCTTTCCATAGAGAAAATCGGGCTTGTTTATCCTCTGCTGGTCGTGAAACGTGCATCGCCAAAATATATCCTGCTATCAGGATGGAAGAGGATTACCGCCTGCTTTGAACTCTGCCTCTCCCAGGTACCCATATTTGTCCTCGATGAGAAGGACGATGGCAGGGCATTCCTTATCAGCTTGTACGAGAATTTATCCACAAGGAAATTCAACCTGCTGGAGAAGGCTGAGATTCTGCGTTTGCTCTATGGATTCATCCCGGACGAAAGAAAAATTGTCAAATCCTTTCTTCCTCTTCTCGAAATTCCTGCCACGCTATCCTACTTGGATGCTTATCTCAAAATAGCCCGGCTCACTCCAGGCTGGAAAGAAATAATTTTTCAAAAAAAGATGCCGTGTTCTGTGGCCGAAATCCTCATTGAATTCGCTCCCGATGAGCTGGAACTGCTCTTGCCCATCCTCAAACCTTTGAGCATGAATAAACAAAAACAAATTATGGAGGATTTGCACGATCTTTCCCGAAGAACCCAGGAAACCCCGAAGAAGATCCTGACCGGTCCGGATATACGATCAATCTTAAAAAAAGACAATCTTTTACCTTTTCAGAAAGCAGAACTCGTTCGCTCTCTGGTGAAGAAGAAAAGGTACCCGCGACTTTCAGTCTGGGAGGAATCTTTCAGAGCCTTCTTAAAAAAGAACCGACTCTTATCGGATGTGACCTATGATGCCCCTTCTTTTTTCGAAGATGGGGAATTCTCGGTCATCTTCGATCTGAAAAGCAAGGACTCATTCCAAAAAAAGATCGTTAAGCTCCAAGATATGATCTCCGACGAAGCCCTTTTCCGTCTGTTCAAGGATTTTCCCGATGGATGATTCCCCTTTCTTCCCGGAAAAAATATATGTTGTCCAGGGGAGTGAAAAATTTCCTCTCACCCAAAGAATCCTGGACAAGGCTGCCCATGTATCCGTTGAATTCATCGCTGATCCGCAAGCCGTAATTGAGGAAATAATGACTTCCCGGGATCCTATCGGAAGGGGCAAAAAATACCTCCTGGTCACACAACAAAAGGGAGAGTATGTGAAGCCTTGTCCCTGTACCCCAAGATACATCGGATGTAATTATTACATCATCAACGCCGAACTCAATTGTCCCCTCGACTGTACCTATTGCATCCTGCAGCTTTATTTGGATAACCCTTTACTCACCGTACATGCCGATACCAATCGGCTTTGGCAGCATCTGGATAACTTCCTGGAGAAGACGCACCGCCGCATCATACGTATAGGGACAGGAGAATTGGGGGATTCGTTAGCATTGGATCACATCACAGGCCGTTCCCGAGACTTTATTCCCTATTTTTCGGCACGCCAGAATGCCCTTTTTGAGCTAAAGACAAAAACCGTGAACATCCGGAACATCCTCGAACTCAAACCCCCTGATAACATCGTCATCGCCTGGTCCCTCAATTCCAACGAAGTGGCCCGCGAAGAGGAAAAAGGAGCCCCTGATGTATTTCGAAGGATTGAGGCTGCTCGCCTAGTCTCCCAAGCCGGTTACAGAGTCGCCTTTCATTTCGATCCCCTTATCCTCTATCCTGGGTGGGAGGACGGATATGAAGAGGTCATCGATAATCTGCTGACGCGAATCGATGCCCAAAAGATAGCCTGGATAAGCCTGGGCAGCCTCAGATTCCCCCCTTCTCTCAAAGCCGTTATCCGTAAGAGATTTCCTCAGACTCAAATAATCTGTGAAGAGTTCATACTGGGAAAAGATAAAAAATTCCGCTATCCCAAGCCTCTCCGTACAAAGCTTTTTAAGCGAGTGTTCGATCGTATACGAAAGGCGGGAGGGAATGAATTCCCTGTATATTTCTGTATGGAAAGCCGGGATATTTGGCAGATCGTCCAAAAAAAAACACCAAGGAGCAGGAAGGAAGTCGAAAAACTTCTCACCCTACACCTTGGTGTGAATGATTTCTAATTTCCTTTTATTCGATCTTTCCCGTCTTCTTTTCTGCAATGATCCCCATGATCTCGATGCCTGCTTCTTTGATGGCTGGGATAAGGTCTAGAATGGCTCCGTACTCCACTTCTTGATCAGCCCTCAAGTAGAGCTTTCTCTCTGTCGCCGAGACTAGCGCCTCTTCCAGCATCATCTGAAGCGTCTCCATCGTCGCGGGTTGCTCGTTCACATAGAAGGATCCGTCTCTTTTGATATAAAGGACGGCATCCACTTGATCGGGCAAATCGACGGTGTTAAGCGCGGTGGGGAGCTCGACATCGACACCTCTTTGAATCAGGGGAGTCATCACCATGAAAATGATCAAGAGGACGAGAAGAACATCGCACAAAGGCACGACGTTGGGTTCGGATTGGAGGGAGGAGCCCTTTCCGGTGTCGACTTTCATAGCCATGATATTTTACCTCGTGATTTTGGTATTAAAGAGCATTCCTTAGGCTTTCTCTTCGGACTTTCTGATAAAGAAGTCGACGATCTCGGAGCTTGTATTTGCCATTTCGGAATTGTAGACGTCGATTCTAGCTGTGAGAAAGTTGTAGCACCAAAGAGCGATAATGGCCACACCGATACCGAAAGCCGTGGTGATCAACGCTTCAGCGATTCCCTGGGATACCGCACCGATACCTCCAGAGCCCGTTACAGCCATACCGCGGAAGGCATTGATGATACCGAAAATCGTCCCGAACAAACCAATGAACGGCGAAGAAGTCGCGATAGTGGCAAGAACATTCGTTCCCCTCTTCAGCTCTTGGGTGAAGATATTCGAAGCCCTTGTGCAACCTCTTTGAGCCGTCTCAATCTGTTCTTCCAGACTGAGATTCGACTCTTTTCCTTCAAGGAATTCCTTGATCCCTGCAGCCGTCACGCGAGCTAAATGGCTTCCCTTGTTTTCTTTTTTCGCAGAAAGAGTCAGGGCATCTTGAACCTGTCCTCTTTTCAAAAGGTCAGCAAGCTTGGGAGCCACTGCTTTGGATTTGCTTCTAGCTCTGAAGAAGACGATCTGTCTTTCAATGAAGAGATAAATGGAGACGACGGAAAGGAACATCAGGATGATGGCGACTGCTCTCGCAACTGTACCCATTTCCGCCCACAAATCCAGAAGACCCATTTGCATCATTTTAAGAACCTCCTTTTAAATATCGAAAGCCATTTATTAGCTTTTCTTGATTTTATTTATAAAAATATTTTTGTTTATTTCAGCTTAAAGGTGACCGTGACGGTGAAGATGACCCCTCTGGGGCGTCCGTTGATGACCATGGGCTCATAAACCCACTGGCGCACGGCATCCTTGGCTGCCTGGTCCAGCAAAGGGATCGAACGCAGCACCTTCATGTTGGCCACGCGGCCATAGATGTCGGTGGTTGCCTCGATGATGACGATTCCTTCCACCCTTGCCTGCCGGGCGATTTCCGGATAGATCGGCTCCACCTTCTTGACCAGCTTGGGGGGTTGGATCGAACCGACAGCCCGAACAGGAGCTTCGACCTCGCCGACTACACCGCCCAACACGCCGCCGACCACACCGCCGAGCACACCGCCGACGACTCCACCTTCGACGCCGCCTTCGACGCCGCCTTCGATGCCGATATCGGTGAGTTCTTCTTCGATGATTTCATCGGGGATTTCGACGGGAGCGACGAGCTGTCCGGGTTGGATGTTGGTTTGGGCCTTGACGGGTTTGATACGAGTACGGGCTTTTGAACTGCTGCGTTTTTTGGCTGGGGGTGGCGGAGGTGGCGGAGGTGGTGGGGGAGGAGCCAGGAATGCGCTGTACACTTCGACCTCAGGCAGGTTTCCCGTGTTCAGAAGAGGGAGGACGAGCATGGCTGCAACGGCCGTCACATGGAGCAGTAAAGCGATGGGAAAGGCAAGAGCTTTTCGAATGCGTCCTTTTTCGGCGATGAAAAAAGAATCCTTGAAAATACTAGGAATTTCTTCCTTCTTTCTTGGCTTAGGTTGTTCAGCCATTTTCTTACCTCTTAATCAAGGAATAGCGAAAGGATAAACCAAAGTATAAAGCAAAAAACACCTTTTGACAAGCATTATTTACTTTCCCATCCCTTTCTTCGGTTTGAAAATTTTTTTCCAAAAATTCAAAAGGGAACAGGACATATAAATCGAGGAATAAGTGCCGATCACAACGCCGATAATCATGGTGAAAGCGAAGTCGTTAATGACTTCTCCTCCGAAGATAAACAACGCCACGACCGTCAGCAATGTCGTGCCGGATGTGATGATGGTCCGGCTCAGAGTTTGGTTGATGCTCGAGTTCAAGAGAGGCTCGAACTTCAATTTTCGGAGGATTTTCAAATTATCCCTTACTCTGTCGAAGATAACGATTGTATCATTGAGGGAATAGCCGACGATGGTCAGAATAGCCGCGATGACCGGCAGATTTATCTCACGGTTGGTGAGGGAAAAAATCCCCATTGTGATCAAGACATCATGGGCCAATGTCAGGATAGCCGATACCCCATAGGCGAATTTGAATCGGATGCCGATGTAGATGAGCATTCCCAGTAAGGCCCAGACAGTAGCTTGGGCCGTTCTTTGCCTGAGTTCCGCCCCCACCTGCGGACCGACCGTCTCTCTCCTTTTGACGGCCAAACTTCCCAGGTAGCTGTTTTCTTCCAAGTAATCGACGATCTTGGAGTCGACTCCGGCTTCTCGAAGCTGTGCGAAATTTTCGATAATGCCTTTCTGCTCGGTTGATTGGAGAAAATCCATGATCTGGGAGGCTGCTTGTCCGGCCTCTTCAGGAAATGCCTGTTCAAGAAGGGCCTGAAGCTGTTCTGTATCAATATTGTTCAGGTCTTTCAATCCTTTTTCCTGATTCGATATGTCCTCCTGGGTTTTCAGGGTGTCTATTACCCTGCTTCCCATGATCTCATGGGCCTCCAGTTCCTCCTCTGTCTCCCCTTCCGGCAGCATGGTCCTGATGATGAATTCCCTTTGTCCACTTTCGACTTCCTGAATCTTGGGAGAAAAACCGGCATTGGATAAAGCCTGCCGGAGGTCCCCGATCGGATACACCTTTTTGAACCGGAGCTGGATGAGTGTTCCCCCGGCGAAATCCACACCGTAGTTCAGGCCCTTGTGGACAAAGATATTGACGATACTGACAACGAGGATGATTCCGGATATGATTAACGCAATATATTTATACCGCATGAAGTTGAAGTTCGCGTTCTTGAATACCTGCATTTCTAAATACTCAATTTATCTCGTTGCTTTTTCTTGGAGAGAGAGATATCGAAAATAAGCCTGGAAACGAAGACTGCAGTAAACATGCTCGCTGAGATGCCGATGATCAAGGTCACGGCAAATCCCCGCACCGGGCCGGTTCCGAATTGAAAGAGAAAAACGGCGGCAATGATGGTCGTGACGTTAGCATCAAGGATGGTCTTGAATGCGCGTGAAAAACCCGAAGCGATGGCGCTGAGAACGCTTTTTCCTTGGGCGAGCTCTTCCCTGATTCTCTCGAAGACCAGGACATTGGCGTCCACAGCCATTCCGATGGTCAGGATGATTCCGGCGATTCCGGGAAGAGTGAGATTGGCTTTAAAGTAGGCCAGTGCGCCCGCCAGAATCAAAATGTTGAGGATGAGGGCAGAAACGGCATTGACTCCGGCCAATCTGTAGTAGATGACCATGAAGATAAGAATCAGAATTAGAGCGATGATGATGGAGGTCACGCCTTTTCGAATGGAGTCGGCACCCAGTGAGGGGCCTATGGTGCGCTCCTCTAGGTATTTGATCGTTGCCGGAAGAGCGCCGGCTCTGAGAGCGATGGTGAGGTCGTCGACGACATTGGCGTCGCTGAACCCACGGATTATGCCTGTATCTGAGATTCTATCCTCGATAGTGGCCACATTGATGATTTTTTTGTCCAGGATAACGCAGAGGGGTTTGCCCAGGTTGTCCGAGGTGAACTTGTAGAACCTTCTGCCTGCCTCTGGAGAAAGCCTGAAAGAGACGGCCGGGTTATTCCATTCGTCGTAGGAGCGGCGGGCATCCCTCAGGTCTTTTCCAGAGACAACCGCCACCCGGTTGACCAGATAGTAATTGCCTCCTAGGTTTCTTCTAGGGTCCCCGGGAAGGATTTCCATGTCGTCAGGAACCTTCCCCCCGTACTCGGTGAGCAGGGCTTCCTGGCTGGCAGCAGGCCCGGCATGCACCAAGCGCCATTCGAGCTGAGCCGTCGTTTTAAGGATGTTTTTCACACGATCGGGATCTTCAACCCCCGGAAGCTCGACGATGATCCTCTCCCCGGTGGGGCCACCCTGTCGCTGAATGGGGATTTCCGAAAGACCCAGTTCATCCACTCGATTCCGGATGGTTTCGACAGATTGGCGGACTGCTTGATCCCTGAAATAGGTCTCGGCACTGTTCTTCATGGTCAAGGTGACAATGCCTCCGGTATAGGAGATATCCCATTCCTTGAAATACTCGTCCATGAGGTCTCTGACCTCCTGTTCTTTGGTAACATCGAATCCTTGAAGAACGAAGCGGCCCAATCTATCTTCGCTTTTGGCAATGGCAGTGTAGCTGATATCTTTCCGTTTCATCTGTTCCTGAAGCCGGAGGATTTCCTGGTCGGTTTCGGTATTGATCGCATCGTCGGTGACCACCTGCAGAACCAGGTGCATTCCTCCCTGCAGGTCCAGCCCAAGCTGGATTTTTTGAGATGGGGGGTAGGCGAGAAAGATCGAAAGGGCGATTACGGCCAGAACGAGAATGATTTTCCACTGGAGGTTTTTTTTCATCTTGGTTTTTATGGGCATAGTTAATAGATCTTCGACATATTAAAATAGAAAAAGAGGCGTGTTATCCCTCTCCTTTTTTATCCGATATAAAGGCGGCGACCGCATTTCTCGTGATGTCTATTTTGACATTGGAGGCTATTTTGAGCTCGATTTTATCTTGCTGGACACCCATTACGGTTCCATAAATTCCGCCGGTGGTCACGATTTTGTCTCCGGGCTTGAGCTGGCCTACCATTTCTTGGTGCTTTTTCTGCCTTTTCCTCTGGGGCATGATGATCAAAAGGTAAAAAATCACAAAAACGAGGATAAACGGAAGCAGAGCGGTAAGGAGACTTCCCTGTCCTCGCACCGGGGCCTCAGCCTGGTTCATGGTCATAAGCAAACTGGATATAATCATACTTCTTCTTCCTCTTTATTTTTATTCATTATACTACATTTCAACTTTTGAAAGGAATTTGATTGAATAGATTGCCTAATTTTGGAGAAGATGTCAAGATAAAAATGAAGGTTGTGCAGGGTGTTGAGGATGGAGGAGCTGATTTCCTGTCTTTCGTAGAGATGGCGCAGGTAAGCCCGGGAAAAATTCCGGCAGGTGTAGCAGGAGCATCCCTCATCCAAAGGCCTCTGGTCCTTTTCGTATTTTTTGTTTTTTATCACGATTTTTCCCTGACTCGTGAAAAGCGTGCCGGTGCGGGCGTTTCGGGTGGGAAGTACGCAATCGAAAAGGTCGATCCCGCATTCGACAGCTTGAAGGATATCTTTGATATACCCTATGCCCATCAAATAACGCGGCTTGTCCGGAGGAAGAAGGTCTCCGGACCGCTCGGCCGCTTCCAAGAATTGGGTTTTAGGTTCTCCGATCCCCAATCCGCCCAGGGCATACCCGTCGAATCCGATTTCTATCAGCTCTTCTATACTTTGGCGACGAAGGTCCCAGTGGATGCCTCCCTGGCAGATACCCCATAAAAGCTGCCCAGAGGGACTTTTCACGAAATGGGCTTTGGAACGTCGGGCCCACTGTGTGGTGATCTTGACGGCTTCACGGATTTCTTTTTTGGAGGAAGGATAAGGCCGGAAAAAGTCCAGAAGCATCATGATATCCGTTCCCAGAGTCTTCTGGATATCGATGATATCTTCCGGAGTTAGAAAGATTTTTGTCCCGTCCAGATGAGAGGAAAATTCCACGCCTTCTTTCTTCACCTTGGCCAAAGGTGTGAGGCTATAGATCTGGAACCCGCCGCTATCGGAGAGGATAGGGCCCGGCCAGGAGGTAAAGGAATGAACTCCCCCCAGGTCCTTGATAATCTCCAAGCCAGGACGGAGGTAGAGATGATAAGCATTGACCAGGATGAGCTGTGCACCGAGGTTTTGGACCATGCTGTGGGGGAGGGCCTTGACTGTGCCCTGGCTGGCAACCGGGGCAAAAGCAGGGGTTTGGATCAAGCCATGCTCTGTATGAATGATTCCGGTTCTGGCTGAGGAACCGGAATCTTCTGCCGTGACCTTGAAAACTTTTTTCATTCTATCCATTATAAAACAAAATGGGGACGCTCCTCTAGGTACCACCTTATACATCTCCAAGCCCCAGGTGGCTTATGAATAACATCCTAAAAAAGGAGAAAAAGGAGAATAAGAGATGCAAGAGCATCAACGTCTTACTCGAATCTTTCTTCTATTGTAAAAATTTCTAAAATAGGGGATGGGCTGAGTAAGTGCTTACCTTGGGATAGGGTGGCACCTGAAGGAACGTCCCCATCAAGAAGAGAATCGGAAGTAGATGACGTCGGCGTCTTGGACGATGTAGTCCTTGCCCTCGAGCCGGACAGCTCCGATTTCTTTAGCTGCTTGAAGCGATGCATGTTCGAGAAGACTGTCTAAAGATATGACTTCGGCCCGTATGAATCCCTTCTCCATATCCGTATGGATAATCCCTGCTGCACGTTGGGCAGACGTTCCTTCCTCGATTGTCCAGGCTTTGACTTCCCGCTTCCCGACGGTGAAGAAGGTGATCACGCCCAAAAGGCCATAGGATGTTTGGAGGAATTTAGCCCTGCTGAGTTCCTTCAGACCGTATTCTCTGAGGAAAACGTCCTTTTCCTCCTCCTCCTCCAGCTCGAGGATTTCCTCCTCGATCTTTCCGCAAAAGGCCATCACTGCGGTTTTCTTTTTCTGTGCCGGGCAAAATTTTTCCGGCTGTTCGATTGTGCCAATCTCATTCTCGTCCACATTGACCATGTGCAGAAGAGGTTTCCGGCTCAGAAAAGCGAAACTTCGGGTAAGCTTGTCTTCGGCCTCGGATAGTTCTATCTCCCGTAATCCTCCTCCCTTTTCAAGGCCGGACCGCAGACGGAGAAGAAGGTCTCGCTCTTTCTCGCCTTCAGGGCTTTTGGACCGCATAAGGTCTTTTTCCAGTTTTTCCAGCCTGGATTCGATCGAAACCATATCAGACAGAATGAGCTCTTCCTCCATGGAAAGAATGTCTTCCCGGGGGTCGATTTTTCCCCGGGCCGCAGGGATCCTTTCGTCCGCAAATCCCCTGACGACATGGGTGAGGCCATCGGCTTTCCGGAGGTGGCTCAGATAAGTTTCGCTCTTGACTTCTCCATAGGATATGCCTGCCAAATCGATGTAATCGATGGAAGTAAAAATTTTCTTCTTGTCTGGATAAAGATCCCCCAGCTGGTCCAGTCGCCTGTCGGGAACCGCACATGTGCGCAGGTTGGGATCCCTTTTCCCGCTGTCGAAAGCGGAGGTGTCGATTTTTGCCCCGGTCAAGAGGTTGAAAAGGGTCGTTTTCCCGGATTTCGGGTAACCGAAAATGGTGAAGTTCATACCTCCATTATACTAAACCAGGCCTCGATAAGCGATTCAGAAATTGATGTTACCGGAAAGGCCTATTTCTTTATCGATTTTTACGATGATTGAATTTGGGGTTGATTATTGGAAGGATAAGTTTATAATTATTGATTCAACGAATGAATCCAGTTTAACAATGCGGAAATGAAAAAATCGAAAGCGATTCTACTCCTCCTGCGGCTGCCTTTTTTGACGGTCACTCTGGGGGCTGTCTTTTTAGGAACATCCTTTGCCTGGTGGGATGCTCAGCATTTCAGCCTTTGGCGTTTTCTGCTGGTTCTCTTCGGCTCTTGTTTTTTCCACATTGCCTGCAACGTCGCCAATGATTATTTTGATTACAAAAGCGGCAACGATGCCCTGAATAAAAATGCTCTGGTGCCCTTTTCGGGGGGCAGCCGGATGATCCTCGATGGGTTTGTGCGGCCCAAGGAAGCGTTGACGGTGTCAATTGTTTTTGCTGTATCCGGCTCGGCCATCGGACTTTATTTGAACGCCGTCTCTCAAGGCAGCATTATCCTGATCATCGGAGTGGCCGCGCTTTTTTTTATTTATGGATACAATGGTTTTCCTTTGCGTTTGGTCGATAAAGGATTGGGCGAGATCGCCATATTTTGTGCCTGGGGGCCGTTGATCGTATTGGGCTCGTACTACACCCAGGCCCAGAGTTTCTCTTCTATCTGGCCTCTGATCGTCTCCATCCCTTCCGGTATATTGACCACCCTGGTGTTGCTGATCAATGAATTCGCGGACAAAGAGGCGGATGAAGCCTCCGGAAGGAAGACCTGGGTGATCCTTTTTGGTATGAAGGCCTCTCTTCTGCTCTATCTTGTCTTTGCCTTGGGCTGCTTCGCCGTGGTCTTGATTGGAATTATTCTCAATGGTTGGCCTTTATGGTCGCTTTTTGTCTTTATGACTTTCCCTTTGCCTTTTCTGGCCTTCCGTAACGGATGGCTGAGTCTTGGAAACTGGCCCCGGTTTCTGGTGTCTGTGAAGACCACCATATTGATGAATTTTCTGTTTTTGGTTATATTAAGTGGTTCCTTTCTGGTGTGATATGAAAAAAGAGAAAAAAGAGAAAAAAGAAAAGAAAGAACGAGACAGAAGCGTTTTCCGGGAATATTTCGAGCTTATCGTGGAGACGGCCGTCTTCGTTTTTTTTGTGATGACTTTTTTGGTCCAGGCCTTCCAGATCCCCACCGGCTCTATGGAGCCCACTCTTCAGGTGGGAGATTTCCTACTAGTCAACAAAATCGCTTACGTCGATCCCGTTTTTTCTATAGAGAAAGCCATCCTTCCCAGGCGGAAAATACAGAGATTCGACATCGTGGTCTTTAAATATCCCAAAGAACCGAATAAAGACTTTGTCAAGAGAGTAATCGCATTGGAAGGCGAAGTTATCGAAATCAAGGATAAACAGGTCTATATCAACGGAGAGCCTCTACAAGAAGACCACAAATTCCATTCCGATCCCAATATCATTGCCAAGGACGGATACTACCGTTACGAAGATGACATAAGGGACAACTTCGAACCGCTGACCGTTCCTCCCGGCCATTGCTTCGTTATGGGCGATAATCGGGATAACAGCCAGGATAGCCGGTATTGGGGCAGCCTTCCTCTCCATCTGATAAAAGGGAGGCCTTGGATCATTTATTTTTCCTATAAAGCCGAAAGAGATGCCTATCTCAAGACAAGTTTTAGAGAGAGATTGAAAAAATTCGTAAGCTTTATCCCAAAAGCCAGGTGGGGTCGGATATTCAAAATCATCCGATAAGCCCTAAATTCTCTCCTCCGCATCTAACCCAGAAGTGTTTGTCTCCTTAGGATTGCAGAGATTCCGGTTCCAGAGTCCTGTGTTGACCCACAGTCTAAATCGTGATAATTTTTCATTGAATGAAATTCCTGAAGGTCTTGATAAATTCCCTGGTGACAGGTATGTTTTTCAGCTTTCTTCTTGCTCTGCTCATCTATGACCTGAACATCAATCTGGATTTTCAACTTTTCTTCTTTGGCCAGATCTCCCTTTTTCTTCTTGTTACCTATGGCCTGCTCATTGTGATTCTGTCGCTACTGCTGTTTTTCATCTTTCAATTCATACTGGGGAAGCGATTCAGGATCGCTTTTTTATCACCCTCTTTTCTCGTTTTGAGTTTTTCTCTGGCCGTTGTGCTTTTTTTATTGATCTTTAAAGCAAACCACGATTACTTTTTATCTTTTTTCGATTCTGTCACGCGGGATCTCCTCAGCAGACAATTCCTGATTTTTATCTTTCTTGGCCTGCTCGGTTTGTTCTGTTTTTATGGCTCTCGCAGGTACAGGAAAGGCTTTATCTTTCTTATCATTTTCTACCTGCTGTTCTTCCCGGCGCTCTATTATGCCCTTTGGCTGAGGATGAATTATCCGGTGCTCCACAAATCGGAGAAGGTCGCCAATCTTGAGGCCAAGAGAATCGACAAAAAAGTCACGATGATCGGATTGGAAGGATTGAGTTTTGATGTCATGATCCCTTTGATAACCGAGGAGAAGCTTCCGAATTTCGCCTGGTTGATGGAAGAAGGAAGCTGGGGGAAGCTGGAGAGTTTTTCTCCCGGCGAACCGTTGATCCTAAACAGTTCGATAAACTCAGGGAAATTCCCTGCCAAACACCGTCATATTTCCTTGTATAAATACCGCGTATTGAAAAGTTCACGGGTATTCGAAGTCGCACCTCGCTTCATTCTCTTCGGACAGCTTTTGAGGACAGACCTGCTCACTCGTTCGATAAAAACGCATCCTTTCTATTCCCAGGACATTTGGGAGATATTTCGGGATAACAAAACCGAATTTTTAGTCCAGGATTGGCCGTACTACCGTAATGTGGAAGAATCATCTCCAAAAGCGGCGACCCGATTCAACCTGATGTTCAGGGATCTGAAGCTGGATGAGAGCGAGATGTTCGACAGAGTAAGAAAGGCATTTTTCTCTGATTTTGAATTTGAGGATCGGGTCATGCAGATGAAGATGGAAATCCAGCCTCAAATCGTCTATTTCATGTTGAACGGCCTAGATACAGTCGAGCAATTTTTTTACAAATACAGCTTTCCCGACCTATTCGGAAACATCGATCAAGATGATATCAACCGCTACAGCTCTGTGATCGAAAGGTATTATCAATTTTATGATGAGATCATCGGCAGGTACCTGGCCTCACGGAAGGAGGATGAGCTTCTCATCGTGTTTTCTCCCCATGGGATCGAACCGCTTCCTCTGTGGAGAAGGATTGTGGAGTGGATGCTGGGGAATGCCGAGATCTCCGCCTATCGTGAATTGGCTCCAGATGGAGCGGTGTTTTTTTATGGAAGAGAAATAAACCGGGAGAAAAATATCGATCCGATGAGATTGATCGACTTAGCTCCCACTCTTCTCAATTACCTGGGTTTGCCGGTGGGGAAGGACATGGACGGCATCGTCTTCAGTTCAATTTTCCGGCCGGAGTTCAAATTGGAAAATCCTGTCCTGTACATATCTTCTTATGAGGAGCATGTCATCAAACAACCGGACTGATATGAAATATCCTTTGATCGCTCTCATTACGGATTTCGGAGAAAAGGACTTTTTCGTAGGTTCCATAAAAGGAGTTATCGCCAATATTAATCCTTCTGTTCGGATTGAAGACATCAGCCATCGTGTTCCTTCATTCAATATCCTGGCCGGAGGCTTCATTTTGGATGCGACATACCGATACTATCCTTCCCACACGATCTTTTTGGTCATCGTGGATCCGGAAGTGGGATCATCACGGAAGATTATAGCGGCCGAAACGGATGATTATGTTTTTATCTCTCCGGATAACGGTGTGCTGGCTCCGGCTTTGGAGGGTCAAAAGATAAAGAGGATGGTCGAGGTCACCAATACCCGGTATTTTTTGCCTTTCACGAAGGCCACATTCGATGGACGCGATAAAATGGCGCCTGTGGCGGCCTGGATAAGCAGGGGGAAGTCCTTGGTCGCGTTCGGGCCGGAAGTCTCGGATTACAAAAGGAATAGGATGCAGAAATCGCGCGTGGAGAAAGGGGGGATAGACGGTCAGGTCGTCTATTCAGATAAATTTGGCAACCTGGTCACGAATATCCCAGTCGAGGAAACATATCGTCTCCAGGAGATCGGCGGGGAGAAAAAGTTGATTTGCTCGATAAACGGGAAAGAAATCACCCGTTTCGAAAAAAGCTATGCCTTCGTCGAGAGAGGAGAACTTCTTTTCCTGCCCGGAAGTCTTGATCTTATCGAGATAGCCGTGCGGGAGGGATCGGCAGAAATAGTGCTGACCGCAGCACCGGGAGATACGGTGAGGATCGTTCCGGGATAAATTGTCCTTCCTTCGAGAGCGATAAGGAAAAAAGGTTGAAATATAAGTTGGAAATCGGAACATCGGAACCGGAACTCCTTGAAGGGATTATAGAACGGATCGTGTTTTACAGCCCGGATACCGGGTATACTGTGTGCCGATTTTCTCTCGCCGACGGTCAAAACATAAGCATCGTCGGATCTTTCCCTCCTCTGTCACCGGGGGAGTTTTTAAAACTCAAAGGAAAATGGGAGGCCAATCCGAAATTCGGCAACCAGTTCAAGGTGGAGAGCTTTTTACCCGTTCTCCCTTCCTCTGTCAAAGGCATCGAAAAATTCCTCTCTTCGGGCTTGATCTGGGGGGTGGGGCCGGTTCTGGCCAAGAGTATCGTTCGGAAATTCGGGGAAAGGACAATCGACATCTTGACCCATAATCCGGATAAACTGAGAGTGATAGAAGGCATAGGTCCGGTAAAACTCCGAGAAATCAAGAAATCCTGGGCCGAGCATGAAGATATCCGGGAACTCATCATTTTTCTTCAAGAGCACAACATCTCGACAGCCCTGGCCACAAAGATTTATCGGCATTACGGAGACAAGTCTTTCCATGTCCTGAAGACAAATCCTTATCAAGCCTGCCATGATATTTGGGGGATAGGATTCAAGACGGCCGATCAAATGGCCTTGAAGCTGGGTTTGGATCCCCAATCTCCGGAAAGAATCAAGGCTTACGTCCGGTATCTGCTGGAAAAGGATAACGAACAGGGACATGTTTTTTCCCTGGAGAAGGACTTGAGAAAAAACTGCCTGCAGGAGCTGGAGATCCAACAGGAGGCTGATTTCGATCGTTCTCTCCAGTCTCTGATAAAACAGCGCTCGGTCGTAGCTGAAAAATTGAACGGCGATTCGGCCCTTTATCTTCCTTTTTTTTATGAGGCACAACAGGATGTCGTTAGAAATATCTATAAACTATCCCGAATCCCGATTCGAACACCGCCCTTTGATGTGGGGGTGGCTTGTGCTGAAATCGAGAAAAGTTTGAACCTGCAATTTTCGGAAGCCCAGAAACAGGCCATCAAGGAAAGCTTCTCCAAGAAGATCCTGGTTATTACCGGCGGCCCAGGAACAGGAAAGACGACCATCGTTAAAGCCGTAGTGGAGCTGTTCCACAGGTGGGGGAGAAAGGTGCTTTTGGCCGCACCGACAGGGAGGGCGGCCAAGAGGCTTTTCGAGGCGACCGACCATCCGGCAAAAACCATCCACCGCACCCTCGAATTTTTGCCCAAACAGGGGAGCTTTCGTAAGGGAGAAGACCACCCGCTGGAAGGAGAGGCCTTGATCGTCGATGAGTTCTCCATGGTGGACCTGCCTTTGATGTTCCATCTTTTGAAAGCTGTACCGGAATCGATGCGCTTGATTTTGGTCGGGGACAAGGACCAGCTGCCCTCCGTGGGACCGGGATGCCTGCTCCGCGATATCATCGAGAGCCAGAAAGTAGAGGTCGTAGTCCTCAATGAGATCTTTCGCCAGGAAAAAGACAGCCTGATCGTTCAAAATGCTCACCGGGTCAATCAGGGCGAATCTTTGATCTTCCCGGCCCGGGGAGATAAGACAGCCGATTTCTACTTCATTCCCCAGAACGACGAGAAGAAGGCCTTCTCCACCATCATGAAACTCTGTGGTTACAGCATTCCTCAGAGGCTAGGCGTCAAAGCGCTCTCCTCCGACATCCAGGTTATCAGCCCCATGTACCGGGGATTGGTGGGTGTGGATAATCTGAACGCAGAGCTTCAAAAACGACTCAATAAGTACCAGGAAGGCCTCAAATTGGGTAGCCGGGAGATCCGGATACATGATAAAGTGATGCAGGTCCGGAATAACTATGAAAAGGAGATTTTCAACGGTGATATCGGGATGGTGGTCGACATCGACCGGAGGAATTACAGGTTTTTCGTGGACTATGACGGAAAAATGGTCAAGTACGAGAGGGAAGAAGCCAACGAGTTTACCCTGGCCTATGCCATATCCGTTCATAAATCCCAGGGAAGCGAATACCAGGCCGTAGTGATGCCGCTCATGACCCAGCATTTCATCATGCTCCAGAGGAACCTCTTCTACACGGCCTTGACCCGGGCCAAGCGGCTGTGTGTGATCGTCGGAACCTTCAAGGCTCTTCACATAGCCATCAAAAACGATAAACCGATAAAGCGTAATTGTTTGCTGAAAGAAAAATTGATCGATATCCATGATCTCCATGAGAAGGTTAATGATTAGAGGTTGTCCCAGTGCGGCGGAAATGAACGATCGACCTATGGCGCAAGGAAATGTCGCTCCGAAATTTCCGTGCGCCATTGTATCGATTTTATTTCGTGTCAATCTGGGACGATGCCCATGATTTGTTGTTTGTAATGTATTGAACATAAAAAAGAGGAATAATAATTAAGCAAAGGAGATGTAAGGAGGTGTTTATGAGCAAGAGATCCCGATTCAGGCTATTTTTTATCGGATTGGCCGTTGTGTGCGTCGCCGTACTTTTTGCCCAAACTTTGTTTGTGAAGGTCCAAACCACCTATGTGAGGAAGGAACCGAAGTTTTATTCCCCTGCAGTGGCCACTCTTCAGGCCGGAGAGGGCGTTACCCAGATAGCATCGGAGGGGGGATGGTTCAAGGTGAGGACGGCCAAAGGGATCGAGGGATGGGTCCATTCCAGTGCGGTACAGACCGGAAAATTCGCCGTCGCGGCTATGGATCAGACCCTCAAGACTAGGGCCACAACTGAAGAGGTAGCCCTGGCCGGGAAAGGTTTCAATAAGCAGGTCGAAGAAGAATACAAGAATCGGAACAAAGAAATGAATTTTTTAGAGGTCGACCGTATGCTCAAGATCAAAGTCTCTCCCGATGAGCTGCGGAGATTTCTGGTAGAAGGAAAACTGGCCGAGTTCGGAGGAGCCAGATGAGCTGCAAAAAGTCAAGATTATCGGTCATTTCAATTGGACTTTTGGCCTCAGCCGTTCTTTTCGGGAGTTGTTCAGCTGTTAAGGACCAGATCGGGACACTGACCGGAGGAAAAATCACGAGCAGGGATGTGGAGACGGCCGAAAAGGTGACCAAGGCGGTTCGAAACAGCTTCGCCGATATCACCGAGGAAGAGGAATATTACATCGGGCGGGCCGTATCGGCCATGATCCTCACGCGGTATCCGGTCTACAAGAATGATGTCTTGACCAAATATGTCAACCAGATTGGGAACGCCGTTTCCATCTACAGCGACCGCCCCGAAACCTATGCCGGCTACCACTTTTTGATCCTGGACACCGAGGAGGTCAATGCGATGGCCGCGCCCGGAGGCTTCATTTTTATCACCAAGGGTCTTTTGAAGCGCTGCCCGGATGAGGAATCTCTCGGCTGTATTCTGGCCCATGAGGTGGGACACGTGAGCGCCAAACATGGGCTTCAATCGATAAAAAAATCTCGTTTGCTCGATGCCTTTTCCATCATCGGAGAGGAGGCCATCCAGAGATACGGTCCTGAAAAATTGGCTCAACTGACCGATATTTTCGAGAATGTCCTGGGGGATATTGCCGAGAGTCTGATCGAAAGGGGATATGACCGCAAATATGAGTACGAAGCGGATAAGCTTTCGGTAAAGACCGCCAGCCTGACCGGGTACAATGCCGACGGGTTGTTGGAGTTTCTGAACACGATGGTCGGCGACCATTCGGCGGAATCAGGATTGGGATGGTTCAAAACCCATCCATCTGCCGAGGACAGAATCGAAAGGGCAAAAAAAGAGATTTCTTCTCTGGAGTCATTGCATTCCACAGACGTGGAGAGGACCTCGCGCTTCCAGAAGGTCATGAAAACGCTGAACTGAATGCCATTCGAATAATGAATGAAGTCCCGAAAAGATGGGAATGATTTATCAGCTTAAGGCGAATGGAAATATCTTCGCTCTAGTTCAATGCCGCTCCGACATTTCCCTTCGCCTTTGCTCATGTTCGATTACACATTATTTTAGGATAAAACCAAACAAAGAGGCTTTGCGGATACCAGTGAAGCCATCCCATCTTTTTTTTAGGATGGGCTCGTGAATGAGATGTCTGGAAAAAATCATGGAGTATCGGAGTCGGGTTGATGAGAAGTAAACTGGGTAGAGGCCTTGTAATCGGTGCGGCGGTTTTTGCCCTGGCCGCGGTTCTCCATCTGGTCCATTTTTTCGACGTCTGGGAATGGAAAACTTGGGATCTGAGGCTCCGCCTCTTTTCCTCCCCTGCTAAGGCGAGCGAGGACATCGTCATCTTTCTGGTGGATCAGGACAGCCTTGACGTATATGAACAACAAGGTGTTCCCTGGCCCTGGCCGCGTGCTATGTATTCCTACATCCTCGAATACTGCCGGCAGGGAGGAGCCAAAGCCGTTTTCCTGGATTTCGTTTTTTCCGAGGATTCGCTCTATGGCGTGGATGATGACCAAGCTCTTGCCGATTCATTGGCCGCATCCGGGAATGTGTTTATTCCCATCTCCTTAAGCAAAACCGAAAAAGATATCGAGGAGCCTTCTCTGCCTTTTCTGAAGACATTCTTTATCTCCCCGACACCGGCCCTCTACAAGATTGCCCTGCCGATGGAATCCGCTTCGCTCCCGGTAGAAAATCTTCTAAAGGCGGCCCGGGGAGTCGGGAATTCGACATTTATCCAGGACAAGGATGGAGTTTTTCGCCGGCTGCCCCTCGTGTTTTCTTTGGATGGGGCGTTTTTGCCTTCGATACCCCTTGCCCTAGCTGAATATCTCGATCAGGACTTGAATCCGGCTGACGTTCCCCTGGATCCGTCCAAGCAGATGATCATTCGTTATTACGGAAAAAAAGGCACCTATGCTAGCTATTCTATTGCTGCTATCATCAATTCTTTTGCCAGATTGCAGGAAGGAAGACAGCCGCAGGTTCCTCCGGAGGAGTTCAAAGGAAAGGTCGTTTTGATCGGAGGGAGCGCACCGGGAATACTGGATCTTCGGCCGACGCCGTTCAGCCCTGTATGCCCAGGAGTCGAGATATTAGCCACGGCCCTGGATAATCTTCTCCAAAAGGATTTCATCCTGATCCCTTCGCTACCGGTTTTTCTCCTTTTTCTTGCCGTGCTGTCATTTATCACATCAATGGGAACCTCGGTTCTGAAGAAAATTTGGATGACCGTTCCCTTTGCCATTTTCTGCCTCGCCCTTCCCGCAGGAGCAGCTTGTCTGGCCCTCGTTTCAGGATATTGGCTCGAGTTTGTCTCCCCTGTTTTTGTCGCAGTGATAGCTTTTACTTCGGCCATGGTCCTCAACTACAGTATCGAAGGCCGGCAGAAGCGTTTCATCAAGAACGCTTTCCGGTATTATCTCAGTCCCGATGTCATCGAGAGGGTATTGGAAAACCCCTCCCTCCTGCGTTTGGGCGGTGAAAAAAGGGTGATTTCTTCCTTTTTCTCCGATGTTGCCGGGTTTACGTCCATTTCGGAAGGACTGTCGCCCGAAGGACTGGTGAACCTGTTGAATGACTATCTCTCCGAGATGACCGATATCATCCTTTCCACCGGGGGGACGCTGGATAAATACGAAGGGGATGCCATCATCGCCTTCTGGAATGCCCCGCTGGACCAACCCGATCATGCGATGAGGGCCTGCCGTTCTGCGCTCGAGTGCCAGAAAAGGCTGGCTGAGCTGCGTCCTGTGTTCAGGAAAGACTACGGCCATGAGCTGTCCGTGCGCATCGGGGTCAATTCGGGACCGGCGGTGGTGGGCAACATGGGCTCCCACAGCCGTTTCGATTACACGGCCATGGGGGATACCATCAACCTGGCCTCCCGGCTCGAAGGCGCCTGCAAGCAGTATGGGATTCCCATCCTGGTCGGGGAGAGCACATATCTGATGGCCAAGGATGTTATTTTGGCTAGAGAGGTTGACCTTATCCGGGTGGTGGGAAAAAGTAAACCGGAGCGCGTGTATCAAGTGTTAGGCGAGAAGAGTCAGACTACACCCGAAATGCTGAAGAAAGTAGAAAATTTCCACTTGGCTCTGGATTTCTACCGCAGGAAGAACTGGGCTGAAGCCTTGGATTTGTTCGGCAAGGATAAAGAGGATAAATTATCTTCGGTGTACATTTCCCGCATCCAAAGTTTTCGGCAAAATCCGCCTCCCGATGATTGGGACGGGATTTATGACTTGAAAACAAAATGAAAACCAAAAGTGAATTCTCCGATGCCGCTCGAGCTGTCCCTGAATGGTTTCTTGAATGTGAGAAAGTGAAAAAATAATAGGGATGGAGAACGGGAGTACTGGGATTGTTCATGAGTCGAGGTCGTAGGCAAACAAGTGCCGACATTCTTTATGAATAGTTCAGGTTTGTTATAATGGAAAGATAATTTTGTAAAAAAAAGATAAAGGATAGAAATGGATAAAACATCGGATATGATATTTTGGGGAGTGAGAGGATCTTGTCCTGTTTCTGGGAGGAACCAGTTCAAATACGGGGGGCATACACCTTGTGCTTCTTTAGAGACCGCAGACGGACAGGTTATCGCCATAGATGCCGGGACAGGGATCAGGAGGCTGGGCGAATTCCTGCAAAGAAAGAACCAGGGAAATCCGCTGCGGCTTCATCTTTTCCTTACCCACTTTCATCTCGACCATATCCAAGGCCTTCCCTTTTTCGAGCCCCTTTATTCTGCTGACACGATGTTGACCGTTTATGCCGAGACCACAGCGGAGGAAACAGAGAGGCAGCTGAGGAGACTCATGGGGGGAAGATTTTTTCCGATTCCATTCAAGGAGACCCGCTCAAAGAAAGAATTCAAGAGAGTTCCGCCGGAAGGCTTGGAGATAGGGGGCTGCCGGATTTCTTTTTGCCCTCTCCGCCACCCCCAGGGAAGTGTCGCCTACAAGATGCAATCCAAAGATGGGACCATCGTCATGGCCACCGACACAGAGCATCCGGAGGCTGGAATGGATGGAAAGCTCGCTGAATTTGCTGCCGGATCGGACATTTTTGTGTACGATGCCACTTTTACTCCCGTCGAGTACGGAGCCGGGAAGAGGGGCTGGGGACATAGCACCTGGTTGGAAGGAACGAAACTTGCCGAGGAGGCCGCTGTCCGGAGTCTTTATCTTTCTCACTTCAACCCCGACCATTCGGACAGCCAGATTGACGGGATGATATCTTCAGCTCGGGAGCGTTTCTCCCGAACCTACGGAGCTGCGGAAAAAACGCCTGAGTAATCTGAGGAGGATCGATGGAAAACGTTTCGGGTTCCCCTGTGGCATTGTATATGGAAATCTTTTTGGTTTTCGTTTTCGTGGCGCTGGGCGTTCTCCTTTATTTTCTCGGACGCTCTTTTACCCGGAAAATTTTAAGCCCCAAAGGTAAAGCCGCTGGCGTTTTGCTCTCGCGGCTCAATGCCCCGATCGCTTTTTTGATCGTGTCCTTGATTCTGAAAATCGAAGTGATCAGGAGCACCCTTTTTCCCACCCAAAAGTTCCATCCTTTTTTCGATGCCGCGGTGGTCTTTTTTTTCATCCTTTTTCTTATAAGGCTTGTGGATGGGATTCTCCGCGGATGGCATGAACGTCGCCGGCGCGAATTTCCTCTGCCCAAGGTTCTACATGGCCTGATTTTGGCAGTGCTTTATCTCGTTGTCCTCTTCATCATCCTGCGGGGTTTGCTCGGCATCAACATCACGCCCTTCCTGGCTACCTCCGCCATCCTGACCATGATCCTTGGCCTTGCCTTTCAGGGGGTGCTCAGCAACATCCTCACTGGCATTTCCCTTCATTTGACCAAATCCTTCCATAAAAGTGACTGGATCCGAGTGATCGATACCGAGGGGATCGTCATCGACACCAACTGGCGGGAAACCCGCATCTTCAACCGCAGTTCCAACCTAGTGGTTCTTCCCAACAATGTCATGGCTTCGGAGGAGATCATCAATTTTTCCCAACCGGATAAAAAAACAGCCCTGACCCTGCAGGTGAAAGCCAGCAGCGAATCTCCTCCTGCCGAGGTGATCCAGGCCCTCTGCGAGGCAGCGTCGGAAGTTCCCGAAGTGTTGAATCTGCCGTCACCCGAGGCTTATCTCCTGAAATATGAGGATGCAGGAATCTCCTATACCCTGAAATTTTGGATTTCGAATTTCAATCGAAGGTTTCCCATCACCTCCGATGTCGGAAGACTGATCTGGTACAAATTCAAACGCCGGGGCATTCAGATCCCGGTGCCGGTCACGGGTTTGCTGGGGGAGGTCGCCCAGTTTTTGGAAATCCAAGAAGGCCTTTCTTCGGCCGACGCTCAAAAGGAACGAAACTTTCAGGACATGATGAAGTCCACCTTCTTGCGCTACCAGGAAGGAGAGAATAAGGATGCGCTCATCCTTCCGGTGGAAGAAATCAGGGAGTTGGCGGCTGTGGCCCGGAGACACCATTTTACCAAAGGCGAGTTTGTAGCCAAACAGGGAGAGCAAGGCGAGACCTGTTTTGTTCTAGCCAGCGGAATGATCAAAGGAGAGATCGTTTACACCGAGAAGGGCAAGGAGTACAAGACCGAGTTTATGGTGGAACCGGGAGGGATCTTTGGAGAGATGTCCCTCTTCACGGGCATGCCCAGAACCGCTACCGGAATGGTGGTGGAGGAGTCGGAGCTGTTGGAGATAGAAGCAAAGGATTTTGCCAAGATCCTGGAGCGTCATCCAGATTTGGCCGATGTAATCGCCGATCTAGTAAGCGCCCGCAATAGGAAGAATCAGGAATTTTTAAAAAAAATAAAAGAGCTCTCTGTACGGGACATCGAGATCAGCACCAATAAACATTCCATCCTCGAAAGGCTGAAAAGCTTCATCAAGCGTTTCTGATTATCCATAGGATCCCGAATATTCGAATAAGGTCTGAATGAGACGAAAAATAGGAAAAAATAGAGGTTTCTTTTTTTACCCGAGAAAAAAAATATACCCTGCTGTCGGAATATCCGGGGTTCAACCTGCTCAATTGACATCCTATTTCACCTGTGCTATAAATTTTTTACTCGTTTGAAAGGGTATCGCAAAAAAAATAAAGCATGCTTTCCAAAGGAGATCTTGTAGACCACTTCCAAATTATCCGCCTCCTTGGGCAAGGGGGAATGGGTGAGGTCTACTTAGCTAAAGACAACATCCTTGAAAGGAACGTTGCCATCAAGTTCCTTCCTCTGGAAATGGAACGGGATCCCCATACGCGGATGAGATTCGTTAGGGAAGCCAAGTCATCTGCCGCCTTGGATCATCCTTTCATCTGCAAGGTGTACGAAACTGGCGAAGTCGAAGAAAAAGCTTTTATTGTTATGGAGTATGTAGAAGGCAAGACTCTAAAGGATAAAATGGCGGAAGGACCCTTACCCATCGCAGAAGTTCTCCGCATCGCATTAGAGATCGCCGAAGCCCTGGATGAAGCGCATAAAAAGGGGATCGTCCACCGCGACTTAAAGCCTGCCAACATCATGATAACACCGCAAAACCATGTCAAAGTCATGGATTTTGGCTTGGCTAAACGAATCCTTCCCAGGGGAATGGAGAACATTGCGGCAACGATAACCCAATCCTCAATCACGGAAGAGGGGACTATTGCGGGTACGATCGCTTACATGTCGCCAGAACAGGCCCGAGGGGAAGAGGTGGATGCCAGGAGCGACATTTTTTCCTTGGGTATCATCCTGCAGGAAATGATCACAGGGAGTCATCCCTTTTCCAAGCCCAGTGCTATCGAGACGCTTAGCTCCATACTCAAGGATCCGGCTCCCCAAACCCAAGTTTCGCCAAGATCGCTCAATTCCATTCTTTCTCCAATATTTCACAGTGCCTTGGCTAAAGAGCGTAAAGACAGATATCAAAGCGCCGAGGATTTTATCCATGCCCTTCGGAATCTCCAGAAAGAAATTGTGGGGGAGCCCCAGTCTGGTTTCAGAAAATGGCGGCTCCCGATTGCAGCGGCATTAGTTGTTGCCTTGGTTTTGACAGGAATCTGGTGGTTTACACGTAAACCTCCGGTAGTTCAGCAGGGAGCAGGGCCTGCGCCCTTATCTGTTCTTGTTGCCGACTTTCAAAATAAAACGGGCGACACAGTCTTCGATGGAGCTCTCGAACAGGCTATGAATATTGAACTGGGAGGAGCTTCCTTCATTTCCATATTCCAGCGGCATGAAGCAAAGGAAATAGCAGCAGAGGTATTCCCGGATTCTGGCGGAAAGCTGGATTCGCAAACAGTACAGCTCATCAGCACTAGAGAAGGAATATCCAAGTTTATCGAGGGATCGATAGAACCGAAAGGAGTGGGCTTTGTATTAAAAGTCAGGGTGAAAGATCCAGTCAACCTTGAAGACATCAAGGAATATTCCAGGAAGGTCAACTCAAGAGGCGAGGTGTTGAACGCAGCCGCTTGGATCGCAAATAAAGTCCGATCCGGCCTCGGAGATGTTTCGGCCGATCCCAACAAAGCTCTTCTTGGAGAGACGTTCACGACAACGTCATTAGAGGCAATGAAATCCTATACGACTGCCCAGGATCTCCAGATGAGCGGGAAGAGAGAAGAGGCAATCAAAGAATACAATAAAGCGCTGGAGTATGATCCCAAAATGGGTCGTGCCTATGCCGGATTGGGAGCATGTTACTATAACCTCAATATGATCAAGGAAGCAGAGCAAAACTATAACGAAGCTTTGAAGCTCATCGGAACGATGACGGATCGAGAAAAGTTCAGAACCAGAGGTGGTTATTATCTCCTTAAAAAGAATTATCAATCGGCGATAGATGAATTCAGCAATTTGGTGGAGAAATTTCCTGCAGATGCCGCGGGATATGCAAATCTAGCCTTTGCCTATTATTTGGCCTACAACATGCCAAAGGCCTATGAGGTTGGAACGAAGGCGTTAGAGCTCACGCCAAAAAACATCAACTCCCATTACAATCTCGGCTGGTATTCTATGGCTATTGGCGAATATGTGCAAGCGGAAGCTGCGGCCAGAGCCACAATCGAGATTTATCCTGCCTATGAAAGGGCCTATGTGCTCCTTGCCCTCTCTCAGCTAGCTCGAGACCAATTCCAGGAAGTCTTAGAGACATACGAACAACTTGAGACTTTAGGTGCAGCAGGAGCATCTCTGAAGAGCACAGGGACAGCAGATATTGCGGTTTATGAAGGCCGGCTTTCCGATGCCGTTGACATTCTTTTGAAAGGAATCAATGCCGATCTCGAAAACGACTTGACTGATCTTGCGGTTGACAAATATGCCATTCTCGCTCAAATTTATATGCTTCAAGGTAAGAAGTCAGCAGCTTTAGAGACTGCAGAAAAAGCGCTTGTGCGTGTCTCCGAGAGCAGAGAAGGAGAAATATTCTTTGCCCTGGGGAATGTTTATTTGCAGATTGGTGAAGAAGAAAAGGCGATTGGGCTAGCGGATAAGTTGAGCCAAAAGCTTTTAGCAGATAACCAGGCTTTTGCCAAGTTGATCGAAGGATACGCCAGCCTGGACAAGGGGAATATTGCCAATGCACATAATTTATTTATAGAAGCTCAGGGGCTAGCTGACACATGGCTTGGGCGGTTCGCGTTGGGCCGTGCTTATCTGGAAGCCGAAGAATACGCAGAAGCCTCATCGGAATTCGAAATTTGCGAGAAGAGGCGGGGAGAGGCGATGGCCATCTTCTTGAACGATTTGCCATCTTTCCGGTATCTGGATTCCCTGTATTATTATATCGGTCGATCCAAAGAGGGGATGGGAATTCCCGGATTTTCCGAAGTCTACCAGAAATTTTTAAAAATCAAGGAAAATGAGGATTGGGGCGATCCGTTAGTCAAGGATGCCCGAAAACGATTAGATTCTTCTTCGAAATCTTCAACCCTTTCTGTCGGGGGATAGAAAGGCTCTATTTGTCCGGAGCGTTCTATTGGGTGTATTTTACGGTGAGAAAGCCGTTTGGGGTGAAACCGGTCAGATACAATCCTGTCGCATTCATAAACATAGCTGTCGCTTGATCATCCGTGCCAGAAGTGCTGTTATACTGGCCAACCCAGACAATGCTCTTGTCTGCTGCCTTGTATTTGATGCAGAAGTAATCTTTCCCATTGCTTTGAGTGCTCTTGAATCCGCCCACATAAATAAATCCTTCGCTATCTTCCAGACTAAATGCAATACCGACAGGCATATCTTCCCCATTGCCGCTGTTATATACATCAGCCCATTCTTGGTTCCCTGTAACGGAGTTGTATCTGATTGTAGCGTAATCATAATGTCCGTCTGATCCGATAACCTTTCCGGTCACATATACGTTGCCGGCATCATCAAAAGCGGTGTCAAGAGCTTTATCTTCTCCTGCCCCCCCATAACTTTGGCCAGAGGTCCAGATGCTTTGTCCACCGGTATTATATTTGACCGTATAGAAGTTCGTATCGTTCGCCCCTACATTCTGCCAACCAGTCACACAGATATTCCCGGCTGCATCTAAGGCGATAGCTGCGGGCTCATCATCGCCGAAGTAAAAACCGTCGTCACGAACTTCCCATAACAAATTGCCTGAGCTGTTGAATTTAAGCGTCAAAAAGTCATAGCTTTTAGGCACGTTCCCACCCTCTTTGCTTTTTCCTGTGCTATAGACGTTTCCAGAAGTGTCGACCGCAATGGCCGTGACTTCGTCCTCGCCGTTTCTTGTGGAGTCATACCGGGCATCCCAGACAAGTTCTCCATCTTCTTTGCCTAGTTTGATGATAGCCATGTCTTTGTGTTGTGATCCTTTGTTCCCTCTGTGGACAAAGCCAGCCACATAAATATGAGTTCCATCCTGCACAATGGCATTTGCCTCGTCTCCCAAATAGGATGGGCCGTCATAACGGGAGTTCCACGCTACGCTTCCATCCGGCCTGTACTTCACGGTATAGATATCCTTGCCGGATGTTCTCTCTTCACTGAAGCCGGTCACATAAGCGCCTGTTTCATCCGCAGCTATAGCCTTTGGCATATCGTCCCCGCCGGATGGGCCATCGTAGGTAACGCTCCAGACTTTGTTCCCCAGCGAGTCATACTTCACGGTTAAATAATCCCGGCTTCCTTCAGCCCCGATGTACCCTGTGACATAGGTATTGCCGTTTCGGTCTGCCGCTACGGCTGTTGCTACTCCCCCGTTGGCTTCCTCTTTGTCCCACGCAGGCGCTTTTGGGTTGACGATAATGGAAAAAGTTGCGCTTTCTGTACGCGGTCCAAATCCACACCATTTGAACGGATCTGTCACATCGACTGATACAGGATAGGTTGCAGGGTAGTCCTTATTCGGATCGAACACGGGATCTCCTGTTATTTCAATAGGGGAGCCAGCGGAACTGACCACATGGAGGCCGCCAGGCAGGCCGGTGACTGTCCAGGCTGGCAGGAGTTTTGCGTTGCTGACCGAGATCTGGATCGTATGCTCTTTTCCCAGAGACCATACAAGATCGGAGGCGTCTGGCAGATTGATTTCCAAAGGAAGCGGCAAAACACAAAGTTTAAATCCATTCTCAGCGTAGGCTGCCGGGTCCACAGGAAGCCTGTCATCGGTGATCTTGACAGTGATGTTCCATTCTCCCGCATTAAGAATCCCAAAGAGCCCCATTTCATCCGGATTCCCCGTCGGCTCCAAGCTAAGACCCGAAGGCCAGCTGGTGTCTCCGCCGTGAGCATCGGTGAAGGTCCAGTGATAGGGCGGTACTCCGCCGCTGGCTGCGAAGGTAGCGAGCGGGCTACCAGTATAGTCATGAGTCTCCGCATAAGGATATTCGGGGGCCGGAATCGTCATCTCAAGAGTCAACGGATCAGGGACCAGAATCTCTCCATGGAAGGTATGTGAATCCGTATTTCCGTTGTCGTCGGTCACATCCATTGTAAAAGAGATAGGGCCGATCCACCTTGAAATTCCGGAAAGCACGTTGCCTATGATAGTCAGCCCCCAATCAGAAAGACCTAGCGGTTCTAACCAAGTATGAGACCAGGTGTAGTTTGAACCAGGATTGAGGGTTCCGCCGATCGCACGAAATGTTGTCGGAGGGAAGACCTGGCCGGCTTTGATTCCTAGAGGCAGGCTCCGGGGCAGAATCATCAAAGATGCTGCACTCGTTGGGTTAGTCTCTGTAGATGAGTGGGGAACGAAAACGCTGCCTGCTTCATCATAGTTTATTGGAGCGGGAGTAAAGGGATCAGATAGTGTCCTGATAGGAGAAGCAGATAAAATCCTGTTTTTCTTGGTGTCTATAACCCGCAGGATCAACACAGCGTACTCCCCTGGTGCTAGAGAAAATGTTGCGTTATCGATGGTCGCATTCGCCGCTTCAGGGTCTCCGATAAACTTTTTTATCTCTGTTTCGGTCCAGCCGGTTGTGTCTGTTGTGAGCAAAGGATTGATGACATTGACGAGAAGCTCATGGTGGGCCTCTGTCAGGAGGTAACAGCCGTTGGTCGAGTTTGTGTAGTGAACCTTGTAGATTAACAACTGAGAGAATACGAAACCATCGTTTGGAAGTGTTTCACCGGCAATGCCTTTGAATGTATAGGCCGCCACACTGTCTCCATCATTGTGCACGCTCCACACCTTATCGGCAACCCTCGTCTCAGGAGGAGTGTTGGTGATGCTCGGGTTGGTGATGCTGGGATTGATGACATTATTGGTGATGCTCGGGTTGGTAATGGTGGGATTGGTAATGGTGGGATTGGTTATAGTAGGATTCGTTATACTGGGATTTGTGATGCCTGGGTTGGTGATGGTAGGGTTGGTAATAGTGGGATTAGTGATGGCAGGGTTAGTGATGGCAGGATTAGTGATGCTCGGGTTGGTAATAGCGGGGTTGGTAATAGCGGGGTTGGTAATAGCGGGATTGGTGATGCTCGGGTTGGTAATGCAGGGGTTGAGCTGGGCGATAAGCTCCGGATCGTCCCAATCGATCTTTGTCGTCCCGTCGAGAACGATGCCTCCTATGCCCCCTGGATATCCTCCAGCCACAAGGTTCAAAAGAATTTCGTCATCGAATCCTATGCTATTGTTCCATACTCTGACTCTAAAAGTGTCTCCTGCGGACCCGCTGACGAAGACCTGCCGAACGATGGTGGAATATAATGGGACACTGACTGAAATGTCGGTCAAAGGAGGTTCTGTCAGGGGTGAGAAAGAAGCCGAACCTGGATTCATGATTTTAAGGTTGAAGTCCTCACTCGCATACGGATCTGCGGGGTAAGGAGGGTAAAGCAGATTTTGTATGAAGATCACGAAGGACGTTTCCCCTGGGGCCAAGTTGTTGTTCAAAGAGCCGATGTTGATTCCCCGTGTAATCTTGGAACAGTACACGTTCTGGTTGCGCATGCCAGAAACTGATTCAGCGGGAGTGCAAGGAATGTTGGGATTGAATATTTGAGGAGGAGAGTAATCGTCCCAGAACCCATCGTTGTCAGGCGGGCGGACATCGCGGTTGTCTGTCCAGGTCACGTAACACGTGAATGGGTCGTCGGGAGACTGGGCGATATCGATGTAATCGCCGTGGAAGGGCTTTGTTCCCCCGCTGAACATCTTGTAATTTGGAGGATTAAACTGTCCCTGCCGCAGTCTGTAATTCCCCGGTTCTGGATCTGGGTCCTCTTCAAGGACCCAGAGGTAGCGGGAGACCTGAATGGAGTCTTCGAAATCGGGCTCAGGACCTGGATAGGCTTGTGCCAGCCGAACATCCACGGTTTCCCGGTAGGGACAGCCGTCTCCGTCTCTTATCCATCCAGTAGGCGAGCAAGCATCGCTACGATACTCGCCGAATTCATCGTAGCGGCGCGCGGAGAAACGTGTGTCGAACCAGGCAATTAACAACTTATTGGCTCCGGGACTGTATAGCATGGTCGGCATGAACTGGAAACCGGGAATTTCTTCCCTGTCCGCAATACTCAGATTTTCTGAATTTGCGACAGAAATCTTGAAGGGAACTTCCACGGGTTGAGCCAGCGGCCAGGATGCTCCCCAACCGCCTCTGGCTTGTGATGTGATGACGATCCTCGCATCGCCCAATTCCGAAATTCTCTCCGCCCAAACCAGATAAACGCGTCCAGAATTATCCACCGCAATCGTTGGATAAGAGTTCGTGCGAAACTGGGATGCGCCGAATTGGGAGCCCATGGTGGGCTGGTCGAACGGGAAATCGATGGTGGCCACTTCTTCAGCCTTTGTAAATGTGCTCCCGTGATCTTCGGATTTAACGATAAGGATGGCGTCTGTCTCATTGACAGACATGAAACGTCTCCATGCGACGTAGATTGTCCCATAATTTGGGTCGATGGCGATTGTCGTACCCTGGTTTTTTTGCTGGCTTTCGCTAATCTTGGAGGGTTTCATCCATGTGTTCCCCCCATCCAGCGATCTCGAGATCATGATCTTACTGTGGGTGTTATTCTCTATTTCTCCGAGAAAGACGCTAAAGATTATAAACACTCGGCCGTTCATGTCGGTGCCTATCCATGGCTTGTCCTGGAACTGCCCGCTCGTTCCTTCGTCGATGATAGTCATGTCCACGTAATCTATGCTGCTGCCGTTATCTTTGAACCTCATAACAAAAACAACGCTATCTCCATTGCGCTCTCTATCAAATGCGATGCCGCTGTAGTAGAACCATCCGTCGTCTCCGGCCCTTACAGTGGGATCGGCCGCTGCGTCGAAGCGATAGAGCGGATGAAAAGAATCTGGCAATCCTCCTTTGAGGACACCTTGATAGGGAGGGAGCAGATCGTGTTCCCAGGATTCTCCGCCGTCATAGGACTTGAACACCCCCAACCACGCATCATACGTGACATCTACTTCATCGCCTTTGAAATCGACCAAGCTATAGTCGTTGGCTCCTGCCAGAAGATGCCGTGGATTTAGCGAGGATACATCAAAAGAAGGCTCATTCTGCCGTTGAAGATAGGGATCATCATTAACCATATTCACATTCCTGCCGGCTACGAGGTCTGACTCAAGAGGCAGAGCAACGGTTTGTATTAAAGTTATGCAGAACAAACCAAAAATTAGAGTTGAAAATGCCCCAAAGCGTCTGAAGAACATATCCAATCCTCCATTCCAAGCAAAATTGAATAATCTATACTAATTCTATAGAAACTATATATAATGTCAATTTTGAAAGCATTATGGCTATTTTTCTCCGGCAAATTCCCTCTCCGAGGAAAAAATCCCTCGGCGCATTTATTGTTTGGAAGTTTTACCTTTTCTAAACCCTATATTCCCTGAAAAGCATCAGAATACTATATTTATTTACCAATTCAAGCCAGGGATTGTCAAGTTTTATATTGAATATCTTTTTGTTATGATTTATTTTAATTGAGAAATAGAGAGATATTGTCCTGTTGATAGCTGCGCGGGCTGTGTATGTTTGACAGGTCATTTTTTATTGTGCTATAAGCGCTCTTGCCGGGAAAATGTCCATCTGCCCAGGCCTTGGTTTTGAAAGAGGAGATCATGAAGCAAGGGGAATACCCCCGAAATATCGAGCAATCTTCACTAAGCCTTGCCGACGATTCCCGGGTGGCGGTTATAGGGGCTGGGCCTGCGGGTTCGTTCTTCAGTTATTTTCTCCTAGCCCTGGCTGAAAGAGTGGGGATGAATGTCCGGTTGGATATTTTCGAATCGCGGGATTTTTCACAGGCTGGACCTCCCGGATGCAACATGTGCGGCGGCATCGTCTCGGAGTCGTTGGTTCAGACTCTGGTCACCGAGGGAATTGACCTGCCGCCCACGGTCATCCAGAGAGGGATCGATTCCTATCTTCTCCATATGGATGTGGGGAGTGTCAAAATCGAGACGCCTCTCCATGAAAAGAGGATAGGAGCCGTCCATCGCGGAGCCGGTCCCAGAGGCCTGAAGGAAAAACAATGGGAAAGCTTCGATGGCTTTCTACTGAGTTTGGCCGAAGAAAAGGGAGCCAACCGGATATCCGGCCGGATAGAGGAAGTCAAGTGGGAAGATGGGCGGCCTTTGGTGAAGATGCGCGACGGCCATCCTGAACCGTATGACCTTCTCGCGGTGGCCGTCGGGGTGAACTCTCCGACTCTGAAACTTTTTGAAGAATTGGGAGTCGGCTATGTCCCGCCGCAAACGACGAAAACCTACATCTGCGAGTATGCCTTGGGAGGAGAAATCATCGAAGGCTTTTTGGGAAGCTCGATGCACACCTTCCTTCTAAATATCCCACGTCTGGAATTTGCGGCCTTGATCCCGAAGGGGAATTACGCCACGGTGTGCATGCTTGGCAAAAAAATCGATAAGCAGCTCGTTCAATCATTCATGGAAACCGCAGAGGTGAAACGATGTTTTCCTTCGGATTGGGATCACCAGCAAGATGCCTGCCATTGTTTACCCAGGATAAACATCGGAGGATCGGAACACCCCTTCGGCGATCGCCTGGTCTTCATAGGGGATTGTGGCATAAGCCGCTTGTACAAGGATGGGATAGGCGCGGCCTACAAAACAGCCAAAGCAGCGGCCACGACCGCTGTGTTTCTCGGTGTGTCTGCTGAGGATTTCAAAGCGCGTTTCTGGCCGGCTTGTGTGAAACTCGAGCGGGACAACAGGATCGGCAAGTTGATCTTCTCGTCGGTGGGGTTAATCCAGCATTTCCGATTTGCCCGCCGGGCTATTCTGAGAATGGTCTCTTGGGAACAGAAGAGGAAAAAGGGATCTCGCTTTTTGAGCACGGCATTATGGGATATGTTCACGGGAAGCGCTCCTTACCGCGAGGTTCTCACGCGCATGATCCATCCTGTTTTCTTGGGACGCTTTTTCTGGAATTTGCTTATCGAACTCTGGCCGTTTCGATCAAGGAATCCGGAATTGGAGGAACGATGAGGACCAGTGAATTGGGCAAGGTTTTCAGCGATGGACAGATCATCGTCCGTCAGGGGGAGGCCGGAGACGTCATGTTCGAAATCCTCAATGGCCGGGTCGAGGTACTCCAGGTCAAAGACGGCAAAGAAATCCGGCTGGCTGTTCTGGAGAAACGGGATTTCTTCGGAGAGATGGCGATCTTCGAGCGGGAGGTTCGCTCGGCAACAGTCCGTGCCTTAGGAGAGGTGCGGGTTCTGACCATAGACAAAAAAATCCTTCTGCGCAGGATCAGTGAGGATCCTTCTTTGGCCTTGCGAATTCTTGAGAAAATGTCCCATCGTATCCGAGAAATGGACGACGAGCTCGTCCGTTTGAGAACAAAAAAACCCTGAGAGATGAGAAAAGAATCGCCGAGGCTACAAATTGTCCATCCTGACGGGAAAGAGGAAGAGTACGTCCTTGCCGAAAAAGAGGTGGTGATTGGGAGGAGCCCTGATAATGATATTGTCTTTTTCGATCCCAAGGCCTCCCGGAAGCATGCCAAGATAAGCAAAGAAGGAAACAAATATATTCTCATCGACCTCGGCAGTTTCAATGGAACCTGGGTTAATGGGGAAATCAAGAACAAAGCGGTTCTCGACCATGGCGATGAGATAAGAATAGGGTCGGCTTCCCTGACTTTCTGTGCCCAGGACAAACCGGTCCATTCCGCCGATGAGAAGCTCGAATTCTCGAAAGAGGATGACTACAAAACGTGGGTTCAGCAAACCATCAAGGTCAGATCCGAGGAGTGCCAGAAGATTGATTCGCGGACACTGATGGTCCCCCCGAGATCGAAGCCGAGTCAGAATGAGAAAGGCCTTTCCATTTTTTCCCGCCAAGAGAAACAGCAGGTCAAAGCCGAATCAGAACTCTCCCGCCTGGAGAGGATGAACAAAGTGCTCTTTGTTCTGTACGAGATCAGCCGGCATATGAACCTCATCCATGATTTTAGAGAACTGCTGAGCAAAATCATGGACCTTATTTTTATGGTCATCGATGCGGATTTTGGCTTTCTTGTCCTTATCGATAATGAGCCCGGAGGCGATTATGTCCCTGTAGTTGTCAAATTCAAGGGGACTCATAAAAAAGGGATCCAAAAGGCCAGCGCCAGCCGTACGCTCATCAACAAAGTCGTCCAGGACAGAGTAGCTTTGCTCACCTCGAATGCTTTAGCCGATCCTAGGTTGTCCCCGACAGAAAGCCTCGTCAAGCAAAAGATCCGCTCCGCAATATGCGTTCCCCTTTGGCAGAAAGAAACGATTATCGGCGCTATCCAATTGGACAGCACCCGGCTGGGCAACCAGTTCAGCGAAGACGATCTCGAGCTTCTTAAAGCCATCGGATGCCAAATGTCCATGATTCTCGAACAGGCCAAATTGAATGAGAAAATCCGGCAGGAAGAAGAGCTTCGGAGAAGACTGGAAAGATATCATTCTCCCCAAGTGGTGGAGATGATCGTCAAGGCCGGAGAGGGGAAAAAAGCCGATCTGCTTGAAGCTAAGGATGTGAGCGTGACCATACTTTTTACGGATATTATCGGATTCACCCGCCTCTCCGAGAGGTTGAGCCCTCTCGAGGTGAACATGCTCCTGAACCGGTATTTCTCCCGTATGACGGATATCATCTTCGAATATGAAGGGACACTGGACAAATATGTAGGCGATCGGTTGATGGCCGTTTTCGGTGCTCCGTTGGAAAGGGATGACGATGCGGAAAGGGCCATTCGAGCCGCATTGAAGATGAGAAAGGAACTGGCGGTCATGATGAAGGAGATCAGCCCTGACAAAAGATTCGATGTGCGCTTCGGAATTAACACCGGCCGAGTTGTGGCGGGAAATGTGGGCTCCCCCACGAGGATGGACTACACCGTCATTGGGGATTCGGTCAACATAGCTTCCAGGCTCGAATCCGGTGCTCAACCCAACCAGATACGAATAGGAGAGGAAACCTTTCGCCATACAAAAGGAAAATTCAAGACCCGCGAGATCGGGCCCCAAACACTCAAAGGCCGGAGCGAACCCGTAATCGTCTATGAAGTTTTGGATTGAACACGAACTATCCCTGTCCGGATGTCTCTGTCCCGACAGGGCTCATTTCCCCTCATCTTAGGAGGCAAGCGCGATGGAAAAACTCATAGAGTTATTAGAGTCTTTGCCCTTGTTTCAGAGCTTTTCCCCTGAAAGGATTAAAGAATTGGTGGAGAAAAGCCACACGAAGAGTTTTGCTCCACAGGAAGTGATCATCCAGTTCGGCCAGCCCGGCAGGTTTTTGGGGATCATGCTGGAGGGGGAGGCAGAAGCTGTGATCGTCGATAAAACCGGCGAGCGCATTCGCCTTGGGCTCTTGAAGAAAGGACACATTCTTGGAGAGGCCTCACTTTTGACCGGAGAGCCCACCAATGCAGATGTCATCGCTTTAACGAAGTGCCAGCTCTTTCTCATCCCCCAAGCCGTTTTTTCGACTTTTTTAGCGGTAAATCCCGATGCGGTCAGGATCATGGCCAAGACGATAACAGACCGGTTGAAAGCTCGGCAAAAGAATGATGAAGAGCTAACGCGCGTGGAAGATGCCTGGCGTAACGTTCCCGACCCCTACGGACTTCGATTGACCACAGCCTCGCCTGAAAAGATACTGGTCATAAACTGCGGGAGTTCCTCCCTGAAATTCCGCTTTTATGACACCGGGGATGAGTCGAATAACCTCGGCGGCCTTGTGGAGAGAATCGGACTGGATGATTCGTCTTTATCCGCTGAATCAACGAAGGGGAAATTTCACAAGGAACTCGGAAAGATTAGCCATGAACAGGCATTCCAAGCCGTCGTCGACCTTTTGACGGATGAAAAGCAGGGGGTGATAAAAGACTTCGGCGAACTGAGCGCTGTAGGCCATCGTGTGGTTCATGGCGGAGATAAATACAGCCATCCGGTGATCGTCGATGAGCAAGTGGTGCAGGACATCCAAAAATATGCGAGTCTCGCTCCTCTGCATAACCCCGCCAATCTCATGGCGATTCGGGAAAGCCAAAGGCTAATGCCGAATGTGCCGCAGATCGCCGTATTCGATACCGGCTTTCACCAGAAAATGCCCTCTCATGCCTATCTTTACGGGCTGCCTTACGAGTTTTACGAAAAAGACAGCATACGCCGGTATGGGTTTCATGGCATCTCCCACAACTATGTGGCCTTACAGGCAGCATCTCATCTGAAGCGCAGGTTTCGGGAGCTGAAGATTATCACCTGTCACCTGGGAAACGGCGCGTCTGTATGCGCCATCGATCACGGCCGGTCCGTGGATACCAGCATGGGATTGACTCCGCTGGAGGGATTGATCATGGGGACCAGAAGCGGAGACCTCGACCCGTCGGTTATCCTGTATCTGAACAGGGAAAAGGGATTGAGCTTGGATGAGATCGAGGAGATATTGAATCGCGGGAGCGGATTGAAGGGGCTGTCTGGGGTATCGAGCGATTTGCGCGAGATCGAGAAGGAGGCCAATGAGGGAAACCAGAAAGCCCTTTCGTCCATCAACATCTTCTGTTACAGAATACGCAAATACATCGGGGCCTATGTGGCGGCCATAGGGGGGCTGGATGCTTTGGTCTTTTCGGGCGGCATCGGTGAGGGAAGCGCTTGGGTCAGGGGATTGGCCTGTCAGGGATTATCCCATATGGGAATCAGTGTCGATACCATCAGGAATAAAACAGCTTCTCCCCGCCAGGGTGAGGCCGTGGAAATCTCCGATGAGTTTTCTCGGGTGAAGGTGCTGGTCATCCCAACCGATGAAGAGCGGATGATCGCCCGCGAGGCCATACGGACTTTGGGCTATCAAGATGTGACTCAGGTACTGAAAAGTCAGAAAGAAAAGAAAATACCGATCGAGGTCTCTGCTCACCACGTTCATTTAGCCAGAGAGGAAATGGAAGTGCTGTTCGGGAAGGGTAGCGAATTGACGATTCGTGCCGAGCTCTCCCAGCCCGGGCAGTTCGCCTGTGAAGAAGCGATCAATCTTTTGGGACCCAAGGGCAGGGTGGAAAGGGTTAGGATTCTGGGCCCCTTCCGAAAGCAAAGCCAGGTTGAAATTTCGATGACCGAAGAGTTCAAGCTGGGGATCAAAGCTCCGATTCGAGCTTCTGGGGATCTGGAAGGGAGCCCGGGGATCACGCTTGAAGGGCCGAACGGTACTTGTTTTGTTCCGCAGGGAGTGATATGTTCGCTGCGGCATATCCATATGTCGCCCGAGGATGCTCTATCCTTTGGGTTGAAAGATCGAGACATCGTCAGTATTGAGGTAAAAGGGGATAGGCCCCTCGTCTTCGGAGATGTGCTGGTGAGGGTCCATCCCGATTTCAGGTTGAGCATGCATATCGACACGGATGAGGCCAATGCAGCAAGCATCAGGACCGGGATGGAGGGCACTCTGATTGGTGTCCAGGACCGCAGATAACCGAGGAGTTAAGTCTAAATCTTTTGGGCCAAAGTCATGCTGACCGTGGTCCTCAGATGTATCAAATTGAACGATTCATCTTGCTAGCCTGCTTTCTTTCTTTTTAAGTGAGGGGCGGGAGGCTTCGGAGTGGCATGATAATTAGGATTGAAAAAAGTTCAGGAAATTGCTAAATTGGTGGACGGAAGAGGATATTTATTCTGTAACTGAAGGTACCCCTGTAGCTCAGTATGGATAGAGCAAGGGATTCCTAATCCCTGTGTCGCCGGTTCGAGTCCGGCCAGGGGTACTCCTTTATTATCAAGCATTTAGCAATAAAATCAGCAAGTTAGGGGGAACTTGCCAGGCGCTTCGGTTTAGTATGGTTTAGTACAGTTTCGCCTGCTTTCGTACCATTTTGGTCAAAAGGATTTTCCAGACATACCTGCACCATTTGAATCAGATTCTTCATTGTGATATAAGTCAGAGAGTCTCAGTAACAATATTTGACGAAGAAGAGTCTTGCTGATGTGTTATCCTTGCTGAAAGGCAAAAGGAGCGAAAAGGGATCAATCGACTTCATTTTGTTATGTCGAACGGATTTGTCCAAGTTAAAGGGCAATTCATATAAATCAGACTAGATTTTTTTAGGAAAAGGAGGAAACATGAGAACCAAGGTAAAGGCAATCATCGCTGTCGCTGGAATCCTGCTGGTAGTGGCTGCAATCAGCCTTATCATCATCGTCAGAGGGCCTCTTTATGGCGAGGCTACAGATGACAACTGGGTTCCGAACCTGATCGGAGAGTGGATAAGTGAAGCGAGCGGATACGCCTACGGGGATACGACCGAGTGGCCAATGGAGACGCCCGAATATTTTACCGGCGAATCCCTATCAGATGATGGGAACATCATCATCACTCATCAGACTGGACAGGCTTTTGCGGGCACATTTGAGGAGGGTAGTGGAATTTTTTCTGGAGTTATAATGAAGGATCGCACCGTGAGCATTCAATTCTTCGAATTATCTGAGTTCCGATTATTCTTCACAGGTAGGATGACGAAATCTGGAGGCACGCTTCAGATGTCGGGATACGTGCATGCATTCGACGACTTACAACCAGGAGGCAACACAGAAATGGCGAGCGGATACGTTCAACTCAGTAAGGTTAACTAACGCTCAGCATAGCCAAGGAGCACATTCCTAATCCCTGTGTCGCCGGTTCGAGTCCGGCCAGGGGTACCAGGCGTATCCCCCGAAAATCAGCCTTTTCCTTGTTTTTGTCTTTTATACTTCAAGCCCGCAATTTCAGCTTTTCAACCTCTAACGTCTGAATAAGACCTCCATTTTTAAAACAGCTTCAAATCAGGGGATTAATCGTCTCCCTCTACACAACGATTTTTATTTCTGGATTTTGTCACAACCATATCTTGCAATATAAAAGTCAGCTAATAATAGGTCGGAAGATAACATGATGATTTGATGCACCTCCGCTGGGTGTTTATTTTGTGATAAA
>CAYNVQ010000014.1:0-75403 GCA_964400735.1 uncultured Eubacteriales bacterium | reverse complement strand
AGTTGAGGACACAGATAGAAGATTGGTTCACAGGACCATAGGATTAAAGAAAAGGAGGTGCCAAAAAAAATGCTTGCATGGCATCATCATAGAAGGGGGGTTGATGATGGGAACCAAAAAGGTGGGCGTTCTCCCCAGCCGGCTTAGGAGAACTGGCTTCATTTTATAAAATAAATAGCACTTGTCAAGGTCTAAATCGAAATTAAATTTCTTTTCTGTGAAAAAAATTTCTCGGATAAGGAATAAAGTCTGAAGTTATCCTTTTTCGATTATCTTTTTATCCTCTAGATAGCGGATGACCATGTCTTTGCTTTCTTCCAGGCTAAGGGTATCTGTGTCGATAAAAATTTCGGGATGGAGGGGTTCTTCGTAGGGGGCCGAGATTCCGGTAAATTCTTTGATCTCTCCGGCCCGGGCTTTTTTGTAAAGGCCTTTGGGGTCTCTCCTTTCAGCTTCCTGCAGGGAGACCTTCATGAAGATCTCGATGAACTCGCCTTCATCGAGCAAGCGTCGGTTGTTGTCACGGTCTTTGCGATAGGGAGAGATGAAGGCGGTCATGGTGATCAGACCGGCCTGGGCGAACAGCTTGGCGACCTCTCCGATACGGCGGATGTTCTCCTCGCGATCTTCCGGAGAAAATCCCAAATTTTTGTTCAATCCGTGCCGGACGTTGTCACCGTCCAGAACATAGGAAAGTTGACCGCGTTTGAAGAGTTCCTCTTCCACGGCATGGGCCAGAGTGGATTTTCCGGAGCTGGAAAGTCCGGTAAACCAGATAACCACACCCTTTTGATTGAGGAATTTTTCCCGGTCCTCCTTGGATATGGCTCCATGGTGCCAGGTTATATTGGTCGCTTTTTGGATCGTCATTTGAATCACTCCTTATTTTTGCCGATTTTGATTCGGTTGGATGATGTCCGGCCTTTGCCGTTCAGAAAAAGATATCGACATTTGAGACGGTAATTTCGGCTCATCCGTTATTCAGGCTCTTATAATAGTCCATCAGGATTTGGACCACTTCGGGCCGGCTGAACTCTTTGGGCGGCATTTGGCCTTCGGAGAGCATCTTGCGCAGCTGGGTCCCGCTGATGAGCACGCGGTCTTCTTTGGAATGAGGGCAGGTCTTCATCGAGGCCATTCCGTCGCATTTGTTGCACCAGAAGGTCCAGTCGATGTTGAGAGGTTGGAGGTGCAGCTCTCCCTCGTCGATGTCGTTGAAGATTTGCTGGGCATCAAACGGGCCGTAGTAGCTGCCGACGCCGGCGTGGTCGCGGCCCACGATCAGGTGGCTGCAGCCGTAGTTCTGACGAAATATGGCATGTAGGATGGCCTCGCGCGGGCCGCCGTAGCGCATCTCCATTGGATAGACTTTGAGGACCACCCGGTCTTTGGGGTAGTAGTTATCCATAAGGATCTCGTAGCATTTCATGCGAATGTCGGCTGGGATATCGTCGGCTTTGAGTTTGCCGACCAGGGGATGGATGAGGATGCCGTCGCTGACTTCCAGGGCGATCTTGGTGCAGTACTCATGGCTGCGGTGGATGGGATTGCGCGTTTGGAAAGCGGCCACTGTGCGCCAACCGAGTTCGGTGAAGATGCGGCGCGTCTCAGCCGGGCGGGCGTAGTAGTCGCCGAATTGTTGCGGGTAAGGGCCTTCGCTAAAGGCCTTGACCGATCCCCCAAGAAGTATCTCGTTTTGGGCGTAAACCTTGGCCACACCAGGGTGGGCCGCATCGTCGGTTCGGAACACGTTTTTGGCTTCGTGCACCTTATCGTAGGTGTATTTTTCGATGACCTTCATGCTGCCCATGAGCTCGCCGCTTTCATCGTCTAGGAGCGCGACCTCGGAGCCTATGGCTAGAGAGTCGGCCTGTTCTTTGGCGACCGAGACCGTGATGGGAATCGGCCAGAGCGTTCCGTCGGCCATGTGCATGTTTTCGACAACGCCGATATAGTCGTCCTGTCCCATAAAGCCCTCGAGCGGGCTGAAAGCTCCGATGGCCATCATGATCAGGTCCGATGTCTCGCGCGAGGTGAGCCGAACTTCAGGTAGCGTTTTGGCCTTTTCCATTTCCTTTATCAGCTCCTCTCCCTCCAGGAGCAGGGGTTTCAATTCTCCACCATGCGGCGGCACAAGCTTAAACGACATATCTCCTCCTTTATTTATTTGGTGACAGGTAACTAAATTAGTATTTCTATAAATTCTATAATTTAGTTACCTGTCACCAAATGAGTTGTCACCTTAATGAGGCGCTCATAAGTATCCCAGGGATTTCAGGCGTTTGCGGATGGCTTCGACCTCGTCTTTACTCAAACTGGCATCCTCGATTTTTCCTTTTGAGTCAGTTTTGTCCGAAGCCGAGACCAAATCACGGAGCACATAGACGATAAAGTCGGTCACCGAATTGAATCCGCTTCCAGCGACGATTTTGGCGATGCGATTGTAGAGGGGGCCGGGGATCTTGATCGTCACTTTGCTGTCGAGACGCTTTTTTTTGGTGGTCCTCATATGACACTCCTATAAGAGTGTTATTTTAAAGTCCCAACATTTTGCTGTCAAGGAAAAATTTTTGGAAGATCCTATGAGATTTTCCATTTATTTTTCCGGGGAATTATGAAAAAATAGTCAAAACGGCAGGGAGAATTTTCCTATGCATGATGAAAAAGATCAATACATGGCTTGGGTTAGGATTGGAATTGTTGCTGGATTGATCGCCAGCATAATTTATCCATTGATGATTTTTTTATCACTTCCAAAGATTGTGACGGAGATCTTTGCTAGCCTGTTTGGCCCCCTACTTGGCATCGGTAGCTTAGGTTTTTATTTTTTTCTTAAAGCTCATAACAAAACAATAAGTGGCAAATTGGCCGTTATATCCAATGTTATTGCTGGTGTTGTGGCCAATATGATGTTGATCGTTCAACTATCGGTCAATCTTTCGATAGACGATTTGATGGCCTCTGCAGGAGATGGAATCTCGGAATCGACCATGAAGTGGGTTTGGCGGGTCGTGGACAGGGTGCAGCTCGGGATGGATATCTCATGGGATTTTTTTATCGGTGCCGGGACCATCCTGTTCGGAATAGCCATGCTGAAGCATCCGCGGTTCGGCAGAATTTTTGGCGGGGCAGGAATCCTAATAGGGCTTCTTCTCCTCGGATTCAACTTCGCTGCCTTTCCGGTCCCTCCAGACAATGCAGGATTGGTCGATCTCGGTCCCGTCCTTGGACTTTGGTATCTCGCGGCAGCGATTCAAATCATCCTTTCGTTGAGATGGCTTGACCGACAATTATCGTTGCACACAAAGCCATCCTCAGCTGTTAAATAGGAGGAAAAAATGATGAAAACCATACGCATGGAAGACATGAATTGGCCAGACATAAAAAGAGCCATCGATGAGGGATATACGACGGTCGTGGTGGGTGTGGGCTCCACCGAACAGCACGGCCCGCACCTCCCGACCAGAACCGATACTATGATCGGGGATATGATGGCTTTTCGGTTTGCCATGGAGTGGGGTCAAGCCCTGCAGGCCAAGACCATCCCGGTGGGCTGTTCCGACCATCACTTGGCCTTCCCTGGGACGCTTTCCCTAAAAGCATCGACGCTGAAGGCGGTTATTAGCGACTATACGGAAAGCTTGGTCAAGCAGGGATTCAAAACCATCATATATCTTCCCAGCCACGGGGGGAATTTCACCGCCGTCAAAGAAGCCATCGAGGAGCAGCAGAAGAGATTTCCTAAACACAAAATCACCGGTTACACCGATCTTATGGGATTGACGGATTGTTTATTCAAAATCTCCGGAGAGTTCGGTATCACACCGGAGGAAGCAGGTGCCCATGCTGGAGAAAACGAAACATCCCTCATTCTGGCTTTTTCCGAGCAGTTGGTGAACAAGGAAAGGTTCAGCCCTGGATACATTGGCCCTCTTGGCGAGAAAGAGGTCAGAGTTGTCATGGAAAAGGGGATGCCGGCCTTATCGGAAAAAGGGGTGCTGGGAGATCCGACCAAAGCCTCGGCCAAAAAAGGAGCGGTCTATCTGGAAAGGCTCGTGGCTTTTCTGATCAAAGAAATTAAAAAGCAGCTTTGATTAAACGATACCGGCGGATGTTTTTTTTTAGGGGGATGTGACTTGTTTGAGAATGGATGTTTTCTAGAAACCACTTTTGAACAGGATGATATTCTTTAGAATCTCCGCTTCACTTCGATGAATAGTGGATAGGGTGGTACCTTAAGGAACGTCCCCGTTTTTGGATCTGCTTGATGGCCTCTTCGGCGGCACGCTTGATGACATTTCGAGGCGATTCCATTTCGGATGCCTCCTCCAGGAAGGCGATCTGCGACCGGTCGCCGCATTTCCCGATGGATCTCAGGGCTTCGGCTTGGGCCAGGTAGCTGTCGTCTTTCTCGAAACGTTCCCTGAAAAATAGGACGAGGTCCTTCCGTTCATTGTCTCCCAATATGCGCATGGCTGTATATCTCACACTTGATTTTTCATCCAGGCACTTTTCTTTAATGAGCTCGATATCTTCTTCGCGCCTCCATTTGCCCAGCGTCTCCAAAGCACTCTGCCTCACCGCCCAGAAACTGTCGTTTCGCGCCGCATCGATGAGCCCTTCCACAGCCCTCAAATCATCTTTGAAATTTGCTAGCTTCGAAGCCGCCCATCCCCTTCCAATCACATCGTCGTTTTTCAATTGATAAAGCAGCTCCTCCACACTCTTCTCGAAAGTCCATTCCTTCAACAAATAATTCCCTTCGTCGAACCTCACCATCAGGGGCTTTTCTTCGGCATCGAAATCATAAGTCTCCTCTTGTTTTTCTATCCACACTTTTTCCGAATGTTTTCCCTTTGCAGTGTGGATTCCGATGATGACAGGAAGCTTGTAGATAGGGATTCCCTTAGACGTGTCTTGCACCTGACGGACTTTCATAGAAACCTTTTGGCTTGGCTCATCCCATGAATAGCTCACCTCAAAAACAGGATGTCCGGGGGCAAAAATGCACTGCTCGAAAAACCAATCCATGTTCTGTCCGGTCGCTTCCTTGATCGTCTTCATGAAGTCGTGGGTATCCACTGCCTGAAATTCGTACTTGTGGAGAAAATGTGAAAAGGTCCGGAAAAAGGATTCGTCTCCCAAAATGAACCGCAGCATATGCAAAACAGCCGCCCCTTTGGGGTAGGTGTGGCGGTCGAAATTCTGCTGCGGACGCTCATAACGGTCGAAAACGATGGGGCGGATATACCTGGTGTGGGCTTCGCTGAGATAGGAATTCTTCTTTCTGAGCAAATCATAAGCCCCCTCGTCCTCGCCCAGGTCGTACCTGGTGTACAGGTAATCAGAATAGGTGGCAAAGCTCTCGTTCAGCCAAGTGTGCTCCCAGCTTCGTAGCGTGATGAGGTCTCCCCACCACTGGTGGGCCGCTTCATGGGCGATCGTTTTTTCCCAGGAAAAGTCCTGTTCTGCTCTTCTGTCGTGGATAACGCTCTGACCCAATCCTGTGGCTGTCGTGTTCTCCATTCCGCCGCCGACTCTGGGGGTTGTCACCTGATCGTATTTTGCCCAGGGATAGTCGTAGCCGTAGATTTTGGTGAAGAACTCGATCATGTAGGGGGTTTTCTCGAATATCCATCTGGCATCCTCCACGTCCTTCTGGTAGACCCAGTAGTTGATTGGAAGAGAGCCGAGCGAGTCCTCGATGACGGCAAAGGGCCCGATGGCCAGCAAAAATAAATAGGTGGAATGAGGGAGGGCCTGTGACCAGTGATAGGTTTTGGTCCCCTTCAGCTTGTCTTCGATGACTCTCACCAGCCGGCCGTTTCCCAGGACTTTGAGTGAATCCTTGACCGTGATGATGAACTCGTGGGTGACCTTATCGTTGGGATAATCGTAGCAGGGGAGCCAGTGATGGGCGTATTCCGGCCAGGAGGATGTAGAGACCATCTGAGGATGCCTGGGTGTTTCATCGTCGAAGAACAGACCGTATTTAGGATCTTCGGCATGGTATTCCACGGTGAAAAGGACTTCCTGACCGTATGGGTAGGCTTTTGGCAGATGGACGATAAGATGAGTTTCTGTCTGTTCGAAAGAGAGGGGAGTGCTGTCCGGCGCTTTGACCGAATCGACGACCAGCTCCTCGGCATCCAGCACGCATTCCGTGAAATCATCCCTGAGGGGAGTCAAGGTGATGGTGTTCGTGCCCCAGAAGGTTTTCTGATCCAGGTCGAACGTCAATTCCAACCGGTAGTCCAGGGCGTCATAATCCCTGCTTCTCTCCCACTGCCGCGGCCGCTGATAAATGTCGGTTTGCTGCGCGGGCAGCATGAGAAACAGAAATAGAAATGAAATCAGTATGATCGCCAGTGACCCTATGAAATTTTTTTTCATATCCGTTCTCCTTTAATCCCCCCGCATTATACACAAAATAACGTTTTTCAAAAACCTTGACAGAGACAGCATCAGATGCTACTTTAATAAAAGCGACTATTGAGTCGCGACCATAGAGTCGCAATCGGAAAGTCGCAGCTAATCAGTGTAAAAATTATGGTTAAACTTCAAAGGAGATAAGATGCCCCTGAAAACTTTCATGAACTTGAGCCCAGAGCGACAGAAAGAAATCATCGACACCTGCCTGATGGAATTTGCCCTCCGTGATTACAACGAGGTTTCGCTGTCCAAGATCATCGCCAAATTGAGCCTGGCCAAGGGGAGCTTCTACCGGTATTTCGAATCCAAAAGGGACCTTTATGCCTACCTTATCGAATATGCCAAGAAGCTCAATGCCGGGCTTTTCGAGAAGACGCTCAAGGACTGCAAGGGAGATATTCTAGGAGCTTGGGTGAAGTTCTATCTTCATGCGGCCCTGCTCGATAATAAATACCCTGTTTTCGGCGCATTCGGGTACAAGGTCTCTCAGGAACGGAACAATGTTATCCTGGGAAATGTGGCCTTTAAGAGCAAGGTGCAGGGAATCAAAGTCCTGAGGGGGCTGTTCGAGCAGGAACAGAAAAAAGGCAATATCAGAAAGGACCTGGATATTGACCAGATGATCTACACGCTGATTCAAGTGCAGGAGGGAGTCATGGATTATCTGGCGCTTAAATACAGGATCGACTACAAAAAAAATATCGAGAAGGGGAGGCCCCTTTTCTCGATTCCGGAAGAGACATTACAAAAAGAGCTGGAAGGTTTTGCCCGGATCCTCCAGGAAGGGATAGGCACGGAAAGGGTCAAAGAAAAAAAGAGGAGAAAAAAATGAAACTTGATGAGCAAACAGTAAAGAAATATTTCATGGGAACTTCCGAAAATGAGATGCGCAGATTTCAAGATTTCCTGGACACCCACACTCTGAAGCATGCAGAATTCAAGGGGAAATCGATCTCTTATTATTGTTGTGGCGACGGAGAAAAGACTGTTCTGGCCTTCAGCGGCGGGCATACCGGTCCCTGGGGAATCTATAATTTTGTGCAAGGGCTCGAGCGAGAATTCCGAGTGGTCGTGGTCGATTTTTCATATTGTGAAATCCTGGATGATTTCAGCCAATGTGTCAACCAGGTGCTCGATTCAGAAGGAATCGGACGGGTTTGTTTAAGCGGGCAGTCCCTGACCGGGATGTTTGCCCAGTCGTATTTTCGCCGGAATATGGACCGGGTCGAAGCCATGGTGCTCACCAACACCCTCGCCCCCAAAAGAGAACGGAACAAAAAGGGAGCGTTGGCCATGATGCGACTCTTCCCTTCCTTCCTGCTCAATCCTTTATTGAAGAAGAAACTCTCGAGATTGGGAAAGATCGAAGGCGAGATTTCCCCCGAAGCGGAAGAAAGATTGCGGTTCCGGATGGCCCTCCTCCTCCATGATATGGATTGTGTGGGATCGAAAAAGACACTCCTCTCCATCATGAAGATGCTTTATGAATTTAACACCGAGGATGAACCCCTTCCCGAGGCCTTTAAACAGTGGCCAGGAAGAGTGCTGATCGTAACCGCAGAGGACGAACCCTACCATGAAGATGCGGATTCTCTAATGAAGCTCTACCCGCATCCGGAGCTTTATTCATTCCCGGCCGGATGGAAACACTCGGCCCCCTTGGTCCACATGCAAAAATTCCACTCCCTCCTCCAAAATTTTTTCCACCACAAAATTGGTGACAGGTAACTAAATTAGTTTTTCGATAAGTTTTCTAATTTAGTTACCTGTCACCTAATTAAAAGGGGGCTTTTATTGGAGGGAAGAAAACGCTACTATACTATTATATAAAATGAATAGGGCGCGATGACCTAGGTCTTATGCCGAGGAGATCGACATGAAATGTTCAAGGCATATAATTATCGTTTCGATGCTGGTATTTTTTCTGGGGTTGATTCTTCTCCCCATCCATTCCTTCCAACAACCAGATGAGCTCAAAATATTCCAGACCGATAAAAGCATAAAGGTCGACGGGGATCTGGCGGACTGGGCCGGGATAGAAGAGATCCCCATCGACCTCACCACCGCCGGCGACAAAATCGAGCCTTCCCCAGACCTGAAGGTAACCGCCCGCTTCACATACGATGCGAAAAATTTCTATGCGGCTATAAAGGCCTTCGACGATATGTTCGAGTTTCCTAACAGGAGCTGGAGATACGGTGATGGTCTAATCTTGACCTTTCTCGATCCCTACAAGGGAAACCAGGGTGACCGCTTTTATTCCTTCGGGATTTCTCTCGAGGATAAAAATCCGGTCGCGGTCCTGGTCAACCAGGATGGAGTCTATTTCCCCGGAACCGATATCCGCCAAATAGACCTCAAGATCGTCCTCGACGAAAAAAATAACGTCATCATCTACGAGCTGGCCATCCCTTTCAAATACCTCATTCCCTTCAAGCCCTTTCTCCAGGATAAATGGGGAATAAACCTCATCTATGCGGACAACGACCTGGGCCAACGGAAGCTGGCCCTTCTTTATCCCGATACAGGCTATGACACCGAGATGACCGACAAAAGAAAAGGAGCCATCTTTCAGTTTGTCAATCATATCCCCACAGAGCCTGAAATCCAGATGGCCCTCAATGCCACGCACTTTTATCACGACAATGAAAAAACAATAACCCTGGCCATCAATTCTCCTGAGGATCGGACAGGATGGGAAATGCGAACCATATTATTAGGTCCGGGAGCCGAAAATATTCCGCACTCGGAAACATTCGAGCTAAAAAAAGGGATGAATATCCTGCGCTTCAAGCTTGAAGAAAAGGATTACGCCACGGGTTCCTACGATTTCAGCGTGGGTGTCGTGGATGATCGGGGCTCCCTGGTCTTCAAGGAGGACAACAGGTTTTTCATTTTGAACCGCACAGAATTCAACGGGTTCCAATCGAAGCTTGACGAAATCGAAAAAAGCGATCTCGATGCCAAAGGCGCAAAATTCATCAAAAGCCTCCCCACTCTGGAGATCCGCTTCGATTGGATCGAAGAGTACATGGAGGAAGCCTCCCCCTACGAGGCAATCGATTCCATCAATGAATGGTATGACGAGATAAAGACTCTGTTCGAAAATGTCGATAAAGGGGAACCCGCGATCTTCCCCTTAGGTTCGATCGGGAGATATGCTCACCGGTCCGAAATCGACGGCACCCTTCAGCCTTATACGGCCTATATTCCCAGGGACTACGACGCGGAAAAACCCACTCCCCTCTTTGTCGCCCTCCATGGCAGCGGCGTGGACGAGGTAAGTTATGCCATCAACATGGCGAACCTTATCGAAGCAGCCAGAATGAGGAGGGGCCTGCCGAGAATGATCATGATCGCCCCCCAGGCCAGGGGCCTCTCCGACTGGTATCTGGGCGATTCGGGAAAAGAAGTCATCGAGTGCATCGAACACATCAAGGCACTCTACAATATCGACGACAAAAACGTCGTCCTACAAGGTTTTTCCATGGGAGGATACGGAGCCTGGCGCCTCTCTTTGTTGAATCCCGACCTATTCAAAGCCGTCGTCATTCTATCCGGGGCGATTTTCCCACCTCCTCATCTCAGTCAAAAAGGGGAGAATATCCTGGACCTTTTGGACCGAGGTAAAGGATTGAATTTTCTGATCGTCCACGGGGCCAAAGATAATGCCGTTCCTGTGGAAAATGCCAGAAAAGCCGTCCAGAAATTGAAGGAGCTGGGAATCAAACATAAGTATATCGAAGTCAAGGATGCCTTCCATGTCGGCTACAACAAATGGAACGAGATATTCGATTGGATAAGGGACGTTTTAGGCATCAAACCCGAGCGCCCCTCCCGGAAACGCCGGATCAGATAAACAACCTCACCTCTCACCAAATCCCGGGTATCAGACGGTAGCTAACTTTCTGGGTATATTCTTTGTAGCCGGGAAGTTCCTCCTGAAGGGTTTTGTCCTCGAGTGCGGTCCGGAGGAAAAAGAGAATGGCGATGATGAAGGCGGGGATGAGAGAAAAGAGCGATCCCATAAAGAGAGGAAAGCAGACCATGATCAGAATCACTCCTGCGTACATAGGGTGTCGAATATAACGGTAGGGCCCTGTGGTGCACACCTTATGTCCCCGGTCTTCCTGTATCCGGACCACATCCGAAAGATAGGCATTTTCCTTCGCTGCCCAGAAGATGACCCCCATGGCAGGGAAAAAACCAATAAAGGCTCCGATTTTGACGATCAAAGGTACACTCGACCATTGGAAGCGGACAGCATCCAACCCTGGAAGAGCTGCAAGGGGAATCAGCGCAGTCAGATATGCCCACATGAATTTTTTGTCCCAGCTTTTAGCGTCTTTCTTTCTCGACATACGTTCTCTCAGAAGACCGGGCGAGTGCCTTTTCATCCAAAAAAGCAACACTATGACGGAGATGAGGTAAAAGACAAGAAAAATCCAGGCTTCTGTCCATTCGAGCGTTCCGGCAGGGACAAAAATCACGGCCAGCATAAAAAGGATGGTGAACGATGCCCTGATCGCTATCAGGGGCTTGGATGGAATTCCATGTTTTTCCAATTTTCGGCCCTATGAAATTCTTTCTTTTGCCATTGCACCCAATAAACCGCTGATATTCTAGCATAATATTTTATGCCCCATTTTTAAAGCCATAAGTTACAGATTAAAGCATCTTGAATTGTGACGACCAATCCGCAAATGCTCTGGATCTTTGATCCGGGTTTCGAGAAGCTTTCTTTGCAGGTGAAGCCATTTTTAGAACAAGAAGAGTTTTTCGGGATAGCCGTAACATCCCCATTGCATTCTCTTTGATTCGTGCTAAAATCAAATGTTGAGGGCTGAGCAAAAGGAAAGCCCGACCTGAAATGCTGAAATCCAATAGAACGCAAATCGCCCACATAGAATTAACGTCAAAATGCAACCTGAGGTGCGTTTTTTGTGTGGCAAGCCAGCCCTATTACAAGGGAATGGATCTTCCACGGGAAATGCTGGAGATAGTCATCGAGGATTTGAAAAAGAGAAAGAGCAGGCTTGTTTGTGTGAGCGGACACGGAGAGACGACCATCTATAAGGATTGGCATCTTTTCTGCAATGAATTGATCGAAGACGGAATCCGGCTTCATATCATCTCGAATTTTGCGAAAAAACTGTCTAACGACGAGTTGGAAACTCTCTCCAAATTCCGTAGTGTCGAGATTTCTTGTGACACGGCAGATCCTGAATTGTTCAAAAAATTGAGGCGAGGAGCCGAGTTGGAGAATTTGATTACCAACCTCGAGAATTTGATAAAATTACGCGAGAAAGGTCGCCGAAAGTTACCAAGAATATCATTTAGCTGCGTAGTGTCCAATCAGAATATATTGGGATTGAAAAACTACATCGATTTCGGAATACGATATGGAGTCGACCATTTCAATTTTTGCAATTTAACCAAATATCCCCCTGTAAAGGATGGGATCGAAGTGGATCATGTGACAGAAATGCCTCTTGATGACATGAAAAAGGCCCTCTCTATCTTGATCGGAGTTTTTGAATTTCTCGAAAATTCGGGTCTTGAATTCCATGTCCAGCAGGGTTTGATGGATTCCTTGAGAGAAAAAATCCAGCAGCTCGATGGAGACCAAGATCAAAGCGGTTCGCCGCCGCAAGCCAATCAACCTGAGGAGGATCAGGATCTAAAGAATCATGAGCCGAAAAAATATTCATCGGCAAGAGGGCCATTAAAGACCCGGGATTGTCTGGATCCCTGGTCTTTTTTTTTAGTACAGTCATCGGGAAATGTTTTGCCCTGTTGCTGGCATCCGCCTATCGGTTCAATCAGCAGAGGACAACCGCTGAATGAGTTGTTAAATAACCTCCAAATCCGCCGATTAAGGAAAGGGCTTTTAACGGGTTATTTATCCCAGGAGTGCCTTCAGTGTCCGAGTAGAGGATGGACATCGACAGAGGATCTCAAGAGGAAAGTCGCTTTTTTTTTGAGCGGCAAAAAAGCCTGGAAGTCCTATTTTATCCGGAAGACTTCGCCTGAAATCCCTGCCAGGAAACCCTATGAGATATCCTTTCAATCCGGATGGTATGCTCCTGAAAAGAATCCGTCGATTCAGGATGAAGATTGGCAAACCTGGAGATGGATGGCCAAAGATGCGATATGTCGTATTGAAAACCCATTCAAGCCATCGACGCTCATAGTGCGAGGTGCGTTCGACAAATCGAAATTTCCGGATCAAAAGGTTATCCTCGAATTAGGGGATCACACCATCGATGAGTTCGTTCTTACCGAGGCCCGGTTTTATAAAGAATACATGATCGAACCCCGGACGTTGGGAAAAGATCGGGAGATTATATTGAGCATCCACACGGATCGCTCATTTGTTCCGGCCGAGTGTGATCCGGAAAATCAAGATGAGCGGGAGTTGGGTTTGCAGTTCCACGAAATATATTTTGGGGAGAGGGTATGAAGACAAAAATGATACAGATGAAAGCTAAATATCCAATTTTCATCCTGGTCCTATTTCTAATCGTAGGAGTATATTCTATGGCTGAAGAGATGGGAGCCAAAAGCCCTCTTCTCGATTCATGGGAACAGTATCTGAAGCTGAAAAAGTCCTCTGAATTTAGACTGGAGTGGATTTCTCTGGGCCCGGTCATGAATTCGGCAAGGGTGGAGGCTGTTCAGGGAATTCCCGGAAGGCCTGGAATCATGTACGTCGCCTTCGGCTCGGGAAACCTGTGGAAGACTGTTAACAACGGTCTTACCTGGAGGGCGATTTTCGAGAATCAATCGGCTCTGGGTATCGGGGACATCGCCCTCTCGCCGTCGAATCCCGATATCATCTGGCTTGGCACGGGAGAAAGCCTTAAAAAGGCGCGCAATTTTACTATGCCGGGAACGGGCGTTTTCCGCTCTCAGGATGGCGGGGAAACCTGGCAGAATATGGGGTTGCACGATTCCTCCCATATCGGGGAGATTGCCGTTCATCCGGAAAATCCGGATATCGTCTATGTGGCGGTGCAGGGCCATTTCTGGTCCACCAACCCAAACCGCGGCCTTTACCGGACCATGGATGGAGGGAAAACGTGGGAGCATGTCCTTTATGTGAACGAGCGCACCGGGGCCAATGATGTGGTGATTTGTCCTTCGCATCCGGAGGTGGTTTATGCATCCCTTTGGGAAAACTATCCCGGGATCAACGGTGAGGAAAGCGGGGTTTATAGGAGCGAAGACGGCGGAAAGACTTGGGAAAGGCTAGGAGGAGGGTTTCCCAAGGGGCCGAAAACGGGGCGGATTGGATTGGCTGTTTCCTGGTCCGATCCCGATAAAGCTTATGCCCTGGTGGACAATTTGGACAAGAAACGGGATGTGGCCGCCGAAGTTTACCGCACTTTGGACGGCGGGAAGACCTGGAAAAGAACTCATAAGGATGAACTCTATATCTTTCCTGGAATCGGATGGTATTTTGCCGATATCTATGTTAATCCCCAGGATGATGAGGAGATTTTTGCGCTGGGGGTGCGGGTTGCCCACAGCAAGGACGGCGGGAAGACGTTCGCGCTCGTCGGGGGGGATGTGTTCCATCTCTTTCCCAATCCGGCCGAGGTCCTCCACCTCGATCACTGCGAGATGTGGATCGATCCGGAGAATCCCGATCGTTTGGCTTTGGGAAATGATGGAGGCCTTTATGTGAGCGCTGACAGGGGACAATCATGGCTTCATCACAATAACATCCCGGCGGGCGAATTTTATGATATATCCGTCGATAACCAGGATCCTTATTTAGTTTATGGGGGCACGCAGGATGACTCGTCCGTTTATGGGCCAGCCAAGGAGTGGAATCCCCGGTTTGCGGATGGATGGCAGTATGTATGGCTGGATGCATGGGCCGGAGGGGATGGGTGTTACACTATGGCCGATCCCATGGACCCGAATATCGTTTATTTTTCGAGCCAGAACGGGGGAATCATGCGCAAAAATATGCGGGCCGATCGGTCGGTGGGAATCATGCCCCAACTGCCCAAGGGACATACAGGCCAGTTGGCCTTTAATTTTGTCGCTCCTTACATTATTTCACCCCACAACCCGCTGACCTTGTATCATGCCGGGAATTTTGTATTCAAAAGCCTAAACAGGGGAGATGCATGGAGGGTGATCAGTCCGGATCTGGCGGTATCGGCTCAGGAGGAGAAAAGGTCCGTCGCGGCTGGTGCCATTGCCGAATCTCCTTTGGAGCCTGGGATTCTGTTCGTCGGGACGGACCGAGGGGCTTTCTGGGTCAGCCAGAATGACGGCGCAGAATGGACCGAGCATTCCGAAGGGCTGGCCAACGGATACATCCGGAGCATCTGCCCGTCGCGCTTCAATCGGTGTCGAGTGTATGTGGCGGTCACCGGCATCAATTATGATGACCTGGACAATCATTTATATGTTTCGGAAGATCTTGGAAAGACCTGGAGGCCGATCGTTTCTAACCTTCCCGATGAGGTCGCCTATGTTATCCTGGAAGACCCTGTGAACGAGAATATCTTGTACGCTGGGCTCTACAGGGGGGTGTATGTTTCGGTGGACCGGGGAGAGAGCTGGTCATTGTTGGGATCTGGAATGGCGGCCACCGCTATCTCGGATTTGACCATCCAGGAGAGGGAAATGGAGCTTGTTGTAGGAACCCATGGGAGAGGGATCTATAAAATGAACATTAGACCGATTCAGGAAGCCTTCAGGAAGGGCTCACCTCAGACCGATCTGCTATTCGAGACGCCGGTGGCGCGATTGCCCTGGATCAACGACACTCACCGCGAGCCCAAGTACAGCACTCTGGAGAAAGTTCCCATAACCTTTTATCTGACGAGTGAGGCAGAGGTCGAAATCCGGATAAACGATAAAAAAGGGAAACTTGTCTGGTCTAAAAACTTGTCCGCTCACAAAGGCTTCAACCAGTTCAGGTGGGATTTGGTCATTAAGAGAGTGAAAAGCCCGCGTCCTTATTTCGTCTACTATGATAGATTTGCACCAGCCGGCATGTATGAGATCCAAATTATCGGCGACGGAATCGACCTCCAAGGCAGCCTCACCATCACCGATTATCTAGATTGGTGACAGGTTACTAAATTAGTATTTCTATAGAGTTTCTAATTAAGTAACCTGTCACCATTTTCTTTGTCTCCTTCCTTTATGAACAATAATAAAATGACTTGAGAGATTCAATTTCTGCTTTATCCTGGATGAACGAAGAGACTTCTTCTTTTTTTAAGTCAATTGCCACCTTTTTTGCCTCTTTAAAGTACGATTCGCGGATCTCCTCAATTTGTGAAAGGTCCACACGTTTGGTCTCGAATGTGTTATCTATGCTAAAAGCTTCTTCATATTCTTGAAATTCTTTATGCTTCCATTCGCCTGTGTGAATGTCGAATAAATATTGGGACAGGAACGAATAGCCGTGAGTAGCTACAAAATCTATGGCCTTAATTAGGAAATCAACATCGTTTTTGGTGAAGGTGTAATGGATGTTGATTCTTACCCATCCCGGTTTCAAACCGAGCAAACCCTCCTGGATAGCCGCTCTGTATTTGGAAGACAGTTCATCGCCGATTTCGAGCAGGAGATGGCCGTAGGGTCCTGCACAGCTGCACCCGGCCCTGGATTGAATACCGAAGAGGTCGTTCAAGAGCTTGGTCACAAACTTGGGATGAAGAATACGATCAAGATGTTCGATATTGAAGGAAATGATCGGAATTTTTTCTTCAGGATCCACCCGGCCCACCATCTCGATGTTGGGCATCCGCTTCAATCTAGACAAAAAATCCTTGGTGTATTCGGCTTCGATGCGCTCGATTCTGTCTACTCCGATTTTTTCCTTTAGGTCCATCGCCAGTGCACCTTTTATGGTCTGGAGAATCGGAGGTGTTCCTGCCATTTCCCTGGTTTCGATATCCTTTGAATAATCGTGCGCATGAAATCCCACAAAATCCACGGTTCCCCCTCCGGCGGTGGTGGGCGGAAGATCGTTCCTGTAGAGTTCTTCTCTGAAAACCAGAATGCCGCTCGATCCAGGTCCTCCCAAAAACTTGTGGGGTGAAAAGAATATGGCGTCGAAATAAGTATCATCATCCTTGTTCATGTCGATTTCCACATAAGGAGCGACCGCGGCAAAATCGAAATAAATGAGGGAGTCATTGTCGTGACAAATCTTGGCGATCTTATAAACATCGGTCCGGATACCGGTGATGTTCGATCCAGCAGAAAAGGAAGCCATCTTGAAACGGTTCCGGAATTTTTTATCGGAGATTTTGTGGGCCAGTTCCGTATGATCTACCCTTCCTTGGGCATCTAGCCCTATGACAACCACCTCTACAAAAGCCTCCCGCCACATCAGCTCGTTAGTGTGGTGTTCGTAGGGGCCGATGAACACAACCGGCTTTTCGGATTCGATCCTATCCTGAACGTCTTTGTAGCTCTTTCCGAGGTGATCGATGGATTGGAAGATTCTCTCCTTGGTAACGGGTGGGATATAGACGCCGATGATCTCTTGAAGCTTCTTCAAGGCCCCGGTCGAGCCTGATCCGACGCTAATGACCTTTCCCTTTTCTCCGGCATTAACCAGCTCCTTGATCCTTGATAAGGCCTGATGGAAAACCCGAGTCAGGTACTTTCCTGAGTAATCGTCTTCTGTATGGGTGTTGGCATAGGAGCGAAGAATCTTGTGGAGCTTGTTTTCGATAAATTTCAATCCCCTTCCCGATGCCGTATAATCTGCATACAGAATGTTCCTCTCGCCATAGGGGGTTTTAAAGATCAGGTCGTTGCCGATGATCTGTCTACGAATATAATCAAGATCTAATGTTTCCATTTTTCTCTCCTGTATCTCTCTCATTTTATAATAAATCCTAATTTATACGGAAACACATTCAATTCAAATTCATTTCATTTCAGTTCCAGTTCAGTTTGGTGACAGGTTACTTTATTAGTTATCCTATAGAGTTTCTAATTAAGTAACCTGTCACCATTTTCTCGTATCACCATTTTCTCGCACCATTTTCTCGTCATTTTTCTTCGGTATTACAGAAAAAATGCTTGACTTTTGCTGTTATTTCTTCTATATTACCGAAGATATCTATAGGTGTGACCGATGAAATTTTTATCACGTCAGGAAGAACTTCTCCTCCTTTCCATTTTAAGGCTGGGCGAGAATGCTTATGGTGTTCCCATCCGCCAAGATGTCTCCAAAGTGTCCGGAAAATATTGGTCCATAGGAGCGATCTATGATGTGCTCGACAGATTGACCCGAAAAGGACTGGTTTCCACCATTGCTGGAAAGCCTGAAAAGACTAGGGGCGGGAAGAGCAAAAGATTTTACAGAATATCCAAAGACGGACTTAAGGCACTAGAAGAGGTCAGAGACCTTCAGAGAAAGGCCTGGATCGACCTTCCTGTGCTTGCTCTGAGAAAGAAGTGACCTCCATGACCGAGAAAAGATCCACACCTCCTCCCCTGGCTTTGCGGCTTTTACAAATTATTGCCAATCCCAATGATTATGATTGTGCTGCCGGCGACCTTGTCGAAACGTTCGAATACATGGCTGAGAAAGAGGGCTTAAAAAGGGCCCGCCGGTGGTTTTGGAAAGAGTCCCTAAAAGCTCTTCCGGGATTTGTAAAGAATAGTATTTACAGGAGAATCGCTATGATCAAGAACTATTTCAAAATCACCTTCAGAAATATCGTCCGGAACAAGATGTTCGCCCTGATAAACATCCTGGGGCTGGCTGTGGGAATCGCCTGTTTCATCCTGATCACCCTTTGGATCCAGGATGAACTGAGCTATGATAAGTTTCACTCCCGAAAGGATAACCTGTACCTGCTGACCATCATTCACCCCGACGGCAATATCGATCCCAATGTACCCTACGCACTGGCCCCGCGCTTGGCAGATGACTTTCCCGAAATCGTTTATTATACCCGGATATATAGCCTTGGCAATCTTAGAACCTGTACTTTCAAATACCAGCCTGTCGAGGGACTACCCGTTATGTTTTATGAAAACGACGTCGACCTCGTCGATTCCTCCTTTTTTTCTATGTTCTCGTTTCCATTTATATACGGGAACGAGGAATCAGCCCTCCAAAATCCGAATTCATTGGTCATCACGGATAAAATCGCTACCAAATACTTCGGTCATGACAATCCGTTAGGAAAAGTACTGACCTTGAATAACAGAGATGACCTGGTCGTCACGGGTGTTATTGGCGTCCCTTCCAATTCCCATCTGCAAATAGATTTCCTCGCCCGGTTGCCAAACAGATTGGATACCGATTGGAACTGGAGGGACCCTTCATATGTTCTCCTGGAAAAGAATGCTTCGATCATAGACGTAAAAGAAAAAATTGCCGGCTCTTTGAGCAAGCATAGCCCCTACCCCTTTGCCGATACCCTCAAAGTCGATCTGCTGCCTTTCACCAAGGTCCACCTGAGTTTTGGCCGCCGGATGTATGTGTATATCTTTTCTGTGATAGCCGTTTTTATCTTGTTGATAGCCTGTGTCAATTATATGAATCTGGCCACAGCCAGCTCGGCGAATCGATCCCGGGAAGTCGGGTTGCGCAAAGTCATGGGAGCCAAGCGTCCCGAGCTCATCCAACAATTTCTCGGGGAATCCATCCTGATGTCGGCTTTGGCCTTTGTGCTTTCCCTAGTATTGGTAAAAGTCGGGCTGCCTTTTCTGAATGCGCTCACCTCCAAACAATTAACATTCGATCTTTTTCCTGATCTTACAATTTATCTTTACTTATTGGGTTTGATTTTTATCGTGGGGTTGATATCGGGCATTTATCCGGCTCTTTTTCTTTCCTCCAACAGGCCGGTTGACACTTTAAAGGCAGCCAGATATTCCCGAACCAGGCGTTTTTCCTTACGGGTAGTCACGGTGATCGGGCAATTCGCTATCTCTGTGTTGCTTATCGCTTGTACGGCTGTGGTCTTCCGGCAAATGAGCTATATCCAGAAAAGACCTCTAGGTTTCAGGACCGATCATGTGGTGAAAATTCCCCTCAATCCAAGCCTACTCAATCGATTTCAAACCTATAAGAATAAACTGCTTCAGGATCCAAATGTCATAAATGTTACAGCCGGCCAGGCCGTTCCCTATGATGAAGATTACAAAACCTCGGGCGTGGAATGGGCGGGAAAGGACCCAGAGATGTCCCCTAATATAAGATACACCATCTCAGCTTTCGATTATATCGAGACCTTTGGGATGGAGGTTGTGGAGGGCCGCTCTTTCCAGAGCGGTTCCACGGCCGATATAAGAAATTATCTCATAAACGAAGAAGCGGCCAAATACATGGGCATGGAGGATCCGGTGGGTCGAAGGCTGAGCTTTTGGGGAACTTCCGGGACGATTATCGGCGTCATTAAAAATTATCACCATGTCTCGTTACACAGAGAAATCATGCCTCACATCTTCACCATCAATCCCCGCCATTACAATGCCCTGAGGTTTGTTTTTGTCAAGATAGCTGCGATGAATGTTCCGGACACGTTGAAATATATCGAAGAAACTTCGATGAGTTTCTCCCCGAATTTCCCTTATGAGTACAGTTTTATCGATCAAGGAGTTCAGGACCTCTACCAGGCTGAACAGAAATTGGGAAAGATATTCAGCTACTTCGCTTTCCTGGCGATTTTTATATCCTGCCTAGGGATTTTCGGATTGGCTTCCTTCACAGCCGAGAAAAAAACAAAAGAGATCGGCATCCGTAAAGTCCTGGGTGCATCTGTTCCCAGCATAGTTGTTCTCCTCTCTAAAGAATTTTCCCGGTGGATCCTCTTGGCCAATCTCATCGCCTGGCCGATCGGCTGGTATGCCATGCACAAATGGCTGGAAAATTTTGCCTACCGGGCCGGCCTGAGTCCAATGCTGTTTGTTTTTGCCGGAGTGCTCTCTTTTGTTATCGCCGCTCTTCCGGTGTGCTACCAGGCAGTCAAAGCCGCCATCGCCGATCCCGCCGACTCCCTCCGCTACGAGTAATCCCTTCATATAAGTGACAGGTAACTAAATTAGTAATTCTATCGAAAAAATAATTTAGTTACCTGTCACCAATATAATGTAATTGACCTTTTCCATTGAGTGTGTGATATTTGCCGATGGTATAATAATTGGAATGATTGAAGAAATGTTTGGAGGTTCGATATGAAAAAAAATCTGGGAATAATCCTATTTGTCTTTGTTCTGGCTTTATCTTCCGGCATGCGGGCAAATGAAAAACCTGACCCCGCATTCAAGGATGTTTTGAGTTTGAAATATGTGGGAACTCCGGAGATCTCTCCCTGCGGGAAACATGTCCTTTTCACCTTGCGTCAGCCCGATTGGGAGAAAAACAGCTATGATACAGAGATATGGCTCAGCCGGAATGGTTCCGAACCCTTTCAATTAACCCGTACGAGTGAAGGCAGCAGCTATAATCCCTCCTGGTCTCCCGATGAGGAATGGATTTCTTTCACATCCAAGCGGGGTGATGAAACCCAAATTTTTCTCATCCGCCTGGATGGTGGAGAAGCTTTCCCTTTGACAGACCACAAGCAAGGGGTCAACTCCTACCTCTGGTCTCCAGACAGCAAGCACATTGCGTTCACGGCGACCGAGCCCAAAAGCAAACAATCGGAGGCGCGCGAGAAACAATACGGGCGTTTCGAAGTCGAAGACGCTGAATACCGGATGACTCATCTTTGGATGGTCGAGGTGGATCCCGGCAAAACTCCAGAAGCGAAACAATTGACATCGGGAGAAAAATTTACAGTGGGCAGTTTCCGATGGTCTCCGGACGGCAAGAAGATCGCATTTGACCACAGACCCGATCCTTTGATCAATTCCTACTCGAAATCAGACATCTCGGTCATTGATATCGAGTCCGGGAAAATAATCCCTTTGGTGACGCAGCCGGGACCTGATGGCGGTCCCAGGTGGTCGCCTGATGGTCGATGGATAGCGTTCAATACTGGCATGGGAGACGATCGCTACTACGTCAACGGCGAGCTGGCCAAAATTCCGGCTGAGGGAGGAGAGATCGCGGTTCTTACTGAATCCTTTGACGAGGATCCCTATATGGTGGATTGGAAGGAAGCGGGCATCTATCTTGAAGCTTCGGAAAAAACATTCCGACGGCTGTATCTGCTCGATCCGTCGAGCCGACAGACAAAAAAAGTCATCGATTCACCGGAAAATATCTATGGGGTGAGCATAGCCAATGACGGCAATACGATCGCTTTTACCGGGTATGACAGAAATTCCCTCCCGGAAATTTTCCGTTCGACTCTCGAATCCTCCAACCCAGTAAGAATCACCACCATGACCCGACAGGTAGCGGAATGGAACACCGGTTCCAGGGAGATCATCCAGTGGAAGAGCAAGGACGGAATCATGATCGAAGGGATCTTATGGAAACCCGAAAATTATTCACCTCAGACTAAATACCCTCTTCTGGTCATCATCCATGGCGGACCGGCATCCATTTCGCGTCCTGTTCTTGTAGCGGGCGGGGTTTATCCCTATCTCCAGTGGTTGAACAAGGGAGCGCTGATCCTCCAGCCGAACTACCGCGGCTCGACAGGTTATGGGGAAAAATTCCGATCCCTGAATGTCCGAAATCTGGGAGTGGGAGACATGTGGGATGTGGAATCAGGCGTCGATTACCTCATCAACAAGGGGATGGTCGATCCTGACCGGGTGGGCGCCATGGGTTGGAGCCAGGGGGGATACATTTCAGCCTTTCTTACCACCAATTCGAAAAAGTTCAAAGCCATATCGGTGGGTGCCGGAATATCCAACTGGGTGACCTATTATGTCAACACGGATATCCATCCCTTTACCAGGCACTACCTGCAGGCCACACCCTGGGACGACATGAATATCTATCTCAAGACTTCGCCCATGACCAACATCAAAAAGGCCAGCACCCCCACCTTGATCCAGCACGGAGAATTCGACCGCCGGGTGCCCATTCCCAACGCTTATGAACTCTTCCAGGGTCTCCAGGATGAAGGTGTCGAAGTAAAATTGATCGTCTACAAGGATTTCGGGCACGGTATATCCCGGCCAAAGGAACAGCTCGCCGCCCAGTGGCACAACTGGCTGTGGTTCGCCAAGCACATCTGGAATGAAGATGTCGAAATGCCCATCACAGTCGAGGAAGAAAAGGAAAAAAAATAACAGCGGAAAAAGAATCCTATTCAAGACGACCGATAGGTTCCCGCTTGAGGATGGCAGTCATGCAGTGGATCGACCCCCACGCTTTTCGAAGTTCGGAAATATCCACTTCGCTGACTTCGATATCATGGTCATGGAGGAATTTTTTCGTTTCGGGAAAGCCTGATGACATCACGACCGATCCCGGAGAGAGCGCGACAAAATTCAGGGCCAGCCCGCTTGTTTCCTTGGAAGAAGGGGCTTCGAGCAGTTTGAATCCCCTCTTTTTCAAAGCCATCCACACATCCCATGGAAGGCGGGCCGGGTCGATCACGGCCCTTTTTTTGTCGACAAAGCTGATGATGCTGTCGATGTGGGCATAGCCGTAGGGGATTTGCATCTGATAAAAATATTCGACCCCCATGGATTGCAGCGCCTGTTCGACTTGCCTGGCTCCTTCCCGATTGGACCTGTTTCCCGTGCCTATGATGACGCTTCCCGCATCGATCCACAGGCAGCAGGCGGTCTCGAATATCCCATGCCCCGAGATGGTCCTGACGATCGGGACGCCAAGCAGAGCCAGACTTTCTGCCGCATACCTCTCTTCACCGCGCCGGCAGGCCATAGCCTGTCTTCCCACAATGGCACCCTGGGGAGTCATCAGCACGTTGTCCCTCATGAAAAGGGCATTGGGCCTATCGACCCGCATATTCTCGACATAGTGAACGACGACACCCTGCGAACGATAAAGTTCTGAGAGGGCATCATGCTGTCCTCTTGCTTTTTCAGGATCCATGATATCCAGCCATCTGTATTTTTCTGGATCTTTCACCAGCTCGATCTCTTTTCCCGGACGCCGCAACAACACGGCCTTCAAGGTCCCCACCTCTGAGTCGCATCCCCAATCCCCACCCCAATATTCGGGCAGCTCTTTCTCCATGGAGGTTTCAAGCGCCAGCCATTCCTTTTTCGTTTTTGTCCTCTCCATCGGTTCCTCGTATTAGGCTTTGTCCTCGACTGTTATCGTCAAAGTTTACAAAGAACAGATAATCTTTAGCATCCTTTTTGAATTTATGCAATTCTCAAACCTATCATTCCATTGTATAAATGTATAGACAGAGTGTTTTTGAGAAAGTTTTTGGTCCGATTCCATGCTCTTTGTCCCAATTTGTTCCGATTTCAAAAAGGTAGGGGAATTACTTTAAATGGTTCTCTTCCATTTTGTGTGGGTACCGTTTTTTAATCCACCAAGCATGTCCTCCGCTCCAGTTCGGATTTTTAACGCCATTCCATCACCTCCTTGGAGGGGGAACTGACTTCCCCCTTCCAACGCTCGCCCTTCGGACTCGCTGCCTCCCCTTCTCGGGCTTCGCCCTGCGACCAAGGGGTCCTACCCCCTTGGAACCCCCAACAGCGTTTCTCCAAACGCTGTTGTTCTTCTCAGCGGCTGCGGAACTCCGCAATAAAACTTATTCCTATGGAACCTAAGTCATGTTAATCCCAATCCCACTCCTTTGGTGTTGTCGTGCTCAATACATCCTCGCCGACAATATGGGGACGTCCCATTTGGGGACACCCTATGTAACATAGATGTGGCTTTTTTTAAATAAATTATAGAGTGTCCCTGAATGGAACGTCCCCTTATTGTTACCTTCGAAGAACGATTCGGGAAGGCTGGGGTAGGTTGGGTCGGGGTCCTCAGATTTCGCTTCTGACATGCCTGATGTCTTTTACCTTTGATCTTACCCACACAAAATGGAAGAGAACCCTTTAAATTTGTAAACAAGGTGACAGGATGCTCCATCCCCAATAAAAAAAAAGAAAATTTTTTAAACTGGATTGTATATAGGGATGAGGGCGAAGATGAAAGTTGAGGCAAAAAATTCAAACAGGAGGAAAGACATGAAAAAGACAAGGTTAGGAATCACAGGGATTGGGATTGCCGCCGGGCTGATGTTGTTTCTGGGGATCATGTTGGCGGAAAACGCTGCATCCCTTCAAGGCACCGTCACCGACGCCAAGGGCGTGGTTGTCTGCGGGATCGAAGTTGTGGCCGAGAACACGGCCACCCAGCTCACCTACAGAACAAAGACAGATAAGAAGGGCCGTTATGCCTTTCTAAATCTTCCCAGCGGGATCTATGATGTGTGGGTGTCTATGACTGGCTTTAAATCGATCAAAGACATGGGGATCATTGTCCAGGCCGACAAAACAGCGGTTGTCAATTTCACTCTTCATTTCGAAGGGAATGAAATTTTCCCTGCTCGACCGAAAGAGGCAGAGCTCAAAGAGGAAATGATAGACAAACACATTCAGGGAGTTGTTTTGAGTAGTGCTGTTTCAGGCGAAAAAAAACAACCTGCCTCACCACAAATGTACCGGTCAAAAGACAATTTTGCCTACCAGATTCCTCAAGACTGGAACACCGAGGAGTACGACCGCATCTACGAAAACCGGTTTTTGCTGGCACTCCAGAATCCTCTCTCCACTTTTTCCATCGATGTGGACACGGCGTCATATGCCAATGTCCGCCGGTTCATCAACAACAACCAGTTTCCCTACAAGGACGCTGTCCGTATCGAGGAGATGATCAACTATTTTGACTACGATTACCCTCAGCCCAAAAACGGTGAGCCTTTCTCCATCACCACCGAAATCTCCACCTGCCCCTGGAGCACATCCCACCGGCTGGTCCATATCGGCCTGCAAGGTCGAACGCTTGAGTCCAAAAAGCTTCCCCCCAGCAATCTGGTGTTTCTGCTGGATGTCAGCGGCTCCATGAGTCCTCCCAACAAGCTCCCCCTCTTACAGCAGGCGTTCAAACTTCTGGTCAAAAAGTTGGGCCCTAAGGATCGAGTGGCGCTCGCGGTCTATGCGGGCGCGGCTGGACTAGTGCTCCCCTCCACGGAAGCTAGCCAAGATAAAACGATCATAGCGGCCATCGACAGGCTTCAGGCCGGCGGCTCGACCGCAGGCGGGGCTGGAATTAAACTGGCCTACAAGGTGGCCGAGGAAAATTTCATCCCGGAGGGAAACAACCGCATCATCCTAGCCACAGACGGTGACTTCAACGTGGGCGTTTCCAGCACATCGGAGCTGGTGAGGATGATCGAGGACTACCGAAAGAAAGGCATTTTTCTCACCGTGCTCGGTTTCGGAATGGGCAATTACAAGGACGGCCGCATGGAGCAGTTGGCCGACAAAGGAAACGGCAACTATTACTATATCGACAACTTGATGGAGGCCAAGAAGGTCTTCGTCGATGACATGCGGGGCACTCTCTTCACCATCGCCAAAGACGTCAAGCTCCAGATAGAGTTCAATCCGGCCAAAGTCAAGGCCTACCGGCTTATCGGCTATGAAAACCGCATGCTGAAAAAAGAGGATTTTGACGATGACACCAAGGATGCAGGTGAGTTGGGTGCGGGCCATACCGTAACCGCCCTGTATGAGATCATCCCTTATGGATCGGACGAGGAGGTTCCGGGTGTGGATGAGCTCAGGTACCAGGACACCAAGATCAGTGCCGAAGCTTTCAAGAGCAAAGAGCTATTGACCCTCAAGCTTCGCTACAAAAAGCCGGACGGCGAAAAGAGCAAGTTGATCGAGCATCCGCTGGTGGACAGGAATATCGTCCTGGCCAAGACTTCGGACAACTTCAAGTTTTCGGCGGCAGTGGCGGGTTTCGGTATGCTGCTTCGCGATTCCGAGTTCAAAGGAAAAACAACCTACGATAGTGTTTTGAATTTAGCCCGAGAGAGCAAAGGCGACGATGTATTCGGCTACCGTGCCGAATTCATCCAACTGGTCGAAAAGTGCGGCCTGTTGGACAGCCTCCGCTCCAAAGATAACTAACCTCCTTTCACCAAGGGACAGCCCTCTTCGTAAGGGGGCTGTCCTTTTTTTTGTAAAAAAAGATTAATATTTTAATTTTTCTTTAAATTATAGACAAATAATTCTTGACATGAAGCGCAATTAGTCTTACAATTATAGAGAAATCAAAAAGAGATGAGGCTTTAATGAAATTTTTAACCCGGCAGGAAGAGATGGTATTGCTGGCCGTCTGGAAGCTTCAGGGTAATGCCTATGGCGTGACCATCGCCAGGAAACTGACAGAGATGACCGGGATGAGATGGCTGCTGAATGCTGTCTATCTCCCCCTAGAAAGGCTGGAGAAAAAGAAATACCTGATTTCCTCTCTGAGTGATCCCATCTCCGAGAGAGGCGGCCGGAGCAAGAGGTTGTACAAACTGACCCGGGAAGGGATAAAGGCTTTGGTCGAGACCAGAAAAGTACAGGAATCTTTGTGGGAGAGCCTATCTGTAGAGTATCTTGAAGACGAGTTATGAGCCCGAAGACACGATCCACTAGAATTCCTAAATTCGCCGAATGGATGATCCGTTTCTGCGAGAGGGAGCTCGATGAAGCCAAGAGGGGAGACTATGAGGAGATTTTTCATGATTTCGTTGAGGAATCGGGAATTCGACGCGGACGTTACCGTTTCTGGTTTTTTGTTCTGCGCTCCTTCGTCCTTTCGGTAAAAAATTATATCTGCTGGAGAATGATGATGTTTCAGAATTATTTCAAGGTGGCTTCGAGAAATCTTCGCCGGCAAAAGCTTTACTCGGCTATAAACATCATCGGCTTGGCCGTCGGCATCACCTGTGTTTTGTTTATCCTGTTTTATGTCCAGCACGAGCTACGCTATGACCGATACCATGAAAAGGCCGACCGAATATACCGTCTTGCCGTGTCTATCAGAATGGGCGGGAATGAATTAGAGAGGGCTATTGTGGGGGCGCCAACAGCTCAAGCCATGGTTGACGATTTTCCTGAAGTCGAGGATGCTGTCAGGCTCAAAACCGGTGGAAACTGGTATATCCGCTGTGGCGATAAAACGTATAAGGAGACCGATTTTATCTTTGCCGATGCAAATGTATTGGATATTTTTTCGATTCCGCTGCTAGAGGGAGATCCTCAAACAGCTCTCAGCGCGTCGAACACACTCATCATCAGCCAAACCACAGCCAAAAAATATTTCGGCGGCGACGATCCTGTGGGAAAAACGCTCAACCTGGATAACAGCATCGATTTTCAAGTCACGGGCGTTTTCCAGGATATTCCCAGCTACTCTCACTTTCATTGGAGTTTTATCGGCTCTATGGTCAGTGTGGAGAAAAGATTGGTGATGGAGTGGACAAGCCTGGATGTATACACTTACCTCTTGTTAGGGAAGGGGGCGGACCCGGATGCACTGGAGGCCAAATTTCCGGCAATGGTCGAAAAATATTGCGACCAGGAATTCAAAACCTTCACCGGAAAAGTCTACGCCCAGCTCAAGGAGAGCGGAACGAAATGGGAATATTTTCTCCAGCCCCTGACCTCTATTCATTTGCACTCGAATTTGGGCTTTGAACTGGAACCAAATAGTGACATCAAATACATCTACATTTTTTCGGCCATCGCCCTCTTTTGTCTCTTGATCGCCAGCATCAACTTTATCAATCTTTCCACAGCCCGTTCTGCCAAAAGAGCCAGAGAAGTGGGGATCAGAAAGGTCGTCGGTTCGGCCCGCTCGCAGTTGATCGTTCAGTTCATCACCGAATCTGTGTTGATGAGCGTGGCGGCGCTGTTGGTGGCGCTCGTGCTCGTCCGGTTTCTCCAGCCTGCCTTTCACTCCATCATCGGGAGAGAGATCGATATCCATTTTCTTGCCCATCCTTCTCAAATTCTGATTTTAGCCGCTATCATCGTTTTCGTGGGGATCATTGCGGGGATTTATCCGGCCTTTGTCCTGTCGTCCTTCAAGCCTGTTTCGGTTCTGAAACAGCAGATGATAGGTGGATCCAGAACCCATTGGCTGCGCAGCACGCTTGTGGTCTTTCAATTCCTGACGTCTATCGTTCTCATAATCGGAACCCTAATCATCCATAATCAGATGAGGTATATTCAGAACAAAGACCTGGGATTCCAGAAAGAACAGGTCCTGGTCATCCAGGATGCTTTCATCCTGGGACAGAGAATCGAGGCCTTCAAGGAAGAGCTGAAACAAAATCCGGACGTCGTATCCGCCACGATAACCAGCTATCTTCCCGTCCTTTCCAATCGTCGGGTCCGTTCGATTTTTCCGGAGGGACAAAAAGAACAGAAAGGCTTCATTGCGGTTCAGGCTTGGAGGGCTGACCACGATTTCATAAAGACTTTCAACATGAATATCATCCAGGGGCGGGATTTTTCCAGGGAATATTCAACTGATTCCACAGCAGCCATCATCAATGAAACGGCTGCGGATATGCTTGGCTGGGACAATCCGATAGGAAAAAGGATAGGAGTTGTCGGTTCGAGCAAATCTGGAAAATACCAGTATTTCACGGTAATCGGAGTAGTTAAAAATTTTCATTTCGATTCCATGAGAGAAACCATCATGCCCCTGGCTCTTTACCTGGAGCCCAGTTCGGAATTTTTTGCTGTACGGCTTCAAACAGAGAATGTCTCGGAACAAATAGAATCCATCAGAGAGCTTTGGAACAAATATTTGCCCGGTTATCCTTTTGCCTTTTCTTTTCTCGATGACCGTTTTGAAAGCATGTATAAGTCTGAGCTCAGGTCGGGCCAAATTCTCAACATTTTTTCGGCTTTGGCCGTAATTATCAGCTGTCTCGGACTGTTTGGATTGAGCGCGTACATGACCGAGCAGCGGACCAAAGAAATCGGCATACGCAAGGTGCTTGGGGCCTCTGTACCCGAAATCTTGCTGCTTCTCTCGAGAGAGTTCTGCCGACTCGTTTTGATCGGATTTTTGATGGCTGCGCCTCTATCCTATTTCATCATGAGGAATTGGCTGAAGGATTTTGCCTACAGAACATCCATCGACATCTGGCCTTTTGTGATTTCCGTTATTTTGGCCCTGTTTGTCTCCTTTGCGACAGTCAGCTATTATGCAGCCAGATTGGCGATGTCAAACCCTGCCGAGAGTCTTCGATACGAGTAAACCCGCCAAAAATAACCCCCAGATTCATCCCTAAAGGCGATTGATAGATGCCTGGGGATGCGGCACCATTTAGGGGGAAATTTTTTTCCCTGGGTAGCATAAAAGGAAAAAAGCCGAAAAAAAGGGAAAAGCCATGATTGTCATACCAATAGGCCATGAAAGCAACGAGGTCCGCCGGTTGCCGTGGGTAACCTTCGGAATCATGATCCTGTGTTTCATCCTGCATATCATCCTGAGCATGGAGGTTGGAACAAAGAAAAAGAGGTTAGAGAGTGCTGCAGAGGAGATGGTCGTCTATTATTTCAATCATCCCTATCTCGAGCTGGACCCAGGAATAAAGGATTTGATGTATCAGGGCGGAGGAGAAGAACAAATAGAGACCATGCTCAGCGTCTACCGCCAGAGCATTCCCCGTCCCGACCGGGTGGTGATGGCCCAGGAGCAGGAAGAGCTTGACCAACTTTCTCAGAAACTTCTGGGCACCTTGAATGATTTCCCCTACAGAAAGTGGGGATTCATCCCGGCCGACAAGTCGTTCCTTGCTCTTCTGACCTACATGTTCGTGCATGGCGGCTGGCTGCATCTGTTGGGCAACCTTCTACTCCTTTACTTGACAGGGCCTTTTATCGAGGATCTGTGGGGACGGCCGATTTATGCCGCTTTTTATCTGGCCATGGGGGTACTTTCGGCCCTGTTGTATGCGGCCCACTACCCCCACTTTACCGGGCCCTTGATCGGAGCCTCAGGTGCCATCGCCGGTGTGATGGGTGCCTTCCTGATCAATTTCTGGAAGACCAAGATGAGGTTTTTCTACTGGATCGCGTTCTTTTTCAGAGGGACCTTCGAAGCTCCGGCTTTTGTGATGCTCCCTCTCTGGGTTCTGTTGGAGTTTTTCAATGCCAGTGTGGTGGATTCCATCAATGCCCAGGGAGGAGGCGGTGGGGTAGCCCATTGGGCCCATGTCTGGGGCTTTGTCTTCGGCGTGTTGGTGGCTCTGGGAATGAAACATCTCAAAATCGAAGAAAAGTACATTCATCCCAAGATCGAGGCCAAGCTGGAAAGTCAGGAAGGTGGGGTCGATGTGGTCATCAAAGCGCTTCAGAAAAAAAATATGGGAAGGATCGATGAAGCCTATGGGCTTCTTTTGGATGAGGCGCAAAGGAATCCCCTGCGCAAAGATGTGGTGGATGCCTTATGGGATGTCGGGGTGGAGATGGGAAAAGGGGATGAGGCAGCGAAATTTTTTATAAAGCTTATAGAGAGCGAAGTCAGACACGAACAATTGGAAATTGCCTGGAAACGGTATAAAGATTTGCGGGAAAAAGTGGCTGAGTCGTCCATAAGTCCGACCTATAAATTTTCGCTGCTTAAATATTTGATGGAGAGCAGAGATAGGGAAGAAGCGAACGGGCTGACCGCCGAGCTTCTCCAGGAGCTCGATTCGAAGTCATCCCCAGTACTGCTCCAGAATTTCGCCCGAATTGCCAAGGAACTTGGATCGTCTGTCACGAAAAAAGTCTTGGACCTCTGTCTCCAGCATCCTGAAATCCCGGATGAGGAAAAAGAAAAGCTGCAGAGAGAACTGGGTTCTCTGGAAAGCGGTTTCAAACCGGCTCCTGTCGGTGGAGACGAAGATTTTTCCGTGGAACCTGCTTAGAAAGGCCATTTTAACCCGAAAAAGCGAATCTAAGGCCGAATAGTCAGCTAAAAATAAGCTTATTTGTTTTATATCAACTGCTTGCTTCTGCCTGGCTGCTGACCTTTTTGCTGACCTTTTGCTTACCTCTTGATATCAAATATTGTCTCGATCTTACCCCTTAAAAATTCACTCATACCTCAAAGATTCCACCGGGTTCCTGGAGGCTGCCTTGATGGTCTGGGAAAAAATAGTCAGAAAACCCAAGGCAAACATGATCGCCAATCCCTGTACAAAAATCCCTATTCCCAGCTCGATGCGGTTGGCGATACTCTGGAGTATCATGTGATTCGCGAACCAGGCCACCGGAATGGCCAATGCGGCAGCCAGCAGTAATAGGAACATAAAGGTTTTCGATGTGGTCAGGATGATGCTGCCTATCGAGGCCCCCATGACTTTGCGGATCCCAATTTCTTTGACCCTCGCTTCGGTGTCGTAAAGGACCATGCCCAACAATCCGAAAAAGGCGATCAGAATGGTAAGAAAGGTTATAAAACTCAGGCCACGCAGCGCATTTTTTGACCCGATATTGTAATCCTCCAGCTGGTCTTCGAAGAAGGCGCAGCGAAATGGACGGTAGGGTTCCAGTTCTTTCCACTTGGTTTCGAGGAACAGAAGAACGGCCTCTATATCATCTGTGGCTATCTTTAGGTTGGCATATTCAAAATACTCGGGAACCACTCTCAGGGCCATCGGAGGGGACGGATTCTGTGTATCCCGGGAGAGAAAATTATTGACCGCCCCGATGATTTCAACTTGGGTATCCTTTCCAAAAATGAGTGTTTGGCCGATTGCATCCGCAGGCGATGGAAATCCGAATTGCTTCACAGCCATTTCGTTGAGAATGACGAATCTTTCATTTTCCGGATTAACCGCGTCAGGAAAATTTCTTCCGGCAACAAGTTTCAGGCCGAAATTGGGGATAAAATTGTTGTCGATAGAGATAAAGTCTATGTCGATGAATTCCGCGTCTTCCGAGCGCTTGACATTCTCCAGCCATGCCATTCCGGTGCAGGGAATGAAAGCACTGGCCGAGATTTTTGATATTCCCGGATGACCGGAAACTTCCTGCTTGAAAATTTCATAATCTATCCCTTGGAGTTCAACGTTCAAAATATTTTCCGTTTGGAATCCTAGATCGATGTTTTTCTGAAAATTGATTTGTTTGAACAAGACGATCGTGGTGATGATGAATATGAAGGAAACGAAGAACTGGGTGACCACGAGGGCCCGGCGCAAATTGACTTTCGAAAACAGCTTGGTTTTGGTGATGTCTTTCAGCACTTCTGTGGGATTGAATTTCGAGATGAGGATGGCCGGGATGATTCCGGCTAGAAAACCGATGAACAGGGAAAAAAGAACGAACGAAAATATCAAGCCGAATCCCAGATTTTCCATTTCGACATGCATCAGAATCGATTGGAAAAAATGGGGCAGCAAAAGGTTATAGAGTAAAAAGGCCATGGCCAGAGCGATCAAGGCATAAGTGATAGATTCCCCGATGAATTGGGTGAAGATGCTGAACCGGTTGGCGCCTATCGTCTTCCTAATGCCTACTTCCTTGGCCCGCGACAGGGCTTTAGCCAGGGACAAATTGGTGTAGTTGAAACAGGCGATGACCATGATAATCAGGGCGATGATGGACAGGAACAAAGGGGCCTCTGTTGGGATTGGCATTGCAGAGAGGTTATTTGCCAGATTTTTACCTGGAGATATTTTGGTCAGAGCCTGTAAGCTGTACCTATATTCATTTTCATCATCACCATAGTGTTTTTCCACGATGCCTGGCAGGAGCTCTTCAGTGGCCTTTGGCGAAGCGTTTTCGCGGAGGAGAAAATAGATATAGTTATCATTCAGGTTCTTCCAGTTGGTCAGACTGGCATAGATTTTCTTTTGGTTCTCGAGCGAAGCCAACGTCGAGACAGAAACCAGGCATTCGAATTTCATATGCGATTGGAGTCTCGAGACATCCTTCAGTACGCCAGTGACTGTGAAATCTCCCACGTTCTGGATTTGTAATATTTTTTCTATGGGATCGCTGTTGTCGAAGAATTTTTGGGCCACTTCCTGAGTCAGTATAATAGAATAGGGCTCCGCAAGGGCCGTTTGGGGATCTCCCCGTTCCAGTTCGAAGCTGAAGACTTGAAAAAAATGGGTATCGGTATACAAACCGTTCACCAAAAATCCCTTTTCTTTGTAAACCGCCGCTCCTCCGAAATTTTTTTTGATGCGGACAACGGTTTCTATTCCCGGAATCTGTTCCAGCTCACCTGCCAGTGGCATCGGGGCGGTCGCTCTATCGAGGACTGCATGTTCAGTAATAGTCTGAGATATGACTCTATAGATTCTATCTTTTCTTTCATGAAAGCGATCGCTGCCGTACATGAAAAAGATCAAGCTGATGACAAAAAGACACAAAGAGATGCCGATGGCCAAACCTAAAATATTGATGATGGAAAAGATTTTATGTTTTCTGATGTTTCTCAAGGCGAGCGTTGCGTAGTTTTTGGCCATGACAGCGCTCCGGAAAAGGGAATAAAGAATGATCGAAGGAATGGCCCGCAGCGCCTGGATCCAGTACCAGACTTGTGATTTTGTTTTCCCCTGGCCAGAGGATTTTGTCAGGTATTCTTCTTCCAAATCATCCAGGAGAGAGTACTTATCAATGCGATGGGACAATTTTGCCAGAATCCATTTGGGGATTTTTGGAGGGGCTGAGTGACGGTCGTTCATGATATCTCTCCTTTTTTCAGGCTGCGGATAGCGATGCCCTCCCACAAAACTTCCTTGAGCTTATAGGCTTCTTCCAGAGCCTGCCGTCCCATCTTAGAAAGGGAATAATATATTTTTCTCCGTCCCCCACGCTCGGACAAGGGTTTCCCTTCTCGTTTGTTCAGTAAGCCTTTTTTGACCAATTGATCGAGCGTGGCATAAAGGAGGCCGTAGTTCCAATCGTTCCCTGTGCTTTCTTCGATCTGGCTCTTGATGCTGACGCCGTAGGCATCTTCTTTTATCCTCAGAATGGAAAGGAGGATAATTTCTTCGTTTTTGGTGAGATGGCTCATAATCACCTCATGATTTTATTTGTATAGATATTCTATACATATTTATTAGTATAGGATTTCTATAGAAATGTCAAGAAGAAATTGGCTGAACTGGATTATTCACAAGTTGAGGCCAACCCTCCCCACGCCAACCCACCCCACCCTGACATTAAAGGTGGGGCGAAGAAGTGGCCTGTGAAGCTGTAGTTAACTACCGCGAACAGGCTACGATGAATCCGATGTAGTGAAATCAGCTTGCCTGGAAGGTAAAAAATGCCGTTGTTAATTAGATATTCTTTCTTGAAAAAGAATTTTTCAAGATTTAAAGCAAGATCAGGATAATTCCTGATACTGCTTTATTATTGAGAAGTATCGGCATTTTTTATGAATAATTCAGGCTCATATCCAGAAATGATATCGAAGAGACTACCTGGAAATCCTCGTTTCCTCTTTCCGGAACCGGATGATTTCGAGTCCGTCGGATCCATCGGCCAGGAAAATTAGATCGCCGACCACCTGGAGGCCATTCGGCCGGCCGCCGTCGTAAAAAGAACCGATTTTGACCGGTTTGGAAGGGTCGCTCACATCCACAGCTTCGATCCCGAGATCCCAGTTGATGAGGATAGCGCAATCATCGATAAGACGCACGCCGACCGTGCTGCCTCCTCCATTATACGTGCCCAGCAGATGGGGCCGGGAAGGGTCTGACACCTCCAGTATTTCCAAGCCCTGCAGCTTATCGCAGACATAAGCCTTGCCGCCGACAACCTGGAGGGCGTTCGTTTCTCCGCCATTGTTATGTTCACCGATCAGGACGGGTTTCGCGGGCTCGGATATGTCCAGGATCTTCAAACCTGCGGTGTATTCCGTGACAAAGGCATGGCGGCCGACGATATCGATGGAGAAAGCCAAGCCTCCGTCTTTGTACTGATTCAACCTTCTGGGCTTATGCGGGTCGGTGATATCGATGACATCCACTCCGCCGTGCCATTCTGTCAGGTACCCGATTTTTCCGGCCGGCAGGAACTGGTGCGGATCACCATCGCGGTCCTCGTACTGCCCCAGATAAGAAGGTTTCGAAGGATCACCTATATCGAAAAGCTTGAGCCCGTTTACATTGCAGGCTACAAAGGCAATATCCCCGATGATGGCAATTCCCCGGGCCTGTTCCGTATTTTCGACCTGAGAGAGTTTGACGATATGCTTTGTGTCTCTGATATCGAGGATCTCCAGCCCCCTGTCGAATTCACAGACATAGGCAAGATTTTCGACTATCAGGACGGTAACGGTCATTCCTCCGTCTGTAAACTGTCCGACCTCTTCGAAAACGATCCTCCGGCCTTCTGTTCGCTCTCCTATCTGCTCAGCTCTGGAGCTGATAATGCTTCCCAAGATGAGCAGGAGAATGGCCGTCAAGATTGCCGCTGGTTTTCTCAAAATTTTCATGTCGCTTCGCTCCGTTTAGTCTTTACCCTTAGGCGAAAAATTTATAGAAAATCTGCCCTAATTCCAGCAAAAAATATGCCAAGAGGAAATCAAGGAATTATTCCGGATATCTTCAACTCGAGGTGTCCATTCCTGAACGATCGATTTCCATTTTCGGACAGTCATCGGTTTTATCCGTCCTTGTTCGCACGGCTCATTTATGAAGAGAAAAAGAGTTGATGGCTGTTGTTTTCAAAGTGTGAAACAAGGAGGAAGTGGAGTCCCCAGTAATTTTCATTCACTTCCTCTCATCAGGTCTATATTGAAAAACTTCTTCCAGAGGAACATTGAAGACTTCGGCAATGCGGAAAGCCACTTCGAGCGAGGGGGAATATTTTCCCGCTTCGATGGCCAGTACGGTCTGCCGCGTCAATCCGATTTTTTCAGCCAATTCCTGCTGCGTCATCTCACCCGAATTGAACCGGAGTTTTCTTATATTATTGCTGATCTTTGTTCTGCTCATTCTAGACGCCCCTGCGGTAATAGATCAACTGGCTGATGGACTTGGCCATTTCGGCGATGACGAAAGAGAGCAACATAATGTGTGCGGTCATAAAAGGCGATAGGGACATCATGATGGAACCGATGGTCAGAAAGACACCTAACACAAGAAAGAAGTAAGCGATTCTGGTCGCTTTTAGCTCGATCAGTCTATCTCTTTCATCGATGGTTTCCGGTCTATGAACGACGGTAAGAAAGATATGGGCCACAACTTCGATAATGATCAGCAATACAATCGCGGAAACAAAGAAAATCAATGTTTCCGTTTTGTCCATCTCGCCGCCGGTCAAGATCTTGAACATCCGGAAGAAATAAAATCCAAAAACCGCAGAAGTCGCACCAGTGAGATCCAAATACTCTTTTCCTGGTAAGTCATGTCCATTTTCCTCGTCTCCATACAAATTATTTTTAGGTACGATGTTAATATATCTTTACATAATATATATAATTTTTTACAAATGTTTGTGGTTTCTCCTTAAAAAGGGAAATGATTTCCCTTTTCAAACATTCATGGCTCTTGTAACAAGCAGTCTGGAAAATCTATAGATAGAGTTTTCCTAAAGAATGGCTGAAAGAGAAAAGGATTATGAACGCGGCGAATTTCTAGCTATTTGGACGGTTAATCCTTTCGGTAAGTCAGAAGATAGGAGCGCTCAGTGAGAGGTGCGGATTTTATCAGAGTGAAACCAAAACGACAAACAATGTTTTCCAATTCCGATACAGTCAAGATATTGCGCCGGGGATCAAAAGCCAATTGTCCGAGCGCGAACAGGGAACCCCATATCGGTCCGGATCTTTCGGAATTGAAATAGTATCCTCTTATCATCAAAATTCCATTGCGGCATAGGCATTCTCTCGCCCTTTCCAGTATGGATAGAGCTTCAGTCTCATCGTAGATCACGTCGGATAGAAGCACAGCATCTACGCTCAAACCGTAGGAGTCCTTGATGATATCGGCTTCACGAAGGATAATCCGTTTGCTTTCTTCATACAAAGATATTATCTGGTTCGTAATGGCTAGAGTTTCTCTCTTGTCCAGAATGTTTGCGTGTAATTCGGGAAACTTACGGCAAAGGAACACAGAGTATATTCCCGAACCTCCTCCCACATCGACCAGCCGTTTGCAGCCAGACAGGTCCACCGCATTTTTAAGAGCTTCCGCTTCCCCCAACAGCCCCAAATTGTGCATGGCTTTGATAAATGTTCTGTGTAGTTGCTTTTTATCCAGGGTTTTCTCCTCGACAGGATCTTTTCCCTTAAAAATCTCATACAGACTGGTCCATTTAGGAAGCTCATGAAATTGCAGTTGGATGAGATCTCCGACATAATGAGAATTTCCTTCCCGAAGGTATTCTTTGCTGAATTGTGTATTGGCGTATCTATCATTTTGAGAATGGAGCAATCCCAGGCTGGTACAGGCATCCAATAAGAATTTGAGCAGATGAGGAATGACCTGACATCGGTCAGCTAATTCTTCGATGGCCATTTTTTTATCAGCCAGGATGGTAAAGATTTTTAAACGTACGGCCAATAAGACAACGACCGATCTCCAAGGAGAAGTCAAAAGATTATCGATTGAATCTACCATTGCTCATCACCGGACTGAGGCCTAAAAAAGTCAGAACGCCTCTTGACTCGTTCAGCCTAATCCAAGGGGAGTGCTTTGTCAATCTCAGAGGTATTGGCCGTTTAGCCTGTAAGTTTTGAGTGGATAAATCCTTTCCGTGATGTCGGCAGAAGGCGAGGAGCAAAGTCGGCAAAACGCCAAAAACAATTTAACATTATATATGCAAGGAAAAACGACATCAAAATGACGCATTTGTCAAGCCCCTTCAGGTACTCTCTGGCGTCCACCTATACGAAAGGTTTATGATAAGTTATCCGGCTTAAGTTCAGATGCGTCTAAATATTGCTGGTATGCTTGCTGGAGCTGTTCCCGGGTCAAATTGCCGTGATGGATATACAGGCGGTACCGGAGAGTGACGGGTTTACCCGGATGAAGAAGGACGGATCCTAGACCAGGCCAGGAGACGTTGAGCAGACCGGCATAGCTTGTGCGGAGCACCCAAGAAGGTGGAAAATCGGGATGATCGGGCGAGATAAAAATTGCCACACCCGCCTTTTCGGTTGCGAGATTGGCCCAACGCAGTTTCACGTTGTTGGGTTCCCCAGTGAATTCACCTTGATCGGTCAATATGGGCAGGCCCTTGAATTCGGGAGCACCGCGCAGGGTCAATCCTCCATAGCCCTTGTTCTGGTCCGGAGTTCCTCTGAGTTCTAGATTGCCCCCGGCAGCCTTGATTTTCAACTCTACATCGATGGCCCGGCCCAAGTCATCGGCCGGGTGGACATTTAGGGTAACGACTTCTTTGGCTACAATTTCTTTTCCCTCCAACTTCCAGACGTTTTCCACACCGAGTGTGGCACCAGTGTCGTGGACTTCGCGTTTCAACCATCGAAGAAAATACTGCCGCAGGTTGGCCGGATGCCAGGTCTGGGTCTCCTGACCGCGGGTTATGACGACCGGCCAAGTCCAGAACAGACCGTGGTGGTGGAGATGGTCGTCAGGAAAATCGTCGGTCAGTGGTTTTCCGTTCAGAGAAAAGAGCGGATGGATATAGCAAGACCGTGTTTGTTCGGGATCGATGCTCTCCTTGAGCTGGTCACCGAAGCGATAGGTCAGGACATCTTTTCCTCCATCCTTCAGGGTCAGCCAACCTTTTTCTTTCTCCTCCACGAACATCATTTGACCAGCAGAGGAGGCTATAGGGTCGGGATGCTTCCCTTGTTTATCTGTTGCTGGAGAGCTTTCAGGAGAAAAATGAAAGCGGAAAAAATCCAAAAGGCAGGGAAGATCGATTTCGTGTCCGCCGCCATGGATATCCAGGATGACATTCTCCGGCTTTTCCAGATCCTCGAAGATCACCTTGATTTCCTCCATTGCCTTTCTGGCGAGAGGGACATAAAAATCTTTCGGCCCTTCCTGGAGGCCGTTCTGGCACATCAATGGCCGGGGCGCAATCAGCGAGTATATATCGGCAAAGTCCACGATCTCCCGCAATCCTTCGAATTTCCAGCACATGCAGTGGTTGTGCTCCAACTGGTCCATGACGGTCAGAAATCCGGAACTGACCACGGCTGACACGCGCGTATCCATGGCTGCGAGCCACATGGCCATTTCCCCGCCCAAAGAAAGACCGGCACAGCCGATCCTCGTTTTATCGACCACTTCCATGGAAGCGAGTAAATCCACGCAGCGCATCAGGTCCCACAGCCTCTCTCCCATCAAAGTCCGCCCCTGTTCATACACCTCATGCTGCCCCACATCTGCGGCGATGGTGATGAATCCCAAGTCAGCCAGCGCGGCGGCAAATCCTTTATAGACCGAGCTCCGGTCATGCACGGAATAGCGGGATCCGCCATGGCCGTGGATGCAGACCACGGCCCTACACGGCGCCGTCCGCTCCTGAGGAATGGTCAAGATGACTGGAATTCTCCGGCCTTTGGTGGATTGGAATTCAAGCTCTTGGAAAAGATACCTTCCCCTGTTCTCCTGACGGAGTATCATTCGGTCAAAAGGTATCGGCGTTTGCCAGGAAGTCAAATCATCCATCTTCAGGAGGCCGAAGAGGGCCGATCGAACTTCTCTCTGCCAGCCCACGGCTTCCTTCGGCGACCGGGAACTGTATTTCATTTTCCGGAGGTTTGAATCCGGATCAAAGATATGTGCTCCGGTCAGAATTGTCCCGGATAAGAAGGCGCCCAAAAAAATTCCTAGAATTCTCCATCCTCTATTCTTTCCTCTCATGGTTGTCTTCTCTTTTGACCTGAGGTTGCCGGCAGAGCCATGATGCGGATCAGAGTGCCGGGATCGTCCCCGCCTTGGGAATGAATCTGTATACCTTTCCAGAGGTCCTCTCCTGAAACCGCGATTTCCTCTCCGCCTCCGAAAGCCAGTTTATAACGCTTATCCCTCTCTACCGTGAACCATTCGGGGAACTGATTAAGCCGGGGGTAATCCATCGGCAGATGAAAGTATTCACGGTGACGAGGCCTGTCGAAGAGCAAAAGCCCTTTCCACGGCCATCTCGACCGGATGCTGATGAAAAGTTCCTCTCCGGTCTGCGTGGCCCCTGCAGAAACATCCGCTCTCCAGGGGTCTATCCTGCACCCTTGAGTCTTCCAGAGGGCGTACATAAGGGCGGTGCGGGCAAAGTTGCCATCTCCGTGCCAGCCCTCGATGATTCCGTCATCCTGCTGTTTGCCCAACATGGTTTCGATTTCGTGGTCGACCCAGGTCGTGGCACTCTCCACATGTATTCGGTTAAGCAGATTCAAGGCGCTTTCTACGGAATCCGCATATCCATCGGCACTTCCCCCCTCCCAAGGATATCCTTGGCTCCGGTGCAGATTTTCGAGGGCCAATCTGACTGCATCGAGGTAGGCTGCATGATTGTCGACCATTGCCACGGTGAGATAAGCATTGTAATCGTATCCCCAATTATCGGTCAGCTCCTCGTTGAGGACCTCTCCTTTTACAGGATTGATCAGCATGTAGAAGAGACCATCAGGGTTCCGACCGACCTCGAGGATGCGATCGAGAAGGTCATGCATCGGCTTTTTGTATCGGGAATGTCTGGGAGAATCGGTTTTAGCGGCCAGCAAATAGACTTCGGAAAGCCCCCCGATGACCTCGCAGCCATGATCATCAAGGCTCAGTCGTTCCTGTTCGATCGGCAGGGCATGGAGCAAAAAATAATCGGCCAGACGGAATGCCATACTCCTGTATTCCTCCTTCCCCGTCATCCAGAAAAGACGCGAGAGGGCCTGCATCATCTCTCCTCCCACTTCATGATCGGCGGCAGGTACCAAACCGAATGGAGTCTCGATAGAAGATTTTTCGAGAATAGCGTCGACGAGATCCAGCATCCGGTCCTGCCAGGGGCTGGGGCCAAGCCATTCAGTGAGCGGCAGTAGCCCATCCTTGACATATTCTGAGGCGCCGAAAATGATTCGAGCCCTATCGGGTTCTTTATGACGGAAGGATTGAGTGGCAAAGAGAAAATCGTCAGGGAGAGGGCCTATCCGGGAAGTGAGTTTCTTCTCCGCCTCCAGCATCTCTCTCATTCGTCCCTCGAACAGCGGCCGGTCGAGGAGGGCCGAAGTCAGGACCATAAATGGGTAGTTGTCCGCAGCCGCATCCTGGGCATTCCAGTAAGGGTCGCGGTTGAGGTTCCTGGGAATAAGCCCGCTTTTGGAATCGGCATGGGATAGCCAACCTCGAACATAATTCCGGCAGTGAAGAAAAGCCTGTCTTGCTTTCTCGCCGTTATGTTCGGCTCGTTTCCAGCTGTTTTCTTCTTGGGCGCCGGCCCCGTTAAAGGCCAAGATGAGAAAAAAAAACGAGAAGAAAAATGCTAAAAATTGGATGAGTTGTGCAATGTTTTTTTTCATGGCTGCTTCAGTTTATCCCCGCCGCTGCGTTCCATGAGTTCGACCACCTTTTCCTCGTCGACTTCGATACCCAAACCCGGCCCCTCGGGGAGATGGGCCATACCGTTTTCAATACGCAGAGGTTTTTTTAGGACCTGGGCGGTGAGGAACTGCGGACCGTTGAGCGCCGCAGGAGTCTTCAAACCAAAGGCTCCGTAAAGAGCGAGAGTTGCGGCCAATGAGATGTCGGGGTCGGTCAAGCCGCTGCCCAACCACATGAGGTTGTTTTCCAGGCACATCTCGATCTGGCGTTTGCAAGAGAGCAGGCCTCCACAGCGGGCCGGCTTCATGGCCACCCCATCCAGCATTCCCAGTTTGATGAATTCTTCCAGGTCTGTGGGTGAGACAACGCCTTCGTCCATAAGGATGGGAAGGGAACCCTGTTTTCTGAGGGCCCGGTAGCCGCTGATGCGGTTGGGCCGCAGCGGGGCTTCCAGCACATCCACTCCGGCATCGGCCAGCTTCGGTGCGGCTTCCAGGGCTGTGTCGGGATCATAGCCGCCGTTGGCATCGGCCCACAGGAAAGTATCCGGAGCCACACGGCGGACCTCCCGGGCCAGCGCCAGGTCGAATTCCGGATCAGGGGCTACCTTGATGTTGAAATGGCGGTAGCCGCGTTTTTTACCTTGATCCACGACCTCTCCGGTTTCATCGAGACTCGTCACGTTGACCGTCCAGCTGAGGGCGATCGGTCTGCCTTTAGGTTTTCTCCACATCTGGGCCAGAGATTTTCCTCGAAGCCTGCCGGTCAGATCGTGCAAAGCCAGATCGATTCCGGACCTGCTGATGGGCATCCCGGTCGAAAAACCTGGCGCGACAGCGTCGTCCATCTTGCGATGGGCTCCCCGGATATCGGCTGGATCATGCCCGATCAAGCAAGGTGCGTAATAATCCCGGAGAACGATGGCTGTGGTCTCCAGAGTCTCGTAGCTCCACTTGGCGATGGGGAGCGATTGTCCCCAGCCGACCGTTCCGTCGTTTGCCGTGATCTTCACGATGACTGCGGCCCGGCCTTCCGATCCATGGGGCCCGGTGAAAAATTTGAAGTATCCGGTCATCGGATAGCGCAGCGGAAAGAGATCGATGCGATCGATCTTGACAGAGGATGGGTTGTATGATGTGGTTCCTCTTGAAAAGGGTCCTCGCTTGGACGGGGATAGAAAAAGAGGCGACATAGCCTCAGTCAAACTTGAACGGTGAAGATAGAATGCGGCTGCCGAGAAAGAAATACTTCCGAGAAATTCCCGGCGTTTCATCGCAGCTCCTTGCCCTGGATGTATCTTTGATAGCGTTCAGCCACCCGTCCGGTTTTCACGTCTCCTCTATGGACGAGGATGCCCACGCGCTGGCCGATTGACGCGCCTTTTTTTATCATGAAGGGCTTGCCGTTTCGTTCCGCCGGGCGCCTCGGGCCGAAAATGCCGTATTCCCGAGTCAACCAGCAATGTTTTTGGCCGTCTGGCCATTGGAAGAGGGCCAATCCCTCGGTGACGCCTTGGAGGGTGTTGGAGTAGTCTATCCATAGGGCGATCCTCATATTGGTTTCTTTCTCGCCTACGGAGCCATTATCCGCCGTGATGGTGCCGCCGTTTTCTCCGCTGAAACGGGGGTGCATGCGGATGTAAGGCCAGGCATAGTGCACATCGTCGCTCACGAATTCCACATCACCGTAGGCCGCAATAAGAGCGAAGGTCATATCGATAAGGTATTCGCCTTCGCCCAGCGCGTGGACGACAAGGCTCCGGTTTTCATCGAGCAGTGGACGGTCCCCATCCATCTCCCACACCAGCTTTGCCTCTATCACAGCTTGACCGTTTAACTCTTCCAGTCGTGTGAAATCCAGGTGGCGCACGTGGTCGCGGAACGGAGGGCCGAAAGCATCCCTTCCTATTTGTTGCCCGGAATAGAGGGCATTGTAAGTGCTGACTTTTCTGCCGCCCTCCAACCTGACGGTGTCGGCCACATAGAAGCTCCGGTGATGGGGGTAGGGCTCGGCCTGCTGTACAACCATATTTTTTCCCGATGGGCTACACACCGGCCAGTAGTGCGGAAGGTCGATCCACTGGACATATCGATAGATAAAAGCCAGTCGTCCGTCGATGTGGACGGCAAGTTCTCCAGCTTCATCGTTTCTGTGAAGCTTGATGCCAGGGGCATCAAAGGCGGGAGAAGCGGCCAGTTTCAAGCCCGAACAAAGAGATAGAGCGATCCCGGCCATGCAGAGAATTCGCTTTCGGAGAATACCGATGGTGCGGTGACGAGAATATTTCATAGGGATAAGATTTTCCTTAGTTTCGAAATGCGGCTCGGATCATATAGAGACGAACCTGATTCCTTTTTATCGGGCCGATAAAGACCGACGGCTGCCTCCATCGCTTCCACTCCTTCAAAATATTATGCAGGCTATACGATCCATGGTTCGCGGTGAGGGTAATCCAGCCAGCGATTGGCCTCTTCATCACCGATGAAGCGCTCGGCCTGGGGATCCCATTTGAGCTTGCGGCCCAGCTTCATGGCTATGTGGGTCATTACGCAGATGCTGTTCGAGCGGTGCCCCACCTCTACGGGAGCTGCCGGATCTTTGCGGCTGCGCATGCACTCCAGGAAATTCTTCATATGGTTAGAGCTTTGGTAAAGCTTGATCTCTCCTTCCTGGATTTTTTGACGGAGGATTTGCCGGTCGGATGCTTCTATCGCTCCCCTCTGGACAAAAATCCAGCCTTTATCGCCTTCGAATCGGACGCCAGCGGGATCTCCGGTCTCCTGGATAAGGCTCACCCCGTTGGCGTAGCTTGCCTGCGACTGGAATTTTGTGTGCACGTCGAAGAGTCCCCGGTCTGGGAATTCGGCTTTGGCCTCGATCTCGACAGGGCCGGTCTCGTCCGTGCCGTTCCCCCACTGGGCGATATCGTTCATGTGAGAGCCCCAGCCGGTGATCATGCCCCGGCAGTACTGTTCGATCTGAAGCCATCCGGGGCGGCTGTAATTTCTTTGTGGATGAACCCGGTCCTCACAGAAAGGGGCTTTTGGAGTAGGGCCCAACCAGAATTCGTAGTCGAGATTTTGCGGAACCGGCGTCGGCTGAGGATCGCCCGTTCCCTGATCCTCAGGCAGCCAGACTCGGATGGTGTGCAGCTTGCCGATACGCTGGTTGCGAACCAGCTCGCAGGCCATCAGAAAGTAGGTGGAGGATCGCTGCTGGGATCCCACCTGAAGGATACGAGCGTTGGAACGCACGGCTTGAACGAGCTTCCGTCCTTCGACAATAGAGTAAGTCAGAGGCTTTTCCAGATAGATGTCTTTACCCGCTTTGGCTGCGGCAACGGCATGAAAAGCGTGCCAGTGGTCAGGAGAAACGATCAAAACACCGTCGATATCTTTGCGCGCTAGAAGTTTCCGGAAGTCATGATAGGTGTCGATGCCCTTGTAGCCGTTTTTTCCCAGCTCGATAGCATAAGTTTTTTCCGCCAGCCATTGGGCATCTTCAACCCGGTGCCGGTCCACGTCACACACGGCCACCACCCGGGCTCCGGTCTCGAGGCCCCGATAGATACATTCCAGCATATCCCCCTGTCCCTGCCTGCCCACCCCGATACAGCCGATGAGCAGCATATCGCTCGGCTTCGTCCGACCAAATACCGTGGACGGAACGATTGCCGGAGCTAGCATAGAATAAGCCGCTGTCTTGATAAAATGGCGTCTTTTCATCCCTTGCTTTTTCATTGATCGAGACATGCTCCCTCCGTACATGCCAAACCTATCATGATAAAAACGATAATGTCAATTTATTCTGTGATAATAGCTGGCTATCTTCATATGGATCCGTCACGGAAATGAAGATGTTTCTGTGATGAAGGAGATATTTCCATAGCCTTGATCGAATAACCGAAGCAGGAGGAAGTGATTTCTTGCCAGCTGGATTTGATACGCCTTCCATCATCTGCTTGGAGAAGAAGCCTAGCTTCTCATCTCGAAGACCTTGTGAACCGAAAAAAATTTTTAACAAAAGTCTTGACAAATAAGAATAATTATTATTTAATAATTTTATGCAAATTGAAAATCTGAGTGAGTGTATGGAACATTTTGTCGATCACTGCAAAAAATTTGGCCTTAAAATTACACCTCAACGGTGTGCGGTCTACAAAAAGCTCATTCAATCCAAAGACCACCCCACGGCCGAGCAGATGTTCCACTCCATCCAAGAAGATTTTCCGAATATTTCTTTCGACACGGTCAACAGGACCCTTTTGACTTTGGCGGAAATCGGGCTTGTCGAAGTGGTGCAAACCAAAGGCGCTTCCAGACGTTTCGATGCAATTTTAGACAGTCATCATCATTTTAACTGTGTGGACTGCGGAAAAATCATCGATTTTGACCATGAGGAATTTGATCGCTTGAAAGTGCCGGAACACCTTCGCAATGAATGCGCGGTGTTTGCCAAGAGGGTTGTGGTGACAGGATTATGCAGGGATTGTCGTGAAAAAAGGAATGGACAGAATATTTTGTTATCATCATGAAACAGTTAAAAAATTAATTATCCGAAGGGCAAAAAATGCCGATAAAAAGGATGAAAGTTTTTTCTAAACAATTTGCAGCAGTATCAGGATGAATTCCTGGTATGGCTGCAATAGAAAATGCTCTAGGCATTTTCTATTAATAATTCAGGTTATATAAGGAGAGAAAGATGAGTAAGACAGAAGAAAACATCAAGGCTGCCTTTGCAGGGGAGTCCCAGGCAAGAAACAAGTACACCTACTTTGCCGAAAAAGCGAGAGAGGAAGGCTACCACTACATTGCCAAAATCTTCGAGGAAACGGCCTTCAATGAAAAGGAGCATGCCAAGGACCACTTCAAGCTTCTGGGTGGCGTCGGTACGACAGAGGGAAATCTGAAGGCTGCCATCAGCGGCGAGAATTATGAAACGGTCGAAATGTACCCCCAGTTTGCCAAGGAAGCGGAAGAGGAGGGAAACAAAGAGGCGGCCGTTCTTTTTATGCAGATCGGGAAAATAGAGGCCAATCACAGAGAACGGTACAACAAGCTTCTCGAGATGGTCCAGAACGGAACGGTCTTCAAGAGAGAACAGCCCATCAAATGGAAATGCAGTGTGTGCGGTTATACGGTCGAGGGAACCGAGCCTCCGCCAAAGTGCCCATCCTGCAAGAATCCCCGGGAATTCTACGAACCCGCCAATATGGACTTCTAGAGAGGATACGATGGCTGTCTACAAGTGTTCCGTCTGCGATACCCTTTTCGACGAAGAAAAAGAAGGAAAAAAATGGAACGAGCTTGCAGAGAAGTGGAGCTGCCATGTCTGTGAATCCGGAAAGTCCGCTTGGCAGATAGTCGATAGAGAAATTTCGGGCCTGGATGTATCCAGGGAGAAATCCAAGGATACATCCGGGTCTCCCGATGAATACAGAAGGCTTTCGGATGAACTTGAAACCCACATGACGGACATTCATGATATAGCCAGAACAGGAGAATCGGTCATCGAGCCGATGAGGACGAAAAAACCCACTCTTTCTTGGGATGATATTCTCATCAGGGGAGCTCAGCTGGCCAGGTTGCCGCTCAATCGGGAGGAGGCTGTCAGTACAAAGACCATCATCGGCCCCAAGGCGAAATTCCCGCTGGTTATCGAAACTCCTGTTTATGTCACGCACATGTCATTCGGTGCCCTTTCGAAGGAGGCAAAACTAGCCTTGGCTAGGGGAAGTGCGGCGGTGAAGACAGCCATGTGCTCGGGAGAAGGTGGGATTCTTGCTGAATCTCTGAAGAATGCCTACAAATACATCTTCGAGTATGTCCCGAATGCCTACAGCGTTACAGAGGAAAATTTGAAGAGAGTGGATGCCGTTGAGATCAAAATCGGCCAGTCGGCAAAGCCCGGGATGGGAGGACATTTGCCCGGAAATAAAGTGACCAAGGAGATTGCGGAGATCAGGGGATTCAGAGAAGGAGAGGATATTATCAGTCCAGCCCATTTCAAGGATATCAAAAGCAAGGATGACCTGAAAAAAAAGGTGGATTGGCTTCGGGAGATATCGGGCGGGAAACCCATCGGTGTTAAATTGGCGGCAGGACATATCGAAGAAGACTTAGAGCTGACTTTGTATGCCCGGCCAGATTTTGTGACTCTCGACGGCCGAGCCGGTGCCACAGGAGCTTCGCCCAAATTCGTCAAAGCCGCCACATCGGTTCCTTCCATGTTCGCCCTCTGCCGTGCACGAAAGTTTCTTCAGGCCACAGGGGCTGAAGATGTTTCCCTTGTGATCACTGGCGGTTTGAGGATATCGGCTGATTTTGCCAAAGCCCTTGCATTGGGGGCGGATGCTGTCGCTATCGGAACAGCGGCATTAATGGCCATCGGGTGTCAGCAGTACCGAATATGCCACACCGGCAAGTGTCCCATGGGGATCACCACTCAAGATCCAGAATTGCGTGCCAGATTGAATATCGGCGAATCGGCCAAAGGGCTCGAAAATTTTCTAAGAGTGACCACCGAAGAACTTAAGGATTTTGCCCGCCTCACCGGAAATGATGATGTCCATAAACTTTCGGTCGATAACCTCTGCACAGCCAATTCCGAAATATCCGGGTACACTGAAATCGAGCATATCTGAACAAGCTCGGTCCATGTGTCCTTTCGAATACTTTTTGCTTCCGCGAAGATTATTTTTCGGTACCATCATATTTCGGGTGGATCGACTTAGGTCAAGAAACAGCGGGCGTATCCGCGGCATGGCACGGATCGAGGATCTTTCGAGGGAAGACGCAAACGGATAAAAATATCAGGGGATCTCGTTTCTGATAAAAGGGGAAAGAGGCGCCTTGTTTTTTTTAGGTTTTCATGTTGTCGAAAATCAACTGTAGGAGTTTCTTGACAAAATCGATTTTTTCATCTTTGGTCGGATGGGATTTTTTGAACGTCAGAGGGGGCAAAAATTCTACAGTCAGACGTGGTCTGACGTAGGATTTGATCTTTAAAAAATTCATGAGATTTCTGAATATTCTATACGGTAAGAATCTGTCAGCAACATAATACCAGTATGTTTTTTGCCCGATAATCGGATTTTCCTTCACGATGCTCGGCACGATTTTGACGACCTTTCCCTGTTTATAGAACTGGCTGGCCAGCATGGGGATGGTCGTACTGAACATCGGATTTTTGAATGATTCGTGAGTCTTTCCGCCGCTGGGTGCGATCGCAATAGGAATGTTGTTTTCAATGCATTCCTTACATCTCCTCAATGCCTTCCTGTTGGTTTTGAATTTGCTGGATTGTTCTTCCTGCGAAGAAGGGATCTCGAGATTAGCGATGATCACATCCAGCCTGTTTGTCTGGTCGATAACATACCTGGATAGATGATCGACGATTTTTTCCAGTCCCCTTCGAGACCAGCTGTGTTTGTTCGCTCTCTCTTGCAGCTTCTGGGAAAACAGAGCGTTTCTGAGATCTCTTTTCAAAGTGGAGAGGTACCTGGGATCTGCTATTTTGATATCGGCCAAAAATCTGATGTGCAGTCCTGCCGGAGCCCCGACCCCCAGCCACATAGGCTCGGTGCGCCGGATGATATGGTTATAGACGAAGATGACCGGATCCTTTTGGGGGATATTTTCATAGCCGATACCCTTCGGTTTCGGGCAAAAAGGGAAAGCCCTTAAAAACCTTCTCACAGAACGGTAGGATAACGTTAACATTTTTCCATCATTCACAGGAAGTCATTTCCCTGTTTCTCAAAAAGCCGGTTAGTCATTCTCTATGGCCAACCCCGGCGGCTTTTGGCATTTTCATCGCCTTCTCTAGCTGATAAATCTATTTATGCAGGTTGACTATCCCGTACATAAATAATTAGCTTTCCCATATTTTAACAATAAGATAGATACAAGGCAAAGCATCGGACGGTTATGAGCCCTTTTTTCCCTGCGTTTTTTATCTTATAATCAGGCATACTGTCCTTCTGGATAAAAAAAAGAGATCGAAGATGAAAAAGAGCCTGGTCATATTTTTAGTACTCGGGGCTTTGTTTTCCTGCAGCCGGTCCCCCGGCAATCTGGCCGAGATAACTCAGGATTATATCGGGAAGTGGAAATCCTTCTATCCCAGCCTTTCGTTTTCTGCCGGTGATCTGGAATCAGCCTTTGCCTTCGAGGATTTTACTTTAGAAAAGATCGATTCCTGGATCGGTTATAATCAAAATGTTTTGGACAGGCTGAAAAATTTTCCGAGTATTCTCTTGCTGGAGGAGAGGATAGATTTTGACCTTCTGGAAAGGCAGGTTCTGGGGGAGCTTGAAAGATGGGAGGAAGACAGGGATTTCGAGAATGCGCCTTTGCTCTATGCGGAGCTGATTTCCCAGGCACTTACGCACATTCTCGCCCGCGACGATCTGTCGGCGGCTGACAAGTTGAAAGCTGTGGACAGCCGTTTGGCCAGAATCAATGTCCTTTGCCATCAGGGCCGGACGCTTCTGAAAAACGGCCGGCCCCACAACACAAAAGGGAGCCTCTCCATCCTCGAATCATCGGCCAGATTTTATGAGGAAAACCTTCCCCGGATTATGCGAGATTGGTCGAAGGAACTCTTGCCGGAAGCGACTCTCGAAAGGTGCCGGGAAACATCCTCCTCTATCCGTCTCCTTGCCGACCACATACGAGAGAACATATTGCCCGCCATTTCCCTCCCCGATTCTATGGGCGAAGGAGATTATGCCCGAAAGCTCAAAATCTTTACAGGAGCGGATATCACTCCTGATGATCTCGAAAGAATGGCTTACCGGGAAGTCCAGGAAGTGAGACGTCTGATAGAAGAGGCCGCCTTAGAGTATTGCAGGGAAAGCCACGAAGAAGAGGATATGCCAGCCGATTTTACCGGGCTTGTCGGTCTGGCCATCCAGGATATGGAGAAAGACCGGGAGGACAATCAGCAGGATTTTCTTGACTATTTCATCGGCCTGATCGACCGGGCAGAAGATTTTGTTCGGGAGAAAAAAATCGCCACCCTTCCGGCGACAAGGACGCTGACCACAGCCATTTCTCCACCTCATTTTGCAGGTGCGGCTGTCGGGGGCGTTTACCCGGCAGGCCCGTTCAATCCAGTTGCCCAAACCCTGTTCTATCTCCCGACCGTCCCGGATGATGCCCCGCAGGAAGTGAAAGAAGGGTTTTATCGGTCGTTCAACAATCATTTCAACACCATGATCATCACCCACGAGATCTATCCCGGGCATTACATGCAGCTCAAGCTTGCGGCCTCCAATCCTCATCTGGTACGATCCCTTTTTTCAGATGGCCTTTATGCGGAAGGCTGGGCGACGCTGTGCGAGGTGATCACTCTGGATGCAGGGTGGAACGGATTCGATAAGCTGGACCGGCTGGCTCATCTAAGGAAGAGGCTGGAGAACGCCACCCGGGCTTACACCAGCGTACAAGCCCACTGCAGGGGTTGGACCAGAGAGAAAATCCATCATTTTGCGGTCGATGAGGGGCTTCTGGCCCCCCAGTTCGCCCTCAATCTCTGGGACCGGATAACAGCGTCTCCTCTTCAACTGGTCTCCTATTTTCTGGGCTTCAAGATGTTCTCGGAGCTTTTGGAAAAAGAAAAGATTCGTCTAGGAGACGATTTCAACTTGCAGGTATTCTGTGACTCCGTACTCTGGGCCGGAGGTGTCTCCATGAAGTACCTCCCTGCTCTGCTCGAAGAAAGCGCTGAACAACCACCAGCCTCCGGAGAATAAATGTTTTCAGCCGTCCCCCGCTTTGAACTGGCTCCCGGTTACACCATCTCCAGGGTGATCGCTGGCCTCTGGCAGTTGGCGGGCGGGCATGGACATGTGGATGAAAAGAGGGCATTCGAGATGATGCGGACCTTCGTGGAGGCAGGTGTGACCACCTTCGATTGCGCCGACATCTATACGGGAGTCGAGGAGCTCATCGGGAAATTCCTCGAAAAGCATAGGAGACGATTTCTTTCCAACCAACTCCCTTCTGTCCAGGTTCACACAAAATATGTTCCTGATCTGGATGCCCTTCCCACCCTGTCCAGAAAATACACCGAAGCCGTCATCGACCGCTCCCTTAGAAGACTCCGGCTCGAGCGTTTGGACTTGGTCCAGTTCCACTGGTGGGATTTCACTATCCCAGGCTATGTGGATACGGCCCTTCATCTATCTGATTTACGAAAAGCAGGAAAAATCCGCTTGATCGGCACCACCAACTTCGATGCATTCTATCTGAAAGAGATCCTGGAGGCCGGAGTTCCCCTGGTTTCCAACCAAGTCCAGTATTCAGTTTTGGACTCCAGACCGGAGGAGAAGCTTCTCGATTTAGCCCAGGAATATGGAATCTGTCTGCTCTGTTACGGAACAGTCGCCGGCGGCTTTCTCTCCGAGAGGTACTATGGAAGGCCTGCCCCGGCTGAACCTTTGGAAAACCGGTCTCTCATTAAATACCGGCTGATTATCGAGGAATTCGGAGGATTCGAGCTCTATCAGGAACTCCTCCGCGCCCTTAAGCAGACAGCCCAACGCCATGAAGCAGGAATTGCCGATGTGGCTATCCGGTATGTTTTGCAAAAGCCCACGGTAGGAGGCGTGATTGTAGGGGTTAGAAGCAGCCGATATCTTCCACGTCTTCTGAAGCTCCATAATTTCAGGCTCGATCACAGGGATCTCCAAAGGATAGGAAGTATTCTATCCAGGGCCAAAGGCCCCTCCGGCCCTGTCTACGGGCTCGAACGGAATCGGGAAGGGGCCCATGGAAGGATCATGAAGTACAACCTGAATAAAGTGAAGCCCATATGAACGATTTGGATGGGAAAACGACTGCCAAGTCCATCAGCTATTTCGGAGGCCCTGCGGGTGCTGTAGTCCCCTTTATCGTGTTTGTCGCTGGCGTCGTGGTTATCGCCCTTTCCGGTGCTCCTGATGAGCGGGGATTCTGGCCGGTCCTGATTCTTGCCTTGATCCTTGGACTTATCCTTGCCCGCAACCGGAGGGCGTTCTGCGAGACGGTCATCGAAGGTATGTCCCAACCCATCGTGATGATCATGATATCAGCTTGGATGATGGCCTCTGTCATCGGAATCCTGATGCAGAACACAGGGTTCGTAGAGGCCCTTATATGGGTGGCAGGTCGTTTGCATTTAGAGGCGGCGGCCTTTGTTGTGGCAGCTTTTATCATCTGCTGTATAGTCTCGGTCTCTACAGGGACGAGCTTCGGCACTATCCTCATCTGTGGTCCGATTTTGTATCCGGCCGGGGTATTGGTCGGGGCTCCTTCTGCCATGCTGGCCGGTGCGATCCTCGGGGGAGCCACCTTCGGGGACTGCATCGCTCCCATTTCCGACACGACAATCGCCAGCGCCCTGAGCCAAAAAGCGGATATCGGCGGCACCGTACGCAGCCGGCTGAAGTATGTGCTTCCGGCCGCTGGACTTGTCCTCTTTGTCTACATCTTGATCGCAATGACAAAGAGTACTGAAATTCACGATGAGGTCTTCCAGACAGAAGGGAGTCCCCGGGGCTTGCCCATGATCCTTGTCCCACTGGCGATCATATTTCTTCTCCTTTGGGGACGTCATCTTCTGGAGGGACTTTTGTCCGGACTTCTGCTGGGTGTTGTGTTGGGATTGACGCTTGGACTTCTACAACCGGCAAGAATCCTCTCTTTGGATACCGCCCATTTTAAAGTGAACAGCTTCATCATAGAGGGCATCGAACGCGCTGTGGGGATCAGTTTTTTCACCATTCTCCTGATGGGGCTGGTCGCCACTCTGACCGCCAGCGGAATTCTCCAGAAAATGGTCGATTTTTCTCTAGAAAAAAGCAGGACTGTTAAATCGGCGGAAGCGTGGATAACAGGTTCGGTTAGTGCAGCCGTGCTCCTGACCTGTCACAGCATAGTGGCCATCCTGACTGTCGGCGAGTTCTCCCGGTTGATAGGCGAGAAAAAAGGCATTCACCGCTACCGGCGGGCCAACCTTCTTAGCCTCAGCGTTTCCATCTATCCCTTCATTCTTCCCTATTTCATTCCTGTCATATTGATGGCCAGTACGACCGCCTCAGGCGCGCCTTACGGGATGTCTCCTGTAAGCCCGCTCCAGACCGGCCTCCATAATTTTTTCAGCTGGGCTGTCCTGCTCGTGCTCTTCGTGGCGCTTGTCTTCGGCTACGGCCGCTTCTCCGATGCAAAGGCCGAGCCCTAAACCGTTCTTTCTGAGAAAAAAGGAAGGTTCTCTTCCATTTTGTGTGGGTGCCAGTTTCAATGTGCTTTAACCCACCAGGCATGTCCTCCGCTCCAGTTCGGATTTTTAGCGCCATTCCTCTCCGTTTTTCTCGGCGGCTGCGGAACTGCGCAACAAAACTTATACCTATGAGACTCGTGCTTTGTTAATCCCAATCCCACTCCCATGGTGTCTTCCTGCCTTGCGCCTTACCTTCACAAAATTGAAGCGAATCGAAAAGACCAAATTTGGCGTTGTATTTATTGCTGGGGACAGGCGGATCGGATAAAGGCGGCCAGATCCTGTTTGGCCTTGATAAGCGAGGGCTTGTGGATGTACATCATGTGACCCGACTCATAAAAACCGAAGGAAATGCGGTCTCTGAGCTTTCCTGTTAGATCTAGGTGACTCATGGTGTACTGAGCCGTGAAGTAGTCGCAGGCCGCGTCGTAATAGCCTTCCAGGATGAATACCTTCAGAAAGGGATTCTCATGCAGAGCTTGGCGCAGAAGCTCTCCTGTGTTGACTTCACTGTGACCCTTCCAGGGACGGACATTGCCAAAGATGTTGTAAGACATGTCGGTGGATAACTTAAGTTCCTCTTTGAAGTAGCGGTTGACAGCGCCGGTGAAGGGGCCGTTCCAGTTGGCCATGGCCGGGTCGAATTCATAGATCTCACCACCGGAATCGCTGTCTATTCCGGTATAACGGCTGTCGAGACGGCCAACGGTCAGTCCTCGGGAGCGGAGCAGTTCCTTCCAGAATCGCTGCCGTTCAACGCGCAGGTTGCAGTTTTTTATGAATTCAACCGAGAGTCCGGTGAGCCTCGACATCTTGGTGGCGATGGCATCCCGCTCGGCATCGGGCAGCCATCCTCCTTTGTGCAGGGCCAAGGCATATTCGCCGAGAGCAAACGTTTCCGCCTCGTCCAGAACTTCCCGCAATGGCTTGGCCAGCATTTTTTCCGAGAGAGCTTTGTGATACCACGCCGTGGCTGCAAAATTAGGGAGGATCAGCATGCACGACAGGTCGAGATCCGGCTCGGGTCCGAGTTCGGTCATAGAAACCAGGATGGTGCCATTGGTATATATGCGGTGTGCCCTCAGGAGATATCCTGTCAGACCGGCGGCGCGGGTGGTGCCGTAGCTTTCACCGATGATGAATTTGGGGGATCCCCAGCGATCGTTACGGGTGATGTAGAGCCTGATGAACTCGGCCACGGACTGGATGTCCTCCATCACTCCGTGGAACTGGTGAAGAGGCTTCTTGGGCAGCATCCGGCTGTATCCTGTGGCCACCGGATCGATGAAGACCAGGTCGGCGACATCGAGGATGGAGTTTTCGTTGTCGACCACTTCATAGGGCGGCTGGAGCATGAAACCGTCATCGTCGTAAAGTACCTTCCGGGGTCCTAAAAAGCCCATATGCATCCAAACCGATGAGGAGCCCGGGCCGCCGTTGAAAGAGAACATGATCGGCCGATCCGTCAGATCTTTGATACCGTCCTTCGTGTAAGCGATGTAGAAAATGTAGGCGTCTTTTTCGTCTTGGCTGTCCCGGATAGGCATGGTTCCGGTAGTGATCGTGTAATCGATGACTTGACCGCCGATGGTCGCCGAGTGTTTGGTAACCGAATGAAGCTGCTCTTCGGTTATGGGCTCTTCCGCAACGGCCCATATGGCAAAGACACATACCCAACAAATGAGAATGACAAGGACTTTTTTGCTCTGCATTCATCCCTCCTAGATGGATTGAGGTGCCTCTGGTGGTTCCCGAGGCAGTCACGATGTATATCACAACCTCTTTCCCTGGTCAAACCAGAAAATCCATTTGCCATACAGGTTTGGATGTGCTATATTCTACGATATCCGTAAAAAATAAATCGATTTTTTGGAACTATTTACTACGGATTACGTAATATATAGTGGAGGAGGAAACAATGAAAACACTGAACGGGAATGACGAGATCCTCCTTTTGACAATTTTAGCCCTGAAAGAAAATGCTTACGGAGCAACCATCATGCAGCATCTCTCCGAGATCACGGGCCGGGAATGGTCCATCGGAGCCATTTACGATCCGCTGTACCGTCTTGAAAAAACAGGATATGTGCATTCCTTCTTGACACTGCCGACTCCTGAACGGGGAGGAAAGAGCAAACGGGTTTATAGGGTTTCGGAACGTGGGCTGGAAGCCTTGCGCCAACATCAAGAAATCCGTAAAAGAATAGCGCGGAGTTTGTCTGATTTAGCATCGGAACCAGCCAAAAAATGAACAAAAAATCGAATCAAATTTTTAATCCTCCCAAAATACCTTTCTGGATTATCAAAGGGCTTTCCCGACAGTACCACAGGTCATCGGCTCTCGGGGATTTGAATGAACTTTATATGTATTATTGTGCGGAATGGAGCGTCCGCAAGGCGAACAGCTGGTACTGGCGCCAAGCCCTCAGATCGATCCCTTCTTTGATCCATAATTTCTTTTTTTGGAGTATCACGATGTTTCGTAACTATGTCAAAATCACCTGGAGAAATATCCTGCGTCACAAGGGTTTTTCCTTCATCAACATATCAGGGTTGGCCGTGGGAATGGCCTGCTGTATTCTGATCATGATGTATGTGGCGGAGGAACTGAGCTACGATAACTTTCATGAAAAAGCTGCCAGGATCTACAGGGCCAACACCATAAGTTCGATCGGCACGAATAGACGGTCTTTTGCCGTCGTTCCCTCTGTGTTTTCGGAGGAAATAGCCGCTTCCACTCCTGAAATTGAATACGCCACACGATTGATGTCCGCAGGCCTCGTTCGCATCAGATACAAAAATCAGGAATATGATATTTCGAACTTGGCCTTTGTGGACCCCTCGTTTTTCCAGATCTTTTCCTACGATTTTAATGCCGGTGATCCGGAGTCTGCTCTGGATAAACCGGACTCCTTTGTCATCACGGAGGAGGTTGCACGCCGCATTTTCGGGGAAGAGAATCCTCTGGGAGAAATGCTTACCCCGGTGGTTCAAAATACGGATGTGAATCCGCTCCAGATTACGGGGGTTCTCAAAAATGTCCCGAAAAATTCTCATTTGCGTTTTGATGCCTTAGTCAACATAAAAGGCCTCCAATATATAATGAAGAGCGAACGAACACCTGATTTTCTTTTGGATCCTTATTACTGCCGACTGGAGACCTTTTTTCTGTTGAAAAGGGATGCCGATATCCCGGGATTGGAGAAAAAAATCAACCGGATCGCCCAAAATAAGTGGGGAGAAATTTACAAGGATCGCGGGACAGTCCGGGAGTTTTTCCTTTTGAACATCAGAGATATTCACCTCCATTCCCCGAACGAAGATGAGTTTGTTCCGGCAGGGAATATCAACAACGTCTATCTCTTTTCGGCCATCGCGTTTCTCGTCCTCCTCATCGCCTGCTTCAATTTCATAAACCTATCCACTGCCAGGTCCGCCAACCGTGCCACAGAGATCGGAATACGGAAAGTCATCGGCTCCCAGAAGTCTCAGCTCGTGAAACAATTTTTATGTGAATCGATCTTGATGTCGATAATCGGACTTTTCATAGGTATCTTGCTGGTGTTTCTCGTCCTGCCTTTTTTCAACAATCTCCTCAACAAAGAGATCGAAATCACCGCCTTATTGAATGTTTCTGTCCTGATCGGAATTTTGGGCGTCGTGATTCTGACCGGATTTGTTGCCGGGAGTTTTCCCGCCTTTATTCTCTCCGCTTTCGATCCTATTAAGGTTCTCAAAGGAAAAATGCAATCGGCTTCCAGGAACAGCTTGTTGAGGAAAACCTTAGTGGTTTTTCAATTCGCCGTATCCGTCTTTATGATTGCCGGTGTTATCACGGTCATAAAGCAGATGGATTTTATCAAAAATAAAAATTTAGGTTTTTACAAAGAACAGATGGCCGTTATCACCTCCCCTGGGAACGACAGCGATGTGTTGAGGCAAAAAATTCTTCAAAATCCAGGGGTGGAGTCCGTCTGCTTTTCCCTGAATGTCCCGGGAATTTTTATCGCCTATCATCCATTCAATCCTTCCCCGGAGGATACACAAAAGGAAACGCTGAGGGCTTTCCAAATGGTCGCCGACTATGATTTTCTGGAGACCTATGGCTTGGAGGTCAGGTGGGGGAGGAATTTTTCCAAGGAATATTCAACGGATGTGGATGAGGCGATCATCATCAACGAAAAAACGGCGGAAATACTCGGCTGGGGAGAAGATGCGATCGGGAAGAAGCTGTACAATGTTGCAGAGGAAAACAGGGAGAAAACGGTAATCGGGGTAGTGAAAAATTTTCATCTCACAAGCCTCAAACAGGAAATCAGCCCCATGGTTCTGGAACTCAATCCGACAGCCTACAGATACGTATCCGTCAGGCTGCATCCGGGTAATATTCCGCAAACCTTGGTTTCCCTGGAAAATATTTTCCGAGAGGTCCAACCGAACCAGGAATTTTCCTATTATTTCATCGACGATGCTTTTCGGCAAATGTATCCTGAGGAGGAAAAAGTCGGACAGATCTACCTTTCTTTCGGGCTGCTGGCCATTTTTGTCGCCTGCCTGGGTCTTTTCGGCTTATCTTCCTTTTCCGCTGCTCAGCGAACCAAGGAAATCGGAATTCGAAAGGTATTGGGGGCCTCCATCCGGGAGATCGTCATTATGCTGTCCAAGGAATTCACCGCCTTGATTCTCGCGGCTAACTTCATAGCCTGGCCATTGGCTTATTTTATCATGCAGGGATGGCTCCGGAGTTTCGCCTATCGGATACCCGTTACGTGGGATATTTTTCTGCTGTCAGGGATCATAGCCATTGCGGTCGCGTTGTTGACTATCAGTCAGCAATCCATCAAGGCAGCGGTTTCCAGCCCAGCCGATGCGCTGCGGTACGAATAGCAGGCAATATGGCTTGAGTTCACTCCTGGACGATAGGGGAGGCTTTGGCATTCAAAGGATTGATGCGGGCCGCCAGGGAAAAAAGAAAGGGGTACCTCCCTTTCAGGTGTTCGGTGTAGGCGATCCACTCGGCTACGATCTTCGAATAGGCTCTCCGGAGATCCCCCTTGAGATGCGCGATATCTCCTTCAGGAAGACTTTTCAGCGATTCCCGGAAATTCAACTCCTCCGAGAGATGAAAAACGGCCCACAGCAGATCGGTAAAACGTTGATTTTCCAGGAGAATCGGATTTTCCAGAAGGCGTACCAGAAAAGAATGATTCCTCTTGAGGAAATCGCGGAGCTCCTCCAGTCTTTTCACGTCGATGACTATGTTGTACTTGAAAGAAGCGACCTTGGATTGGGCTTCGCGGAAATTCTTTTTGTCCCAGTGGGGATTTATCAAGAGCTCGTTTTCGAGTTGGTCGGCATTTTCCACAAATTCATTGAAGCGCCGCAAAAGTTCGATCCCCACTTCGCTGAAAAAGGTACCGATAACCATATTCAGCTTCTGGAGGATGGATTTTTTTTCCCGGCTGGCCAAAAGCCGTTCGATAATCACGAGGACTAAAAGAACATCGATAAAAAGAAATCCAAAATCCCCGATCATGTAGATGAAGATGTGGTGGACATCGTGGAAAATGAGATAGTGAACGGTATACGCCAATGCCGAGGCCAAGGTGAAAATCAAAGCGATACGGAAAGTCCAGCTTTTGAATATTTTTTTCATGTGCTTATCCTTACTCTGAGATATTATCTGATAGAAAAAAAGATTTTCAAGATAAATAATTTAATCCAAAACTTCTTAAAGAGGCAAGTCTGATTGCGTTTCGCTCTATCGCCGTATAAAAGATTTTTTTTGCCGGGTCCCTTTTTCTTCCTCCAGATACGCTGGCGGATAAGGAGTCTCGGAGAGTCTGGCAAGAGAAATGCGCGTGCAGTAAGGGATAAAACCGTACGATGGGGCCAACGATGAATAGACTTCCGATGCCAGGTTCAAACCGCCGATATCCTGGGCATATTCGACACAAAATATCGGCATGCGGCTGGATATCAGACTCAAATATCCTAGAAGCTCTTCTGTCCAGCCTGGATAAATATCGTTGGTGGGCACATTATATCCATGAGGATCGTCCCAATCATCATAACCGCCGGCACCATCGAACCATATGGCTTCACATGAAATGGCATCGATAATTTCTTCATAGCGGCCAGGATTCTTCGGGTATAAATCCGGCGCGTTCTGAGCCACGATTAAAAAATCCTGATTGGCGTATGGAGAATCCTGACGCGCATAGATCCGTATCCTCTCGATAAAATCGAGCATCGCTTCAGCGATATTGAGGACTCCGTCTATTTCGGCTTTTTCGATTACGTCCTCGTCGGAAAAAGCATCGACCCAATCGAGATAGATGCCATCGAATCCTGCCTGGAGCGCCGCATCGACGTGGCTCATGCCTCCGCTTCCAAAGATAACGATATCCTCCCATTCAGGATACCAGAAGGCGACAGGATAATTTCCTTCCCATTCATCGGGATCTGTCGTGACTATCCACTCGGGATTTCCCGGCTTCCAATCCTTTTTCCAATACCACCTCCACTCCTCTGCCTCGCCGATATCCACATAAGCAAGTGTAATAGGATCCTTATTGAATTCAATCCGGTTATATTGTTCGATATTTTTTAATAATCCTTGAATATCAAAATTTTCATTTTCCTTTTCGGTGACGCACGGTTCCAGGATATACATATCGTAGTGAGATTTTGACAGTTCTTCCCATTGTGAGGCTGAATCCACATCTTGAATGTTATAGGCGAAGGTCTTGACATCCTTCAGATATATTTCGGCCGTGCTTGCCTTTTCTGCCTGGGTTCGGTTCGATGGCACTTTGAACGGGGGCGGGATGATAGCGATAAGATTGAAGAAAGAGAACGTTATGAATGAAAAATGTATCCACCTTTTTTTCATATCACTATTCTAGAGATAAAGAGACGGCTTTTCAATCAAGTATCTGGGAACAGATCTGGCGTGCGGGCTTCAGAGGACCCGGTTTAGACTGTTTCACGATAGTTAGATGGTCATATACATGGGAAGTATCTCCAAAGCCGTGACGACATATTCGTCATAGACATGTATGCACTTGACCCTGGTGTTTATTGTGGCTATAAAAGGTGATGTTGGGTCATTTTTTTGAAAGGGAAGATGTTTCATAAAAATATAATCCGTATTCCTCTCGGTCATACCAATGTTTATCTTGTTTTGAATGGAAAGAGTTCCATTTTGATCGATGCCGGCATTCCGAAAAAACATCAAAGAATATTGCATGCCCTCAGTTCATCTGGCCTCGATCCGAACCACGTGGCGCTCCTCATCCTAACCCATACCCATTATGACCACTGCGGATGCTTGAAGGAACTGAAAGTAGCGACAGGAGCAAAAATACTCGTCCACGAAGCCGAAGCCGTGAATTTGAAGCGGGGATATTCATCTCTCCCTAAAGGAACATTATGGTATTCGAAGATCCTCTCCGGGCTTGGGAACCGATTGCTGCCGAAAAGAATTATCACTTTCTCCCCTGTAGAACCGGATATCGCCATCGAGGACCAGTTCAGTCTCGAGGAGTACGGAATCGATGGCTCGGTCATACATACTCCAGGACACTCATTGGGTTCATTGAGCATAGTCATCGAACAAAAACATGCCCTGGTGGGAGATGCGGCTTTTCACATTTTCAAGAATTCGGCTTTTCCTCCCTTTGCCGATGATATTCAAGCTCTTCTCTTCAGTTGGAAGAAATTGTTGGATACGGATTGTGAGTTTTTCTATCCGGGACACGGAACTCCATTTTTTAGGTCTGTTCTGGAGAAAAAATACGTAAAGTATTATGAGAAATTCCACAAGAGATAGAAAAAATTTTGAAGTTTGATGTAAAGTTTACTTGACATAATATAAATTATAGTTTACATTTTAAAGTGTGAAACGATGAAAAAACTTGGCAACCATCTACGACGCTGCCGATTCGAGAAAAACGAAATGACCCAAGAAGAATTGGCCCGTGCGGTGGGAGTCACCCGGCAAACCATATATTCCATAGAAAAAGGAAAATTCATCCCTTCCACCTACCTGGCTTTAAAAATATCCGGGATTTTCGGGAAGCCTGTTGAAGACATATTCTTTCTGGCCGATGAGGAATACAAAAATAGGAAAGGAAGAAAGAGATGAAAAAAAAAATAAACGCGCTGAGCTTATTGACCTTTGCAATGGCCTTGCTGTCCGGCGGCAGTATGATTTTCATCATAGCCGCTGTTCATGTTTATAAAACCGAGCTTTTTATGAATGAGGATCCGCTTTCGCTGGCGGGTGCGATTGTTTTTATCTGTTTTTCTCTGGTCTTTTTGTTTATGCTCATTTCGTTCATCTGGCAAGTTGCTCTCCTCAGAAGGCTAAATCGGGCCTCTGTGGGAAAGACCATTCTGCTTATTTTCGGCGTTTTCTCTCTGTTCCTGTTCATCGGCGACAAGATGATGATCGACGAAATCGGACGGGAAATGAAGCTGGGATGGGAGACGCTGGGTGAGTCCCTGATCCTAACCGCTATGCTCGTTTGCCAGCTCATTTACATTTTGACGATTTTGTGTGTTCTGGCTAAAAATTCTGGCAGGGAAAGAGAAACAGAAGAGGGGAATCCCATTCAAGAGGAAAATGTTTTTACCATCGCTCAGGTAACAGGAGTTGCCTGCGGGTTGGTCGGTCTCTCGATCAATTTTGGCTTTTTCCTCAAACAACGCCAAATCGGGGAGGCTGCGATTTTGGTCCCCTTTTATGTTCTTATTCTTTTGCCCTATGGTTTGGTCGTTCTCTACTGGATATCGATGCGCCGGAAACTGCCTCTTTCTCTATGGTATGATGAAAAGCAGTGGAGGGATGTCGCTCTGGCAGGATTTATTACTCTTCTTCTTTCTGTTCCCGGAATGGCTGGTCTTTTTCTATGGAGCAAACCCTTTGGATTTTTCTGGTTTCCCCACTATGTTTTTCTGATCATCACTCTTTTTTCAGCCTCTACTCTTTATCTATTTCGGCAGCCTCGATAAAAACTCCTCTTTGCCGTAGCCGCTAAAGGAATCGAGAGCTGTTCGTTTAAAACAAAATATAAGCATAAAGTTTTATTCTATTTTCGCTGCCATCACTGAGAACGGTCAGAGAAAGAGAGTCGTCCGTTTCATCAGAGAAACGAAGACTGCCATGAAGGAATTTTTGAAGCCTATCTCTCGAAAGCCCATCGACCCTATGTCCGTTTATTTCGATGACCGGGTCGCCGATTTTGATTCCTTTTTTTTCTGCATCCGATCCTTCATATATCGACGCCACCCTTACAGCTCCATCGAAATAGCCATAGGTCAATCCGAAGGTTCTTATGTTGTGCTTTAATTCCTGGCCTTTGATCGGTGTCAAATAGAGCTGTTTTTTCGGCCAGTCAATGGTCACGATGAAGTGTTTCATGAACTCTATGCCTATGTTTCCCCGTGCCGTTTCTTTTTCATCCTCCGCCTTATAGACTCCCACAGGGAGGTCATTGAATGTTTTTTCTCCGATTTTAAGCGTCTTTAATTGAGCGAGATGATATATTTCGATATCTATATCCGGTTTTTTTATGGGACTGACGGAACGCCTGCGAAGCGCTACGGCTTCACCCGAATCAACCAACGATAACAATGAGGCTGAACTGAACGTCAAGAATCCTTTGCTCCCTGTGTCGAACTGTACATTTATTGCGTCTTCATCATTGAGGGTTACCTGGATATTAGGCGACTGTTGAAGAGAGACTGGTCTGAAGGGAACTAGAATGGCATTTGCCAAGTGGTCCAATTTTTCTATTTGATCCGTCATGACGATTTTCATTCTTTGAAAATCAATCTGCCAAACGCAGCATTTTAAAAGATTGGCTCCGATCAATCCATCTCCGAGCACCTGGAGAAAAGGATTGCCTTCATCTTCTCTCATCACCATGGCTCCGATATCTTTGAAAACCACTTCTCCCAAACTGATCGTTCGGTATATCGGGAACAAAGGTTTCATCATCGAGCCTTCTAGCTGTTTTCCCATCTGGTCTGTAAGATCCAGGGTATCCAAAGATATGATTTTGATGAGGCTTTCTCTTACCATGCAGGGAGCATACGTATCGAGAATGAACGTGTATTCTCCATCGAAGTCATTGATTTTTGACTGCACGCTGATACGTTCATCAATATAGGTGAATGGTATTTCAGCCTTAAAATCGGTGTTCTGAACCGCCCCCCCGCTCAAGCGTTTTATGAAATCCGGCAATTGCGCTGAGAGGATCGAAAAAAGTACGATTACGAGAAGCAGCATCCATAAGAAGACTTTCTTTTTTCGGATCATTCGAAGAGGGGGTCTTTTCGCACGGTAAGAGGCTTGGTTATCGACATCCCATTGACCGTCAGGGTTACCTTGTACACACCGGGCCCGGCCGGAATGGGATTGAGCTTATTCTCTCTGCGGTCGATGCCCGCAAATTTCTTTCCCCTTTTCTCGAGCGATTCTCTCAATTTTTCGCTGATTTCCCTTCTTTCTTCCCATTCGGTGGTCTTCAAGTAGCTGTCGAAGAGCGCTTTTTCTTCCTCGTTAAGTTCGGGTGGCTTGAATTGAAATCTCCACAGATGCATGTGGATGCCGGGCTGGCTTTCGAGCTCGACCTCGATGGCCTGTTCTTCTTTCCAATCAGAAATAGTAAGCTTGGACTCTTTGGCTTCAGATCCCAGATGAAAGCGGATCAGAGCTCCATCGGGTGGATTCTCTCCGTGAAACAAGAACTGTCCCCTGGACCCTCCACGGCTGATATTGGCCCACTGGGTGGCGATGCGCGGGTCGAAGAGATGGGCTGAAGCGGTTTCGATCTCTGGGGACATCTGTTGAAGAGGCGTGATGTCATCACAGATCCAAATGCCCCGTCCGTGGGTACCGATGATTGCGTCGTTATACAGGGGATGGATCAGAATATCGTGAACGGCAACTGTCGGCAAATTATTCATGAAGCGCTCCCATGTTTTTCCACCGTTGGTGGAAATAAAAAGTCCCAATTCCGTGCCCAAAAAGAGCAGGTTTTTTTTCTTGTGGTCTTCGCGGATAACATGGACCACCTCGCCTTCGGGAAGGTTCCCCTTTATGCTGATCCAGGTTTTGCCGAAGTCTTTAGTCTTGAAAATCCAGGTTTCGAAATTGTCACTGCGGTGGCCGTCGAATGTCACGTAGCAGGTACCCTGGTCATAATAGGATGCTTCTACACGGCTGACCCAGATTCCCTCGGGCACGCCCTTGAAATTCGCCCGAACATTGGTCCAGCGGCTTCCTCCGTCCACGGTTAGCTGGACATTCCCGTCATCGGTTCCGGCCCAGATGGTGCCTGGCCTTAGAGGGGATTCGGAGATGGTGACGATGGTGCAGTGGTTTTCCGCGCCTGTGACATCCGCGGTCAGTCCGCCGGTTTTGCGGTCGATCTTTACGGGATCGTTGGTGGACAAATCGGGGCTGATGATCTCCCAAGACTCTCCGCGGTCCAGCGTTTTGAAGAGGAAATTCCCGCCAAAAAACACCGTGCTTGAATTATGCGGTGAGATGACGATGGGGCTGTTCCAGTTGAACCGGAAGGGATTATCCTTGCCCCAGCCGGCTTCGTCCTGGATTTTTAGCAACTCTTCGGTGACATAGGAATCGTAATTGATGATGTTTTCTTTTCTAGGCTTGATAAAGGTCGATTGCCGGGTTTCGACGTTGACCCGGCTGATGTTTCCCTGTTGGCTCTCTGCATAGACGGTGCGCCAATCTGTCGGGGCGACGGGGGTGTAAAATCCATCCCCTCCACCGATCCTGAACCAGTGATCAGTCAGGATACCGGCGCTGTCCCGGCTGAGGGAAGGACCGCCCCATGATCCGTTGTCCTGCAGTCCACCGTAGACATAATAAGGATCGCGCATGTCGGCCCCGATCGCATAGAACTGGCTTATGGGAAGGTTGTCGAAAAAGAGGTAATTTTTTCCTTGATCATGGGTCAAAGCCGCTCCGCCGTCGTTTCCTATATAGTAACGGTCTTTATTGTTCGGGTCGGACCATAAGGCATGGTAGTCTCCGTGTATTCCAGTGTTCTGTCTTTCGAGAGTCTTGCCTCCGTCATAGGATATATGGTAGCTGCCGGCCACGATGTAAACGATCTTGTCATCGATGGGATTGAGGTAGATATGGCTGTAGTAGAAAGGCCGGTTGTTGTAGCGGTTCATGTACTGCCAGCTCTCTCCCCCGTCTTCGGTCCGGTAAATGCCGGTGCCAAGTTTGGTCATATCCTTGTAATCCGGATTTTCCGACCCGTCCGGAAGATGTTCGTCGGGCCGGAATCCGTGCTCCACGAAAGCCATCAGCACCTGGGGGTTCGAGCGGCAGATGGCCAGGCCGATTTTTCCGGTATCTCCCTCCGGCAGACCGTTGGTCAGTTTTTTCCACGAGGCACCGGCATCTATCGATTTGAAAATGCCGCCATTGGGTCCGCCGCTGTCGAACCGGTAGGGCCTGCGGAGCCGCTGCCAGAAACCGGCATAAAGCACGTTTTCATCGGTGGAATCCATGACCAGGTCGATGGCACCTGTTTTGCCGTCATCGGGAAGTCCATTTGTCAGTTTCTTCCAGGTTTTTCCTCCGTCTTCTGTCTTGAAAAGCCCTCTATCACCAGTATACCCCCAGAGATGCCCGCCTGCTGCCGCATAGACAATGTCGGGGTTCGAAGGATGGGTGATGATCTTGGATATAGAATGGGTATCTCGAAGGCCCATATTGACGAAAGTTTTTCCTCCGTCTGTAGATTTGTAGATCCCGTCGCCCCAGGCGATGCTGTTCCGGGTGTTTTTTTCGCCAGTTCCAACCCAGATGATATCCGGGTTGCCCTGGTAAAAGGCTACATCCCCGATGGAAGCCGACCCGTAGGTGTCGAAAATCGGCTTCCAGGTAATGCCGGCATTGGTTGATTTCCAGACACCGCCGGATGCCGAACCGATAAGGACAGTCGTAAAATCGCTGTCCAGGGCCTCGATGTCGGACACGCGTCCTGACATGTTGGCCGGACCGATGCAACGCCACTTGAAAGCCTCGGCGATGCCCAGGTCATCCATCTGGGCCTGGATGATACCAGGTAAGGCCGTGATGAACAACAGACAGAAAATGACCAGCATCATAGACAGATGGGTTTTTCCGATTTTCATAGACTCCCTCCGTTTTTTATTACGATTTTTGTTGGAAACAAAGGCATATCAAGACAACGTAACGGTCAGGGAAGCTGAAACGTCAGCCCGCTGGTTTTCCCCAACGATCCCTTGGGGGGAATAGTTATGGATGCCTGCCCGCAAAACTTGCTTTCCATGCCCGCTCGCCTCCGGATAGCTTCCTCTTCAGCTTCCCTCCTAGGTTGAAAATCGTCATTGTTTTGGAGAGGCTAGCTCGCTGTATGTAAAAAATGACTCCTTTTTCATGAAGAGAGAGCTGATTCGTCCAAAATGGCAATCCTATTTTTTGTGTATACGAATCTCCTTCATCCCGCTGAGGCTCGGCTCTATTGGAAAAGGCTACGACAGAAACCCGTAGTGTCTTTTGCTGATAATTTTGAGCTAGTAGATAAAAACTTGTGTTTTCACCTCGTTCGTGTTGCCTATCCCTGCCCCAGAAATCCGGCCATTCAATGTAAACAGATCCCCAACACCTGATGCCACTTTTTTCGTCACATCGTAGGTAAACATCATGATATCTCCGGACTGAATGGTCGTTGTCCTTTTCTTATAGAGCCGCTTGGCTCCGTCCTGGGAGAGCATTTCCATCTCGACCTTGACCTTCGCATCCGAGTTCGAATAATTGACGATAACGAACACGATATCCCAATCCTGGCTGCTACTCCAATCAGTTACAAAATCCAGAATAGCCCACTCTACATGATCAGGATAATAATTGGCCAGTCCGATGCACAGGGCTTTTACCCAGGGGTTATGATCTACAGCTTGGGTGCGCGGCAGTATGGGAACGTGGCCGACAACATATTCTCCAATATCTGCGTCATCCAATTCTTCGGTATCTTGATTCAAGGCAGGTAGCGCAAGAAAAAGGATCATTAAAGATACGGCAAAAATTTTTTTCATTTTATCCTCCTTTCCTTATATATTCCTTTTTATATAAAAAAAGAAATATATGCAAAGGTTTTTTTAATTTTTATACAACCTGTCTGTGTGTCAATCGTTTAGATTCCTACCTGACAGGCCTAAAGCGATGGGGAAAAAAATCATCTCATATCATAGGCTTATTGGCGGGCCATTACATACGGACGCCTCCTTCATCAGCCGATAATGAGGGAATGCGATGGAGGCCTGAGTAGAGAGGATCTGGGGGAATTATTCATACCGCAGGGAGTCGACCGGATTGGCCGACGCGGCCTTCATTATCTGGAAGCTCATGGTCAGAAAGGCGATAAAAATGGCCAATCCCCCAGCGAGAATAAATGGCCAAAGAGTGATAGGTGTGCGGTAGGCGAAATTCTGGAACCACCGGCTCATAGCATACCAGGCTATCGGCCAGGCTATAAGGTTGGCTAGCAGGATGCAGCCGGTGGATTCCTTGGCCATGAGCACGGCGATACGGGATATTGAAGCGCCCAGCACCTTTCGTATCCCGATTTCTTTGGTCCGGCGCGCAGTGGCGAAAGAGACCAGTCCGAACAAACCGAGGGCAGCGATTAAAACAGCCAATATAGCAATGGAGTTGAACACCTTTCCCATTCGGATTTCGCTTTTATAGACCTGCTCGAAGTCTTCATCGAGAAAAGAATAATCAAAGGATTGGCCGGGAAAAAGCTCGTTCCACTTGTTTTTCATGTAGGCCAGGGTAGAGGGAAGGTTGTCCGGCCTTATCCGGATTATCATGTAATACTGCGTCCTTCCTAGAGTGATGACCAGAGGCTGGATTTCGTTATGGAGAGATTTGTAGTGAAAATCATGGACAACTCCCACTACGGTTCCTCTTTTTTTAGGACCGGGGATCTGGAACTGCCGATTAACAGCTTGGGACCATCCGGTTTTTTTGACGGCCGACTCGTTCAAAATATAGGCCAATTCCGGATCTGTCGGAAAATCCCGGGAAAAGGGACGTCCTTCCTTGAAATCGATCTGCATGGTTTTAAAAAAGTCGTAGTCCACACTGATCCAGTCCATAAGAATATCCTCTCCCGTTTTTCCCTCCCACCACACGGACTGATGGGCACAGGAACGGTTTAAAGAATAAGAAGAGAATGTGGCATCGGTTATACTCACGTTTTGTAAGAGTTCTGTTTTCAGTGATTCCTGTTTTTGGCTGAGCTTCTGGCCTCGGTAAGCCGGCATGACCTTCTCGAAAGGAAGGATAACAAGTTGCTCCTTTTTATATCCGAGGTCTTTATGGGCCATGTAGCGCAGCTGATCCCGAACGAGCAAGCTACTTGTGATGAACAGTATAGATATGGCGAATTGGGTAATGACCAAAAATTTTCTCAGCCAGGCCGATTGGCGGGTGCCCTGTCTTGTGAAGCTTCCCGAGATCGTCTGCTTGGGATGAAAAGCCGATATGATATAGGCCGGATAAATTCCGGAAAAAAGACCGACGAGTAGAGCCAGGCCACCCATGAACAAAAGAAAGGGGAAATTTTGTGAGAAAGAGAAAGTCAGTTTCTGGTTCAGAAGTGAATTAAAATAAGGGAGAAAAAATTTGAGGAGGACTAAAGATATCAGAAATGCGAGAAGGGACAGGAATATGGATTCTCCGATGAATTGTTTGATTAACTGCCGTCGGCTGGCCCCGACGACTTTACGGACTCCAACCTCTTTTTGCCTGATTGCGGAACGAGCAGTGCAGAGATTGATGAAGTTGATACCGGCGAGCAAAAGGAGCATGATTCCCATTCCAGAGAAGAGATAGACATGGGCGATTTTCCCGTTGGTGTCAAAATCTCCCCTGAAGCTGGAACGGAGATGGATTTGGCCCATGGGCTGAAAATGGAGCTTGTAATTTGGTTTGTCTATTTGAGCCAATAAATCAGAAGATTTTGTTTCCACTGCCTCGGCTGCTTCGGGCTGTGAAAGCAGCGCATAAGTCATATAATTCCAGCAGCTCCAATTCAGGTTATAGGTAATGATGGAAAAGGAGAGCAGAAAATCGAACTGAAGATGCGAATTTTTAGGTATATCCTTAAGGACACCGGTTACTTTATAGTCTTTGGGGTTTTGGCTTCCGACAGTCAGGACTTTTCCGAGGGGCTCTTCTTCACCAAAGCATTTTTGGGCTATCTCTTCTGTGATAACTATGGAATCGATGTTTTTAAGTGCCGTACGGGGATCGCCTTTTAGCAGAGGAAAGCTGAAGACGTCGAAGAAATTGGGATCGGTGAGGAAGCAGCGGGTGCTCCAGAATTGCTTGTTACCGTAGGCCAGCCTGATGTCACTGTAGTCTTGAAGCCTGAGGGCCTGTTCGACTTCGGGAAATTCATCCATCAAGGCTTTAGCCAGGGGAGCAGGCGTTGACGGAAAAACATCGGACCGGCCTTCGGTAAAATGTTCAGCGACTACGCGATGGATGCGATCAGCATTTTCATGGAACCGGTCGAAGCTCAGCTCGTTTCTAACCCACAGGAAAATAAAAAAACAGCAGACCATGCCTGCGGCCAGGCCACTGATGTTGACGAAAGAATAGGTTTTGTGTTTCCGGATATTGCGCAAGGCGGTTTTTAGATAATTTTTAAACATGGCGGATCTCCAATAAAAGATATCGTTGATAAGAGGAGGCAGTGCTTTGAGCAACTGGCCTCTGTACCACCAGCGGGCCCGGAAAGGGCCCTGTTCATCGACCTGAACCTGATAGGTCTCCGATAGATCGCCGGCCAAGGTTTGGGCTTTACGGTCAGGAAAAAGACACATCAAAATCCATTCCGTGAGTTTGGGCGGCCGGTGAAATCTGTTTTCGGTAGCCATGGTTACTTAACCGTTAGAATCTCCGATACGCCTGCCCAAACTTTTTCCTGTATTTTTTTGAGCTGTTCAAGAGTTTCCGTCCCCGCCGAAGTGACTCTGTATATCCGTTTGCTCCTCCCCCCGCGTTGAGGAGTCGGTTCGGCGAGATAGGACTCGAGAAATTTTTTCTTTTCGAGACGGGTCAGCATGACATGGATGGCGCCGAAGGCCCAGGTTTTTCCTGTGAGCTTTTTAAGATAATGACGGATGGCCACTCCGTAAGCTTCATCCTGAAGCTGTATAACAGCCAGCAGGATGTACTCTTCGGATCTGGAAATAAATTTTTTTCCCATGTTTTCCTTCTTTTTTCCTACAGTGTAGTAAATATTGGCTCCGCTGTCAAGTTTTTTTTACTACAATGTAGGAAATTTCTTTATTTTCAAGTCGCTCATGTTATCGCTTTTGCTCTGCCTATCTCTCCAAGGTGGTTTTGGATAGATTGTCAAATAGAAAGGCTTTTTGACATTGGGGTTTTGGTTATGATATGTTCAACCCAGCCTGAGGATGAGAGGAGGGATTATGGATAAAAAATTTATCGACTTATATGATGAGTACACAAAAGGGAAGTTAGATCGCCGCGAATTTCTCAAGAGATTGACGGCTCTCGCCGGGAGCACGGCAGCGGCTGTCGGGCTCCTTCCCCTGATCGAGAAAAAATATGCCCATGCTCAAATGATCGCCGAGGATGATTCCCGTCTCGATACGGAGTATATCAAGTATCCGGGTGAGACAGGCGATGTAAGGGCCTACCTGGCCCGTCTCAAGGGGAGCGAGAAGCGGCCGGCTGTGACCGTGATTCATGAAAACAGGGGACTCCAGCCCCATATCGAAGATGTAGCCAGACGGGTGGCTCTGGAGGGATTTTTGGGGATCGCTCCTGATGCTTTATCTCCGCTGGGAGGGACTCCGAAGGAAATGGATGAGGCGCGTACAAAGATGCGTGAGCTGGATAGTGACGCGACAGTCAAGAATTTCGTGGCAGCGGTCAAGTATTTAAAAACGCATCCTCAGTCTACGGGAAAGGTCGGGTGCATGGGTTTTTGCTGGGGCGGTGGTGTGACCAACCAGGTGGCTGTGCATGCGCCGGATTTGAACGCAGCGGTTCCTTTCTACGGCCGGCAGCCAGCGCCGGAGGATGTCTCCAAAATCAAGGCTTCCATGCTCATTCACTATGCAAGTCTCGACGAGAGGATCGACGCGGGGATACCCGAATTCGAAGCGGCTTTGAAGAAAGCCTCGGTGGATTACAAGATATACATGTACGAGGGTGCCGCGCATGCTTTTTTTAACGACACTGGATCCCGGTACAATAAGGAAGCGGCCGCATTGGCCTGGGAGCGTACCATAGCTTTTTTCAAGGAGAAACTGAAGACCTGACTGTTCATAGACAGCTATTAACCTGATTATTTCGTGGTTAAAGAACTCAAGAAGGTCGTATCAGGTTGATGATGCCTTGGAGTCTATCTTGTATTGCCTTCAGTCCTTCAATTTCTCTTCCTATCTATAGGCCTCGTCTTTATTGATGCCTGTGAAGCGCAGCCTTTTTATTTAAGGTTCTGGCGGCGCCATTCGACGGCCACCTCTTTCACCCAGGGCTTACAATGGTTAAAAAAACGTTTGTAGCCGGCACATAGGTAATTCAAACCAGGCTCGCCGTTCGGCGTTTTAATGAAGCGGTTTTTCGGGCATCCTCCGTTGCACATGTCCAGGACCTCACATTCCCGGCAGTATCGGGGCAGCGTTTCCCGTTTGGCATGGCCGAACGCTCTCTGGGCCGGGCTCTCAAGCATCTCGACCAGAGGAGTCTCGATGATGTTGCCGAGGCTGTGTTCGTCGTCGACAAAGTGGTCGCAGGAAAAGATATCCCCGTTGTGTTCGATGACGGGGATATCTCCACAGACCGGCCGGAAGATGCACAGTGAATGCTCCTGTTCGAAGGCTGTTCTGGCTGCCTCCTCGAATGTCTGCACTTTGATCTTTCCGATATCCCGGCTAATCCACTCATCGAAGACGGCGCAGAGAAAATGGCCCCAGGCTTGGGCCGGGACGGTGAGAGGATTGACTCCGCCTTCGGCATCCGGCTGCGGCTCGACCATGGGTAGAAAGCTCACATATGGTGCTTCGATCTTTTTAAAAAACCTATAGACTTCCAATGGATACCGAACGTTGTGATTATTCACCACACACAGGATATCGGTAGAGACTCCGTGACTCTGCAGGAGCTCATATCCGTGTATGGCTTGCTGAAAGGTCGGCTTTCCGCCCTTGGTTAAACGGTACTTATCATGTATTTCCTCCGGGCCATCTAGACTCAGCCCTACAGCAAAGCCTTCGGCCGCTAAAAAACGGCACCAGACCTCATCCAGAAGGATCCCGTTAGTCTGCATACCGTTCATGATGCGCTGGCCTGAAGGCCGGTGTTTTTTCTGTAGACTCACGATCTTCCGGAAGTAGTCTACGCCCAGGACTGTCGGCTCTCCCCCATGCCAGGAGAACCGGATCACCGGCTCGGCAGAGGCCTCGATGTGCTGGACGATGTATTCCTCCAGGAGGATCTCGGGCATGTGGAACGATTCGCCTTCAGGATACAGCCGCTCCTTTTCCAGATAATAGCAGTACTCACATCCCAGATTGCAGAGCGGACCGGCCGGTTTGACAAAAACCTGAAAACCCCCGGAAACTTTGGCCATTTACTCAGATTTTCTCCTAAAAACATCCGGCTGGATGTGCCATTCCAGATTGTTTGGGGGTGTGACCGCATACTCGGGAGGCTTGGGCAATGTCTTTAGCTGCGGGCAGTAATCATAGGCCACTGGGAAGGGACGGCATGTGCCGCCTCTGTTCACGTATTCCCAGACGATCTCGCCATCGGACTTTACCTGAAAAAGGCGTCCCGTGTTGTCCTCGGCTATAAATGTGTTGCCGTTGGGAAGCCTTTTCTGTGATCCCATGGTTTTACTGAAGAATTTAAGGTTGGCGTAGCCTTCTGTCTCGTACTTCCAGACGATTTCCTTGGAAACAGGATTGAATTCGATAATGAACGTCTGTCCGCAATGAGTCCTGTGGCGAGGGAAAAGCCCGTTGTCGAAAAGAATGATATTTCCTTCTCCAGGGAGTCCCTTCTCTATCATTTCAGGCTCGTGGCAGTGGGACAACCCCCCTTTATAGTGGTGAGTCCACTCCCACACGATCTCTTTTGTCTTTTTGTCTACGATGTACATCGTGTCGATGTTTCTCGGATTGATCAGGATATTGCCCGGCTTGAACCTCTTGTCGCCGGCGTCGTACCATTTGTTATCCGGGATAGGGAAGATCGTGTTCACATGAAGCCAGTCCCCCTCAGGAGTAACAGGAGAAAACCTGTTCAGGTCCAGATGATTGTAGGCATGCCACTCCCAAACGATCTTTTTATCCGGTGTGACTTCGTATATGTCACCGCCCAGTTGTTTTTCCTCGCTTCCTCTCTTTCGAAGCGGCCACCAGGGGGAGATTTCGACATCTTTGACCTGTTTCTGGTATTCTTCAGGGAGCGGTTGGTGAGCGAGGAGCAGCCTGTTGCCGTTGGGAAGCCAGCGCATGTCATTTATGGAACCGATCCCCTCATGGATCCACACAATATTTCCGTCCCAATCGTATTCGATGATGGTCTCATTCGGGCCGGCATAGAGCAGGTGGCCGTCAGGTCTCAGTCGGCAGCGCTTGTTAAAGTTGGGGATGACCTTCCAGGTGTGGACGACCGTACCGTTCATGTCGATAAGGCGGATGTCGCCGGGAATTTCGCTTTTGGCCCTGACATTGGCGGTTGGGTGATTGCCGAGAGATGCATGGTCGGCGATCAGAATATAGCTGTTGTAGCATTCATCGGGTTTGTAAATGGTGGTGCCGGTGGGAAATATCGTCGGATAGGCAAAAACCAAATAGGACAAAGCGAGGACTATTAAAATTCTTATCAGGGAGGCCGCCATTTTTCCAGTGCTCATTTCTCCCTCCTTTTTTCAAAATGGACTGCCTCTTATTCTATCCCCAAATAATTAAATGTAAAGATGGCAGTGGCCGAATTTGAGGATAAATGTTTTTCCAGAATCCTTCAAAGTTTCTAGGTTTAACACATTTTTCTTTCCTTGGTATGCTTCTGCCCATCAAACATGGAAAGCTAAGGGTCCGCGATCTCAATTTAATGCCCTAAATGTCATCATAAAAATCCCCCTGATTCAAAGTTAAATAAATAGAGCAGTAAGTAAGCATCTCCGAAACCGTGATAAAGCAACTGTCAGGGAATCTGAAACGTCAGCCCGCTGGTTTTCCCCATCGATCCCTTGGAGGGGGAACTGACT
>CAYNVQ010000013.1:0-90718 GCA_964400735.1 uncultured Eubacteriales bacterium | reverse complement strand
GGAAGCGATCATAACCCAGTTCGTCCTGCACCCATAGAAAGATCAGGATGCAAACGGCCAGTCCCACAGCCAGGCCCATTATATTCAGGGTGGAAAATCCTTTGTGTCTAATTAAAGCACGTATTCCGGTTTTAAAATAGTTTTTTAACATGATAAAAGAACCTCCAGATTTTTTTGAAAAAAGCGAAGGCAGCGATTTTGTCAACTGGAACCAATACCAAATATCTGCCAAAAATTTCCCTTTCGCATCGCGGACTCCGCAGTAAACCTCATCGATCCCCCCAAAAAAATACGCCCAGTCATATTCTGGGATAAAAAACTTGAATATCCGTTTACAAAGGTAAGGAGGAGTGTAATTCAATATCTTTCCTTTTACGTTCGAGTGTACTTGGCAAATTCTTTCCACATTTTGTCGTGAAGACGCTTATTTTCTTTGAGAATCCGGATACCTGATTCGGTAAGGTCATAGTATTTAATTGCCTTTCCACCCTGAGATGCCGTGGGGGATCCTATACGGTTTTTGACAAAGCCTTTCCTGCAGAGTTTCTCGAGCGTGATATAAAGCGAGCCGAATGCCCACTCCTTTCCGATGTGTTCTTTCAGATGCTCCCTGATATTCACCAGGTAGGCATCCTTCTGGATTCGGAATATTGCCAGCAGTAACAATTCCTCTTGCTTTGTTAGTAATTGCATGTGGTCGCGCCTTATAACTTTATAATAGTTAAAGATACATTATGTTATACGTCCTTTAGGGCAAAAAGGTTCCGCATCGAATCACATAAAAGGAAATATTCCTCGAATACTTTTTTTTATTTAGCGTAGCTCTGGAATCGAACTGACTACTTTTTTTGGGAAATTCTAAAAAGGAATTGAAATAAACGGAAAATGATGCTCAGGATCGCTCCATCAACCCAGCCAACCTTTTCCTCGCATCTTCGACTTCAGCTATCCCTGGATAGCGTCCTTCCAAAGGAAAGGGAAACCCTCGTTGATCTCGATGGTTTATAGATTCACTTTGCCAAACCAATCTTCTTGAGCATCACCTCATACCGAGGATCTGAACGCAAGGTGTCAAAACCTGGCTCAGCGTTCAGCATTACCAAATCAGAGTCATGATCTTTGTATGCCAATTCTAAATTCTCAAACGCATTATCCATCTCTCTAAGAGCAGTATAAACAATCGCTAAATAATAATGAGAGACGTACCTAATTCTAGATATTTCATCCAATTCTTCAAGTGTTTTTTTGGCTTTTTCACTGTCACCTGATGCAGCATATCCACGAGCAAGGTAGCACATAATCTCTGTGCTGTTATCTGATAGTTTATAAGCCTTTTCGAGAGCAGTGATTGAATCTTGAAATTGCTCCTTCTGTATATAACAAATACCCATAATCCCATAAGTGGGTGGATAATCTTGCTTAAGAGCAAGCACTTGATTGCCCTGGTCAAGAGCAGCGTCGTAGTTCCGGGTAATATATAAGGAAAAAGCATAAGAGCTTTTCCTTCTTATGGAGAGGGGATCAAGCTCAAATGAAATTCGACTCTCTTTGAGAGCTTCATTGATCTGTCCTCTAGCCAATAAGATACCTGCGAGCGACCAGTGAGCATCTGGATCATTTGGATTTAACTCTAGAGCTTTTTTTATATCAGCTTCGCCATTAGCCCAATCCCACTCAAAACGGAATTTCACCATCCCCAATTGTGAATAAGCCTCAGCTAAATCTTTATCAATCTCTAAGGCTTGAAGCAGTGCTTTTTTCATCTTGGGGATAGCATCATCAGCAGGGATATAATGAAAAACTGTAAGAGAACGGTAAGTTCTCGCAAGCCCAACATAAGCCATAGAAAAATCTGGATCTATTTCAATAGCTTGTTCGAAATACTTGATAGCTTTTCTCCATTCTTCTTCTGTCGCTTTATTATTGTAAATCCATAATCCCTTCAAATATAAATCATAGGCCTCTTTATTATCCGTATATCTTTTCGTAACTTTTGATCTCTCTTCGCCCAGCAGTTTGACCTGAAGCGCATTGACGATCTCAAGGGATATCTCATCCTGTAATGAAAAAATATCTTTTTCATCCTTTTCATATTTTGCAGACCATATAGACGATCCATCGGCGACATTGATCAACTGGACTGTGATGCGAAGCTTCTTTCCGGTTCTGTGCAGACTCCCCTCTAAAATATTGGCAACTTCCAGCATTTCTCCTATCTCGCGGGTGTTTAACGCTTTCCCTTTGAGAGAAAAAACTGATGTCCGGGCAGGAACCCGCAATTTCTCGATCTTTGTGAAGCGGTTGATAAGTTCGTCTGTAAGTCCATCACAAAAATATTCCTGATCTTTTTCTGGGCTCAAGTCGTCAAAAGGAAGAATCGCAATTGATGGTTTAACTGATTCTGAAGGGAAAACTCCCTTTTCAGGCAGGAGCTGCCAAATGAGGACTCCGATGATTAGGACAGCAATGAATATCAGGGCAGGGACTAACAACCTCTTTAGGCCAAAAGTTACCGTTATTTCTTTAGATGCAAGAGGCTTCCTCCTTGGGATTTCTTGACTTGTTGTGGGAATTCCTTTTTCAATACTCTCGAGTTCAGCTTTTACTTCTCCTGCATTCTGATACCTTCTCTCCTTAGCTTTTTCTAAACACTTCACTATTAATTTACTCAAATCATCTGATATCTGGGCATTGTATTCTTTCGGATCTTTGGGGATTTCGCTCTTGTGTTTCATTGCTATGCTTATGGCTGTATCTCCTTCGAATGGCACCTTTCCTGCAATCATTTCATAGAGAATTACTCCTAACGAATAGACATCTGAACGTTGATCAACCTCCTTTCCCTCTACTTGTTCAGGCGACATATACTCAGGTGTCCCAATCATCACCCCAGCACCAGTGATCCCTTTTGCTTCAAGAGATCGAGCTATGCCAAAATCCATAATACGAGCATTCCCATCATCATCGATCATAATATTGCTGGGTTTGAGGTCTCTGTGGACAACACCTGATGTATGAGCCTCGGCCAGCCCATCACAGACTTGTTTGGCTATTTTAATTGTGGTTCCGATCGCTAACTGGCCCGATTGTCTGATTAGCTTTTTAAGATCTTGCCCTTCCACAAATTCCATGGTGATAAAATGTGTTCCTCGGTCCTCACCAAGATCGAACATTTGACAAATATTCTTATGCCGAATCTTCCTGGCTAACCTCAATTCATTACTGAATCTTTCGATAGTCTTCTTATCTTTAGCGATCTCTGGCTTTATAAGTTTTAAAGCGATCTTTTCTTTAATCTTTGTATCAATAGTCTTGTAGACTCTCCCCATGCCTCCTCTTCCGAGTTCCTCTATAATCTGGTATCTGCCTGCGAATGTGGAACCTGTGGTCAATTCCTCTTTGGGCGTTTCCATAGTTTCTGTCACTTCTACATCTTTGATGGAGGGCAGTTGGGTGCCACACTCACCACAAAACTTTAAGGTGTCTGGATTATCGGTGTTACATTTAGGGCATTTCATAGCTACACCTCAAAATTCTCCCATTCGTGTTTGACTTGTTTCATGAGCTCCTTGAAGCGGGGCTCACCGCGGAGGTTTTCGAGGAAAGGATCGGTTTCTGATAGGGCAGGATAATTAATGAAGCCTTTATTTATTGAATGCTCCAACCAGCGAAATGCCTCCTCCTTTTCATCTATCAGAGCGAAGCCACCAGCACCATAAAATGGTAGATCAGCATCATTCCAAAAGAAATTTATTACATCTTCATTCATGGCCTCAAGTGCTTCGCTTCTTTGGCCATTTAACCCATATTTTAAGAACAATAACCATCCCGTGAACACCTTATGCATTTGGTCTGTAGATTCTTGTCTTGTCATAGAATCTATCAAATCATAAGCCTTATCATATTCTCTGCTTCGTAATAATGAATATGCTGTCCAAAATTGTACCAATATACTGCCTGGCTCTAGTTCTAACACGTGTTCAAATGACCTGAACGCATTGTCATATTCGCCATCCCACACAAATTTGAGCCCAATAATTAAATGGTTTAACGGAGAGAGAGGATCTAAATCCATTAGCTTATCCAAGATAGGTTCTGATAATTCAGGCCTCCCTACATGCCAATAATATTCCAAACCTAACCAGAATAAGGCTTGAAGGTCATTTGGATCGATTTCTAAAGCTCGCTTGAAATGTCTCAATGCCTTTAAGGCACTTCCCCGAAAACGCTCGATTCTACCCAACAGGCTGTAGCCCAATGCAGAATCGGGTTCGAGTCTCAATACCTTAAATGCATATTCTTCTGCTTTGGCTAATGTTTCTTCGTTGATTCTTATCCCTATTTCGTAAAAACCGCAATAGACTAAACCCAATCCTGCAAAAAGCAGAACATTGTCACCTATAATATTTAATCCCATCTGCAAATCCCTAAGAGCTCTTTCTGTGCTTTCTTCTGTGCACCGCTGCAATTCTCCCATAGCTCTTAAGTAGCATTCATAGGCTCGAACGTTCTCTATTGATCGAATTGAGATCCGTCTATTCTCATCAGGAGTAATTTTCACTTTAAGAGCACCCACGATTGATCGCGCAACCTTTTCCTGAATGTCAAAGACATCATCCAGCGTGCCGGAATACTTCTCCGCCCAGAGATGAGCATCATTAATAGAATCAATGAGTTGTGCAGTAATGCGTAGGCTATTTCCCGCCTTGCGGACGCTGCCTTCGAGGACATAACGTACATTAACTGCTTGAGCAATCTCGGGTATCGTTTTCTTTGTGCCTTTGAATGTCATCGCCGAACTGCGAGAAATAACAAGAAGATCATGTATATGAGAGAGGTCGGCTATTATCTCCTCTGTGAGACCGTCGCTGAAATATTCATTGTCTTTGCCGGGGCTCATGTCCTCAAAGGGCAAAACGATGATGGATCTATTTTTTTTGGGCACGTTCACTCCCGTGTCCTCCACTGTCTTGATGTCATTCAGAAACTCAGCCATGTTCCGATAGCGCCGAGTCGGCTCTTTCTCCAAGGCCTTCAGGACAGCTTGTTCGATAGCCCTGGGTATATCCCTGTGCATAGTGCTTAAGGGTTCGGGCTTCTCGTACAAAATGGCATGGATGAGCGCATGTTCTTTGTCCTTTCTGAAGGGACGCTGGTTGGTGAGCATCTCGTAGAGCATTGCACCAAGAGACCAAATGTCTGTGCGATGGTCGACTTCCTCTCCTTTTGCTTGCTCAGGCGACATATAAGCAACTGTCCCCATGATTGTGGATGGTTTTGTGAGGTCTAGGCCCCAAGATAGTTTGGCAAGTCCAAAGTCGGTGATCTTAGCCTGGCCTTTTTCAGTAAGCATAATATTTGCAGGCTTGATATCCCTGTGGATAATACCTTTATCGTGGGCTTCCTTAATACCTTCTGCAACCTGAATGGCAATATCTTTGGCCTCATTTATGTCTAGAGGACCTAATTCGAGCTTATCCTTAAGGCTTTGGCCTTCGATATAAGACATGGCGATAAAAGTCTGACCTTCGGCCTCATCGACTTCATAGACGGTGCAAATATTCGGATGCTCTAGCGCAGCGGCTGCCTGTGCCTCTTGAATGAATCTCTTTTTAGCCTCTTTATCCTGCGTTAATTCAGCAGGAAGAAATTTAAGAGCAACAGTACGGTTTAATCGAGTGTCCTTAGCTTTATAGACAACACCCATCCCACCCCTGCCTAATTCATCCTGGATCTTATATTTTCCCGCTATGATTTTGCCTGAGGATACTATAGGTTCTTGAATGGTTTTGGTGACAGAGGCGTCTTTGATTGAAACAATCTGGGTACCACAATCAGCACAGAATCTAGATGTATCGGGATTATCAGCGTTGCACTTTGGGCACTTTATTGCCACTTTTTCCCCTTATATTGGTCGGCAAAATAGTATCAAGGAACGTCGGAGGTGTCAAATTTGATTGATGGGAAGACTAATTTTTCAACCCAGCCAGCCTCTTCCTGGCATCTTCAACTTCAGCTATGCCAGGATCAGCGTCCTTCCAAAGGGAGAGGAATTTCTCGTAATATTTTTTCGCCCCATCGAAATCGGCCCGTATCTCGAATAATTTTGCTAAACAATAATAAAATTTGGGATAAATAAGGCGGCGGCTTTGGCTTTCAATACCAATAGCAACAAGGCGCTTATATTCATCTATAGCTTCATCGATCTCATCATTTGCTTGATGAGCTCGAGCGAATACATCTGTAACTACAGGAAGGTTATAGCGTGCCATATTCATTCTAACGACATCAGGGATTCTTAAAGGTTTTACTTTTTTCGCAATGGCAATGGCAGCTTTGTTTTTACCCTCTTCGAGCAGAATTTTTGCCTCGAGTAGGTCACGATAAAACAACATACTATCTTGAGAGACCGGATTTATATCTGGGATAGTCGAATTTATATCAGCTAACCTAGGTTTTGCTGCAGCTAAATTCTTTTGTTTTATGTCAGTTATGGCTAAATAAAAGTTTAGACATGATGTGTAAAACGGCTTGTAGGCTGTATTTTCTTTTAAAACAGTGTTGTACCAATTTTGAAAATGACGTGTGCTGCTTTCAAAATCATTTTTATCGTAATAAATCCATCCCTTTATCCAACTGATATAGGATAACAACAATTTATTTTCCACCGATTCTGCTAGTTTTTCTGCCTTTTCAAATTCAAGAAGCGATTTTTCTAACATGCCCAGCCAATAACACATAAAACCTTTCCACCAATGCCCCTCTGCTTTTGCCCCCTGAGAAGGAGCATGGTCAATGAATTGATCCAGCCATTTGAATGCTGCAGGATAATTTTCCAGATAAGCATTGATGTAGCTAATTGCCCAATAGGGAAAATAGAAATCAGGCCTTACTTCGATCGCTTCGTTGTATTTTGCCAGTGCCTCTTCAATATTTCCCATGCGAAAATAAATCTCACCCATCGAATCGAATGGGTTGGCATCCCCAGGAGAAGCAGCCGCATACTTTTTGAATTGAGCGATGGCTTCATTAAAATTCTCCAAATCCGCATACATGTAGGCCACACTGTTCAAGGCATCACCATAATTGGGGTCCAACTGTAGGGATATATTGAATTCTTCAATGGCTTGAGGGTATTTTTTTTCTCTTTCATATTGAATGGCCATGTAATAATGAGCCCGTTTCTCTTTAGGATATTTTTTTATAATCTCGTTAAGCAGCCGAATCCTCTCTTCTTTGTTGCTTTCAATCGCTGCACAGTAAGCCGCTTCGATGTAAAGACGCTCTTTCTCCGAGGCTTTCGCAGAGCAGATCTTCGCTTTTTTGTATGCTTCGTTTCTTGCTTTTGTATTCCCTAATTCCCCGTAAGTCCATGCAAGATACAAATAAGCCACAGCAAATTCAGGATCGAACTCCACCGCTTTTTCGAGAAATTTTTGGGCATCTTCAAAATAGAGCTTGTCGTGATCGTTTCTGCCTCTTAAAAAATAATTATAGGCATCCAATGAACTGGTTGTCACTTCAGCAATCCGGCGTTGTGTTTTGTTTATCCTTTTTTCAGATATTCCTGTGCTTCGGGAAATCTCTTTGCTGAGATCATCAATTTGTCTCTTCAGTATGCTATCTATGCCTTCCCCTTTCACACTGGCGCTTTTGAGAAGTTGTTTTGTATCGGCCTCATAGATTTTGATATTCGTGGCAAACATGTTGCCCGTTTTAATCAAGCTACCTAAAACAATGATGTCTATCCCATCAAGACGGCAAAGTTGAAACCCCAGATCTTTATCGATTATTTCCACATCTTTTTTTCCGATTTGCTTGAGCAGATCTTCCAGCCTCTCCCATGTGGCTACACTGAAGTTTCTAGTCTGCTCTAGGCTTGTTATCAGCAGATTAGGAATGGCATTTTGTAAATAATCAAAGGCATTGTCACCTGTCTGATTTTCAAAACTTATGATGGCAATCGAACGTTGAGATGTCGGGACAAAACCAATATCTCCTTGGGGGAGAAACATCCAGATCAAAATCCCGATAAGGACGACTGCAACAAATATGAGCGAAAGGCTCTTCCAAAATGCAGGTCTCTTCTCTGTTATTGTTCTCTCTTTCAGTGGCAGATCACTTTCGATGTTAATCAGTTCTGAGTACACCTCTTCCGCATTCTGATATCTTTCTTCTTCTCTTTTCTTTAGGCAATTCAATATCAGGCAGCTTAGTTTCTCTGATATTTCGGGATTCAGTTGTCTCGGATTTTCTGGCATTTCTGTTTTATGCTTCAAAGCTATGCTTAATGATGTGTCTCCTTCAAAGGGAACTTTTCCCGTTACCATCTCATAAAGAATTATGCCAAGAGAATAGATATCCGAGCGTTGATCAGCATCTCTCCCTTCGACTTGTTCAGGAGACATATACTCAGGCGTTCCTACCATATAACCATTGCCCGTTATTCCTTCTTTTCTGAGCGAGCGAGCTATGCCAAAATCCATAATCCGAGCATTTCCTTCTCTGTCAATCATAATGTTGCTCGGCTTTAAGTCACGGTGAACGACTCCTAAACGGTGAGCTTCAGCCAGACCTTTGCAGATTTGCTTAGCTATGACGAGAGATTTTCCTTCTGTCAAAGTTCCTTTTTTTCTTATCAGGCATTTCAAATCCTCGCCTGGAACGTATTCCATCGAGATGTAGTGAGTTCCTTCCTCTTCGTTGAGGTCATACATTCGACAAACATTCTGATGCACGATTCTTCTGGCAAATTTCAGTTCATTACTAAAACGCTCGATAGTTTTTTCATCGGAAGCGATTTCCGGTTTTAGGAGTTTTATCGCGACCTCTTCCTTTAGCTTTTTATCAAATACCCTGTAAATCCTTCCCATGCCTCCTCTTCCTAATTCCTGAATGATCTGATATCTGCCGGCAAAGATAACCCCTGTATCCAATTCTTCTCGTGGAGCGATGAGGGTTTCAGTGAAACGTGCAGGTTTATTATCTTGTGCAAGAAGTTGGGTCCCACATTCCTTGCAGAATTTAGAGTCAGAGGGATTCTCAAATTGGCATTTGGGACACTTATTTGCCACTTTTTCCCCTTTAGATGGTCGGCAAAATATTATCAAGGAATATAGATAGTGTCAATTGCGAGATTGAATATTTCAATAGTTATGCTAGTAGAATGATTGGGAGAAAAACTAAAAGAGGGACGAAAATGAAAAAATATGAGTTTGATCATATCAGGATGACCCATGGTGTTGAGGGAGAATTGTCAAAAAACCTTTGGGAAGAAAAAATTGAGAAGATTCTTGCAGATATGGGAGAAAAGGGCTGGGATCTAAAAGCTTTTCATATTCATGCTCTGCACACTCATTTGATATTTGGTAGAGAGAAAAGTTAGACTACTTGCTCTTTAATCCAGCCAGCCTCTTCCTCGCATCTTCAACTTCAACAATACTGGGATCAGTGTCCTTCCAGAGAGATAGGAATTTCTTAAACCATCTGCACATTCGGAAATATCATAAATCGCCTGAATTTAGCTGAAATGAAACACATGCAAAAACAAAGTTAAGACTAGATTATAAAGCAACGGAATCTGGACTATTCTCTGCTACAAAGTTGATAAGGTGAATATTGTTTTTTTGTTCGAACACGAACATTAAGTGTTAAATAATGATACACATTGTTTGAAACGCGTGTGAATATCCCAAATCATACTGATGCCAGATCAATGGCACATTTATTGCCTATATTTGAGCCGAGGAGTGTAAGCGCATGCTAAAAAATTATATTAAAGTCACTTTAAGAAACATGAAAGAACAAAAAGGCTATTCTCTGATCACCATTGCTAGTCTATCCATCGGCCTTTCCTGCAGTATAATAATACTTCTATTTGTCAAGTATGAATTCAGCTACGATAAGTATCATGAAAATGCCCCCTATATTTATCGTGTTCTGAGAGAACATCAAGGAGATACCACCTGGTCCAATTCCTCGGAACATCCACTGGCTAGCTCATTAAAAGAAGATTTTCCTGAAGTTATCAAATCGTCGAGAGTGAAAAAGAATGATGACGTTGGAGTGGTTGAATACGGTGCAAAATGCTTCTATGAAGAAGGCATCTACTTTGCCGATCAAGATTTCTTAGAAATCTTTTCATTTCCGCTTAATTCGGGAGAAATGTCTACTGCCTTGAAAGAGCCCTTTTCTGCACTTCTCACTCAGGAAATGGCTGAGAAATATTTCGGTAAAGAGGATCCCATAGGCAAAATCATTCAGATCAAAGAATGGTACTCGGTTAAAAAATATGACTACAAAATAAGGGGTGTTCTGAAAAACATCCCTAAAAATTCTCATTTCACGTTCGATCTTTTACTCTCTTATAACACAATTTATTCCCTGAAGAGAGGAGGAAAAGATTCGGTTGAAACGTGGGACTATTATGAACCCAAAACATATGTGCAACTTAATCCACGCACAGATCCAAAAGGCCTTGAGGAAAAATTTCCTGCATTCTTGAGAAAATATAAAGGCGAAGATTCGGAATCAGAAAAAATGCATCTTCAGCCTCTGACAGATATTCATCTGGGTGGGAATATGAGGTTTGAGCTTGAGACAAACAGTGACATGAGACTCATTTATATGTTTTCAGCCATTGGTTTTTTTATCCTGATTATCGCTTGCTTGAATTACATAAACCTTTCTGTAGCCCGATCGGCAAAAAGGGTTGTTGAAGTCGGCATGAGAAAAGTTGTGGGGGCAAATAAGCCCCAGCTTATCAGGCAGTTTTTAGGCGAATCCTTGATTTTTTCAATCCTTGCTCTATTGATTTCACTTTTAGCTGTCGATCTTGTGTTACCAGTATTCAGTTCTATAATGGAAAGGGACCTGACATTAAATCTCTTTCACAACCTGGATTTGCTTTTAATATTTTTGAGTATCACAATCTTTGCAGGACTCTTATCCGGAAGCTATCCGGCTTTTCTCGTTTCCTCATTTCAACCTATCCAGATTATCAAAGGGACATTGAGAATCGGTACCAAAAGCTCAGCGGTGTTCAGAAATTCTCTGGTTGTGGTCCAGTTTGTCGTGTCGATTATCCTGATTGTCTGCACTTTTGTGATCCACAGCCAGCTCAATTACATAAGAAACAGAGATCTTGGATTCGATAAAGAACAGATCGTCACAGCCTATACTATGGATATGAATCTGAAAAGGAATCCAGAACCTTTTAAAAATGAACTGTTGAAAAATCCCGATATACTAGGAATTACAGCTTCATTAGATTTGCCCACAACAATACGAAGATCCTCTACTGTTGAATGGGACATTCAGGGGGAACGAAGGGCATCTGAAATGAATTTCACTTTTGTCGACTATGATTTTTTTAATGTCTATGATATCAAGATTGAAAAGGGTAGAAACTTTTCTCCAGAGTTCCCCATAGATAAAAAACAGGCTGTTGTTTTAAATGAAACAGCAGCAAGAAATCTGGGTTGGAATGATCCGGTGGGAAGAAGACTTTTTGTCCAGGGCCAGGAATGGACGATCATAGGAGTAACAAATGATTTTAACTTTCAATCACTTCACTGGAGGATCAATCCTCTTGTATTCGTCTTTTATGAAAGCAGAGGAATGGATTATTTTTCCGTAAAGGTCAATCCTAGCAATATTCCAAGGACCTTAGCATTCATTGAAGAAAAATGGAAAATATTTTCGCCTGAATTCCCTTTTCAACCTGGTTTTTTGGATGAAAGAATTGACAAGATTTATAAAGCTGAACAAAGATTAGGGGAGAGTCTCAATATATTCACTTTTCTAGCCCTCTTTATCGCATGTCTAGGTTTGTTTGGACTGGCCTCTTTCCTCTTGGAACAGAAAAGAAAAGAGATCAGTATACGAAAAATCTTTGGGGCTGATTTCCAGAATATCATTGTCCTTCTGGCAAAAGAATATATGAAATGCTTAGCCTTGGCGGCTGTTATCGCCTGGCCGATAGGCTATTTTGTCATGAGCAGATGGCTTCAGAACTTTGTTTATAAAACAGGTATAGGAATCGAAATTTTCATTCTGTCGGGTTTACTTGCTTTTATTTTTGCGCTTTGTACAGTCAGCTATCAATCTATTAAAGCCGCTGTTGCCAATCCCGTCGATTCCTTGCGGTATGAATGAATATAAAAAAAGTCATCTGAGGGAAAAGCTTAGAAACTCGCCCTTCCTATAAAAAGGATTTGTTGAAACAGTTAACGATTCTAAGTCAATCTTGTTTCTGTAATGCCAAATGCCTTGTTTATCGGAAATAAAGATGCTTACAGCGCAGACCTGTTCACAATCGAACATCCTGCGTATTAAAAGATGAATCGGAGCGATCCCATGCATGATGATTCTCTCATCAACCAAGAACCTCTTAATAGTCCGCAGATAGGCTGCGCGTCCCCCTATATTTTACTAGAAACCAATTTATAGCTAATTGCCCTTCAACCCAGCCAGCCTCTTCTTCGCATCTTCAACTTCAGCTAATCCTGGATCAGCGTCCTTCAAGAGGGGCGGAATTAGCAGATTGTATCTTAATGAATATAATTAGTGGTCTGAATTTAGTTGAAACGAAGCACTGAAAATCATTCCTTTGATCTTGTCATTTTTGATGTGATATGCTCATTTCAGGACTTAAATGGATTGGAGGCAGGAAGTGTTTGAAGAATTAGAAAGAATCAATACTCGCCCTAAGCCATTCGAATTTTATACTGCGAGTGACTTGTGGACGGATGAGCATACGTCAGAGCAGATGCTTGCGTTCCACTTGAACAAGGACATTGATGTGTCGTCGCGTAAGGTGGAATTCATCGACCGCTCAGTTGAGTGGATCTCTTCTCATTTCAACGTCGGAGCGGGGATGAAAATTGCCGACTTCGGCTGCGGCCCAGGGTTATATACAACAAGACTGGCTCAAAGGCAGGCGGATGTGACCGGGATAGACTTCTCGAAAAGGTCGATTCAGTATGCGCAGGAGGTCGCAACTAGGGAGAAACTATCCATTCACTATGTAAGTCAGAACTATCTGGAGTTTGAAACAGATGATCGCTTTCATCTCCTCCTGATGATTATGTGCGACTTCTGCGCTCTCAGTCCTACCCAGAGAAAAAAGATGCTGAGCAAGTTCCACACAATCCTAGAGCCGGGAGGTTCGGTTCTCCTCGATGTGTATTCACTCAAGACCCTTGAACAGCGAGAAGAGAATGCAACGTACGAGACCAACCTCCTTAATGGTTTTTGGTCGTTAAATAAGTACTATGGATTTCTAAATACGTTCAAATATGAGGAAGAAAAATTAATCCTTGATAAGTATACGATTATCGAAGAAACACACACACGAACTGTCTATAACTGGCTGCAGTGTTTCAGCCCCGAAGCTCTGGAGAGAGAGTTTGTGGAGTGCGGGTTTACGATTGAGGAGCTTTATGCAGATGTAGCTGGCTCTCCATTCGACGCCGAAGCCGAGGAATTTGCGGTTGTCGCACTCAAAATAAAATAAAAAAAATCCTTCACAAGCTTACTCGAGCAGACAGCCAGTTATTTTTACATTGCCAAGAAGAAATATTATCTTTGGCAATTATACTTTTTAAGGTTTTCCCCTGTTAATTCTTCAATACCCCCAGCCTCTTCCTGGCATCCTCTACCTCAGCAATACCAGGGTCAGCGTCTTTCCAGAGGTCGAGGAATTTCTCGTAATGCTCGATGGCTTTTGTGGTCTTGCCCATTTTTTCGTAAATTTTGGCGATGTTGTAATCGACTTTGGAGCGCTCATCAATGAAATCTAACAAGTGAATCCGTCGCACTGTTGGATTAATAATAAGCCAATTCTCGAAAGAATTTCTATATTCTTCGACCGCTTTTTCAAAATCGCCTTGTATTTCATTTATTACAGCAACAAGCTTCTTGTACCGAGGAGACGCTTCTTTTGCCCACCCAGATAACTTATTAATTTCTCTCTGCGCGGCTTTCGGATTCTTCTGGGCAGTATAGAGTTCCCCAAGCAATAAATGATAGAAGTCTAAATTCATAGGTTTGTAATTTCTCTTTTGCATTATGGATTTAATTGCGTCTGCCCGATCTTGAGCAGCTTTATGATCTCCTTTATAGACAAGAGCGATCCCTGCCAGATAATTAGCTAAAATAGAATCGGGATTGAAATCCTCTTTATAGACCTTCATTGAGAGCTTTTCTGCCTCTTTATATTCATCAATCGCTTCATCATATTTTCTTTGTACAGCTAAGATTCTTCCCAAATTGATGCGAGCGAGCATTTCATTATTTTTATCATTTTCTCTTTGGGCTGATTCAACACCTCTGCGAAACTCTGAAACTGCCATCATATATTTACCCTCGAGGAGATAAGAACATCCCATATCGAATGCAGAGTAGGTAATTAACTTTGGGTAGTAATCAGACCAAATACGAAATTCTTCTCTTGCTTTATCTGCATCTTGTTTCAGGAGATGATTTATTCCGAGCCAGAAATGTACACTACGCCACTCAGGAATCCTTTTCATTCCCTCTTCTAAAAAGCCTTGAGCTTCATCAAACATGCCGAGCATCGCATGGGTTTCCCATGCTATATAATAAGTAAGTGACACATCTGGATGAACAGCATTATATTTTTTCACTGCAGAGGCTGCGCCAGACCGATCTTTCAATAAAGCGTTCATATAAGCTAGCTGGTTGTAGGAATTGGCATATGTCGGGTCAAGTTCCAGTGCTTTTTCGACTGCCTCCTTTGCCTTTTCATAATCGAGTTCAAACCAATACGCGTTTCCCAGATACAAGTATCCAAGTTTTTCTTTAGGATATCTTTCCACCAATCTTTTACAAAAAGTTTTAAAACTCTCGATATCGAAATTAAAAAAGGCGATTCCCATATCGATGAGAAGGCGATCTCTTTGAGTTGCTTTTTGAGAATATTTTTTTGCAAGGGCTATTGTCTTTTTGAATGGGGTGGCGTCTATGAAAGGATCATATAAATTCCATCCCATCCTTGCTTGAGCCCAAGCCAGCCATAAATAGGCCATGGCAAAAGCTGAGTCAATATCCACCGCTTTCTGAAAATTCTCCTCAGCGCTCTGAAATTTCCATCGCCAGAAGTGTTCGAGGCCTTTTTGATAGTACTGATAAGCCTCTAATGAACTTGTTGTTACATCGGTGATTTTGAGCTCTTGATCTTTTTCTTCAGGAGCCACACCCATTTTCAAGCCGATCTTAGCCGTCAGCTTGTCCACCATACCGAAGATGTCGTCATCAATTTTACTTCCCTCTGCCTGAGTAGAGTCGATAATGGCTCCGCTTTGAACATCCGTGAGGTGTGAATTGATGATGACTCTATCTCCAATTTTCATAATGCTTCCCAGCAGCATGGCTCTAACTCCAGCTCTAGCAGCCACTTCTGTTGCTGTCTTCTTATCAATAGTATCAACATCCTGTTTACCCATCTGATTAAGGATATCAAAAAGCCTTTGGCTGCTTACGACTTCTATCCCTTCATAGCGGCTCAGATTTGTAGTCAACATATCCACAAGGATTTTATCCAGATCTTGTAATCCAGAACGATTTTCAAAGTACATAACAGCCAGAGAGGGTTTTCCTGAGAGTGGAGGGGCGGATTTCTTTTGGGGAAGAAATTGCCAGATAATCACACCAATCATGACAAGAGCGACAACTACTAAAGCCGGGATGAAGAGCTTCTTCAATCCAAATGTCACTGTTATCTCTCTTGAAGTGATAGGCTTCCTTTTGGGAACTACCCTCTCTGTGGTAGGAATACCTTTTTCTATCTTATCTAGTTCAGAATGCACTTCGCCTGCATTCTGATACCTCTTCTCTTTATCCTTTTCTATGCATCTCAGTATGACACGGCTGAGGTCTTCAGGGATTTGAGCATTAACCTCTTTGGGATCTTTAGGCATCTCGCTCTTGTGTTTCATAGCAATCCCTAAAGGTGTCTCTCCCTCAAAAAGAACTCGCCCAGTCACCATCTCATAAAGTATGACTCCGAGGGAATAGATGTCTGCCCTCTGGTCTGCTTCTTTTCCGTCTACCTGTTCTGGCGACATGCACTCGGGTGTGCCGATCATCACACCTGACCCTGTGATCCCTTTTGCCCTTAATGAGCGGGCTATCCCAAAGTCCATGATTCGGGCATTTCCCTCTTTATCAATCATGATGTTTTGGGGCTTAAGATCATGGTGGACTACCCCAAGCCTATGAGCTTCGAACAAACCTTCGCAGACCTGATTCGCTATGGAGATGGCTTTCCCAACCGATATGACTCCTGATCTCCGGATAAAGCTTTTGAGATCCTCTCCTGAGACGTACTCCATGGTGATGTAGTAAGCCCCTTCCTCTTTGCCTAGGTGGTACATTCGGCAGACATTCTTATGAGCGATGTCACGGGCAATCTTCAGTTCGTTTCTGAACCGCTCGATGGTCTTTTTGTCAGCGGCGATCTCAGGTTTGATAAGCTTAAGGGCTACTTTGGCATTGACCTCTTTATCGAGGACTTTATAAACCTTTCCCATTCCCCCCTTACCCAACTCCTCGATGACCTGATACCTTCCTGCAAATGTAGAACCTGTGGTCAGCTCTTCTTTGGGTGTTTCCAGGGTTTCTGTGACTTCTATATCCTCAATGGATGGAAGTTGGGTTCCACAATCGCCACAGAATTGTTTGGTATCAGGGTTTTCGGCCTTGCATTTAGGACACTTCATCTCTAAACCTCAAAATTCTCCCATTCGTGTTTGACTCGTTCCATGAGTTTCTTGAAGCGCTCTTCTTTACGCATGTCCTTAAGGAAGGGATCGTATTCGCTGATAAAGGGATAATTGATAAACCCTCTATCCACAGAATTCTCGAGCCAGTCGAATGCTTCATCCTTCATTCCTGCTAAGGCTAACAATCCGGTAACAAAATAAGAGTTCTGGGCATCTCTTCTTGTCGTTTTCAAAAAATCCGGCGTTAATAGTTCGCTAATGCTTTTTTTATCGCCTTCTATGGCATATTTCACAAAAAAGCTGAGTTTCGTGAACACGTTTTCTGTTTCTGGTCGAGCATTTTCGCTAACCAGCGCAGACGCCTCTTCAAAATGATGGCAATAGGCAAGAAATTGAGCAGAAAAGAATTGTGCCACAGGAAGTTCCGGCACCTTTCGAAACCATTGTGTGAGGTAATCCACAGGAAGATCTAGTCGCCCCTCCCCCATTACATCTAAAATATAGCCACAGTAGGCAAGGGGATTGAGTGGATCCACCTTCAATAATCTGTTATATGTCTGTCTGGCTTCCTTCGGCTTTGCTAAATTGGTTCCATAGCAAGCGACCAGCCAAAAAAGCACATCGGGATCATCGGGGAAAATCGAGAGGGCTCGTTTGAAGTGATGGATCGTTTTTTTTGGCTTTCCATAAAAGAGCGAACTAAACCCGAGAACAAGATGGGCTTCAGAGGAATCAGCTGTTAATCCCAAAGCCTTCTTAGCATATTCTTCAGCCTTATGGACATATTCTTCATGTTCCAAGCCAATGTTGACATACTGTGCAAAGGCATATCCCAAACCAGCATAGATCACAGCATTCTCCCCTATGATCTCCAGGCCATCTTGAAGATAGCGCACCGCCCGGTCCAATCCTTCTTTTGTGAATGAGTAAATGTCCTGCCGGGCTCTTAGATAACATTCATAGGCCTGCATGTTTTTGATCGGTCTTTTGGCCAATTTTCGATCTTCTTCAGGGCTCAGTTTCATCGTAAGGGCATCCACAATAGACCGGGATACTTTCTCTTGGATGTCAAAAACATCGTCCAGCGTTCCTGTGTATTTATTGGCCCAGAGATGCGTGTCATTGACCGCATCGATCAACTGAGCGGTTATTCTTAGGTTGTTGCCGGCTTTCCTTACGCTCCCTTCGAGGACATATTGAACATCGAGCTCCTGTCCAATCTCTTTTATTTTCTTTTTCGTCCCTTTGTATGTCATGGCAGAACTTCTCGAAATAACGAGCAGGTCACGTATCAAAGACAGGTCAGAGATTATTTCCTCCGTCAATCCATCGCTGAAATATTCGTTATCTTTGCCGGGACTCATGTCATCGAAAGGCAAAACCACGATGGACTTCTCAGTCTTTGGGGATGTGATAGAAAGCCTCAAATCTTGGATCATCTCTCTGATACTCTGATACCTTCCGCTCTTTTTTTTTGTCAATGCCTTCTCGATCACATTTTCTATAAGAGTTGGGATGTTAGACCGGAGTATTGTGATAGGAGTTGGCTTCTCGTTCATAATGGCATAGATCATTGCCTGTTCTTGTCTTTTGTAAAATGGACGCTCTCCGGTGAGCATCTCATAAAGCATCGCTCCCAGTGACCAAATATCAGTGCGGTGGTCGACTTCTTCTCCTCTGGCCTGTTCGGGAGACATATAAGCGACCGTGCCCATGATAGTGGCTGGCTTTGTGAGGTCGGCCCCCCAAGATAACTTTGCCAATCCAAAATCGGTTATCTTCACCTGTCCTTTTTTTGTAAGCATGATGTTAGCTGGTTTGATATCTCTGTGGACAATGCCTTTCTCATGGGCTTCCTTGAGTCCTTCTGCAACCTGAATAGTGATGTCTTTGGCCCCATCGACATCTATTGGTCCATCTTGAAGCTTATCTTTTAGGCTGTGGCCTTCAATATAAGACATGGCGATAAAGGTCTGGCCATCGGACTCATCAACTTCATAGATAGTGCAAATATTCGGATGCTCTAGCGCCGCTGCTGCTTGGGCCTCTTGAACGAACCTCTTTTTCGCCTCTTTATCCTGCGTTAATTCAGCTGGAAGAAATTTAAGAGCTACGGTACGCTTTAGTTTGGTGTCCTTAGCCTTGTAGACAATTCCCATTCCACCTCTGCCCAATTCAGCCAGTATCTTGTACTTGCCGGCAATGGTTTTGCCTGCGGATACCATAGGTTTTTTTATAGTTTTGGTAACAGAGGCGTCCTTGATCGAAACAATCTGAGTGCCGCAAGCAGAACAGAATCTAGAGGTATCAGGATTATCAGCTTTGCACTTTGGGCACTTTATTGCCATTTTTTCCCCTTATCTGGTCGGCAAAATATTATCAAGGAATAGTTGTGAGTGTCAACAGGCGGGGGGCTTAGAGCTATTCCCTCAACCCAGCCAACCTCATCCTGGCATCCTCTACTTCAGCTATTCCAGGGTCAGCGTCCTTCCAGAGGTCGAGGAATTTTTCGTAATTCTCGATGGCTTTGGTTTTGTTACCCTGCTGTTCATACAACTTGGCCAACCTGTAATAGTTCTTCGGATGGACAAGAAGCCGATTCCGACTTTCCGGATCAAAGGTTGTCAATCGCTCGTATTCGGCGATGGCCTTTTCGATTTCCTCGTTTTGCTGGTAGGCCCGGGCTAACACATCTCTAAGAAAAGGAAAATTAAAGGCCATCTGATAATCAATCGCCCAACTGGGCATATTCGTTGCTAGTTCTTTCTCGCTGTAAGAGATGCACTTGTCTACTTGGCCCTCAGCCAGCATCACTTCGCTTTTCAGAACGACACACAGGAACTTGCACCAGGTTTTATTATTGTAATCATTCACCTTCGGTAAAACGGCCTGCATTTCCTTAAGCCTGGACCTGGCAGAATCCAGTCTACCTACATTCAATTCCGTTAATCCCCATAAAAAGTCTTTGGCGATTTGGTTCAAAGCAGGCGGTTCTGGAAAAAATTTTCTGTTTAAATCTTCCCATATTTCATAGTGTTCCATTGCCATCGCAAATTTTCTTTTCTCGAAATAGGTCAATCCGAGCCAAAGGCTTTGGCCGATTTTGTTTAATTCGTCTCCCGCCTTTTCAAACATCACCTGAGCCTTTTGAGAATCAAGGAGAGTCTGATCGAATTTTCCCAGCCACATGTTGAAGAACCCTTTTTGAACAAAGCCTGCCGCTTTTACTCCTGGAGAGGGTGCGACATCGATGTATCTATTTTGCCAGTTCACAGCTTCTGCATAATTTTCTTTGAGAGCATATATGTAGCCTATTTTCCAATAGGCAGGGAAAAAATCAGGCTTGACTTCTAAAGCTTCCCTATATTTTGTTATCGCCTTATCCAGGTCGCCCATCTTGAAATAAAGCTCAGCTATAGAATCCAAAGGATTGGCATCGCCGGGAGAAGCAGCAGCGTATCTCTCAAAGTATTCAATAGCTTTATCAAACTCTTCTCTATCCCCATAAAGATAGCCCAGATCATTGAATACAGGTCCATAGTTGGGATCGAGTTTTAACGCGATATTGTGCGCATCCAATGCTTTATCAAAATCATTTCTCCTGCGATAATAATTGCCGAGCATTAAGTAAGCCCACTTTTCCTTGGGATATTTTCTAGTGATTTCCGAGAGGATGCGGAATCTCTTTTCGTTGTTCTTTTCTATGTATAAAGCATAAGTCGCCTCGATAATCATTCTTTCTTTTTCTGTTGCTTTTTCCCTTAATGACATAGCTTTCTCAAATGCTGCATTACTTTCTTCTATATATCTTAATGCGAAATTCATTTCCCCAAGGCAGAGATGGGCAAAGGCAAAATCCGGATCGAGCTCGATAGCTTTTTTGTACAATTTTCGGGCATCGTCATAGTAGTGTTTGTATTGTTCTTCATAACCTCTGAGAAAATAATTGTAGGCCTCCAAGGAGTTGGTTGTCACATCGGAGATTCTGTATTTTTCAGCCTCCAGCTTGTCTCTAGCGATACCTAGGCCCTGTGAGATCTCGAGGGTCAACTCATCGATCTGGGTTTGGAGGATGCTGTCTTCGCCTCTTCCCCGTACATTGGCCCCCTTTAGGAGCTTCTTGGTTTCCACATCCAGAACCTTCACATCTGTCACGAAGGTGTCTCCGGCTTTCACAAAGCTGCCTGTCACTATGGATTCGATGCCTTCTCTGCGGCATAGTTCAAATCCCAGGTCTTTATCGATATTCTCCACTTCTTTTTGCCCCATCTGTTTGAGAATATCGTGCATGCGTTCCCAAGTGGCCACATACAATTCATCGGTCCGTTCCAGGTTGGTGATCAAAAGGTTGGGGATAGCTTTTTGAAGGTAATCATAACCTTGGTCCCCGGTTTGGTTTTCGAAGCTTATGACAGCGATGGAGTTTTCAATTTTGGAGGCAAGAAAAGGCTGTTTTTTCGGCAGAAGCTGCCAAATGATAAAACCTATGATTGCAATGGCTACTACAATCACGGCAGGAATGAAGAGTTTTTTCATGCTGAGCTGGACTGTGACCTCCCTGGAAGTGAGAGGCTTTTTCTTAGGGATGACTCTGTCAGTCGTCGGTAGCCCTTGTTCGATCTTCTCCAGCTCGGCCTTGACCTCGCCGGCATTCTGATAGCGTTTCTCTTTGGCTTTTTCTAAGCATTTGAGAATAAGTCTATTGAGGTCATCTGAAATTTGAGAATTGTATTCCTTTGGATCTTTCGGTTTTTCACTCTTGTGCTTGACTCCGACAGCAAAAGGAGTATCGGCTTCAAAGGGAAGTCTGCCGGTTAGCATTTCGTACAGAATGATCCCGAGAGAATAAATATCGGAGCGTTGATCAACTTCTTTGGCTTCAACCTGCTCAGGGCTCATATACTCTGGTGTCCCGATCATCACTCCAGCTCCTGTGATTCCCTTTGCTTTAAGAGATCGTGCAATACCAAAATCCATGATCCGCACTGTACCCTCTTTATCGATCATGATGTTTCCTGGCTTGAGATCACGATGAACGACACCTAATTTGTGTGCTTCGACTAACCCATCACAGATTTGCTTGGCTAGCGATATAGTTGTGCCAATCGCTAATTGTCCAGATTGTCTGATCAATCCCTTAAGGTCTTGACCAGGCACATATTCCATGGTGATATAGTAAGTCCCTTTATCCTCATTAAGATCAAACATTCTTCCGATATTCTTTTGAACAATCTTGCGTGCGATCTTCAATTCATTCCTGAATCGCTCAATTGTCTTTTTATCTGAACCAATATCTGGCTTTATGAGTTTGATAGCTATTTCCTCGTTCAGTTGCCTATCGAGGACACGGTAGACTCTTCCCATTCCACCTTTGCCCAACTCCTCGATGATCTGATACCTCCCTGCAAATGTAGAACCAGTGGTCAATTCCTCTGTGGGTGTTTCAATGGTTTCTGTGACTTCGATCTTCTCAGGAGATGGAAGTTGCGTGCCGCACTCTTTGCAAAACTTAGAGTCAGAGGTGTTTTCGAACTGACATTTAGGACATTTTTTTGCCATTGCTGTCCCCTTATTTTCCCATGTCTGGTCGGCAAAATAATATCAAGGAGAAAAGAAGGTGTCAAATTGAATTGGAATTTTCATTTTGACCATTTTTTGACCAAATATAGTTAAAAACTGCTTAATTATGTTAAAAATTGTTAAAAATGGGGGCTGGCAAAAGTTTGACCTAAGTTATTGATTATTAATGTAACTAGCTGATAATAAAGGAGTACGTCCGGCAGGATTCGAACCCATTGGGTCTTCTGATTCGTAGTCAGATGGTCTGTTTGAGCTGATGAATGCCTTTTATTGTAAAAAATGAGGATGTTTGACTGATTTTGTCCGCAGATAATCGCTTACGTGGGAAATTCATTGACATTTTGCTTTTTAATGTTACGTGAGTAAAAATAAGTGAACCGAATTTAGCAGACTCCGCTTTGGAATTTAAATCATCCGGTTTTTTTCAATCAAGTCGACCTCCTGATGAAGCCCGTTTTTTTCTATCCTGAGAGTCTTGATTTCCAGTGGTTTCAATTCGACTTCAGCCAGGATTTTCGGGCAGTCGAGTCGAAGGCTCGCTTTCGACGAAATACCGCCGCACTCCTTTATCCTGATGATCAGGGCTTTGCCATCCTGTGACCGTTTACAGGCGAGCAGGCGGACGTTTTCAGGCGACAATCTCAACAAGCTAGACATATCTGTAACATGCCTGGGCATCTGTATTTTTTTGCCCTTTGTTCTGAATCCACCGATCGGAAGGTGAGCATAGACGACAGGAGAGGCGCTCAACCAATCTGCCAAAAAAGGAAGCTGTTTTTTCACCCATTTTGTGTTGTCGGCTAAGGCCAGCAGCCGGATTTCGTGCACACCCTGGTCCATAAACTTCGGGGAGGGGAATTGGCTGAGTTTGAATCCTTTTTCATGGCAGTAGGCGGCACTCCGCAATACAGAAAGACGCACTTCGCCATCTTTGAAATCCAGGCCGTGAAGGCCGATGTGGGCGATCCCCAAGGCCGATCCTTTTTTATCCACATGCTCTTCTAGCATAAACCAGCGTCCATGAACGTGCTCCTGACCATCCGCAGGTCGAGCAATAATTCCCCCAGGAATTTCACAGAATAGGGCACCTGATTTGAACGTTGTGGGAATCGCGAGTTTCAGCCGCTTCTGCTTTTCGTTCCAATGCACACGAAGACGGAACTCCAGCACGGGCCAATCGGGGTAGGAGAGGGTGCGCATGACGATTTGGCTGTGGTTATAGGTAAAATGGGATTCATAGATGGTCCGCACCGGACCGTTTTCGATGATTTTCAGATTTTTCTTCTCTGGCCGGAAACGTCCCAGGATTTTCCTGTAGGACCAGCAGTCCGTTCCCCAGGAATCTCCCTCATCCTCCACTATGATAGGCCGTAGAAGAGGTCCATCCAGGATTTGATGTTCGCCGTCGATGTGCCATTTATCGATCAGACCAAGATGACCGAATTCGAAGCGGATAGCGGATTTTTTTCCTTTTTGATCCGTCATTCCCTCAACCGAACGAATCAAAAAATGCTTTGCCCTGCAGGCCTGTAAATCCGCCATGAAAACCACCTTGCGTCGCCAGTCGTTAAAAGGAAGCAAGGCTTCTGACTGTTCTTCCTGGCAGGGAATTGCTCTGCCCTCCAGGTCAGCGAGACAGAGGTGCCAGGTTCCCTGCCACTTGGGCCGGTGCGAGATCATGCATTCCACTTCCACCGGAACCTTATTCAAGCCCGGATCTGCGCTCAGCAAAGTCACGGGAATGACCTCTTTCAAGCCCAGATGCTTTTCCATCGCATGATCGTTGATGGCCACGGCTGTTTCCAGGTTCATATGCCTAATCCTATCAGCGGCCGCACCATAATAATGCAGGGCATCTTTTTCGGCTGGTTCGATACATGTGCCGGTAATGATATCGTGAAAGTCGTTGAAAAGGCAATATCTCCATGCCTCTTCCAGCTCTTTTTCGGGATATTCCAGGTTGAAATCCCACCAACAGAGCGAGCGGAGAGCTTCGGCCTGTACCAGAGAATGCAGACTTTTTTGGGCCTGGCGTTTGAGCCGAGAGAAAGAGGTATAACAGCCGGTAAAAACCCGCTGCAGCTCCCCTTTAATAAGAGGCAGATTCTTAGAATCGGCTTTGACGGCTTCGTAAAACGCGTCGGGGCTGCTATGCCGGATGTCCACCCGACTCTCCTTCCTAATGAAGGCATCGATTTTTTGAAGGTCCTCCTGTGTGGCGCCTCCTCCGTGATTCCCGATGCCCCAGAATACAGGAACATCCCGTTTAAGCTCGAGGGCCAATTCCACTCCCTCCCGCAGCCTTTGATCGATATTGTCGTATTCAGTATGGTAAAGACCGACCGCAATCCGGTAAGCCAGGATTTCCGTGCCGTCCATACCCTGCCACCGGAAAAGGTTCGAAGGGAGTTCCAGTTCTTTGGCCTGCGGCCGCATATGGATGTACATCTCGTATCCGCCAAGACGAAGTATCTGAGGCAGCCCTCCGCTGTGCCCGAAGGAGTCGAAATTATAGGCCACTCGGGGCCTGGCTTTGAAATGATCCTGGAAAAAACGCAGACCTTCTGTGATGTGACGGATGAGCGACTCTGTCCCCGGCAGGTTGAGGTCGGGCTGAAGATACCAGCCTCCGCTTATCACCCATCGGCCTTCTTGTGCCAGCTTTTGGATCTCTTTAAACAGGGGAGGATCCAATTTTTTGATCCATCGATAGAGGAGGGCCTCGTTGTGGTTAAAGACGAGAGATTGATGCTCCTTTAGGAGCCGGGCAGCATTCCGGAAGGTGGCGATGGCCTCGGCACAGCCCTCTTCCCACTGCCACTGCCAGACCGGATCGAGATGGGCCGTGCAGATGAGATGCACACAAGGCCTTTTCATCGATCCCCCATCATTTTTTAGCTTCGATATTTAACTTGTCGGCTCTTTTCCCTTTTTTTTGACTGAGATTCGATTTATTTTTGTCCATCAGGCATTCCCTCCGATCCAGTTCGGATTTTTAACGCCATTCACTCACCACCCTTCTCGGCGAGTGTGGAACTCACATTACATCTGAAAAATAAGGGGACATCCCATTCAGGGACACTCTATAATTTATTTTCATAAAATGCCACTTCATTTATATAGGGTGTCCCCAAATGGAACGTCCCCATATTGCACAAATGGAACGTCCCCATATTGCATTAAATCTCATCGCGGGCAGGAAGGTTCTTGTACCAGGTAAAATAGAGGATGACGAAGAGAAGAATGGCGGCCGCTCCCCAAGAAAAGGCCTGCTTCCAGATGCGCAGAAAACAGTAGAAAGGAATCAAGGCCAAGGAGAGCTGGAAGCCGGCTGTCAAAAGCCCGTTTAAAGCATCTATCCTGGGCATCTTGTCCTTTCGGGGCACGAGCCCCCGTTCCTCCGCCATACGGCGCACTGGTCCCCATACGCCGAAGGGGCGGATGCGGGAATAAAACTGCACCAGGATCTCTTTGTCCGTAGGCTTGTTCAGAAGTCCGATTATGACAGTTGCGGCCAGGCAGGCGAGCGTAACGACCAGCAGAGATGTGGCTGCCGGCCAGTCGCCGAAGAAAATCTTCTGCAAAACGGTGAACGAAGCAGAGGCCACCATGCTCCAGACAAAGGCCTTGGCGCTGAACCGCCACCAATGCCAGCGGAAAGTAGCCGGAACGAGAATCATGGTGACGACGACGAAGATCATGGTCTCCCAGGCGGAAATGATATCCTGGAAGAGAAGGCTGGAGACGAATCCCAGCAAGAGGGCAAAAACAGAAGCCAGCTGCCCGAAACGGACCAGACGTTTCTCGGAGATGGCTTTCAGGAAATAGCGTTTCAGAAAATCGTTGACCACCACCGAGCTGGTGACATTGATCATGGCATCGAGGGTAGACATCAGGGCAGCCAGAAGAACGGCCAGGAATAATCCACGGATGCCTACAGGCAGGTTGATCAAGACAAGGGGCATGATTTTTTCGGCATCGAATCCGGCCTGGGAGCCCAAAAAATAGATGCCCAGCATCAAGAAGGCGCACCCGATGATCCAGCGCAGGGTGTAGCCCACGGTCCACATGCCTCCAGCCATAGCGGCATCCCGGGAACTGCGGGCGGTCAGGAAAAATTGAAAGTCCCAGACGTTCGGGCCGGCCAGTATGCGGAAGATGACCCAGGAGAATCCTGCCAGAAGCAGAGGGCCGAACAGATAGAAATGGTGATAGCTTTCAGGAGTGGACTGCAGGTAGGTGGGCCACAGTTTCCAGCTCATGCCCAGTGATCCCCATCCGGGATCCTGCCGGGAAAGGAGATCGACCGCCGAGGTATTGGCAAAGACCATGACGGTCAGGATGACTGCCCCGATGGCGATCAGGACTGTCTGGAGCATATCCGTGAGGATCACCCCGAAAAATCCAGCCAGCGTGACGTAGATGCCGACAGCGGCAAAAACGATGAGCGTGGCTCCCCAGCGGGGGAGGGGCAGGAATTCCTCGGCGAATTTTCCGATTCCTACCGCGATGTACATCAGGTTGAAGATCATCAAAATCAGCAGGAAAACAGCGGCGGCGATGCGGGCCATCTCGGCGTCCCGGGTATCGCCGAAGCGGGTCTTATTCCATTCGGCAAAGGTCATGACACCGGACCGTCGAATCCACTTGGCCTGGAAGGCCATGTAGAAGCAGATGATGAACCATCCCCAGTAGATATGGGTGGCCCAGACAGCCTTCAAGCCCAGATAATACAGGGCTCCTACCATGGCCATGGTGCCCCCGATATCGATGTAGCTAGAACATCCGGCCAGGCCGAGCATCCACCAGGGGACGTTGCGCCCGGCCAGGTAATAGGAATCAAGTTGTTTGGTGGCTTTCTTCTTGACCCAGAAACCGATGATAGCGACCAGTACAAGGTAGCCGAAAATCAGAACGAGATCGAAGGAGTGGAGGTTCATCGAAAAAAGGATAACCTAACCCGGGATTTTCTTCCAGCTAAAATTCGGTAATGTCAGGAAAAAGTGATTGATAATCCAGCGAGCAAAACCAGCTTATTCCTCGGCTCGCTCTCCAACCTGCCAGCAAAGCTTGCTTTCCATGCCCGCTCGCCTCCGGATGGCTTCCTCTTCAACTTCCCTGCCAGATTTAAAATCAGCACGGTTTTGGAGATGCTTACCCTGTTTCGCCGTTTGTTGACAAATCCGAGTCTGAAACATATGATTTTTTTTCGGCCTAACACGAATTTATGGAGGTGACGGTTATGAAAACGAGAAATATCCGGACACAAATCCTTGGTGCCTTTATGGCTTGCTTGGCGCTGGCAGTTTTTGTTTTAGGGTCGGCAGGTCAGAAAAAAGTCGAGAACACCCCTCCCGAGCTGAGGATCAAAGGCTATGAGACGTTCCAGAAGATGAGGAATACATCCATCTTCAAAAATGTGAAGTGGCGGTTCATCGGTCCCGACGTGATTTCTATCCGCTGCACCGATGTGGGAGTGCCTAAAGGGAGCAAGCACACCATCTATGTGGGCTCTGCCACCGGCGGCCTTTGGAAAACCGTCAATTCCGGCATTACCTGGGAGCCCATCATGGACGATGTCCCTTCCACCTCCATCGGGGATGTGGCCGTGGATCAGAATAATGGGAACATAGTTTGGGTAGGAACGGGGGAGGCCAATATCTTCCGAGCCTCAGTGGCGGGAACGGGCATCTATAAATCCACCGACGCCGGCAAGACCTGGACCCTCATGGGAATCGAGGACTCCGGCACCATCTCCCGGATCGTCATCCATCCGGAGAATCCCGATGTGGTGTATGTGGCAGTTCCGGGCCACGAATGGACCTGCAACGAGGAAAGGGGTGTTTTCAAGACCACGGACGGGGGAAAGACCTGGGCTAAGATTTTTTATCTCAACGACCACACAGGTGCCGTCGATCTGGTCATGGACCCAGAGAATCCCGAAACCCTTTTGGCTTCCATGTGGAACCGGACCCGGGAGCGGTGGAGCGACCCCCGACCGGGGCCTGGCGACGGTATCTTCAAGACCATGGACGGCGGCAAAACGTGGACGCAGAAGACCGCCGGGCTTCCCGACACAAAGCTCACCGGCCGTATCGGACTGGATGTGGCCCAGAGCAATCCCCGGGTGGTCTATGCCTTCGTGGATAACCACAATCCAGGGCGCATGCCCAGGGAAGGGGAGAGGGATGCCTATGGCCGACTAAGAGAGGGGGCGGTCATCAAGGGCGCCGAGGTCTACAGGTCCGACGACAAGGGGGAAACCTGGGTCAAGGTCAGCCCCGACGACCGCATGATGGAGGGATTTGGCGGTACTTACGGCTGGGTGTTCGGCCAGATTCGGGTGGACCCCAGCGATGAGAATACGCTCTATATCATGGGACTGGCTCTGGCCAAATCCACCGACGGCGGTAAAAGCTGGAAGATTCTCTATTTCCCCGGCCTGCATGGCGACCACCATGGATTATGGATCGATCCCACCGACTCCGATTATCTGATCAATGTCAACGACGGCGGGGTGAATGTCAGCTATGACGGAGGAGAAACCTGGCGGGATTTTCATCGCAATTTTCCCGCCTCGCAGTTTTACAATGTCTCCTTCGATATGCAGGATCCCTTTTATGTCTACGGCTCGGTGCAGGACCACAACAGCTACCGGGGAGTGGTGACCCACCGGCCCGATTCCGACTACATGAGCTACGGACGGGTCTCCAGGCCCTGGGAGAGAGCCCCGGGCGGCGAGGGAACCTTCCAGGCTATCGACCCCACCGACGCCAATACGGTTTACTCCTCCTCATTCTACGGCAGCCTGATGCGTTCTGAGCTAAAAGACGGCCAGTGGAAATCCAAAAACATCCTTCCTGAGGTGGGGGAGGGAGAGCCCCCGCTGCGCGGCCAGTGGCTGGCACCAACCATCCTCTCTCCCCACAATCCGAACGTGATCTACCACGGCATGCAGTATGTTTTCCGCTCCGAAGATAGAGGGGAGACCAGGGAAAGGATCAGCGGGGATCTGACTTACAATGACCCTGAAACCATGGGAGAGCTTCCCTTCGCTATCCCCTTCCATTGCTTGACGGCCCTTTCCGAATCTCCCTTTGAATACGGCCTGCTCTACGCCGGATCGGATGATGGAAGGGTGCATGTGACCAAGGACGGAGGGAAAACCTGGACGGAAATCACCTCCGGGCTTCCTTATTACAAACATGTCTCCCGCATTGTGGCTTCCAAATACGATAAGGCCACGGTTTATGTGACTCTTAACGGCCGGCGGGATGACGACATGAACGACTATATCTATAAATCCGTCGATTATGGAAAAACCTGGTCGGATATCTCAGGAAACATCCCCTGCGGCCCGATCAACGTCATTCGAGAGGATCCAAAAAAAGAAGGAATTCTTTATGTGGGCACTGATTTCGGCGTGTATGTCAGCCTTGACGGCGGGCAGACCTATCACGTACTGGGACAAAACCTCCCCTCGTGTTATGTCTGGGATCTGAAGATCCATCCCCGGGATAATATCCTGGTCATCGCCACCAACGGCCGGGGCATTTGGGTGGTGGAACGCCTGAGTGCTGTTCAGAGCAAGGTGGACGGATAATACCTGAGAGTGTCGAGGAGCTTCGCGGCTAAAGCGTTTTGAGATAGGCTATGAGGTTGGCTATTTCCTGGTCCGTCAAATTGGCGAAGGACGGCATGGTCAGGATGGGGCGGATGAGCACTCGTTTGACATTTTCGACAGTTGCCGGATGGCCGCTGTGGGGGAGCTTTTCTTTTTGGAGTAAATCTTTGAGGCCCGGACCGATTTTTTTATCTTCGCTGTCTGCGAGATGGCAGGAGGCGCACTTTGCGTTAAAAAGCAAAGCGCCTTGGCGGGCATTCCCCACGATTTCTGCCGTGGCTATCTCTAATTTACCAGACGACGCTTCAGCCGCTCTTAAAGTCCTCACGAAAAAGAATCCTGCCGAGATCATGAACACGACAAAGGCTAAACAGAAGACCAGCATGCCCATTGAAGGCACTAAACGGAGGAACTGTTTATAGAATCTGGCGATGGCCACCTTGAGCAGGGCGGCAATTATGAGCCCCCAGGCCAGCACCGCATGAGAAACAGCCCGGAGGGAAGCCTGATCGCCTAATCGGGCCCAATGGCCCATGCCCAGAACCAGAAGGGGGAGAAGAAGGATGAGAAAAAGCCTCCCTGAAATTTTGTGAATTTTGCGCAAAACCAGAGGATTCATTTTTTTCTCGGCCCTCCCCATCACGGAGAGCATGCTTAGAGCTGCACCCAAAGCAGAAACCATTAAAGCCGACGCAAGGATGGATTTAACAAGGAAAAAAGACATGGATGTCTACCTCCGGGATTATTCGGCAGACCCAACGATGCAGTAAAAATATTTGTCCAAGCCGAATTCTGTGCTCAAGGGACAAACTCCACACTTGCACCCCTTTCTCGGTACGTCGCAGTCGCTTTTGCCCCGGGCACAGTACAGAATTTCGTTTTTCTCTTTCATGCAGTCATTGTAAGAAGGGCAGCCTCCACAGACACATTTCATCACATTTTCATGGGTATCGGGAACTTTTGCCATTTTTTCCTCCTTTACCTTTATTGTTGCAGCGAGCTTAAACTATTTATTTTCGTAGGTTCTGTCAAGCGCCGCTGTAAATAGCTCGCAGTATGCGAGAAGGATGACTTTTGCTGATTACAGCCTTGGTGTCCTCTATGCATAAAACTGGAGCTGACCTGCCTGGAATGTGACGTTCGACCAGCTTCGAAGGTAAATCAGAACCTGCCCGACGGCAAAAGCCAGCACGGCTCCCCCTAAAGTGGATGTCGGGATTCCGGATTTCAATAGGAAGAGCGCGGCCGTCAGAGCGATGGCGGTCAGAAACAGCAGATAAAAAAGGATCAGGGTTTTTCCCAGATTATGGAAGACGAATTTCAACGTGACCAGGAACGATCTGTAGATATCTATCCTTTCCTCCACCACAATCTTTATGCGGGCATAATCCAGAATCATCTTGATCAGGAGCGCCAGAAACAGAGCCACTGCTATCCTTGCGATGAAAACAGCGACGATCATACGCTCGTTGGTTCCGTCAGCGGTCAATAATTTTCCGATAGAGGTGAGCACAATGTTGACAAAAATGAATGCAACCCAGAGGATGAGGGAAAAGATCCATAGACGGAAGAAGCGTCCGAAGTACTTCCCCCCTCCCTGGAAGAACCGGGGAAGAAATTTTTGAGCGATATCTTCTGGGTGAACGGGTTGAGGCTGCCTCAAGGTGTGAAGAATTCCTCCTTTAAAAAAGAGCGAAACGGGGAAATAGAGGACGATGAGGATGAGTCCAGCGATCAGGACCGTGCTCATCTGCTCTCCATGGTGGAAAAGAGCGTCTGTCAGAATATAGTAATCCATTTTATGGATTAGCGATTCTGAAGTTCCGCTCCAGGCCAGGATGTCATTCCACATACCGGAAACGAGAAAGTAAATGGAAGAGGAGAAGAAAAAATTGACGGCCCAGAGGAGAAAAATCATTTTGGGCCTAAGTGTGGCTTCGATCAATCCGGTAAAATAACTCTTTATGATTTTCATGGGGGCTCTCCTCGCTAGAAAGAAATCCAGGAAAGTATGTTCTGGAAGTTCAACATCCAGTTCAGGGCGGATTTGATAGAAAAACCTTTCTTCGGTTTGAGAGTGCGGGAATTGTTGATGAAGTTGGTATCCAGGAGTATTTTTCTTTCCGGGTCGATCTGCACGTGATCGATCCTGACAGGTCTTTCATAGATAAATTTTTTCCACCTGTCCTGTCCGTCCCAGGTTTCCTCCACCACTTGTCCGTCTTCGAAAACGATTCGGATTTCCTGGGGGAAGATAAGCTCTCCTTTCCTCACCACCGAGACTTCGCTTCTATACATGGTCTCTGCCTTTTCTACACTTTTATCGCTTTCATTGAAGGGAAGAAAATCCCCGTCGAATATGCCCTCCGGAGCTTTTATCTCATCGGATTTTATGTTCCCCACCGCATAATCCAGTTTGCCTGGACTTCTGAAAAATTGGTCGAAAAACCAACCCAAGTCTTGTTCGCTTACTTCCTGGGCCACATCGATAAAGTCCTGGGTTTTGGGATGGCGGAATTTCCATCTCTCGTAATACGTGCGCATGATGCGCCCCATCACCTCCTTGCCCAGATAACGCTCTAGGGTGAGAAGGGTTATGGCCGGCTTGGCGTAGGAGTTCATGCCGTAGCTATCGCCGCTGTAGAACTCCCAGCTCTTGCGGAGGATAGGATCCAGTTCCGGAGATTCCACAACATTCATGCGAGAGCGAACCGTATCGCTGATCTTGATCCCCAGAAAGTCGATCATGGAGCTGTCCCTGCCGTAATAGGCGTTCATGGCTTTGATTTCCGAATAGGAGTTGATTCCTTCATCCAGCCAGGCTTCTTCGAATTCGTTGGAGGCCACGATGCCATACCAGTACCCATGACCGAACTCGTGGATGGTCACCATCTCGGTCAGGCGAATTCCCTGGGGAAGGAGATAAAACGTTCCTCCCGTGAACAGGGTCGGATATTCCATGCCCCCAGCTCCCATCCCATTTAAGGGAGGATCGACCAGTGTGATGGTATCATAGGGATAGGGACCATAATTCTGGCTGTAAAAGGTGATGCCGTTCTGAAGGGCCTGCAGGTACCTGTCTTTTTGATTGCCGTGGCTTTTGTGAATCATCAGGATGATCTCGGTATCCACGGGTGGGGAGACAAGCTGGAAAGGTTCTCTGAATTCCAGGAAATCCGGGCAGGCTGTCCAGGCAAAGTCATGCACATCCTCCAGGTAATGGGTGAAGGTGATGGTGCCATCGTTGTTCTTTACCTCTTTGATCCTTTTCCCGGTGGCTCCCACCCGGTAATCTTCGGGCACCGTGATGGCAACTTCATAAACGCCGAAGTCTGCATAGAACTCGGATTCAGCATGATACTGATGGCAGTTCCACTCTCCGTTTTCCCATACTCCGATTTTGGGAAACCACTGGGCCACCATGTAGAAATTTCCAGCATATCCGGAACGTGCAAACACCTTGGGAAGCTTGGCCGTGAACTCGATCTCGAGCGTTATCTTCTCTTGAGGAAGTACAGGCTCCGGAAGCTCCACCTTGATCACTGTCCGGTCGTCATGGTTGTCGTCGTCCAGCTGGATGTATCGGATGAGGCCGGTCAGGTCGAGACCATCTTTTATTTTGAATTTTCTGACCTCGTTGTATCCCCACTCGTCTTCTTCCAGTTCGAATCCCCTGTGGGCGCCGCCGCTCTCTTTCATGAAGGTCGAGCGGTTGTTTTTAAAGGCATTCAGGTAAAGGTGGAACTGGAGTTCGGTGACCGGGAAATCGGAATTGTTCAGCCAGGTGAGAGTTTCTTCCCCGATGACGGCTTTTTCAGCGGGAGCGAGCCTGGCTTTGATCCTGTAGTCTACGATGTGCTGGCTCAAAGCCGAAAAAGCGGGCTGCCCTATGATGAATAAAGCAGCCAGGCATAAGAAGATTGATTTTTGCCTTCTCATGAATAATCCTCCTCCGATTGTATTTTGCGGGCTCGAGAAGCATTTCTAGCACCAGCTCCTCTCCATTTTGATTACCCTCGAATGTTCATACATTAACAGAAATGGAAGAAAAGGTCACCCTGACTGTTTCTTTGTCACGGGAATAAGGATGTTTACAGGAGCAAGAATGTATTTGACCGGGCTGAGATATTTGGTATAAGCTTTCTGGCAAATGAAGGACGATATGAAGATACTTTCAGGGAGGCCAAATGAAAAAGCACTTTAAAATTCTCGTTTCGATCTCGGGTTTGTGTTTGTTACTTTTTTCCGCCAGCCTACCTCTGAGCGCTCAGGTAAGAGGAAGAGCCCTCTACGAGAAGCTCTCCCGGGATAGAGGCGAGCTGATCAAATACGAAGGTTTGCAAAGGGTCCAGTGGACCCCGGACGGAACCGCTTTTTATCAGCTCGAGAAAGACTCTTTCGTCATCATCGACCCTGTAACCGGTCAAAAAAACCCGCTGTTCGATGACCCTGCCATCATCGAAGCCTACAACGCGCTCACCGGCAAGAGCGAAGACAAATTGCCATTCAGGAGATTTTCCTATTTGGATAGTGGAAAAAAAATCCGCTTTATGGTCGGCAGCCGAGCTTTTGTCTATGATTTGGCAACGGGCAAAATGCTTTTTTATGTTCCTGAGAGGGATATTACCGGCGTAAGGGGGAGAATCTATTCCGAGGTTTTTTCTCCCGACTTTAAATACAGGGCTTTTATCCGGGATTATAATCTCTACATTCAGGACCTGGAAGGAAACGAAAAGGCCCTCACCACGGACGGACACAAAGATTTGAGGAACGGATTTCCAGATTGGGTGTATCCTGAAGAGCTGAGTCAATACGAGGCATTCTGGTGGTCACCGGATTCGAAAAAAATCGCCTTCATACAGTTCGATGAGAGCCCGGTCGGCAAATTTCCCATCGTCCACGATGTATCCCCCCGGCCCGAGCTCGAACTCCAGAGCTACCCCAAAGCGGGAGACAATAATCCTATCGTTCGCTTCTTCATAGTGGATATCGACAGCAAAAAGATAACCCGCATCGAGACGGGGATGGAAACCAATGTCTACCTGTTCCGGGGTCAGTGGACACACGATGGCAAAGAGTTCACTTACCAGCGCCTCAACCGTCTTCAAAATGCTCTCGAATTGTTCGCGGCCGACCCGGAGACCGGGAAAGTTCGAAAGATTCTAGAGGATGAAGATCCCTGCTACATCGAGGCGGATTTCGACCTCCGAGTCCTGAGCGATAACCGGCATTTCCTATGGACTTCGGAAAAAAGCGGATGGAACCAAATTTATCTCTACGATCTGCAGGGGAATATGGTCAGGCAGCTCACCGATAAGCAGATACCGGTTACAGGGATCCTCGAGGTCGACGAAGAAAATGGGTGGGTGTATTTCTCAGGAGCGGAAAACCGGGGGATGGAATCATACGTGTACCGGGTCAGGATGGACGGCACAGGATTCACCAGGCTGACCGCTGAACCCGGCGGGCATCGTGCCTCGTTTTCGCCCGGAGGAAAGTATTTTACGGATTCCTTTTCCTCCTGGGATACGCCGCGACGCCTCACTCTTCACAGACCCGACGGCACGCTAATCCGCGAATTAGGCAAAAGCATCCTCACCGAGGAGTTTCAATCGCTTAGATTGATTAAACCCGAACATTTTACCTTCAAATCGGCCGATGGGAAATATAACCTGGATGGCATCCTGTACAAGCCCGCTCATTTTGACGAGAAGGAAACATACCCCTTGATCATGTCCGTGTACGGAGGCCCTGGAGCCAAAAGGGTTTACAACCGGTTCGCGCTCAATGACGGAAACCAGGCCTTGGCGCAGCTGGGGTTTATCGTCATCGCCATCGACCACCGCGGAATTTCCGGAAGAGGCAAGGCTTTTCAGAATCTAATGTACATGAACCTGGGCCAGATCGAACTGGAAGACCATGTGGCCGCCGCCAAATTCGTGGGAGCCTTTCCCTATGTGGATGAAAACCGGGTAGGTATTTACGGCCATTCTTACGGCGGGTACATGACCTGCATCGCCCTGCTGAAGGCGCCTGATGTCTTTCACGTTGGCGTGGCGGGTGCACCGGTCACCGACTGGAGGAATTACGATACCATCTATACGGAAAGATACATGCGGCGGCCCCAGGACAATCCCGAAGGTTATGAAAAGGGATCCTGCATGAACTATGCCCAGAACCTCAAAGGACACCTGTTCATCCACCACGGCGCTGTGGACGACAACGTGCATCCGGGGAATTCGGTTCAGCTTTTGTATGAACTTCAGAAGCATAACAAACATTTCGACTTTATGCTTTACCCCGAACAGCGCCACGGAATACGAGTGCGGACCTATGGCGAATCCCGCGTGGGATATTTTATCCAGCACCTGAAGCCGGAGGTGAAATAATACCCGCCGTTTCGTGGGCCACCAGGCTGCCTGAATCTTAAGAGTTAACCGTTTTGCAGGACTTAACGTTTAGCTTTGTCCCAAATTGACGGGAATTTATAGGTACAGGGAAATGTCGAAGCGACATTGAAGATTTAGCCTTCCTGAACCGTCATTCGAGGGTATCCGACTTTGTCGGACGCCGAGGATGTATTGAGCACGAGTAGACAAAAGATAGAGGATCTGAATTAACATAGGAAAAGGACCAGTGAAGGGAGCTAATATGCGCAGTTCCGCAGGCGCCGAGAAGGACGATGAAGGAATGGCGTTAAAAATCTGAACTAGAGCGAAGACATTTCCCTGTTCCTTAAAGAAGTACATCATTCCCGTGACTTTGGGACAACCTCTAACGTTTATTCTTCCTGATGGCTTTTCCAGCCAATCGGCCGTTATACGTGCCCTCCTCGATGACCGGCTTGCCGTTGATCAGCAGATATCGGACTCCTTCGCTGTATTGATGCGGGGCTTCATAAGTCGCTCTATCCGTTAATTTGTCGGGATCGAATATAACGATATCCGCAGTCATTCCCTCTTCGATTCTTCCCCGGTCCTCGAGACCGAGGACCTCTGCCGGAAGAGAGGTGGCCGCACGGATTGCCTGTTCCATGGTAATCCATTTCTTCTCCAGCACATATTTACGGATTTTCCTCGGAAAAGTTCCGTAGTTGCGGGGATGAGGAAAACTTTTATCCGGAATTTGTACATTTCCATCCGATCCGGTCATGACATAGGGCTTTTTCATGAAGCACTCGAGGTCGGATTCCTGCATGTTGAAAGAGATGATACTCGGGCTGCCGTTCAGTACAAGATAGACAGCCGTTTCGAGCGCCGGCATTTTCAGCATCCGGCTGATTTCCAAAAGGCTTCTGCCGTCGAAATCTCTATTTTTCGGGAATGATACGATAACCAGGCTCTCCGCTCCGCCCCGCCTGAGGATATTTTCTTGGATTTCTTTTTTTATTTTCGGCAGCCATTCCGGATTTTCCAAGAGGCTTCTCATTTGTCCATCTGCCTGAACCCACCTGGGTATAACGGCAGCCGAAAGCCCTGTACTGGATGCAAGGTAGGGATACTGGTCGGCATAGATCCGGATGCCTTTTTGACGGGCGCTTTCTATGATATCACACACTTCCTCGGCCATCCCCCAAACCGGCCTCCCCAGTGCTTTGATATGCGAGATCTCCACCGTCACCCCGGCTTGTTCTCCGATGGTTACGGCTTCCCGGATGGCCTCTTTCAATCCGATGTTATAGTCACTTTCATCCCGGATGTGGGAGGCATAAAGGCCGTCATAATTTTTAAGCACTTTGGCCAGTTCGATAATCTCATCTGTTTTCGCATAACTTCCCGGAGCATAAAAAAGTCCGGTAGAGAGGCCAGCCGCCCCTTCTTCCATTCCCTGTACGATGAGCTTTTTCATTTGGTCGAGCTCTTCATCTGTGGGTGCCCGGGCTTCCTGACCCATTACGCTCGCCCTGATCGTGCCGTGCCCCACCAAATGGACCACATTCAACCCGATCCCTTGGGTTTCGAGTTTGCCGAAGAATTCTTGGACTCGAAAAGTCCCGCCACCGCAGTTGCCGGTGACGACCGTGGTAACCCCTTGCATCAGATAGTTTTTTGCGTTCTTGCCCTTTTCTGTTGGAAGGCCGCTGTCACAATGGGTGTGCATATCGATGAATCCGGGTGAGACGACCGATCCTGCGGCGTCGATGGTTAAAACGGCAGTTTTTTTGATGGCCCCTATGGTTTTAATCGCCCCATCCGCCACGCCGATATCGGCCACGAAAGGTGGGGCTCCTGTTCCGTCATAGATCGTTCCATCCTTGATAACCACATCGTAGGAAGTCGAACAGCCCGCCGCTAAAAAAACGAACAATCCAAGAACAATTAGTTTCTTTTTGATGTTCATCTTATTTTTCGTCTTGTTCTGTTTTTTTACGATATAGAACACGCAGTTAAAGGTCAAGATGATTGTTGTAAGCTTCTCCAAAACCATGATGAAAAAAAACCAGATGATATGAGAGCATTAGGAAGGGTTTGAGCGACATTGGAGGAAAAATCCGACGGATAGCATTATTGGAGATAAAGAATCACAGGATCGCTTTCCAGGTTTTCCTGACTCACTGCTACCAGCGCATAGGTATAAGGTCGGTCTATTTGAATATTCCTGTGCCAGTAGCGAAAAATGTTCGCCTTCAACTCCGCCAGCAGGATCCGGCCATCGGTCTCGACCTGGTAGATCCTGTATTTGTTTATGTTCTTGTTTTTCGGGTTGGCCTGCCAGGTGAGAAGATGGATATATTCTTGTTGGGAGAGGGATCGATTGGTGACCGTTTGACCTGAAAAATTCAAAGGAGGAAAGATGGTTTGGCTGCAGGGGAACTCATCCGGCCAGATATGATCTGTCTTTTTGCCATCGATGATAGCCGAATATCCCAAAAATTCATCTCCCTTAGAGGCGAGAAATCCGTTTGGAGGCAGAGTGTAGAGGACGTCATTTTTTAGGATATCCCAGGACTCAAAAGGAGATCTATTAAGGTGGAGGGTGAATCCATCCGAATAGATGATTTTCAACAGGCTGAGTTTTTTGTTCAGTATTGAATTCAAGTTATCGATGGATGCAAAGGGGAGGATTCGCCGCAACGCCTCGGATAGAGGCAGTAACCGGTCGTCCACTCTATAAAGGATTTCCTCGGGCGTTTCAGTCAAATAATATTTTTGCAGGTTTTTGAGGAAGCAGTATTCCCTCAAAATTTCTTTCTGGGAGATTCTTTTAGTCAAGGGATTGGAAAGAAATCCGGCATTGGCAAAGGCGATCTCTGTGATCCTATACTTCTCCAGCTCCTTTTTGCTGTATTCGCTCCATTTATCGAGATAGAACCGCTCTAAATACCCGGCTCCAAAGGAGACGAAATGATCATGCAGGACCTTGAGTTTGTAATCGACGATCAGCGGAACCTCTGAGCCGCCGATTCCCTCGAAAATATCGTGCCGGCGCCGGGGATCGGCCTCCAAGGCATCGATGTATCCGGCCCAAATAGGGGCGGAATACCCGATGCCTTCTCCCACTACTGGCCCAGAATGGATATTTCTCACAGAGGATATCAGGTCGCGATATTCATAAAAGGTTGACACCTGTTTTCCGGAATCCAAGACGCGGGCATCGAAATCGACCTTGAAGGAAGGAAGAACGGAGGTGTGGACATCGAGAAAGGCGGCTTTTGTCCGGTAGGAATCGTGGATCAGAGGTTCGTACAAATCGGCATAAAAGCCGCAGCGAGAAGGCTTCATCAGATAGCTCTGCATTCCGGTCGATGGATTGTACCATGCCTCAACCCAGGTCCCGTCGGGATTCAAGGCGATATCATCGGGATTCCACACATCTGAATTCTCATAAAAATCGACATAATTGGTGTGAAAAGCGTAAAGATAGCCGTTCGATTCGCAGATGTCGATAATTTCCTTGAGGCCTGACTCTCCCCCGTATGCGTCCCCAGCCGGGTAGGTCGAGGGAAGGCCATTGTCATAACCGTATTTTTGCCAAACATGAATGATGACCAACAGGTCCTTCAATCCCCAAGAGACCAGCGTTTGAAGGTCATCCAGGCATTCGGAAAAGTTTTGCCGCCAGAGATCGACGACGATTTTATCTGCAAGAAGACCCCTGTAGACAGAGATGGGGTTGGGAACGTAAAAAAAGGTGTCGGATATTTCGGGCGAGACAGTGATATTGATGGTTTCATGAAGCTTACGGCTGCTTCCGTCGGTAAGGGCGCTGTAGCGGGCGGCTTGTCCGTATTGGGCAGATGTGCTTGACTCATAATATTTGAGAGGCAGTAGAGTAGATGCGTTGGAGAGGAGCGGATTGAGGAGGGCAGAGATAAAAATTCCGTTCGTGAAGAGAACGTTATGGCCATAAGGGAGCTGAATGATCTTGGGCTCCGGTGTCCATTCAGACCGGTAAAGGCTGAATTCCCTTATGACATGACTGGTCGAGGGCGAAGAAAATTCTATGGCAAGCGTTTTCGCCAGGCGCCAGATCTTGACGCTGAAGACAAAACTTTTTCCTTCATAGCTCCAGCGGAATTTGGCCTTATAAGAGTTCCCCTGGGATGTTTCCTCGAGGAGTTGTGAAGCGTGTTTTCCTTCCCAAGGGTGAAGCTCCTTTCCTTTTAGTGTGAAACTGGTGATTCCTCCAAAATAGGAAGGGAAGAATTCGAAATGGTCGTTATAGATGATTGTGAGATCGGCAAGCGTTCCGGTTTTTGGAATGAACCTGTAGATGATCTTGCAGTCTGGTCCGTTGTAGGTGAGATCGACCGCAAACAGGGAAGGGATCGAGAAGATGAGCACCACAAATAAAACAGAAAAAATCTTCTTCATTTCCCTGTTGCATTATACGGGCATAAATTTCCAGCCGCAACATTGGAAAATTCCAGATAGGAGAAAATCACTTGCATATGACAGATGTTTGCCCTGATTCCGACTGGGTGGAGCAGGTGAAGATCGAAAAATAAGAGCTAACCTGAATAGTTCAGGCTAATATCCTTTATCTTCGATCCTGAATTTTTTGATGGAGTAAGTCTCGTCTTCATTCCGGACAATTCGGAGAAGGAATCCATTCGAAATGGTCATCGGTCTGTACCCGATGGCAATAGGATCGTCTTCTCCTGGAATATTCAAGTAAAATTGATCGACATAAACTCCGTCAAAATCGAAAACATCGACCACGACTCCTTTTTCCTTATCCACGGTGGAAGTCATCACCCATAAGAGATCGCCATGAGGAAACAGCCTGGATATATCGTTGAGATATTCTCTGGGCGCGGTGTATGTTTTACCCCCTACACCGATAGAATCTCCCACCCGACGGTCTTTGGGAACCTTGACTCTTTTGTATTTTCTACGGAAGGAGCGAACGATCCTTCCCGATTCCAGATCGAGGATTTTCAGTAGATAATCCTGGGTATGGCAGATAGCAAGATTTCCCTTGAAAGGGGCTTCGACCAATTCGGCGATGGAGGCCATGGCTCTACTCCCTCCTGTGCTGATGGCGAAGGTTTCGACCGGAAAGGATATCACAGGCTCGATCTTTTCTCCCTCTTCCGAAACGGCAATTAAATCATAAGGCACTTCGATTACTTCGGGTTTGCCCTCTGTGGAAGGAATGCTATGGCCGAAAAAATAATACGTACCCTCTCGAAAAAGGTGGAGCCAGGAAAAAATCGGCAGCTCATGGATTCTGAATTCCTTGATCAATTTTCCTTCAAAATCATACCAGAGTATCTTCTGGAGCCGTCTGTCGTGTACCATGAGGGCCTCATTCGAAAAAAGATAATTACCGACTTCCTGCATTTCGCCGGGCCCCTGTCCTTTTTTGAAATAGTTGCGGACAAAGGATCCGTTCCGGTCGAACTGGAGTAGCTAGTCATAATCCTGGACAAAAAGGGAACCGTCAGGGGAAACCTTCGGATTGCGGGGATATTTGAAATAGAAATCTCCCCCGACATCGTCGATCCGCATCAACTCGACCAGTTCTACAACCCGCCCGGCATTCTCGCTGGATGGTTTTTCCGTGTTTTCGGTAACGGCTTGTGCGGTCAGAAAAGAACAAAAAAGAATGACACAAAAGTTTAACAAAAATACTTTTTTCATGATTGACTCCCCAGTCAATACTACCAATTTTGAAGCGAAATTGAAACATCACAATGTCTGCCTTCTGCAGCGATGTATGTCCGTTGTGAAGTATGGCCACTCTGCCCGGTCTGATAAAAGGGGGCTGAGTTTAAAGGAAGATTTGGGATGAGGATAGGGGTTTCTTTCGAATCAAACGCTATAGAATAAAAAACTGGAATCAGATAAAAACGGGATTTTGATCGGGATTGATTGTGAATTTCGAAATTCTAAAAATCATAGGGAATAGATTCATGATGGGGTTGTATATAAAAATGAAGGATCTTGTGGATTGCGTACAAGAATTATAGCTGTTCTAATGCTTTATATTTTTTTTGCCGGTTATCCTAAAATTTTATCTTCTCCACAAGAAGTCACCACGAAAGTCAGCGTCTACGATGACATCTTCTTGACCGAATCGGGCCTTATCCCGCTTCCGGAAGACGCCATCGAATTAGAACATGAATTCACCATTCGGTCGGAAAACTTCCGCTCCCCCATAAAATTAGCTGCGGATTCGGAAGGGAACATTTATGCCTCTGACGAAAAAGGCGGTGCGGTCTACAAATTCGACGCCAGGGGAGAATTACAGCTTCAAATAGGTCAATCGGGGAAGGGAAAAGTCCGCCTTCGAGCTCCCTACGATCTTATGGCGGCCCGCGATTGTCTCATCGTTCATGATAGAGAAAGGCAACGTCTGGAATTTATGGATTTCCAGGGCATATCTATCAAAAGGGAGAAAATGGCCGATTTCACAGACATGACGATCGACGAAAGCGGTCGCTTGTATGTTGCCCATCAGGTGGAGGAAAAAGATTCACCTCTGGTCGATGTTTATTACCCCGATAAAAGAAGGTCTTCTTTCGGAAAACCCCTCGCTTTTCGCCACAGTATGCGGGTTTTGAATTCAAGATCGCTGGCCTTGAATGAGAAAGGAGAGCTCTACGTCGCTTTTACCTATTTTCCGATCATCCGCAAATATTCCGCCGGTGGGAAACTTCTGGCTGAGTACAGGATCGATAGCCCCATCATGCAGGCCAAAGAAAATTACAACCTGAAAAAAGTGGGCAAAGGCATTGCCCATCCAACTCTCCGTGCAGGATACAGAGCCGTGATTGTCGACATGAGGGCCTATGGCGACAAGGTCTATTTGTTGAGTCATGTTCCCCGTCTGGAAATTACGGAAATGGATGACGAAGGGAATATCACAGCCACCTACTGGATGGATTCCCAAGAAGTCTATGAAACGAACGATTTTGTGGTCCAGGAAATCGAGGGGAAGATGAGGTTTTATGTCTCGCATACAGCTCCCCCGAAGTATGATATCGATGTTTTCAAAAAGGCCGAAAAAAAGGCACGGGGAGGTTTGAAGGCAGAAATTGAAGATCTGACCGATGAGATTGAGGCCAATCCGAATTATTTTCCGGCCTACAACAACCGAGGTGTGGCTAGATACCGCCTAGAGGATTACCGAGGCGCGATAGAGGATTTTTCCAAAGCTATAGACCTAAACCCCCATTCTGTCTTGGCCTATAACAACCGTGGTCTTGCTAAAGTAAAAATGAAAGATTTTGCTGGAGCTGTCGCCGATTTCACTGTAGCCATCGAACTGGAACCAGGAAAAGCCGAGATCTTTTTCAATCGCGGCATAGCTCTGGCTGGCAAAGGAGAATTTGAGAAGGCCATCGCGGATTTCGAGCAAGCGGCACGTCTAAACCCGGAGATGGAGAAAAAAGCCCGAGAGCAAATCGGTTTTTGTCTCAGCCGAATTAAAAAGGATGATTCTCTTCCATTCAATATGGGTACCGTTTTTTAATCCACCAGGCATGTCCTCCGCTCCTGTTCGGATTTTTAACGCCATTCTCTCATTGTTCTTCTCAGCGGCTGCGGAACTCTGCAACAATACATATACCCATGAAATTTAAGCCATGTTATTCCCTGCCCCGCCCTCCAGACTCCATGTTGATCCCAGCCATCTGCGATAGCGCAGTTTGAATCCGCCGTAGACTTCCGATTGCTTGGTGAAAGAAGCATACAACGTCGCTCCGAGGGCGTTACACCGATTCAGGTTGCGCAGAGCACCGAGCTCCCAGGTGAAAAGCTGGTGATAGGGGCCCGCACCTCCTGAGCTGATTTTTGCCAGCGCTCCGAACTCTGTGATGGTGAACCATTTGCAGTCAGGATAGGGCTTTCCGCGAAAACAGAGCTGCGCATTCAGAGACGAAACGCCCATAAACACAAATAAAACAAGATACGTTAAGAGGCTTTTTTTCATCGGGGATTATCCTTATTATAGTATCGAGATTATAATATCGAGATCGCTCCAAATTCTGGATTCTTCCCTTTTATTATACAACCGTTAGCATCGATTCTATACAGAATATTCCTCAGAGCCTTTTGCTGATCTTATCCGCAAGGGAACGGTTCTCGTGATTGACGAGGCCGAAAACTCTGATGTGGGAAGTATCGGTTCATACAACATCATGGATTGGTTCTCCAGAGGATGTTTGGGGGTGATCATAGATTCTTCGGCACGGGATACGGATAAAATCACGGCGGTTAAGATCCCTCTGTATCTACGAAAACCCGGAAGAGGGAAAAGACTCGGACGTAACGAGATTGAGTCTGTGAACCGCCCCTTGGAAATCGGAGGGGCTTTGGTCATTCCCGGTGATATCGTTGTCGCTGACGGAGACGGAGTCATCATCGTACTGCGAAAATATGCCGAAAAAGTGGCCCTATTTACCCGTCAAATCATGGAGGAAGACAAAGAGGGTCGCCGGGAGCTTTTCAAAAAGTTAGGCTTGCCGCTAGACGAATCCGTCAAGAAATGAATTTTTGATAAGTCTAAAAGCAAAAAAAGATCCACAAAAGGGATAAGCATAGCAGAAATCTGGGCAGATAATTTCCATCTCAGCATCGAAAAAAAAGCCGGATCTCGCTCAAGAAGTCTAAACAATCAAAAAAAAATAAAAATCACTTGACAAATAATAACAATTGAATTATATTTTCATATAAAATGAATAAAGTAGGAAAAATAAATGATTGATCTAATCCGTGTTCTTGGATCCGAGCATATTTTTTCGATCATCGATTTTGTGAAAAAAAATCCCGCTCAAAACGCTTCCTCTATCGCCTCAAGTCTAAATATCCATACCGTCACTGTCCAGCGCGTCCTGGAAACACTGGCGAGATACGGATTTGTATCCGTAGAAGAAAAGAGAGGAGTAGGGAGGCCTTCCAGGAATTTTACTTACCTCGGAGGCACATTGACAGTCGATTTGGACAAGCTTTTTTCGGATTACAGCCTGAAAGACAACCTGGTGCGGGAATCTGGAAATCCTGAAGTCTCCTTCAGCTATGATGTAGACAAAGAAACGGTGAATGCAATCCTTATCGGAGGAAAAAAAGGGGAAAAGATCAAGCTGGATCCTAAAACCGGGAGATTCCTTTGGCTTGTGCCTCCTCCCGATTCAAAAGGTGAAACGATCGAACACATCTGCAAAGAGGCAGGAATTCCTCTTATTGATGCCATTAGATTCTGCCTGAAAATGGAGGAGATCGAGATATTGGAGGTAATACGATGAGTTTTTTATCCATATTATTGACTTTACTGGCGATGCTCCTTTTGTATTTCGGCATCCACCTGGTTATCAACAGGGGCAAAATAAAATTCGATTATCTGGCTATCGCTGTTCTTTACTCTTTCGCCGTTGGCATTCCTGTCGCTTATTATAGCGGCGCCCCTGACAAATTTCAGCCTGTTTTTTATGTTATTTATTATGCCGTTTTTCTCCTTCCCTTTTTTAGCTACGAATTTTACAAATGCATCAAAGGACGCCAAACCTGGGGGCCTCTCCTCCTGCTTTTTTCCGGCATTATCCTGATCCTTCTGAGTCCAATATTAAATATTCCGGCGAAGTTTGTATGTATCGTTACCGGCCTGATGTTGGTCTCAGGATTTTTTTCCCACTTATTCCGTTACCCGCACTTAAACGCCATGTGGTTGGCCGATACGGCGAAAAAGGCGGCTGAAAGTATAGAAAAAGACTGCAGATACAGCCCCAAGCCTGTCAGCGTTCCAATCCAGTCCATGAAAACGAGCTGCACATCCATCACTGGTCTCTATCTTCTTTTCAAAAAAGAAAGAGCCGTTGTTAAAATGACAAAAAAATTCCATGAGAAGCTGGGTAGGCCCAACATGGAGGCCTATGCCAGAGAGCTCGTCAAAAGAATCGAACAAAAACTCATGGACGAAGGACGGACGCTTTAAATCAAAATCCTCAGTGAGTGAGAATAATCATGAAAAAAAATCTTGTCCTCCATTTCGTAATGTTTGCGGCTTCATTGGCCTTAACAGGAATCTTATTCAGCCAAGAGGCAACCGTAGACCTTGGTGCAGAATATGATCTTTCACAAGTGAGACTCTTCGAGAGGTATCTCGTTGAGATATTGAGTGTATCAGAGGAGGAGTGCAATGATGAAATTCAAATCATTCTTTACCGCTGTGTTTTTAATCAACCTTATCCCTATGGGATGTACAGTCGACAATTCGGATGTAAAATCCTCAACAAAGATCAATTCGATCCTGCCGCAAGAATTCGATCTTTCCGGAGAGCGCTCTCCTGAAAAGATGTGCTATACCATCGAGACCAAGCTCATCCATTATGCTCTGGATGGAACAAGAACCCGTGTCGACACCCTTAAGCTTTACCTGGAAACGGTTCCAGAAAGCTCTCCGAATAAAGGCGGAAATGAATATTTTTGCAGGAAGTTCACGGTACAAAGAGGAACCGAATCTCCTGTATCCATTCCGTCCCTCCAAGGATGGTCCTATACCTTTAAATTTGGGCTAGATGAACAAGGCCGGGTTTTCGGAATCGACCATGGTAAATTTGAAGATCTAAAAGATAGCGAAGGCAAGCCTTTTCCTCCAGACACATCCTACTTCGTCTACAATACATTCATCGATTTCCATGGTTTTTGTAATGTTTTCGCCCAAAAAGTCGAAGGGGGCAAGGGCATACAAGATTTGAGAGTTATAGGAGACAGAATAATCCATGCGGCTTCATTTACAGAACCTCCGGTCAACCTGGGAAGCAATATAGCCGAAGGATCGACATTCAAAAACGGTGAGGTCACTCTTGAATTCAAAGGGCTCAGTCTCGTCGATGAGAGGGCATGTGGCGTGGTCACATTCGATTCCGGGGAAAGCTCCTTTCATATGATCATGGAACCCATGCCAAAAATTCGGGTCGAAACAGTAGGAAGCTCACATTATAAAGGAGATCTCTATATCGACATGGAATCGTACTGGGTCCGGAAAGTCGTGATGGGGGAACTCGTGGTCAGTGAAACAACAATGCCTATGGCGCCTCACAAGGTCAATTCCGTCATTGAACGTTCGACGGTTATCCGGGCCGTTAATCCAGCTGAATTCCTGCACTGAGAATAAAACAAATATTCATCTCTTAAATCGCTCAGATTTCCCTTTAGGGCCGACTGCGATATAATCGAAGAAATATTTAAAGAAGTATCCAATGAAATGGAAGTTGTGCGGAAAAACTCTTTTCCTATTTTTTTTAGTAAGGTTGACAGGACAGATTAGCTGCTTGCCGTCGCAGCCAATCCACCAGCTTGAGGAATCGAAATTCCAGAAAAGGATGGCCTTCTCCGCTTGGGACTATGAACAATAAGGAAAACCCGCCGGGGAGGTTTTGAGAAGGTGGTACAGTGGTGAAAACGAAGGCAAAAAAGGTCAGGTCCGTCGATAATCTGGTTATATGAAGAGAAGAAGATTCCAGAAAAGCTGACGATGAGTCAACACGATCGGAATAAGAGCGCCAGTTTTTATATTGAGTTGAAGGCCTGATCGAGGTCGGCCATCAGGTCTCCGGGGTCTTCGGCTCCCACACAAAGCCTTATCATCTGGGCAGGGATATCCGCCTTGTCCCGGAATTCTTCTCCCGGTTGGAGATGAGTAGAGAGGGCGGGAAGGGTGGCCATGCTTTTGATGCGCCCCAAATCCCCGGCCCTGAAAATGAGCTTGAGATTGTCGAAGACTTTTCGGGCATTCTCCGGAGGCCCCTCCACACGAAAACACATGAGGTGTCCGTAGCGATTCAATTCATTTCTTTGCCCATCATCCGAATCCACCAGGTTCATGTACTTTTTCGCCAGGTCATGGTAAGGAGAGCTGGGCAGCCCCAAATAATCGACTTTATAAACACGGGGGTGCTGCTCCAGAAAATCTGCGACTTTCTGACAGCTTTGGCTGAGACTATCCATCCGCAGACGAAGGGTCCTCAAGTCATTCAGAAACATAAAGGCATTCATTGGGGATATGGCCGGCCCGGTGTCTCTGAAAGGCAGCCATTTGATGTACTCGGCAAAGCTCTCCTTGAAAAAGGGGTTTTCGTTTTTGAGCTTGGTCGTTATAGGTTTGCGGCTGATCAACGCGCCTCCTATTCCTAACCCGCTCGCTCCTATTGATTTCGTCAGAGAATGGATGACGATGTCCGCGCCATAGGCGATAGGGCGCATCAACGCGGGTGTCGCACATGTAGCATCGATAATGAAAGGGATTCCCCAGGAATGGGCCAAATTGACCACAGCCTCGATGTCACAAAAGGCGAGCTGTGGGTTGCTCGGGGCTTCTGTGTAGAGGAACCGCGTGTTTTCATCGATTTTTTCCTTCCATGCCTCAAGATCTGTCTGGTCGATGACGAAGCGAACGTCGATTCCTCTATCCTGCATCTGTCTGACCGTGAATTGCTGAAAAGTCCCCCCGTAGAGCTGGATGGAAGAGACGAAATTGATTTCTTCAGGCCCTTTTTTCTGTTTGGTTAGAAGCGCATCTGTGGCTAGCTTAATGGCCGCCATGCCGGAGGCCGTCACAAGGCACGATACGTCATGGTTGGTTTGATATGCTTCGAGCAGAGCCAAAACCTGTTCCAGATACCAGACGGTCGGGTTGGCGTAGCGTCCGTAGCACCACGAAGGGACTTGGTAGCGGAAGGCCCCTTCCCATTCATCGGTGTCTTGATAGGCCTGGGCGTTTCCCAGATAAAGGGGCTCGATGAGTGACCCTTGATTATAGTTTATGGCTTCCTCGGGCGTATAGACGCCGTTCACGGCTATGGTGTCGAACTTATATTTTTTTATACGGGCGAGCACTCTGTTTTTTTGTTCTAAAACGTCTTGAGCCGCTTGTACATACTCTTGGACCGAAGAATGCTTTCCCCGGATAGTCGGGAATATTCCGACAGGCATATCGCTTGCGGGAGGAATGTTCTTTGGATCATCCTGTTCAGTTTTGTCCTTTTTTGCCATGATCCCTCCTTTTTATGTTAGCGTTAATGATGGTTGAAAATCGCTTTGTAACAGGGAAATTGACCCATTGTCAAGCCGTATTCTGATCTTTCGGAGTTCGATGAATAGATCAAGGCCGGCACGTGCATCGAATGAAGGACTCGAAACAGCCAAAGTTATTTTCTGCCTCTTTCATGTTTTTTGTCTAGATAGTTCTTTCAAGAAAAAAGTTTTTTAACGCCATCAACAGCTTGCCCTGTTGAGTTCGAAAACGGATTTGGTGTATAAAGAGATTGTTAGAACCAGGGAGCTTGAATCACGCAGAGAACTCGATTATGAAGGATAGATTGAGGATCAGTGTATCGGGAATCCGAGGTGAGGTCCCGGGCGCCCTCCATGTGGAGGTGGCCTCGAAGTTTGCCTCGGCTTTTGCCACTTTTGTTGAAAGAGGAAGGATAGCCATCTGCAGGGATTCCCGCTGCACAAGCCATATGCTCGAGCTGGCCATTCTTTCCTCAGTTATCGCCAGTGGGCTTGATGCCATGAACTTTGGACTACTTCCTACACCCTTCCTTCAGTATATCCTTCAAAGAGAAGAATATTCGGGAGGAATCTCCATAGCCGGGGGCCACAATCCTGCATTTTGGAATGCGGTTATTCTTTTGGATGCCGGAGGTGATTATCTGGACGTGTCGGAAGGATCTGAAGTTTTCAACATTTACGAGGCCGGGAGTTTTAACAATGTCCCCTGGAAAGAGCTGGGCCAGATCCATCCGATGAAGTTCCCTCTGGAACAATATCTGGATGAGCTTGCTTATAAGGTTGATAGGGAAAGGATCAGGGAGAGGGAATTCAAAGTGGTGGCCGATCCCTGCAACGGGGCCGCCTCACCCTATCTTCAGGATTTTTGCGATTTTTTCGGTATCGATCTCATATTGATAAACGAGGATACGGATAAGCCCTTTCCTCATCCACCCGAGCCGTCTGTGGATAACTCTTCCCAAGTGGAGGCTGTGGTGAAAACCACAGGAGCCAATCTAGGATTTCTGCTCAATTCAGATAGCAGCCGCATATCTTTTGTCGATGAACGGGGCGAAGCATTAAGCGAAGAGATAACCTTCCCTCTTGTTCTTTTGGCTTTGAAGGGAAGGATAAGGAGGGCCGTGACCACTGCCGTGACCACATCTCTGTCCGACTGGGCAGCAAAGGAGGCTGGAATCAAATTATCGAGAACCAAGGTCGGCCAGTCATCTGTGATCCATACCATGGAGGCGGAGGGAGCCGAAGCCGGAGGGGAGGGGAGTGGAAGCTTTTCCCTTTTGTCGTTTTCGCGGGCCTATGATTCTCTTTTGACCCTGGCTTTAGTCCTGGATTTTATCTCGAGGGAGGGGAAAAATTTTTCGGATCTGACCGGATCATTTCCTGCCCTGCACATGAAGAAGATCAAGATTGAAGTTCCACCCGAAAAAACCTATAGGGTGATGGATAGACTGGAGGAGACCTATCAAAAGGAAAATCCCGATTTCACGGATGGGATCCGCGTGGAAAGAAAAGGAGTTTGGTTCAACATAAGGCCTTCGGCCACGGAATTTGTGCTCAGGATAACGATCGAGGGTGAAAACGAAGAAACAGTCGAATCGGTCGTGGTTGAATTGAGAGAGAGGATCGAACTTTGAGGATGTCAGACCTTAAAATCAGCATATCGGGCATCCGAGGTATCGTTGGGAGCAGCCTGACGCCGCAGTTGATCATAAAATTTTCCGAAGCCTTCTCCACCCTTGTCGGAGGAGGTAAGATTGCCGTGGGATCGGATACCCGGCCCTCAGCCGAGATGGTCAAAAATGCCGTACTGGCCGGTTTAATATCCTGTGGTGCTTCGCCTCTTGATCTAGGTGTCCTTCCCATCCCTTCGCTTCAGATTTTCACCAGAGAAAAAAATCTGGACGGTGCTATTTCGATTACCGCCTCTCATAATCCGGTGGAGTGGAACGCCCTCAAGTTGATAAGAAAAGGAGGCCATTTCCTATACCCTTGGGAGGCCGAGGAGCTTTTGGATGTCTATTACCAGGGAAAATTCAGGAGGGTGGATAAACCTGGAAGGATTGAGAAGGAGGAGGAACCGTTTGCAGTTCATTTGGGAAAAATAACGGGTTTGGTGGATGCGGACCTGATTCGGCAAAAAAAAATAAAAGCAGTCGTTGATCCTTGTGGAGGCGCGGCATCTCCCTATGTGCAGGATTTTCTTGAACGACTTGGAGCCGAGGTTGTCTGTGTCAACTGTGGTTTGGTGGATGGATTCCCCCGAAATCCAGAACCCGTTCCCGAAAATCTCGAAGATCTGTGCCAGGCCGTGAAGAAGTACAATGCCGATATTGGGTTTGCCCAAGATGCGGATGCAGACCGGTTGGCCGCAGTGGATGAAAGCGGCATTCCAGTCGGCGAAGAATATACCTTGGCTTTGGCCGTGGATTATTATCTCAAAGAGAAGGGAAAAAGCCCGGTCGTGGTCAATCTTTCCACCTCCAAGGTCGTAGAGGATATTGCCCGAAAAGCTGGCGTGGAGTTGTTGAGGACCAAGGTCGGAGAGATAAACGTGGCCAGGAAGATGGTCGAAATAGGCTCCGAGATCGGAGGAGAGGGGAATGGAGGGATCATTGTTTCCGATGTTCATACCTGCCGGGACAGCTTTTCCGGTATGGCCCTTCTTCTGGAATACCTGGCCCGGTCCGGAAAGAAACTCTCTGAGTTGAGAGCCAAACTGCCGGATTATTTCATGATCAAACACAAGGTCAAAGCCTCGTTCAAAGAAGCGAGGGCGATTTTGAACAAAATCTCTCAAAAGTTCGGAAAGGGCGACATCCAGTACATGGATGGCATCCGTGTTGATTATCCTGACTTTTGGCTGCATGTCCGCCCTTCCAATACCGAACCGGTGGTGAGAATACAGGTAGAGGGGACAAGCGAAGAATCGGCCAGACTGGCTTTAGAACATGTCATGGAGATGATCTGAGTGGAAGTCATCATTTTAGGAACCGAAGAGGAGGTCTTCCAAGAAGCGACAGCCAGGATTGTCGGTTTAATTCATCGTAAGCCAGATGCTGTGCTGGGGCTGGCGACGGGAAAAACCATGCTCGGCATCTATCAAAGACTCATCGCTGCCTATGGGATGGAACAGGTGGATTTTTCTTCAGTTAAAACCGTTAATTTGGATGAATATCTGGGAATCGACCCCAAAAATGAGCTGAGCTTCCATTCCTACATGCGGAAGAATTTCTTCGAACGCGTCAATATTTCTCCAGAGAATATCCTTATTCCGGATCCTTTGCCCGATGATGTGGAGGAAGAATGCGAGAATTTCGAGCAGGCTATCAAGAATAGGGGAGGCATCGAACTTCAGCTTCTCGGAATAGGGAGGGATGGTCACATAGGATTCAACGAGCCTTCCTCTTCACTCCAAGCAAGAACACGGGTGAAGACTTTGACGGACGAGACGCTCAAAGATAATTTCGGCAGCACAGAGGGGCCGAGATTCGCTATCACCATGGGCATCGGAACCATAATGGAAGCCAGGGAGATCATTTTATTAGCGGTAGGCCGCGAAAAATCCCAAGCCATATCCAGTATGATCGAAGGACCCGTCACAGCCTCGTGTCCGGCATCGGCTCTCCAGCTTCATCCGAAGGTCAAAGTCATTATCGACCATGAAGCTGCCCAGCTTCTCAAAAAAAAGGATTATTATATTTGGGTGTGGGAGCACAAAAAAGAGGTCGAGAAACCCCATCTGCTCTACCGAAAATAGTGAAATCCTCCTTCCTCATGATATATCGCTCGCTTTGAATCGAATCTAACATAATGCTTTCTTTTATTATCTGTAACCATTAGGTATAATCGATTTTCCGAGACAAAGAATTTGATGGAACAGGGATATAAAGGAAGAGCGGCCCTCCGGGGCAATGTGGTCCTTCAGGGCGGGATTGTCAAAGGAGGAGTTGTGCTTATCGAAAGGGGGAGGATAGCGGGAGTCTTTTCTCGAAAGAACGAGGTCCCAGCCCGGGGGATCGAATTCATTGATTATGATGAGGCCTATATCTCACCCGGATTGATCGATTTGCATCTTCATGGAGCGTTGGGAAAAGATGTCATGGATGCCAGGGAAGAGAGCCTGCGAGATATTGCCGGGTACCAGGCGAGATGCGGGGTTACCGGTTTTCTCGGCTCTACGCTCTCAGCCCCCCTGGCTTCTGTCCTGGAAGCGGTGAAGGTGCTACGGGCGGCCCGAAAAAACCATTTCTCTTCTGAAATTTTAGGGATTTATATCGAGGGGCCTTTTATAAGCGGGCAAAGGACCGGGGCGCATGAGGCCACTCATATGAAGAGCATGACTGAGAGTGACATGCGGTGCCTGTTGAGAGCGCTCAAGGGAATGAAATGTATCATTTCTCTGGCTCCTGAGGTCGGGCGAAACCAGCGTTTTATACCCCAGTTGAAGAAGGGCGGAATGGTAGTGGCCATCGGCCATTCCGATGCCACCTATGAAGAGGCACTTAAAAGCTTCGTCAAAGGGATTTCTCATGCCACCCATCTCTATAACGCCATGCGTGGTTTCCACCACAGAGAGCCGGGCGTGGTCGGGGCTGTTCTGGACTCCGATAAAGTGACGGCTGAATTGATCGCAGACGGAGTGCACGTCCATCCGGCTGCCCTACGCTTGGCCGTGGCTAGAAAAGGAGTCCAGGGCATCTGTTTGATCACCGATTCCATAAAGGCGGCCGGATTGGGAGATGGTATTTACTCCTGGGGAGAGAGGGAGATAAAAGTGAGTAAGGATTCGGTCACCATAAGTGGAACGGACATTCGAGCGGGAAGTGTATTGACCTTGAATCAGGCGGTGAAAAATATGATCGATTGGACAGGTGTCACGCTCAGCCAGGCAGTCAACATGGCCTCTTTGTATCCCGCCCGGATTCTGGGCATGGAAAAAAGGATCGGCAGCATCCAGGCCGGCAAGGATGCTAGTTTGGCTGTATTCGATCGAGATTTCAAGGTGCTGGATACCGTTTTTAAAGGAAAGTTTGTTTTGAGGGATTCGGTCTGAAAAATGAGAGGGATTCAAAGTGGTTGAGTTTGCTTTTTTAGACTGGTTCTGGGTTGTCTTATTCATCCTGTTGATGATTGTGTGCGGTGCGCTTTTCTACCGGTTAGGCAAGAGATCGATGTCCGATTTTTTTCTGGCCGGCCGCGGGCTTCCCTGGTGGCTGCCGGCTGCTTCGGTCTATGCCACCCACTCGGCCACGGATACACCCATGTGGATCAGCGGCGTGATCTATAAATACGGATTGAGAGGAATCTGGTACACCTTCTTTTCCGCTTGGTGCGCGATCTCTGCGTTTGCTTCCACCAGAATTTTCCGCCGCTCTCTGGCCTATACGCAGGCCGAGTGGCAGACCCTCCGTTTTTCCGGATTGGGTGCTGAACTCTTGCGAGGATGGATAGCCGGATGGCAGGTGTTCATGAATATGTTTGTCTTGGGCTGGGTCGGGATAGCCATGGGGAAGCTCTGTCGTTATCTTTTCGGCTGGCCCGATTGGGTCGGTCTTATCCTCTTCTCTTCCATCTGTGCCATCTATGTTTTGACCGCCGGATACTGGGGAGTGATCATGGCTGATTTTCAGCAGGGCGTGATCGCTTTTTCTGTGATCGTCATCGTTTCCATTTGGGGAATTGCAGCGGCCGGGGGCCCCCAGCAGATCGTCGCCAAGTTGGATGCTCTGGGTCAAAGCTGGCGGGTCAACCCCTTCGCCTTCACCGGGTTCACATCCGGTGATTTTCCCCTAGCCTGGTTTATCACCATGCTGGTGATTGCCGTTATCGGAGGATTCGGGATGGGTACGGCCATCGACTGGTACCCTGAAGCACAGCGCATCCAGTCGGCAAAAACCGTGCGGGATGCGAGCTACAGCATCTGGTCCGGCTCTGCCCTGATCGTTGTCCGCAATTCCCTTTGGGCAGTGGCGATCCTCGCGTTTTTTTCCCTTTATCCAACCATCAAATCGACAGCTGAATATGAGATGGCCTGGTATCGCCTCGGATTCGAATTTTTACCCGTGGGTATGGTGGGTTTTTTTTTCGCGGCTGTCGTGGCCATCCATCTTTCCACCATTTCTACCCATCTCAATCTCGGAGCTTCCTATGCCACCCGTGACCTCTACCTTCATTATTTCAAACCTAAGGCCACCGAGAAGGAATTGGTGTGGGCAGGAAGAATCTCCACCTTGATACTGCTCCTCGGTTCTTTCGTTTATGGTCTGATGATGCAGGAAATTACCCAATGGCTGATCTTTGCCTTGTGGATAATGACGGCAGGAATATGGCTCCCTTCCATCCTTCAAGTTATCTGGTGGAGGTTCAATTCCTGGGGTTATCTTTCCTCCTGGATAGCGAATCTCGGGATGAGCTGGCTGATAGTCTGGATACTGCCGGAATTCAAGGTCATTCCTCTCCTGCCCGACTATCTTCAGTTCTGGATCATGATGGTCCTAGGAGGTTTGATCTATATTCCGATCACTTTTCTGACACCTCCCGAAGATATGGATCGTTTGGTGAAATACTATGTCATGTCCAGACCTTTGGGGCGTTGGAAACCCGTTCGCCTGGAGGCGGAAAGGAGGGGATTGCTTTCGAAAGAGGAGAGCCCCTTCGAAGGAGGAGAGTGAGATGGGGTGGATCAAGACGAAATGGACACCCAGCCAAGCCGATCGATGGACAAAAGAGGATTATCTGACTTTTATCATTTCCCCTCTTGTCTATTTTTTATTGATCCTCGGGGTCACATTGAGCCTGCTTTTATTATGGTACGGATGGGTGATTTTGGGGATGAGCATCGTTTTATTGGTCATCATGATCAAGATCATCGATCCCAAATTGAAAGCCATATCCCAGGATTATGAAAGCAAACAGAAAAAATACTTGGAAGAAATAGAAAAAATTTCCCGGTGGGAGGAATAGATGAGCCAAGGATTCGCCGTTGTCATCGGAATGTCGATCGCCTATTTGGCATCCTTTTTAGGCCTTGTCCTGGCCTATATTTCCTACAGGAAAAAGCATATAGGCAGAAAAGAAGAAGAGGAATGAGCCTAATAGGGATCGTGATTCCGCTGGTCATCCTGGTGACATCGGTCGTTTTGACCATCTTCCTTTACAGGCATTTTTCGCGAAAATCCTGATGCCCTTCTCTTGACTTTTGCATTTCAAGGCGATACGTTCTTGAGAAAAGTCGAAAGGAAACTGGAATGGTTTTGCTGAAATTTCGAAAAGGTGTGTTTCTTTGCACTTTTTTGTTTTTCTTGGTGTTTTCCTGCCAGGAGGGACAAATCTCTTCCTCCGAGCCCTCCGGGATCGATTTGATACCGTGGCCTTCCAAAATATCCCTCGATTCCGGGAAATTCCGAATAGAATCTGGATTTAGAATTGTTTTATCGGATCATCGAGGAGAACGCCTGTCGAATGCCGTCGACCGTTTCGGCCAGAGGTTGAGTCAGTTGACTGGTATCACTCCTGCCGCAGAGATGGACAGCACTTCCGGAAATCCTGTGATAGAGATCGATTGCCAGGGACCGGGCGAAGAAGTGCAGTCGATAGCGGAAGAGGAGTCCTATACATTGAGGGTGAGTCCCTCTAAGGTGACTTTGGAGGCCCCAAATACGGTGGGCGCCATCAGGGGGCTGGAAACTATTCTCCAACTGGTTGGTTCGGATTCGAAAGGGTTTTTTATTCCGGCTGTGAGGATTCAGGATAAGCCCCGTTTTCCCTGGAGAGGATTGTTGATCGACGCCTGCCGTCACTGGATGCCTCCGGAGGTGATCAAGAGAAACCTGGACGGGATGGCTGCCGTCAAACTGAATGTGATGCACTGGCATCTCTCCGAAGACCAGGGCTTCCGGGTCGAATGCAAGAGTTTTCCGCGTCTTCATGAGCTGGGATCCGATGATAATTATTACTCTCAGGAACAGGTTCGGGAGATTATCGAATATGGCCGGGATAGGGGGATCCGGGTTGTGCCCGAGTTCGACATGCCCGGACACACCACTTCCTGGTTTGTGGGGTATCCGGAATTGGCCAGCGGACCCGGACCCTATGCCATCGAACGGCACTGGGGCGTCCATGATCCCTGTATGGATCCCACGCGGGAAGAAGTCTATGAGTTCCTCGATACTTTTATCGGTGAGATGGCCCGGCTTTTTCCCGATGAATACTTCCACATCGGGGGAGACGAGGTAAATGGGAAGCTCTGGGATTCGAATCCCGACATCATGACGTTTAAAAAGGAGAAGGGCATGAAGGACAACCATGACCTTCAGGCCTATTTCAATAAGAGGATACTGGGCATCATCCAGAAACACGGAAAAAAAATGATCGGATGGGATGAGATCTTTCATCCCGACCTTCCCCGGGATGTCGTTGTGCAAAGCTGGCGAGGACCGCAATCCTTGGCCGAGACGGCCCGGAAAGGATACATGGGAATTCTTTCCAACGGTTATTATTTGGATCATATTCTCTCCGCGGCTGATCATTACCAGGTCGAACCACTGAGCGGGCAGGCGGCTGAACTGAGCGAGGAGGAAAAAGAACGGATTTTGGGAGGCGAAGCCTGTATGTGGGGAGAATTTATCACGCCTGAAACCATAGATTCCCGAATTTGGCCCAGAACGGCAGCCATAGCGGAGAGGTTCTGGTCTCCTCAAAATGTAATCGATGTGGATAGTATGTATCGCAGGCTGGAGATTGTAGACCTTAATCTGGATTTTCTTGGACTGAAGCATAATTCGAACTGCCCACTGATGCTGCAACGATTGACCGGAGAAAATCCCATCGATTCTTTGAAAGTCCTGGCTGACATTGTGGAACCAGTCAGGTATTACACGAGACCGGCAACTCGCGAATACACCCAGATGACACCGCTGGTCCGTCTGGTCGATGCGGCCCGCCCCGAAAGCCAACCGGCGCGAAAATTCCGTAACATGGCCGATGAGTATTTAGCGGATTCCCCTGCATTCGAGGCTAATCGCGATACAATCAAGGAGCTTTTAACAAAATGGCGGGACAACCACGAGATTTTAAAACCCGTTCTCGAGGAATCTCCCCTGCTGAATGAGATTATCCCTCTATCCGAGGATGTGGCTTCTCTAGCTGAGGCAGGTCTTCTGGCTATGGAACACTTAGAAAAAGATCAGGAAGCGCCCCTTTCTTTGGTGGAAAAGGCGCTGCCCCTTTTGAATCCTCCTCGACGGCCTGAACATGAACTCTTGGTCATGATTGCACCGGCCGTCGAAAAGTTGGTGGAAACAGCGCGCTCTCCGCTGGTTGCCGAAAATTTTGAAGATGGTGAAGCCCAAGGATTGGCGCCGAATATCCCGGAGAACTGGAGTACAACTGAAGAACATGAAAACAAATTTTATCAGCTCACTGCCCCCGGGCCTCAGGGTGAGGTGAGGGCGCCGACTTCATGGTCATTGTTGAAGGAATTCGATGTTTCCAGCTTTATATTCACCGGCCGGCTCCGATGCGCTTCGCCGGTCGACAATCCCCATCGGGACATGGTCGTCGTTTTCCATTATCAGGACCCCACCCATTTTTATTACGTCCATTTTTCGGCATCCAGTGATGACCTCCACAATATCATAGGCCTGGTGAATGGGACGGACCGGGTGAAGATCAATCTCGAACCGGCAGGCCAGTCGGAAGCTCGTCTGACGGATAGGCAGTTTCATCTCTTCAAGGTGAGCTACAATGCGGAGACTGGGGAGATCAAGGCCTATCTCGATGACATGAGAACACCGATCTTGACCGCCCAGGAGAAGACGTTGGATCATGGTTTGGTAGGGGTGGGGTCGTTCGATGACACCGGAGCTTTCGATGACCTCAAGCTCTGGGGGGAAATACAATGATGAAATCAATGCATCGAAAATCCTCAATGTCGCTGCGGGCATACCTGATGATCTTTTGCTATGCTAAAATCCCTAACAAAATGGATGAAAACCATTTGAATAAATTTTAAATTTAAAGAGGAGGAGGGTCGACAATGAAAGAGAGAAATATTCATAGACGGGATTTCCTGAAGAGATGTGTAACGGGTGCGGCAGCAATCGGTTTTTTGCCCGGGAGAAAGCTTTTTGCAGGAAGAACAGATTTCGCTCATGACGCGAAGGGTTTGCCCACTATCATCTATGGTAAGACGGAGGCCAGGGTCCCACGCATGGCCATTGGCTGCGGCAGCCGGTTCTGCGCGGTCCAAGATCCCGAAAAAAGCGAAGAACTGCTCAATTACGCTTTGGACAGCGGATTTTTTTACTGGGATACGGCCCATGATTATGTCTTCAACGATGTGGTGAGCGAGGAACGGCTTGGCCAGGTCCTGAAACATCGGAGGAAAGAAGTCTTCCTGGCAACGAAGGTGGGAGAACGCACGTATGAAGGAGCCCTCCGCCATATAGAAGAGAGTTTGAAGCGGCTTCAGACCGACCATCTAGAAATACTCCAGATACACAGCGTGCTGTCCCTGGAGGATGTGGATAAAATAGGGGCCAGGGATGGTGTGTTCCGGGCTCTTCAAAAAATGAAAGAGGAGAAAGTCACGAAATTTATCGGGTTTTCCGGCCACAGCAATGCCGAAGCCATGGCCGCTATGGTTCGACGATTCGATTTCGATACTATGCTGATCGCCCTTAACCACTACGAGGAAACAAAAGGGGATATGGAGAACCTTGCTATTCCCAAAGCGGCCGGGAAAAATATGGGAATCATCTTGATGAAGGCCATCCGGCCCAGAGAAAATGTCGAGAGCCTTTCCGCCGAGGATCTTATCCGGTACGCGTTGAGCCTCGAAAAGGCCCATGTGGCAGTCATCGGGACCGACAGCCTGGAAGTGGTGAAAAAGAACAGGGAACTGCTGCTGAACTTTAAACCCATGAGTCCGGAAGAAATGGAGAGGATAAGAGGGGAATTGGCGCCTCTTTTTGCCAGCAACAAGCTGCCCTGGATGCAGACCGGTTACTCGGATGGCTGCCGAGTCTGAGGGGATTGATGCCAAAATGAAGTCCCGGCTATTATCCCTGGATGCTTTTCGAGGCATCACCATTGCCGGGATGATCCTGGTGAACAATCCGGGCAGCTGGGAGTATGTCTATTCGCCTCTGCGCCATGCCGAATGGCACGGATGGACACCGACGGACCTCATTTTCCCCTTTTTTCTGTTCATCGTCGGGGTTTCCATCTCTCTGGCCCTTTCCAAAAGAATAGTCCGGGGGGACGCCCTTTTTTCCCTGTACATCAAGATTTTCAAAAGAAGCCTTATCCTTTTTGCTCTCGGGATTTTGCTCCGGCTGCTGTTCCGCTTCAACTTCGACCATCTGCGAATTCCTGGAGTCCTTCAGAGGATCGCTGTTTGCTATCTGGTGTCGGCCCTGATTTTTTCCAAAGCGGGGACCAAAGGCAGGGCGGCCGTCGCCATTTCTCTTCTGGTGGCCTATTATCTGGTGTTGAAATTTATCCCCGTGCCGGGCTATGGACTGGGCGTGCTGGATTATGAAGGAAATCTCTGCGGGTATATCGATACGAAACTTCTTGCCGGTCATCTGTACAGACCCTACTTCGATCCCGAGGGAATTCTGAGCACCTTTCCCGCCATCGCCACTACCTTGCTGGGTACTCTTGCTGGGGATTGGCTCCGTTCCTCCAGAAATGCCCTGCAGAAGGCAGGTGGACTCCTGCTTTCTGGGATAGCATTCACAGCATCCGGGCTTCTGCTCCATCCTATTTTCCCCATAAATAAACAGCTCTGGACGAGCACCTTCGTCCTTTTTACGGCAGGTGCCGCGCTCCTGCTCCTTGGGATATGTTTCATCCTGATGGATGGCTTTGGATGGAAAAAGTGGGCCTATCCCTTTCTTGTTCTGGGATCGAATGCCATATTTGCCTATGTCGGCTCCACGGTTATGGTCAAGCTTCTTGTTTCGATCAAATGGGCCACGGAACAAGGGAAAGCCTCTCTTTATTCTTTTATTTATACTAAACTTTTGGTCCCAGTGGCCGGGAACCTCAACGGTTCCTTGCTTTTTCCCCTGCTTCTCATACTCATCTGGGTTTTGATCATGATCCCCCTTTATCGCAAACACATTTACATCAAGATATAGACAAAGGTTTTTTATTTTGGCCTCTTCCATTAAGAGTGGATAAACTCTAGTGGAATCGGACATCAGGTATGTCAGAAGCGAAATCGGAGGATTTAGCCCTCACGAGCCGTTCTTCGAGGGAATCTGATGGAGTCAGACGGCGAGAAGAACGGTGAGGGAGTGGCGTTAAAAATCCGAGCTGTAGCGGAAGACATGCTTGATGGACAGGAAAAATAGAAACTATGCCTGCACAAAATGGAAAAGGTTCGTTCAATTATGATCGAGAATTTGCTGATAAAACCATTTTCGGGAGGAATTGCATGAGGATTTTAAGAGGATCAGTTTTAATCACTCTCTTGGTCTCGGGCCTGATCTTTTGTACGAAAACACCGCCAGCAGAGGAAACCATCACCACGGAAACTCTTTTCCTGGAGATGACAGATATGAGGGGACTGACCTATTTTCCCGATCCATCCTTTCGCACGGTTCAGTTCTCTTCCTTCGACCGCCGGAGCAGCTTACCAGGAGGCCCAGACTGGTTCGCCAACTCGGACGGATTCGGAGGAGAGCCCATCCCCAATTTTCAGGAGGTGCTTCGGCAACCAGGAGAGGATGAAGTGGGCGAATACCTGATGGCCGACGTCCGTGGGCCGGGAGCGATCGTCAGGCTGTGGACGGCCGCCATCGCCGGCGAGGCCAGGCTCATTCTGGATGACCAGGAAGTGCCTCTGTATGAAGGGCCGGCCCAAGATTTTTTCCAAAAGACCTATGACTCTTTTTTAGAAATCGAAAATCTTGACGAAGATCTTCTGAGAAAAACGGTCTACCAGAGAGATGCATCCTATGCACCGATCCCGTTTGCCGAAAGGATGCGCCTTATATGGACAGGAAATTTGAAGGAAATCCATTTTTACCAGATGGGCGTGCGTCTCTACCAAGCCGGAACGCCCGTCCAGACGTTTGCTCCGGGGGATCTAGCTGATTATAAAAATACCATCAATCAGGTGATGAATGCCCTTGCCGACCCTGACTTGAACCTGCAGTCCCGATCAGAAGCCTCATCGGTCCACTTCACCGCTATTCTTGAGCCGCAAGAAGAAAAAGAAGCCTTTTTTCTGGAGGGGCCCAAGGCTATTGAGCGGCTGAAGATTCGGATCGAAGCCGATGATATGGACAAAGCCCTGCGCCAAACTCTTCTGCATGTCATCTGCGATGACCATCCATGGGGTCAGGTCCAGTCCCCGGTAGGGGATTTTTTCGGGGCTGCGCCCGGAATCAATCCCTATCAGTCTTTGCCCTTTACCGTTCAGCCCGATGGGACGATGGTCTGCCGGTTCGTGATGCCCTTCCAAAAAAATATAGCGATACGATTGGATAATCGAGGGGAACAGGTTATCGAGGTGAGCGGGACTGTCCTCCCTATGGAATACACATGGGATGAGGAACGCTCCATGTATTTCCGGGCCCGATGGCGGGTGGACCATGAACTTATCGCTTCCAACGAGGCCGTCCAGGACCTTCCCTTCATTATGGCCCATGGAAAGGGCCTTTACGTCGGAACCGCTTCCTACCTGCTCAATCCCAGCGATGTGCCCACGCCTTACGGAAGCTGGTGGGGAGAAGGGGATGAGAAGGTCTTCGTGGACGATGATCCGGTGCCGTCCACCTTTGGCACGGGTTCAGAGGATTACTACAATTATTCCTGGTCTACTCCGGATATCTTTTATTTCCCCTATTGCGGACAGCCGCGCAACGACGGGCCCGGGAACCGCGGATTCGTGACCAATTTTCGCTGGCACATCCTGGATCCGCTTCCTTTTCAATCATCCATCGGGTTTTATATGGAGCTCTACAGCCATGAGCGCACCCCCGGATTGAGCTATGCCCGGATGGGCTATCATTATGCCCGGCCTGGGATAAGCGACGACCATGTAGCTATCATGCCGGAGGATTTGAGGCCATTGGAACTACCGGAGAACTGGAAACCGGCAGCCAGGATGGGCGCCAGAGATTCCGTCTTTTATGAGGCCGAAGCCATTATCCGGGAACGCATTCACACCCAGATGGAAAGGGGGAGATTGTGGTCGGGCGGAAGGCTGCTGCTCTGGCATCCCCGGAATCCGGCAGAAAGCAAGGCCTTTTCCTTCCGGATCAGGGAAAAGGGGAAGTACCGGGTTCATTTTGCCGTTGCCTTAAACCCGAGTTCAGGGAGGATATCCGCAGGGCTGGACGACCGGTTTATGGCATTGTCCGATGATCGAAAGGTCATCGACCTTTACCGGCCCTATCGCGTGCTTTTGCGTAATTTCACCTTACCGGCCGTTGAGTTGGATACGGGGTTGCACACCCTGATCCTGAAATTTGAGGATGCGCTTCCCGATATCCAGAGGCCTGAAGTGGGGGTCGATTTTATCTGGATCCAAAAATCCAATTAGTCTGAATTAATCATCCTCCTTCGGGGGATTTCTGAGGTCCTGGAGCATATCCACGATGTTTTTCGACCCACCGAAGATGACGATGATCACCAAAATCCCATAGCCGAAAAGAGTGAAGATCAGGACAATTTTCCACAAAAGCTCCCAGTTCATTTAGCTACCTCCTTCTCCTTTTTGTCGGGGAAAATAAGGGAGCCTATGATCATACCCAGGATGGCGATGACAAAGGTCATGACCCCGATGAATTTATCGGTCGCATAGAAAGGAACGTTATCCCCTCTTGTCCAGGGGCCTATTCCCAGAACTGCCAATACTCCGGCGCAAAGGGCGATCATGGCGCCGGTCTTGCTGGCCCTTTTCCAGTACAATCCGGCCGTTACCACGGTAAAGGCGCCGGCTAAATAGATGGTTCCTGTAACGGCCATGTAGTTCCAGAGGGACACCGGAGCTTCGAACCAGAGTCCCCAGGATAGCAAAAAAAGTCCGATGCCGACAATGCTTATTCGGGTGATGAGGAGACGGCCTTTATCGGAAAGTCGCTCGCCCCTCAGGGGGGCCACGATATCTTGGGTGATGACAGAGCTCCAACTGAGAAGATAACTGTCATGGGTGGACATGAAGGCGGCAAACATTCCGGCGGCTATCAGACCGAGAAAGCCGCTCGGAAGCACTTTGGCCAGGAAAATGGGCATCCCGAACTGAGTATTCAGTGCATCAGGTCCCTGGAAGGCAGAGAGAAGCTTGGGCGTCTGAGATACGAAAATAAACGCACATATGCCCCATAGCATGGGAATCACCCGGCGGGCCAGATAAGAGATCGAGCTCCAGGCATAGAGTTGTTTGGCGATCTTGGGCGTTTTGGCTGAAAGGGCGCGAAGAGTCCCTGACTGCCAGAGGGCTCCTGCCGAGAAAGTGAGGATGACCATGAAAACCACATACAGACTTCCAAAACCAGATCCTTGACTCACTGGGTTGAACCATGAAGCCCCGTCCACTGTAGCAGGAACCTTGAAAAGATTTTCCCAACCGATCCTGGAGATAGCGAAGGCGGAGCCGATGAGCATCCCGATGGAAAGGACCACGAACTGCATAAAGTCATTCAGGACCACCGAAACCATGCCGCCCAAAACCGTGTAGATCAGCACCATGATCAGCATGACCGACATGAAAATTTTCAACCCTGCCGGGTGACTATAGCCCGTCACGCCCATCATGAAACGGGCTCCTGCCTGAAGGAATAGCCCCATATTCAGGATTCCCCCCGCGGCCAGAATGATCCCGCCAACCCACCTCACATTCCGTCCGAAGCGTATTTCGTAGAATTCAGGAATGGTCATAACCCTCAACTGACGCAATTTGTAAACGATAAAGCCCGTCAGCCCGATGGACAGAATGCAGAAGGTCTCGATGATCCCGACGTGAAAGGCGGAAAATCCATGGATGAATCCCAGCTCGGCATTGTACATGACCGTCACCAAGCCCAGTTCTGTGCCCGTCAAAGTAGCGATGGCAATGAAAAGCTTGAGTGATCGTCCAGCTACGATAAAGTCGCTCAATTGTCTGATGTATTTCCTGACTACGATACCGATCACAACAGGAATACAGATGTAGACGCAAACGATTATCCAATCAACTGTCCGGAAGTTGGTGGCGAAAACATCCATCGGCCCTGGTCTCCTATCTCTTTAAATTTTCTTCCCAGACGCGCTTGATCCAGGGGATGGCAGCTTTGAGAGGTACGATGTAGCGGGATAGATCGTAATGGTTCGTTTTTTCGACGACCAGCAGTTGAATATCAGCACCTTCGGCCTTCTGCTCCAAATAGAATCTCATGACTTCATCCAGTGGAAAAACCTCATCGTTTTCTCCATGGATGATATAAAAAGGAACATCTTTGACCGAAGGGGTGGTCATTGTATCCGCTGGAGCGGCAATTGGAATAGCGGCCGAGAAAATATCAGGATGGCGGGATGCCAGATGCCAGGTCCCCAATCCTCCCATGCTGAATCCCAAAATCAGCACCCGGTCGGCATCGATGCTGTAGGTTTCCATCATGAGGAGTATCAATTCCAGAACGGCTTCTTCGCTCGTGGGATTTACCCATCCCATAGAAGGACAGTCGGGTACGATAAAAACGGCATCGAATTCCTTGAGGGCTGGCTCCACAAGGGCGGTGAAAAATTCAAATCCGTAAAATGGAGTGACTTTCCCTCCGTAATGCAGGGCGACGACAAGGGGATAGGTTTTGGCCGGAGAATAGCCGGAGGGAAGGGAAAGCGTGTATCTCAGTTTCAATCCGCTTTTCAGCGATGTGATTTTCAGAAGCAAAGCCGCATCCTTCTGTTCGGTTTTCCCCCAAACTCCTGAGGCAAAAAACAAACACAGGCCAAAAGGAATCCATCGATTGAAGATCTTAGAACCGCTCATGAGAATTTACGATAGCTAAATTCTACATCAATAATAAATTTTTTCAAATTAAAATTGTTGGTTCTCTTCCATTTTGTGTGGGTACCATTTTTTTAATCCACCAGGCATGTCCTCAGCTTCAGTTCGGATTTTTAACGCCATTCCCTCATTGTTCTTCTCAGCGGCTGCGGAACTCCGCAACAAGGCTTATTCCTATGGAACTTAAGCCATGTTAATCTCCATCCCACTCCTTTGGTGTTGTCGTGCTCAATACATCCTCGCCGACAATATGGGGACGTCCCATTTGGGGACATCCTATATTCCATAGATGTGGCTTTTTTTAAATAAATTATAGAGTGTCCCTGAATGGAACGTCCCCTTATTGTTACCTTCGAAGAACGATTCGGGAAGGCTGGGGTAGGTTGGGTCGGGGTCTTCAGATTTCGCTTCTGACATGCCTGATGTATTTTACCTTTGATCTTACCCACACTAAATGGAAGAGAATCAAATTGTTTAACCTGACTTAGCTTGGACTGTGAACGAGTCAAAGACAATCACCCCATACGCTAAAGGAAAGGCGGGGAGGTGGCCCATGAAGCTGCAGTATACGACTGCGAGCCGACCCAACCTCACCCGGACTACAATATTATAGGCATTTTTTGTTAATAATTCGGGTTAGCCGCTTATTCCATCCAGAGGACAGATGCCCTCTATATGTCACATCTGGGAACCAGTGGTTCCCTTATGAAAGGGATGTCTTTTTGGCATGTTTTTTGCACTCTATATATAGCTATTTTTGTCTAACGCTGATGGATCTGTTGAAAGGTTGAATCGAGTCATTGAATGATGGATTGGAATAGATTACTATGGTTTGTGTGTCTAATCGAAGTAAGAGTTCGATTGAAACATAAAAGAAATTCAGCTTGTGACATGAGCACAGAAAATGAGATGTCACTATGAAAATGAAACTATGCAACTATCTAATTACTATAATAGTTATAGATTAAGTAGGGTATAAAGGATGATGAAAGCGATATGAATAAGGATTGGAGGAACAAGATGGTTTTCCGAAACATTTTAAAACATGTTGTGATAGCGACCCTTTTTTTTCTGGCCGTCGCGACGACTCCCTCTATTGTCCAAGCTCAGTACTTCGGCCAGAATAAGGTGCAATATGACAAGTTCGACTTCAAAATCATGAAGACGGACCACTTCGATGTCTATTTCTATCCCGAAATGGAAAAAGCGGCCAAACAGGCAGCTCGAATGGCGGAAAGGTGGTATGCGCGGCTTTCCAGGATTTTCAACCATAAGCTCAAAGGCCGACAGCCTCTGATCTTATACGCCAGTTCTCCGGAATTCCAGCAGACGACCGCTCTAACCGGTCTCATCGGTGAGGGGACAGGAGGGGTGACCGAATCATTCAAAAGACGGATCATCCTGCCCCTGGCCGGCTCTCTGGAAGCGACGGATCATGTTATCGGCCATGAGCTGGTCCATGCGTTCCAGTATGACATGACCTCCCAGGATAGACCCAGTTACCAGGGGGCGAGCCCCGGTCTCGCCCGTATCCCTCTGTGGTTTATAGAGGGATTGGCAGAATACCTTTCTATCGGATCCATCGATCCTCATACGGCCATGTGGATGCGGGATGTGACACAAAGAAGGAAGCTCCCGACCATCAAAAAAATGGAAGATCCCTATAAATATTTCCCTTACAGATATGGCCAGTCACTTTGGGCCTATATCACTGGTAAATGGGGAGACGAGGCCGTTCCTTCCCTCATGAAACAGGTGAGCCGGGTCGGTGATCTGGAGTCTGCCGTCAAAAGGGTATTGAATGTCAACTTCGAAACACTATCCAAAGAGTGGCAGCAGTCTTTGATAGAGGCCTATGATCCGATAGCTAAGCGAACCCAGTTGAATGAAAAAGGAAGCCGTTCTCTTTTAAAGGGATCCGAAGAAGTCCGATACAATGTCTCGCCGGCCCTCAGTCCTGATGGAAGCAAGATCGTGTTTCTTTCTAGCCGTGATCTGTTTTCCATCGACATGTATCTGGCCGATGCCCGCACAGGAAAGATCAAGAAAAAACTTATTAAAACAGCCGTAGACCCTCATTTCGAGAGCCTTCAGTTCATCAAGTCCTCTGGTTCCTGGGATCCCCAGGGGAAACGCTTCGTCTTCGGGGCAATTACCAAGGGAAATCCTGCCCTCGTCATTGTGGAAACCGAGAACGGAAATAGGGAGAAAGAGATCGTCTTCGCCAACCTGGGAGAAATTTTGAATCCCACATGGTCCCCTGACGGCCGATACATCGCTTTTTCTGCCCTCGAGGGCGGCTTGACCGATATCTTTTTGTACGATCTGGGATCAGAAGAGCTGAAAAAGCTGACCGACGACCCATTTTCCGACCTTTATCCAGCCTGGTCTCCAGATGGCCGGTCAATCGCGTTTGTCACGGATCGTTTTTCGAGTGACCTCTCTATTCTCAACATAGGGAAACTTCAAATGGCCCTGCTGGACCCGAAAACAGGGAAGATGGAAAAGATCGCCGGATTCTCCGGAGCCAACAATATCAATCCCCAATGGGCGCCTGATTCAAAGGCGCTGTTTTTCCTTTCCGACCAGAACGGTATTGCAGACATTTACCGAATCAATCTCGATAACAAGGAAATAACACAGGTTACCAATCTCTACACGGGAGTGAGCGGAATCATGGCCGAGAGTCCTGCGCTTTCTGTGGCTCAGAAAACCGGCCAACTGGCATTCAGTTTCTACCAGGATGAAAACTACAGCATCTATGCTATCGACTCTCCCGAGCTTTTATCGGGCATGGAACCCGAGGAGGAAATCGGGGATATTTTACCTTCATTGCTTCCACCCAGAACCAAAAGCGAGGGAGAAGTGCTCGCCCTGCTCAACAACCCTCTATATGGTCTTCCCGAAGAGGCCGATTTTGAGGTTACCGATTACAAAGCGAAGCTAGCTCTGGACTACATCACTCCCGCCCAGATCGCCGTAGGAACAGACCGGTTCGGAAGCTACGCCGGAGGCGCGGTGTCCTTCGTGTTCAGCGATATGCTCGGCTACCATACCCTCTTCACCATGGCCCAAGCTACCAGCCGAATAGAAGATTCGGCCTTGGTGGTCGGTTACCAGAATGCCAAAAACAGGATGAATTGGGGGGCGGCTCTCCAGCGGATTCCCTATGTCTACGGCGGATACGCCATCGGGTATGATGATTACTTGGGCCAATTAGTTCTCAAAGAAGAGGAATATATATTCCGGCAGGTCAATTACCAGGCCTCTGTTTTTGCCTTTTATCCCTTCAACCAGGCGCGCCGGTTCGAACTGTCTGCAGGTTACAGATTGATCGACTATCAGCAGGAACTCCGCACCCGTGTGTATTCATACTATGGCGGGTATTTGCTGGATCAGTACAGGCAGGAGTTAGAAGCACCGGAGAGCATGAACTATGGATTTGTCACGGCGGCTTTCGTCTATGACACCTCGTTTTTCGGAGCTACGGCGCCGATTCTCGGACAAAGCTACCGGATCGAGTTTACCCCCTACATCGGAAGCGTGAACTTTTCCACCTTTCTTGCCGATTACCGCCGTTACATCATGCCGGTAAGGCCTTTCACACTGGGATTCCGTCTGCTGCATTTCGGCCGTTACGGTAAAAATGCCGAAGACAGCCGGTTTTATCCCCTTTTCCTGGGGTATGAGACTTTGGTGCGGGGATACAACTCATCCTCATTCTCTTATGCTGAATCCGATGTGTATTATGGTCTCTTCGGAAGCAAGTTGCTGGTAGCCAACGTGGAACTGAGGTTTCCTCTTTTCGGTGTGCTGGGTATCGGAAGAGGATATTACGGAATCCTGCCTATGGATTTCATCGCTTTCTACGATGCCGGAATTGCCTGGGGGTATGAAGCTGATGACGATAAGGCAGCCAAACCCTTCTTCCTTGGCGGTGAACGAAAACCGGTATCGAGCGCCGGAGTCGGTATCCGCATGAACATGTTCGGGGCCCTGATTCTGGGATTCAATGTGGTGAAACCATTCGATAGACCCGACAAAGGCCTTTACTTTCAGTTCACCATCATGCCGGGATTCTAAGCGAATAATATCTCTCGGTCGGCCATTATACGGCCACATAAAGGCCGGCCGCTTTTTCTCTTTTCTAGCCATTGAAACCCATCTAAATCACCAAGATCATTCAGGAAGTTCTCTTCTCCTCGATGTGAGTAAACTCTGGTGAAAAAAGACATTGGGTATGCCAGAAGCGACATCGAAGGATTCCGACCCAACCTAACCCAGCCTCAAGAGCGGTGAGGGAATAGCGCCTAAAGTCCGAACTGGAGCGGAGGACATACCTGGTGAATTATTACAAAACGAATCTCAGCCCACCTTGAATGATAGAGAGACCCATCCAAATTTAGTGATTTGGCTTATTATGGGAAGTCGTCTCTTGTATCGTTAATCCTTGGAGGTTCCCGTTTTTTTGCGAAATTCCGTGATTTTTCTTTTTAGAAGGTTGATCAGTTTGGTCACCTTGATGTTGCGGGGGCAGACACGGGTACATTCGAACCGGCTTTCACAGGGCCAGATTCCATCGGGATAGTCCAGCTCGGGCAGCCTCTCCTCAAAGCCCCGGTCACGGCTGTCATCGATAAAGCGAGAGGCCTGAACGATGGCCGCCGGCCCGAGGAAATCCGGATTCACCTCCTGCTTTACCGGACAGGCCGAGAAACAGACCGCACAGAGAATGCATTTCGTGGCCTCATCGATTCGCTTCCTTTCTTCAGGAGTCTGGACCCGTTCTTTTTCCTTGACTTCCTCCGTAGTGATCAGAAAAGGCTTTACCTGACGGTAGTTTTTAAAGAAAGCTTCCTGATCCACCATCAAGTCCCTCTGGACCGGAAGAGTGCGCAAGGGCTCGATCTTCACCGTGGCTCCTTCTTTTTCCGCCACTTCTTTGATCAAGGTTTTACAGGCAAGTCGTTCCTTTCCGTTAACGACCATGGCATCCGATCCGCAGACGCCATGGGCACAGCTTTTTCTGAATCCCAAGCTGGGATCATGATCCTGCTTGACTTTCATCAGGGCATCGAGGAGCCGGTCGTCCCGGTCGATCTCTAATTCGAATTTCTGGAAATAGGGCTCTTCGTCCTTTTCAGGATCGAGACGTTTGATTTCCAGAATGATTTTCATGGGCTCAGACTCTAATATTTTCTGGGCTTTGGCTCCCAAATAGAGATATCCACCGGTTTGTCTCCTGTCTCTATTCGATCGTTCCTCAGCCAGACGAGAGTGTGTTTCAACCAGCCGGTATCGTCCCTCCCCGGATAATCTTCGCGGGCGTGAGCGCCCCGACTTTCGGTCCGGCGGAGGGCACAGGAGGCCGTTATATAAGCCAGATCGAGCAGATTCCCCAGTTCAAGGATATCGAGGAGGTCGCTATTGAACGCTTTACTTCGGTCTTCTACTCTGACCTCCTTGAAGGCCTGACGCAGTTCATCGAGCCTGTGGACAGCCTTGGTCATTTCCTCGCCATTTCTGTAAATGCCGATATTCCGCATCATGATTTCCTGCATCTCTTTCCGGATCTCCCCTGGCCGGGGGCCTTTTTTGCTATCAAAGAGATGCTCCAAAATTCTTTTTGACTGCCCGGATGGATCCGAAGGAAGAGGAGGAAAGTCACTTTGATCGGCATAATCGGCGATGTGAAGTCCGGCCCGGCGTCCGAAAACGACCAGATCCACCAGGCTATTCGTGCCCAATCTGTTGGCTCCGTGGACGGAAATGCAGGCACATTCTCCTGCCGCATACATTCCTTGGCAGAGATTCCCCGATCCATCGCAAAAAACTCTCCCCTGAATGTCGGTGGGAATTCCTCCCATGGCATAGTGGGCGGTAGGATGGACGGGTATGGGCTTTTCGGTGGGATCAATTCCCAGGTAGGTGCGGCTGAAGTCTGCGATTTCCGGCAATTTCGCTTCGATCATCTCTTTTCCCAGATGAGTGGCGTCCAGATGTACATAATCGTCGATGGCGCCATCCCCCTTGATCCCCTGACCCTCCCGGATTTCATTCAGAATGGCCCTGGCGATCATGTCGCGGGGAGCCAGGTCGAGGAGTTTCGGAGCGTACCTTTCCATAAAACGTTCGCCTTTTTTATTCTTGAGAATACCGCCCTCACCCCTTACTCCCTCTGTGATCAGTATGCCCAAACCACGGATACCTGTAGGGTGGAATTGGAAAAACTCCATATCCTCCAGAGGGATACCTCTTCTTGCCAGCACAGCTGGTCCGTCACCTGTGTTGGCATAGGCGTTGGAAGTGATGCGAAACATCCTCCCGAATCCCCCTGTGGCGAAAAGAACAGCTTTTGTGTGGAAGAGATGAATTTCTCCGGTAGATAGCTCGATGGCTACTAGCCCGGCGCACTGATAATCCTGGATGAGGGCATCTATCACGTAAAATTCGTCAAAAAAAGTCACCTCGTTTTTGATGCATTGCTGGTATAGGGTTTGAAGAATCATGTGGCCGGTCCGGTCAGCCGCATAGCAGGCTCTGCGGACAGGGGCTTCCCCGAAATTACGCGTGTGGCCGCCGAAGCGCCTCTGGTCGATGCGCCCTTCGGGAGTGCGGTTAAAGGGAAGGCCTCGGTTCTCCAAATCGTACACCGCTTGAACGGCTTCCTCTGCGAGCAGGTTTGCCGCTTTTTGGTCTGTGAGGTAATCTCCGCCTTTTATAGTATCGAAGGCATGCCATTCGGGTTTGTCTTCCTCCACATTTCCCAAGGCAGCGCCGATTCCACCCTGGGCGGCACCGGTGTGGGAACGAATAGGGTAGAGCTTGGAGAGGACAGCCGTTTTCGCCTTTTTGCTGGCCTCGAGCGCTGCGTATAGACCGGCTCCTCCGGCTCCGACTATGACGGCTTCGAATTCATGAATCAAAAGGAAGTCCTTTTCTGAGTCTCGATGATTCACTAAAATACGTTCGTCCCGGGGAATTGTCAAGCGAAACAGCGGGACTCTAGAAAAGACCGAAGAGTTTGAGAGCCATGATGGATATGCTGACAGCCAGGATGATGCGGATGATTTTTTCGCCGCCCTTGACTGCGGCATGCGCACCCCACCATCCCCCCAGGGCATTACCTGACGCAAGGGCTAGGCCGTATTTCCAGTTTACGTTTCCCGTGATCGTAAAAATGACGAGGGCGGGCAGGGTGTAGAGCAGAATGATGAAGACCTTGTGCATGATGACCGTAATAAGGTCGACCTTGAGCAGATGATAAAGGGCCGCCATTAAGAGAAATCCGACCCCGATCTGGAGAAATCCTCCGTAAAAACCTATTGCCACCAGAGCTGGATAGATCAGCCAGTTTCTCTTTTCCTTTTGGCCGGGACTTCTTTCCCTGTAAGAACCAGAAATGAAGAGGGATAGGACGATGAAAATTAAAACGACGCCGACAATGCGTTCAAACAGAGCGCTGCTGATACGCACAGCCAAGACAGCCCCCAGGATAGCGCCGGGAAGAGTTAGGAGCGAAAGTTCTGTGCTGGTTCTGAATTGGTGCATCTTGTTTTTGTGGAAAGAGACCACGGCGAAGAGGTTCTGGACGAAAATGGCGACACGGTTGGTGCCGTTGGCCAGAGCGCCGTCAAGGCCCATAAAAATGAGGGCTGGCAAGGTTAGGCTCGATCCGCCGCCAGCATTTACGTTGATGAATCCTGCGATGGAACCGACCCCGAAAAGAAGCAGTAAGTTCCAGTAATCCATCCGTTATCCTGGTCAATCGTAAATTTCTCCTGCATGATACCCCTTGTCCTGAAAAAACGCAACGCTATCGATTCACAAATGATCATCTTTTCATCCTGAATTAATTTGATCTAGGCAGGCCTTCAGGAATGGTTTTGCTCCCTTCAGATTTTTAACGCCATTCCTTCTCCTCTCTTCTCGGCGGCTGCGGAACTGCGCATGATCGATCTAAAACATTGGTCCTTATGTTATGTTAATACTGATCCCAAATATTTTGACTTATCGTGCTCATATTGTTACCTTTGAAGAACGGTTCGGGAAGGCTAAATCTTCAAGGGTCGCTGCAACCATTCCTATAAGCCCTATTTATAGCGGAGGAAAAGATGATTCCGCTTGGTTGATTGGAGACAGAGGATGAAGTATCCTATGCTTGTTGCGAGCCATGGAAAATATCCATCCCTTGCTGGACAAAGAAAGCCAGAAAAAAGCCAAACAGTATGAAAAGGAAAAGCGATTTCTAGGCTTGGCGGGCTTGGCTGTGTCTCTGGTTTTTCTCCTGTCCTTTTATTTCAGTGGAGCGAGCCTTTACTTGGCTAACCTTGAACTGGGTTCCTCCTTCATCTGGACTTTTTTCGTTTATGTCACCGTATTAACCTTTTCCATGACAGTATTCGGTTTTCCTCTCGCCTTCTACTCGGGCTACGTTCATGAGCACAAGTGGAATTTTTCCAATCAGACGGTGAAAAGCTGGTTGTGGGAGCAGACAAAATCATTCTTCGTGGGACTCGTCATTTTCCTTTTTCTCCTCGGACTCCTCCTGTGGATCATGGCCGCTGCATCGCAATGGTGGTGGATTCTTGCCGCCGGTGCCATGGCTTTGGTGAGTGTTGTTATGGCCACTTTGTTTCCAGTTGTTTTAGCCCCGATTTTCAACAAATACACCCCGATCGAGGATGAGGAATTGACTGGAGCCCTGGAGAGGATCCTCTTCGAAGGGGGCCTTAAAAGCAGCGGATTCTTCAAAGAAGACATGAGCCGCCAGACCAAGAAAGAAAATGCCTTTTTGGCTGGACTCGGAAAGACGAGGAGGGTCGTATTAGGGGATAATTTATTGGCCAATATGAACAATCACGAGATCGTATCCATCATAGCCCATGAGGTCGGCCATTACAGATATCGTCATATATGGAAAAACATTTTAATCGGGACCGGACAGCAGGCTGTCGTTTTTTTTATTCTTCATATCTCGCTAAAAGCGCTGTTTCCCCGATTTCTCACCACTAACCGCTGGAATCTTGCCCTCATTCCGGTATTTGCAATCCTTTTGGGAGTCCTGTCATGGCTCCTTTTCGGCCCCTTGAATAATGCCCTTTCACGGATTTTCGAAAGGCAGGCCGACCGGTATGCTCTCCAAAGCACACACGATAAACGGCCGTTTATGACCGCCCTGGCCGGATTGGCCGACAGAAACCTTTCCAATGCCTATCCTGAATGGTGGGTGAAATTTCTGTATTATTCTCACCCCCCTGTCGGAGAACGTCTAGAGATGGCAGAGAAATTCGAACCCTCCCAGGGGTGATAAAATTTTTTTTAAAATTCACCCCAAAAGAGGATTGTGTTTCTGGCCTATTGTTTTCGATAATATTCATCGCGGGTACTGGATAGTGATGAATTATAAGATCTCAGGGAGCGAGAAGCATAAAGAGGGGGCCAAAACGTAGTAAAGGGGAAGTAACGTGCGAGACAAAACGAAAAGATTCTTAGCTCTTTGTTTATTCCCCGCATTTATGCTTTGCCTGAACTCAGGCTGGCTCCAATGTTCCAGCAGGAAGCTTGTCGTTGTCGCCGATGAGGCTCCGATTCATCTGGACCCGGATAATAAGAGCACAGTGGTCGCCACTTTAAAAAGGGGGACTCTTGTGTCTTTGGGCAGTGAAAGAAAATTCCGGACAAACTGGAATTATGTCTATTTCACATCTGAAAAAACGGGCAATACAAGATCTGGATACATTCTTGATTCCTTAGTCAAGAAACTTTATGAAGTGACAAAAAAGAACATGATACAGCAGGAGGGGAAAGAAGAAAGAACGGATGCCATCCCTGAAACCAACTTCAGAAACGCCCGTTGGGGAATGAGTAAACAGCAGATTCTTCGTCTGGAAGGCTATCCGGATGAACAAGCGAACACGAATGGCTTGGACATTATTCAATATATGCAGAAAATACTGAACATGGATTGTATGATAGGCTATGTGTTTGCCGAGAATATGCTGGTCAAAGCCAAATATAGTTTTTTGGCCAAACATGGGGATAAAAATCAATATATCCAAGACTATTCAAAAATAAGGGATATATTGGCGGAAAAATATGGAAAACCTCTGGCGGATAGCGCCACGTGGCAGAACGATAGGTACAAAAAAGAACCAAACAACTGGGGGGAAGCCCTCAGCCTGGGTCACCTGAAGTTCGAATCCACATGGCAGGATTCCGAGACCCAAGTTCACCTTCGGCTTCATGGAAATAGTGATAAGACATTTTTGGTGGTTGAGTACGCAGGTCTCGATTACTTGGGACTGGCCCAGAAGGCCAGCGAAAAAAGCGCATCCCGTATTTGGTGAGTTATCCTTCGACGTTCTTTTTATCTCTCTTCACTCAGCGCCATCCCAGCACTAGATGCACAGCTTTTCCTTAGGCAGTGAAATGGCGTCCACCAGATCTTCCAACCTTTGTTATTGTAATGTAGACCGGAATGAGCTTCATTTTGGCGACCAAATCCCTCACCTTTTGATCCTGGGGCATGAAGCTGCGCGGCCAAGTAGGAGTATATTTCACGAAAGGCCGTCTGAACGGGATGCCTGATGTGCTGGCGTATCCTAGGCCATGGCCGATTCCGGAGTCGGGTATTCCGGCTACGAAATCGACCCGCACCGTGTCACGGTGCGCCAGTTTCACCCCGCATCGGTTCCTGACATACTCGACATTGATCCCTTCTTAGCTAGAGGCCGGATGGCCGTAATAGACCCGAAGAAATCCATATAAAAAATAATATGTTAAATTTCAAATTTTGTTTCAAGCATAAATATCAATTTACATGACCGGGAATTTTCCGATTGGAAATTTACACGGAGAAAATCGTATAATAAAAAAGGTAGAGAAGGAGGAACAATGAGAAGAATATTCATTTCGGCGGTTATCCTTTCACTGTTGTTTTTGTGTTCCTGTTTCTATATAAGGGTCGATTATCCATATGAGGAAGGAAGAGTTCCTATGGAGGACTACCATAAAGTCGTTCCTTTCGAGCCCGGAGGCACTCTTTCATTGGAGAATGTTAATGGGGATGTGGAAATAGCCGGGTGGGAGAGGGAAGAGCTGGATGTGTATGCCCGGAAGATAGTTCAATGGCCGGAAAGGACAAGGGTCTATGTCTATCCCTGGAATGAATTTTCGCCAGGAATCGTTTTTGATCAGTTTGAAGATTTCGTCAAAATCAGAACGAAGAGTGCTGCAGGAGATGAAGAAGCAGGTACTGTCCATTTCTCCATCGATGTTCCCCATTCGATCAACCTTAAGGATATCGTGGTCGAGAGAGGAACCATCATAATATCTGAAGTTTATGGCGAGATACATCTGGATTTGGCAGAAGGCGATGTCGTTTTAGATGGGTTTTCCGGATCCCTGTCGGCTTCGGTTATTACAGGTTCGATAGAAGCCAGTCTGTATGACCTGCGGGAGCAGGATGAAATTGTCATAACTTCCAAAGAAGGAGATATCACGCTTTCTCTTGAGGAAGATGTGCGGGCCCATATCGAGGCCAGCTTCCCCAACGGAGAGATCAGCAGCGATTTCGATTTTGAAATTCCTTCCGATAAAAAAGAAATCGATTGGCAGCTAGGAGAAGGCGGAACTTTTATCTCCCTAACCGCTCTCAACGGTCAAATCAAAATCAACAAAATCGAGAAGGATTGAAAATATTCGAGGAGGAAAAAATGGAAGAAAAGAAAAAAGTCATCCTGGCCGGAATCATATTTATTGTTTTGGTGGCCATAGGAGTTGCCGTTTATTATTTTTTCATTTACCAGAAACCGGAGCAGCCTACCGATGTCAGCGAAATGGTTCAGGAGCCGAGGCCGGCGGAAGAGGAAAAACTCGAAGCGGAAGAAAGGGTGGAACCGATAGAAGTGGATTTGAATGAAAGCGATGAAGTTGTGCGGGAGCTGGCCAGTGGGCTCTCATCGAATCCCAGATTGGCGGCGTGGCTGATGAGCAAGGACCTGATCCGAAAGTTCGTGGCCGCTGTCGACAACATTGCTCTCGGACAAAGCCCCCGGCCTCATATCGGCTTTTTTAAACCGGAAGGCGATTTCGAGGTCATCGAGGAATCCGGCGAATATATTATTGACCCCGCAAGCTATGAGCGGTATGAACCGGTGGCCGAGGTTTTTACTTCTCTGGACACTAAAGGGACCGTAACACTGTATAAGAAATTGGGGCCTGCCCTGCAGGAAGCTTACCAAGATTTGGGCTACCCAGAAGCGAATTTCGATGACACGCTGAAAAAAGCCATCGAGGAACTGCTTAAAGTTCCTGTCGTCGATGAGGAGATCCAAGTGGAAAAAAAAGTCGTCACTTATACGATGGTTGATCCCGAATTGGAGAAGCTCAGCGCTGCCCAAAAACATCTATTGCGTATGGGGCCGGACAACGTGGAACGGATACAATCCAAACTTCGGGAAATGAGTCAGGCTTTAGGTTTTCGATGATAAAGACGATGTCGAACTCCTTGGCTTGATTTTAAGACAATTTGACCGCAGCGGCTATCAGTCTTTGTCGACCTTCAGAGCTATCAGTTCTTTAACCTGCCTGACAATTTCCGCCACCGTGGCTTCGACGATAATCTTCCCTTTGTCCCTTGTCGCTAAAGTCGGATCCCCCCATATTCCGGTCGGGCTGTAAGTCCCTGCTCCTTTCGGATCCCTGGTCAGGCCTTTTCTTCCCGGTCGAGAGTCGTAATCCTTTACGGCTTTGGACATATCGACCGTCTCGGGTGCAATGTACAGCATCATGGATGTCTCTCCCTCGTCGGCATGAGTGCCGCCTTCCTGCTCCATAAATCCAGCGGGTAGTTTTTCGTCCACTTCGAGGACGTTCAGATAGTTCAGGACAATCCCCTTAGGAAGGAGTTCTTTTTTGGCTTCGGCGAGGGGCCTGAGGGTGGAGACCCCGGTGTTGAGCACATAGAATTTTTCGACCCCATAGCCGTTCATGGAAAAGCAGATATCCTTGATGAGGTTCTTGAAGGTTTCTGCCTGGATGGAGACGGAACCAGGATATTCCAGAAAAGAGGGATAATAGCCGTACTGAAGAGTGGGCATCACGATGACCGGAACCTCCTGGATGACGCGGTCCTTCAAATACTCGGCCATGACATAATCATTTTTAAGGAGAAGATGAGGGCCGTGCTCTTTAGTCCTGGCTCCTAGTGCGATCAATACCACCTCGTACTCTTTCAGAACCTTTTCCGCTTCGATCCAGGTCAGGTCTTCCAGGTTCACGGATGACTTATCTGGAATGGAGAAGATAGGCAAACAAAGGACAAGAAGCGACAAGATGGCTAGGCATGGTTTCATGGGCTGATTTCCTCCTTGCGAAATAAATATAGACATCTTTTCTTTGATAGCAGAAAACGTACGCCGGTTTTTAGGAGTGGTCGCTGTAACCACTCCTAAAAGCCTCTTTTATCAAAAAAAATGATGATGAGAATCGTTCAGGCTAAGTCCACTCAAAAGGATCTTTGCGGTCGAAATCGGGGGTTCGGTGTTCTTCAGGCACGAAAGGTTCGGGCTGGATGAACAGGGCTTCGAATCCCAGATCCTGTGCCCTATCCACGACTTTTCTGTATTCGTCCGGATCCATCGTTTTCTGCAGATAAGCCGGGGCCTTGAAACAGGGACAGTACTGGCTCATCAGGCTGAGGCAGACCGAAAGGGAGAGGTTTTGGGCGATCCATTCCAGGACCTGAAGAGAATCTTCACTCTGCCCGGGAAGAACTAGGTGTCGGATGATGAGCCCTTTGCGTGCTATTTCGTTCTCGTCGCACACAAGCGTAGGCTGCTGGCGGTACATCTCGAGCAGGGCCGGGCCGGCGTGGGTGAAATAGTCTGAAGCACAGGAAAGGTTTTGGCTCAACCGAGAGGAAAAATATTTGCAGTCGGGAAGATAGATGTCCACGATTCCGTCCAAGTGCTGGATGATCTCTCTTTTTTCATAACCGTTTGAATTGTAAACCAGGGGGATGTTCAGGCCTTGAGCGTAGGCCAACTTCAAAGCCTTCAGAAGGGGCATGACGATGTGAGTCGGGGAAACCAGGTTGATATTCAGAGCTCCTTTTTCTTGGAGGGCGAGCATGTGGGAAGCGATCTCTTCAGGAGAAATCTCTTTTCCCCGGTTCAACCAGCTCAACTGATAGTTCTGGCAAAAACAGCACTTCAGATTGCAGCCGGAGAAAAAAAGGGCACCAGATCCTCCTTTTTGAGGGGAGGCTCCAGCGTTATGCTCTGCACAGTCGTGACAGCCGCTCAGCACCGGCTCTTCCCCGAAATGAAGCACGGCATGGGACAGGATTACCTGATTTGTCGTCTGGCAGAATCCCTCGTCTCCCTTTTTCCGGTTGACGCCGCACTCCCGAGGACAAAGCCGGCATTCTGTCTCGTTCTCTCCCAGCCTACCCAAAGCGGTGTCAATTCTCCCTATCTTTTGTTCTTTCATATCAGAGGCCTGAAAACGAACTGTCTCTCACCCCCATTACTATAATCGTTTCTCTCATTAGGGTAAAGAGCCAAAGGATTCCGGGGAGAGAATTTTTATTCAGGCTAAATCCTGAATGGCAAGTTCAACCACTTCTGAAAGCCCAATCGATCGTGATATAATTTGCTAACCTGAATGACTCAAACATCAAGACGTTAAATTCTGGGTTGCGTGCTGCATCGTTTTTTTGAGGATTCTATCACATCTTTAGGATAGAGGATTGACAATCCTTTTCCGTTATATATAGTAGGGACAAATGCTGGATAATTTTGTCGATCTGCTGAAGAATTTCAACCTGAACCGGGAATTCATCGTCCTGCTGGTGAGCATGATGCCTATTTTCGAGCTGAGGGGGGCAATCCCTTTGGCCGTGCTGCATTTCAAAATGCCTCTGCTCACGGCCTATCTGATAGCCTGGATAGGAAACCTGATTCCGGTCTTGCCCCTCATTTACTTTTTAGAGCCCATAAGAAAAGCCCTTTCTCACATCAAGATCATCGATAAGTTTTTTAAATGGTTCTACGCCCGAACCTACAAAAGGGGTGAGAAGGTCATGAAGGTAGGGGCACTCGGACTCACCTTGTTCGTGGCCATCCCTTTGCCCGTAACAGGGGCCTGGACCGGCTCCGTGATGGCCATTTTATTCAACATCAAACCCCGCTATGCCTTTCCAGCCATCATATTGGGCGTGACAATAGCCGGCATTGTGGTCTCCTCTCTTGTTTCATTCTTTTAACCTGAAATCGCACTTCCCCCCGATCGATCGGAGCCTACATGTATTATGTCCCTGATAGAGATGCTTTCTTAATCGGGAGGTTGAACCGAATGGGATAAGAGAAGAAACATGTGATGTTCATGCTCGAAGTGCTGAAGATTGTATCGAAATGTTGAGCAACCCTTCCTGCTACCTGGACTTCCTGCTGCTTCTGATTAGGGATGAATGCAATCTTGCCTAGAGCTTTTTCTTCAGGGCGTCTTCCAAACTCTTGAGCTCTGCTCTGGCTATTTCGATGGTTTCCTCTTGTTCCCCCTCTGGATTTTCCAGGTACAGTTTGAGATAGCTAACAGCTTCCTCTAGGTTCCCCACCTGCTTTTCGCCTACGGCCAGGTTATAATAGGCCACCGGATTAGGATGGAGTCTGACCGCTTCTTCCAGGTTCTCGATGGACCGGGAGATGTCTCCCGCATATCCAAAAGCGATCCCGAGATCCTGGAGGATTTCCCAGTCATCCGGATAGTCCTCTTTCAAACCAAGAAAGATGGAGATGGCTTGATCGAACATCTTCGTGCTTGCCAGGTTGCTAGCATAATTTTTTCGAGCCACTTTATTTTCCGGTTCGACCTCTAAAGCTTTCCTGTAAAAGTTTTGTGCGTCTTCTTTCTGACCGGTCAGGTCAAGCATCCGCGCCGAGGCCAACAGCGCGTCAAAGTGTCTGGGATTGTTCTTCAAGATGAGGTCGAAGATATCCAGGGCTTTTTTCGCTCTCCCCAACAATACGTAAGTATGTCCAAGGCGGGAAAGGAGAGCTTCAGATTCCGGGATTTTTTTCAGCCCTTCTTCCAGAATGCGGACGGCCTCATCGAACTCTCTCATCTCGATCCTCATCAAAGCTAGATTCACATAGCTTGTCGCCACATTCGGCCTCAGATCGAGAATCTTTTCATAGATGGATGCAGCTTCTGAAAATTTTTTTTCGCTTTCACAATCCTTGGCCCTCTGAATCATGAGCAGCTCATCGATGCGGTCTTTGGGATCGGGCAACTCCTCTGCAGAACGGCTTTCCGTTGTAGAAATATAGCCAAGAGATCTCAACCTCTGGCTTTCCTCAGGAGTCAGGGTTCTTTTTTGGGCGACGATCGGAGAGATCGAGATCTCAATGTTATTTTCCAGTTTTTCTTTCTTTTCCTGAGCGATATTGATTTCTTTCTCGATCAGGTTGTTCTCCTCTCCAGGATCGAGGCTGAGATTGTACAGTTCTGGTTTGGGCGCCCGGATGTATTTCCAAGTTCCATCTATAAGGCCGACCAGCTCGGACCACCCGTAGTTTTCGCGCGGATAGTAACTCTCGATGTAGGTACTCAAATCCTGTTTCTTTTTTCCTTCAATATATGGGAGAAGGCTCACGCCTTGAACCTGCTCAGGTACCTGTATTTTCATCATATCCAACACAGTGGGCATGAGATCGATAAGCCTGACTCTCGATTCGATACGTTCGCCAGGGGGAAGATTATCCGCACAATAAAAAACAAGAGGGACTCTTATCGTGCTTTCATAGATAAACACCCCATGCCACTCTTCCTGCTTTTCCCCAAAAGCCTCTCCGTGGTCTCCAGCCAGAACTATAAGCGTTTTTCCCCAAAGCCCGTGTTCTTTGAGCTTCTCCACGATTTTGCCCACATAAAAATCCATGTAAGCGATTTCCCCGTCGTAGGGATTCTCTTTGAACTCCTCCCTAAAGGGAGAAGGTGGATCGTAAGGAATATGCGGATCGAAAAAGTGGACCCAGGAAAAAAAATGGCTCGTGCTGTTCTCATCCAGCCACCGGGAGAAGGAAGAATAAACGGCGTCCGCCCTTCTTTCGGAATTCAGGCCCTTGTAAGCCAGGTCCGGGGAGAGCATATCGTCATACACGCCAAATCCTTGGTCTAAACCGAATCGTGAGTCCACGGTGAACGAACTCACAAAGGCGGCTGTCTTCAAGCCGTTTCTTTTAAGCACCTCGGCGAGTGTTTGTATTGCAGGGGTGAGATAGTATGATCCGTTGTTTCGGACTTGATGGTAAACCGGATTGGTTCCGGTCAGGATGGAGCAGTGGGAGGGAAGGGTCAAAGGGACAGGGCAGTAGGCATTTAAAAATTGTACGCCGTTTTGGCTCAAAGAATCGATGTTAGGAGTTTTTGCCCTGAGATAGCCGTAGCAGCCGAGACGGTCTGCCCTGGTGGTGTCCAGAGTCACAAGCAAGACATTAAGGCCGCTGTCTTTAATAATTTTTTTTCTGGGAATCTGGATAAAAAAGATGGCCAGAAAGGCCGCAGCCGAAGCAAGAAATATGGAGGCGACGATGAAAAATTTCTTCCTGTCCCGCTTTTTATCGAGAGGGACAGCATCTCCTTCGGTAACTTGAGTCTTGACGATCTGAACCGCTCTTCTCTTATTCCTTCTCTTTTTCTTTTTTTTGACCACGATTCAAAATTACATGGTTAGCGACTTAGAGTCAAATGAATTTGAATCTGAATCGGGCGTGAAAAGAAATCCAATAGAAACTTCGGGGTGACTTGCCCCAGGGCTTTGCCCAGAGATGGCCATGCTTTATTAACATACAGACTGAGGCCGCGTTTTTTGCTGATTCCATGGAGCAATCTATTTTAAAGCTTCTGGTTTGGAGGTTAGGAAAAAATTTCAAAGTTTTTTGAGCCGTGGACCGTGTCATTTCTTTTGTGATATTTTTGTTACAAGATATCGGCGGCTGGATATCAGGGAAGATTGTGAGAGATTGTTCGCATGCACAGAAAGGAAATTCGTACCTGCCTTAATCTCACATCTGGATTTCAACAGCCAAATATTGCCGTAAATATTGAGGATTATGGGAAAGAATAAAAAGAGATTTTTCTTAGGGCCCCAAGTTTATTTTATCTCTCCCAGTTCTTTGAGAGCTTTTATTGCACTCTCGCATTCAGGGTTGACTTCCAAGGCCTCTTTGTAATATTTAACAGCATTTTGTTTATCCCCTACAGCCAGATAGGCTTCTCCAAGACTATCCAAAAGGTTGAAATTTTTCGGAAAGAGCTCATTACTGTATTTGAACACCTCCAGGGCCGATTCTTTTTCGCCCCTTTGTTGACAGGAATATCCAATAGCATGGATTTCCCAAGGATGAATATAATAATCACATTCCTCGGCTGACATCGCTTCCCTTAGTCCATTCCATCCCGCATCGAATCCTTTCACATACCAATTGTCCCAGAAAAGCTGCGCAGCAGAGATCTTGCCCAGGGAATAAGGTTTGTCTTCCATGATATTTTCCGCTCCCGATAATATTGCGGGATCTTTTACCAGCGAGAGAGTGTTGCATAGGACAATCAATGTCGAATCGGTTTTAAGATTGTGCCAAAACTGGCAACTGAAACCGGCAATCTTTCCCCGATGATACGCAATCTTGCCCGTGGGAATATTTACGATTTCCATGCCATATCCATATTTTGATTTTTTCTTTTCACTTCTATATTTGAATGCCGACTCATCGAAGGCTTCTTTAAAAGTCTCTGCCCCTACCAATTGTTGGGAAAATAAGCCTTCTACAAATTTGAATAAGTCACCGGCGCTAGAGTAGATATTTCCGTCTCCGCTTACCTTTAGACGGTAATTTTCTTTATCCTGCTCCCAATAATTCACATAACTTTTCACGCTTTGCAGTAAAGTCTCTTCTGATCCCTCATAAACAAAGGTTTGATTCATTCGAAGGGGAGTCAGAATGTTTTCCGTTATAAAGTCTCTATAAGATTTTTTAGCAATTTTTTCGATAATTTGGGCTAACAAGACATAATTGCTGTTGCTATATTGAAATTCTTCCCCAGGTTTAAATTGAAGCGATGGTTGAGACGTCAAATTTTCTAAAACCAGCGAGTCGGTTACTTCGGGGAATTTTGCGAGCAATCTTAATCCCCGGTCTAGGTAGTCGATCAGGCCTGATGTTTGAGTTAAAAGGTGATGAATAGTGATATCTTTTGAATATGGAGGAAACTGGGGGAAGTATTCAATGATCTTGTCCGAATATTTTAATAGTCCTCTTTCCTTCAAAATCATGATTGCTGCAGCGGTAAATGTTTTAGTGATGGAACCAATCGAGAAAATGGAAGATTTGGTCAAAGGTAATTTCTTGTCAAAATCAGCAAATCCGTATGCTTTTTCATATATCACTTCTCCGTTTTCTGCGGCTAGTATCACCCCGTTGAACATGCCATGTTGATTGTAGAAAGTGAACATCCGGTCCAATTCCTCAGCCTTGCTTTTTGTCTGAAGGGAGAATGGATAAAGAAATTTAATTAAAACGGCGCAAATGATGATGACTTTAGCGAGTTTCCTTGATTTTTTATTTATTTTTTCCATCGCTGCTCCTTATCCAGGATTGAAGCTCGTTTTGATCAAAAATATCCCATCAGAAGGTAATTGTAAATATGTCAAAAGTATGGATTTTTCAATCCCATACTTTAGGCGAGGCAGGAAATCGCCCTGTTTGATTCTTCTTTTTCAGTGTGATTAAATGAATTCGTGCAGCATCTAAGACTCCTCATCTATTTGATCTCCTTTGCCTGTGGCATATCCCTGATAAGTTATGTGATTCACCTCTATCCGAAATATCCGAAAGCATACCTGAAAAAATATTTGATGCACATTATTGTATTAAATATTCTGGCAATTTTAAGCATGTTTTTCAGGTATCTTAACTTGTTCACCTCCTCCCCAACGGAGTCCTTTGCCAATATCCATATCTTACTTTATTCAATCATCTTTTCTTTTGGAATCCTTGTTACTTTTCTGAACCTAGTTACGTTCTTGTTGGTGCTGATAGAACTTTTAGCATGGGGGAAAATCAGGATATTCCGCATTTTATTCCTGATAGGTTCAATCATCGTCATCCTGCTTATTATCCAAGGATTATCGGCAGTCCTTCTAAGAGATGATGTGGATACACTGATGAATTACCTGATCGCTTTGGATATCGCCGCCAGCGCTGTCATTCTCATCTGCGCCCTTGTTATATTGGTCTTTTCGAATATCCTTAGAAATCATAAAAAAAGAACATTGATAGAAGGATTCCTGGTACTGTATGGTTTTTCTTACGGCATCATGTTAACGACTGCTTTATTCAAGAAATCACTTTATCCTGTTTTTTACTTTTCGTCCGGGATATGCTTTCTGATATTAAATTTGCTGCCTCTGATTTTTATAAAAAGACTACTGGATAGAGAGGAAATCCAGGAGGGCCGCAATATCTCAGGCAAGGAATATGATCACATTTATACAAACTACGGAATCACAAATAGAGAGAAAGAAATCATACAGCTCATATTTTCCGGTAAGAGCAACAAAGAAATCGGTGAAATCCTGTACATATCGGTTAAAACTGTCAAATATCATATCTACAATATTTACCGTAAACTCAAAATCAAAAACAGGATCGAACTGGTCAATCTGTTTCTGGATAAAAACAATTAAATGTCGTAGATATCCCTAACTGGTCAGTTCTTCCTGGCTTTCGCCAAAGGTTACACTTTTTTTCACCTTAATGCTGAGGTGGAAGAATTGATATCGGCTGGGTCAGCCTTGACTCGTGAATAATTCAGGATACTTTCAGGCTAGAAGATCTCGTCCTGGAGCGAGGCCAAAATGCCGGGAAGGGGAGAGGACTGGAAGGCATTGTGCTCGGTGGCGTCGTTTTGCAGAGGGGTGACAGTGATGTATCCCTCTTTGATGATCATGACATCGCTTTTTTTATCCCCTAATGCCTTAACCTGTCCGGTCCCGATCCAATAATAAAGCCTCCCTCGGGGGTCTTCGTTTTCGATCACCTGGGGGTTGTATCTTTTCTCTCCCAGTTTGGCCATTACGATCCCCTTCAAGGGAGGAGGAGGGATGTTGATATTCAGGGCGGTCCCCTCAGGAAGAGGATTATCCATTATCTTTCTGGCCAGGGCATGGACGATCCTGGCCGATGCCTCGAAGGCGAAAACCCCGTCCTCGTCGGGTATGAGGGAGACGGCAAGGGATGGGATGCGGAGAAAGGCTCCCTGTTTGGCCCCGGCCACGGTCCCTGAATAAGAAATATCCTGCTGGCCTAGATTGGGCCCATGATTCATTCCGGAGATGAGAAGGTCCGGATACCTTGACAGAATCCGCTGTACTGCCAGGTACACACAGTCCGCTGGGGTGCCGTCCACAGCGTAGATGTTTTCCTGTATGGATTTGACCCGCAGGGGATGATGAAGCGTTAGGGAAAGCGATGTGGCGCTTTTTTCCTGGTCGGGTGCGACGATGAGGATCTCCCCCCAATCCTTCAGTTCCTGGTGAAGAGCATTGAGGCCTTCGGAGTAGAAGCCGTCGTCGTTGGTGAGCAATATCAAGGGTCGTTTGCCGGCCATCGTTTATAACCTTTCTTGTCTTCGTGAATCATGCAATTTATAGGGAGGCATTTTAGCACGTGAAGGAAAGAAAGTGAAGGATGGTCGGGACGGGCGGATTTGAACCGCCGACCCCACGCACCCCAAGCGTGTGCGCTACCAGGCTGCGCCACGTCCCGACCGGGGGGGATGTTTATTATAGCAAAGCCGGCAAATCAAGCAAGCCAAAATTATTACCTGGAACATGCAGAATATCATTGCGGGCGTAGAATGTCATTGCGATCCGAGAGATGCAGTCTCATTTTCATATTTTTAAGGGATCCATATTTACTCTTGGTCGATCTCAAATAGACGTCAGGATCATTTGCGGTTACATCCATACCAGGAAAATGGGATTATTTTTTCTGAAGAGCGGTAGCCAGGTCTTTGAGTTGCTCCCGGACATCATAAAGAGCCTTCCTCAACCGGTCCGAGTGAACGGTTGCCGAACTCTTCAGTCCGAATTCTTCTTCGATGCGTCTTTTCGCCCCGGCTAGCGTCAGTCCTTGGCTATCGACTAGTTCCTTAATGCGGAGGATGATGGCCAGATCTTTTTTTCTGAAAATTTTGTGTCCGGCAGCGGTTTGTCCGGCATGGAGAAAATAAAATTCTTTTTCCCAGTTATCGATAACTTTGGGATCCAGTTTGGCAATACGACTGACTTCATCCAGCCTGTACACGATCTTTTCAGGAACGTTCTCTGTTTTCATTCGAATCCTGGCCTGGCCCTTGTCTTGTCAGCCTGTAAAATAGCATGGATTCTCTGTTACGTCAAGACGACGCCCCCCTGAACATTTAATGACTTAACTGGTTCTCCACCATCTGGTATAATTTCCGGAGAAAGGTAAAGAACAGACCTTGGCGGAAAACAAGAATAAAGAACGCATCCCCTTGGCTGAAAGGATGAGACCAAGAACGTTGGAGCACTTCTACGGCCAGGAGCACTTGATCGGCAAAGGGAAGATACTCTCCCAACTCATAGAGGCCGACCACCTTGTCTCTATCGTTTTCTGGGGCCCTCCGGGTTCGGGGAAAACAACCCTAGGCTACATTCTCGCCAAGCAGTTCAATCTTCCCTGCCTCTTTTTCAGCGCCGTCCTATCTGGAATAAAAGAAGTCAAGGATGTCATGGCCAAGGCGGAGAGCCATAAAAAACTGTACGGACAGCCGACCATCATCTTTATCGATGAGATCCATCGGTTCAACAAGGCGCAGCAGGGAGCTTTCTTACCTTACGTGGAGAGAGGAGATGTCATTCTCTTCGGCTCCACCACCGAAAATCCCTCTTTCGAAGTAATCGCCCCACTCCTTTCCAGGACGAAAGTCCTTGTCCTGAATCCTCTCTCAGAAGAGACGTTATCCCGGATCGTGAAGGAGGCCCTGAGGAATAAAAAGAACGGATTGGGCGGGATGGGATTGGCCATCGATAAGCCGGCACTCGAGATGATCATCGATTACGCCAACGGCGATGCCCGCCGGGCTCTCAATACTCTGGAGATTGCGGCCAATTTGGCCGGAAAGGGGAAAATCTCGAAAGGACAGGTGAAGGAAGCCCTCCAGAAAAGGATTCTGCTGTATGACAAGAAAGGAGAAGAGCATTTCAATCTGATTTCTGCCCTCCATAAAAGCCTCCGCAACAGCGATGTGGATGCCTCCCTGTATTGGCTGGCGCGGATGATCTCTGCCGGAGAAGACCCGCTGTATATCGTCCGCAGGATGGTTCGGTTCGCTTCCGAAGACATCGGGCTAGCCGACCCTCAAGCACTGGCCATTTCCTTGAATGCCAAAGATGCCTATGACTTCATCGGCTCTCCCGAAGGAGAACTGGCTCTGGCCGAGGCGGTCATCTATCTGGCCTCGGCTCCAAAAAGCAACAGGGCATATGTGGCATTCGCCAAGGCCCTGAAGGATGTGGAATCGAGCCCTTATGAACCGGTTCCACTCCAGCTGCGCAATCCGGTCACGTCTCTGATGAAAGAAGTGGGGTACGGAAAAGAATACAAATATGCGCACGACTATAAAGAAATGACCACTGACATGGAAACTTTTCCAGATAAATTCAAAGGAAGAAAATATTATGAGCCGGGAAACTTGGGTCTGGAAAAAGAGATAAAAAAGAGGATCGACTGGTGGAACGATTTGAAAAAGAGGCTGAAATCCGAAAGCCAGGGAAAAGAGAAGAAAATTCGAAAGGATTGAGCTATTTTTCCCCTTTGGTTTCCTTCAGAAGGAAGTAGATCTCCCAGCTGATCTCGTCGGCCAAACAGCCGATGCACGATTTCGGAGTGGTGGCTATTTCTTCGTCTGCGATTTTTTCTTTGAGGATCTTTTTGACCCTTTTTCTTATTTTGTAGAGAAGGATGTAATTGATCATGGTTGCCAAGAGGGCATGATAACAGCTTAATCTTGCTCTGTAAACAACCTCTCCTCCTTTTTAGGATAGAAGAGTTGATATCTCTTGAACATGGGCTAATGGTCGGATCGAAATGCTAAAGCGTGTGACTATGAACGAAGGATCCCTTCGCCTATTTCCAGGAAAGAACGGGCTTTTACTCCGAAAGGAAGATAACATGATGATTTGATGCACCTCCGCTGGGTGTTTATTTTGTGATAA
>CAYNVQ010000012.1:0-105691 GCA_964400735.1 uncultured Eubacteriales bacterium | reverse complement strand
GTTTACGATGGCTACCTCCTAAAAATCAAAATTGCGAACAAGATTGTACACTAGCGTGGTTTACTTCAATTCTTTCGCAAAGAAAGGTACTGTCAACTTGAGTATTTGAAATGAGCGTATTCGAAAAGTTCGACTAGGTTGGAAACAAGAAGCTCGAGTTGAAGAAAGACAGCGTAGACGATCCCCTGGATTATCTGGAGGATAATCTCCGAGTCCCGGCTAGCGAAGACGAAACCGATGGTTTTTCTATCGAAATAGCCTATGAGCCTGTGGGCATAATCAGCCGAATCCTGGTGCAGCAAAAGTTCAACCTGGGGAAGATACTTCCGCAAGTAGTGATTTATTTTTCGCGCTAGGCTCAGGTTGTTCTCTTGAGGCTACATTCCCAAGACAAAAGACATAAAAAGCTGCCCGTCAAGAAATAAAAATCGAGATCGGAATAGGTGATACTATTTGGTAAAAAAGCCTGGTAATATATCAATGTCGGTCCTCAAACTTCACTACCAAATTAAAAACACATTTTTATTTTTTCCTGTTAGAAGTAGTTCTATAACTTTTTTTGGATAGTGTGGATAACTTATCAATAAACCCAGATGGCGAATAAAAAAAAGACTGAATAAAGCATTGCATTGACTTCCCAAATTTATTTCTTAAAAATTCTCTTTTCGATTTACTTAAAAGAAGTTCAGATATTTTAGGATTGATCACTTTTTTATGTTCATAGTCAAAAAAGCTATTCAGTTCCTTAAAAAAAAACAACTTACTTTCATTTATAAAATCTGAATCTAATTTAAATTTTGGGTTTTGCGAAACTCCTCCTGGATTCTTTCTTTTTACTCCCATTATTTCTTTAAAATAATAGTTCTTGCCATAATGAGTTATTAACAAAGCGAGAGGTATATCGCCAACCCATAAATTTTTAAACCAATAAGGAATTATTGGTAAAGCACTCTTTCTAAAAACAATACTCAAAGTGGGAATGAAATGTCCTCTCTCTATAATATCATCAAAGGTTGCGACTTCCAGCGGGGCAACAAATGGATCTTTCTCCTCAACCCCATCCTCAAACACAGTTTTTACCGCATGGCTACACAAAACAAAATCATCATGTGATTCTAAAAAATCCACTTGCTTTTGAAGCTTATAAGGATCAATCCAATAGTCATCACCTTCTAATAATGCAATATATTTTCCTTTGCAGAGATTTAATGTTTTAACCATGTTCAGCATCATTCCTATATTAGAATTATTTAGAATCAATTTTATTTTATCTGGATTTTTTTCCTTGAAAGAATCGCAAATATCTCTAGTTTTATCTTCCGAAAAATCCTCTCCTATTACTATCTCGTAGTAAAAATTCGTTTTTTGCATCAATACACTTTCTATTGCTTGCGCAATGTATTTTTCATGATTATATGTAAGCATACAAACACTAAGTTTCATTTTTTCAAAGCACCATTCAGAACAATAAACTAATCCAATGATTCATAGCCCTTTTAAATATTTGGTTTTTCCAGATTTTGTGCAAAGTAAACCTGAAGAAATAAAGTTATCAGAGTATCTATAGAGAGTCTTTTGATGAGGAACTTTTGAAAAAAAATGACGAAGATAATCTCTTATTTTATTAATATTAATTAAATTAGTATCACAGAGAATAAACCTGTTTGCACTTAATCTGCTATTGGGTGCCCAAAAATATCTCATTTTTCCTTATAAGAAAGTCAGAGTACCAAATATATTAAGCGTTTTAGTTGATCTCTTCATTCTGTAAATTTCTAATGTCCTTTGCCAAGCAAGAGTAGAAATTAAACCATTATTTAGAAACCTTAAGCAGTACAACGTTTCTAGAATTCTACAATCCACATATTTGTCATTTTCTTTATACTGTCTAATCCTAATTCGCTTTCTGGGCCGTAGTAGAAATTTTTCTCTATATAGATTATATAATTAAAAATACAAAGAAAGCGAAAATTATTGTAAGTTTATCCTTACACATGTTGTGAATTTCTGCAGAGATAGTGTCTTTCGCCATATTATAAATAGCATCTTCCACATACTATCTGGTTGCTACAGGAAAATACGAAGAATCCATCTTGAAGTTAGCACAAGTGATAATAAGAAGAAAATTCCATTGCTGCTTAGCAAAGCTATTTGACAATCGCTGTCAGGCCAAGTGTTGTTTATTCCATCTTAATATATATTCTTTGCAAAGTTTCCTTATCTTACTAATCTTCTCACCTCTTTTACGACACGCTTCATATCATCTATGCTATATCTCTGGTCGCAAGGGAGTGGCAGAATATTAGCGGCATAATCATATTCAACACTATCCTTAGGTGTATCATCCAACACATTTGGCCAAAGCGTCGCGATGTAGATCTTCTTCTGCACCAATGATCTCCTAATTTCAATCCCATTCTTCATATAGAACGGATATACAAAAGGACCTTTAGGAGTGGTTAGATTAAGTCTATTCAATCTACCTAGTTCACTCTCCAAATAGGCATAATTTTCATTTCTAATTCGGAATGCTCTATCGTAATCAATTGCCCCAAGGATGTTATGTGTTAGTTTTGACATTAATTTTAAAGGTTCTTTATCAAAAGCAATTTCGTGTTCTTGAAACATATGGAAATAATCAGAAGCTATTCCTTCATAGCGACCTAAGATATGTTTCATTCGGTCCTTTGATATATCAACCTCCAAACCTTCACTTAAAGTTACATCTGTTGAGAGATAAGCTCCATCAGGTATTCCAAAGAACTTATACGGAGAGTAAATCGTATCAATCCCATCTAGCGGCTTTTGAAAAAAGGCTTGTACGTTATCGACTACGATTTGTCCAAATCGATGTTTGAGCTCAAGGATTTTCTCATTAGTCAATTGCCCGAAATAGTTAACAACAAAAATACATTCTTTTTCATCAAGAGTTTTGTTGAATACTGGCATAAACTCCCTATCTACTTTATAAAGCTCAACCTTATAGCCATTTATGAAACAAAAATCACGCACTACGTAAACAAGGTAATGAGGGATGTAGATCTTGTTAATGCCTCTGGCTTTGACTACATATAAAAGTGCACCTCTTACAAGATTTAGCGGAATCAAGTCCTTATAATATTCATTACTTATAAGCTGTTCTAATCCAAAGTACCCACCTATTTCTTTCATTTTTGTCACCTCAATAAAATATAGTCGTCAAGCATTTCATAAATTCTACCTGGTTTATTAAACATCATTACATCTATAATAGACAACCTTTCTTCAAACTCTGGTCGCCCTTGCGGATATTTTTGAATGTTCATTTTCAAAAACTTAATATCGATCCCAGCCTTATAATATTTGCTACGATCAAATAACTTCCATCCGCCCTCAGGATTCCAATACTCATCAACATTTCCCAATGCCCTGCAAATGTTCAATGCCCATTCATCAGGTGCCTTAATATCACCAATTGATAGATGCATCTCAGAAAAAATATCCAAATTCAACTCCACTCCAATATATTCGCAGATTGTTTTAAGAATATGCATATCTAACTGTACAATGCTCTCTGTTTCAATATTGAATGAAATCTCCAAAACGTCTATTGTATCTTGGTAAAAAGGGGCTATCTTTTTGTAGTGTTCTAATTTGCGGAAAATCGTATTCCGCCAATCGAGTTCATTTTTAATCTTAATATCCATGATTTTGGTATTTCGGCTGTGTTTTATCAGAGGAACCGAAATATATTGCCATCCAGTCTCTGGCTTTAATATTCTGTTTCTTTCAATCCATCCATGTCGAATGAATTGCACAGAATCTAATAGAATAAAACGTTTTGTATGTTTCATCAAACTGAAGTAACCTAAATATGGAAAAAAATACGGCTGCATAATTCCTAATTTCATCTAAATATGCCCTTACTTCATCATGCTCTTCTTTTCACCAATCACTATAAATTTTATATAATTGGAGTGAATAGTCAATAACCCATTCAGGTGAAAACAGAGGTAAATTTAATCTTGGATTTTTGGCCTTTTCAGGGGATTGGTTTTACAATTTTCTACATCTCCTCTACATCTCCTTGATTGACTGCTGATTCGACTTCATCTAAGCTAGCTATGGAATTACTTATTTGCACAATAAAGAAGAGGGCAAACAAGGGGAGAATCAGATAAATCTCATACTGAAAAACGAAGCTTTTATCGGGTAATTTCCCAATTTCCATCCTCTGAGAACCATGGTTGAATGTATTATGTGGTGTGACTTCTTTCAATAATTTTCTCTATTCTTTATATCCTTAATTAAATTTATCTCTATTTTTTTCAAATCTTTTGATCTTTTTTTATTAACCTTGCAGGTATCCCTTCACCGCAGAGAGACAGAGCGGGTTGAGGAGCTTTCTCTCGAAATGATTATCATATTCACGAAGGAAGCGCTCGAAATATTGAAAAAACACACGATAAAACGCTGTGTGTTCCGGATGTAGCTGCTGGTAGATCCCTGCCATGGCAGGGAGGATAATTCATGAAATGGGCCAAGTACAGAAAAGAGCCTCAAAGACCCGATAGGCCTTGGAAATCTTAACCATAACCCTGACTATTTTTGTTAGGAGGTAATCAGATGTTGACGATGTAAGGTATTCTTTGACAACTAATGATGTCGGGTATGAGAAGAATTATTGACAGGTACCAACAAGAGACAGCATATCGTTCCGGGGAACGGGGAATTTCTCCCTGTATACCAGCTTGAGAACAATTTGAAGATAATCAGAGAAAAACAGAAAGAATTTGAAGGGAATGACAGGCTTTCCGGACTGTTCATCAGTCAGGTTTTGAATTAAGCATTGACAACATTTGATGAGATGCCTATAATGTACAAATTATATAATATCTATATTATTTATAGAATGTATAGATTCATGGCAGATTTGGCCGCAACTTTCACGATTAATACCTTAATAAAATGATCGATAGAAATGAGAAATTGCCGATTATTTTATGAGTAGGCAAATCACAATAAGAGGAGGATTTCCATGAGCGATGCAAAGCTAGAGACAAAAAGACCTCGAAAATCGTCTCGCCGGGAATTTTTGAAACAAGCGGTCAAAAAGAGTTCTGTCGCCGCGCCTATTGCCTGCGGAGTTCTCGACTCTGAGATTAAAAAATTGCTGATTGCGCAGGAGCGTAGAAAATACCTCTCAAAAGAAGCGCTTGAGGCACCTCTCCCCACCAATGGACTGGAAACGATCATTTTACTGACTATGACTAATTCAAAAAATTAGGATAGATGTGCTCACAAATAAAATGCTTCTGAAAATGAACTGCTTAACTTATAAAGAATCTTTAAAAAGATTGAGTAGCATTAATATTATAACTTCTGCATTAATGCATAGTGTTTTGACATATATTTTTGGTCATTGATTTTTGATGTTTTTATTTTAGAAGCGAAAGGATTCCGAAATGGATAGATCAGATGGATATCATCATCCCGATTATGCCTCCTCACTAAAGGAATTTGGTGAGGCCTTTGAATTGAAGCAATGCGGTGGATGGATTATTAAACGACCAATTCCTGGATTTCCCTTCCTAGATGGAATAGGATGTTACCCCCTTTTCAGTTGCCGGGATTGGAAGCTTGTACATTTGGATTTAGATAACCTCAAGAACGATTTGATAACAGTTAGCTTAGTAACAGATCCATTTGCAAATATAGAGCCGCATGATTTGAAAAAGTCTTTCGATATTGTCCACCCATTCAAAAATCATTATATTATTGACCTAAGTGAAGAATGGGAAAATAAAATTGATCGACGCCATAAACAAAAAGTACGGAAAGCACTTAAGGAAGTGAAAATTGAAATTTGCAGTGATCCTGCATTTTATCTAGATGATTGGATGCGGCTGTATGGGTCTCTCATTCAAAGGCATAAAATTACCGGTATCAAAGCATTCTCCAGAGAATGTTTTCAAGAACAATTAGCCATTCCTGGAATGGTTTTAATTTTGGGAAAGATGGATGGAGAGGTAGTAAGTGCTAATATGGTTCTAATGAGAAACCAGATCGCTTATGGTCATCTGGCAGCTTCTTCTCTTAAAGGTTACCAAGTTAATGCAGCATACAGCATCTTTTGGGCCACATTCAAATACTTAGCAGAGCAAGGAATCAAATATTTTGATCTTGGGGCAGCCGCTGGTTTGAAATCGCAGGCTAGAGATGGGTTGGATCAGTTCAAGAGAGGGTGGACTAAAAACAAGCAAATTGTATATTTTTGTGGGCGGATTTTTAATCCTGAAGTCTATGGAGAAATTTGTAAGAAAAAAGGAATTGTTGAAACTGAATATTTTCCTGCTTATCGGATGGGAGAATTTTCATAATTTTTCGCCTCATAAAATGATCATACATGAGAATCGGTTTTCAATTACAATTATCGTTTGTATTTTTCAAAAGGATGATTTCTGCTATTGGTGATGGATTGAATGTATTTTACGGTGTGATTTCTTTCAATAATTTTCTCTATTTTTTATATCCTTAATTAGATCCATCTCTATTTTTTTCAAATCTTTTGATCTTTTTTTTATTAACCTTGCAGGTATCCCTTTATAAATCCCCCACTCCATAGTATCTTTTTCCACCAAACTCATCGCTCCAATCGCTGATCCTTCACCAAGCACAACCAAAGGCATAATTACGCTGCCTACTCCAACTATTACGTATTTATTAATAATTACTCTTCCGCCCCATACATATGAATACTGCTTTGGGAAAACTGGAGAGGGTGTCAAATACTTACCAGCAAAGTCATCTGATGCACTGAATACTGTTGCCCTGGGAGCTAAACCTGAAAAATCTTTAATTTCAATTCCTTTCTTTCCATATAGAGCGGTATATGCAGCTATATGGACAAAAGAGCCTATTTCAATGCTGCCAGTATCTGGAGATAGTATACAAAAATCATCAACTCTAACATTATTTCCAAAGGATATTCTATCTGGACTGTATATACTGGCTTTTCTACTGATTAATACATTTTCACCATAGCTTCTGAATTCAAAATTTTTTAATTCAGAAGGACTATAAAATGAATTCATTAATTTCATGACTATCTCTACTTTGATTTGGAGCTTTTTCTAATAATTTCGATGATTTTTTCAACTGATTCAAATTCAATTTCTGTATATATGGGCAGACAAATTACTTGACTTGCCATTTGCTCTGCTACAGGCAAATTTTCAGGATTTGATGACTCTAAGCTTCTATAAGTTGGAAATTGACTTATCAAAGGATGAAAATACCGTCGACTATAAATGCCATTTTTCTTCAGTTTTTCGTATATCTCGTCTCTACTTTTCCCGTATTCTTTTTCTTCGATAAAAATTGGAAAATAAGTATAGTTATGGATGACATCTTTCATTTCATTTAATGTCTTTATCCCCTTAATGTCTATTAAATTATTTCTATAATAAGAAGCTATTTTCTTTCTTTCTTCTCTGTACTTTTCAAATTCTTTTAGTTGCAATAATCCCAATGCAGCCTGCATTTCATTCATTTTAGCGTTAATTCCAGGCGCCACGACTGTCACTTCATCTGCAAAACCAAAATTTTTTAAAAAGTCTATTCTTTTCTTAGTCTTTTCATCATGACTGATAATCGCACCGCCTTCACACGTAGTAAACGTCTTAGTAGCATGAAAGCTCAGAATAGATAGATCTCCATAGTTACAGATGGAAGATCCGTTAATCTTAACACCAAATGCATGAGCAGCGTCATAAATCAATCTCAATCCATAGGTATCAGCAATGTTCTGAATCTCATTAACTTCGCATGGATTCCCATAAACATGCACTGGTAATATAGCTGTAGTCTTTGGATTTATTTTTGATTCAATCTTCTCCGGATCAAGGTTTAGATAATCTGGTTCAATGTCACAAAATACAGGTTTGATTCCATTCCAATTAAGTGCATGGGTGGTGGCTACAAAGCTAAAGGGTGTTGTAATAACTTCGCCGGAAATGCGCAGTGTTTGGAGTGCCGTAAGCAGTGCTAAAGTGCCATTTGCAAATAAAGATACATACTTCACTCCAAGAAAATCCGCAAGTTCTCTCTCAAATATTTGATGATATTTGCCTTGATTTGTCAGCCATCTGCTTTCCCATATATCCTCCAAGTAAACAATAAAATCTTTCAAGGGAGGAAGTGAAGGTCGAGTAACATATGTTACTTTTTTATCATTTTCCATTGTATTTTCTCATAATGATTTTTAATATTACTTATAAAGAATAATTATTTTAGCATATTATAATAGTCGTGTAATAATATCTTTTGATCAATCATATAATTTCTTTTTGACTAACTCTATGATCTCTTCATTTTCAGAATGATCTAGTTTCGCCAAGGCAACAGAACGTTCTAAATATCCTTCTCTCACTAATTTAGCCATCTCAAAAGCATAGGGATTGTACCCATGCTTTTCTTTGTGAACAACATTTGCAAGTGAGTTTAGCAAACAGTTCGTCGTATTCGCATCTAAGTCTGAGGGAAGTTTCCATCCCAGTTGGCTAATTCTCTCCATTATCTTATCTTCGTTATAATCGAGGAAAGATAAGGGACTGATGTTATAGGGATAGAAATAAGAATTTTTAAAATGCTTTTTATCTAAAAAATAAGGTTTTATCTCATCTCCAACAAGGTCATATAAAGGCTCAAATAGGCTCTTCTGCATCATTTTTATAATTTGAGGATTATTTTTCATGATGGAAGAAATAGTTGAGATTTGGCCTGGAGACCACCCGTAAATAACGAAAGGGATATTCTTTTCGAGGGCTGTACGCAACGAACTAAACTTCACTATGGCAATGCAGGAAGTACAAATCGCACTTGCTCGTGTGAGAGTTGTTGGGGGAAAAATATTTTTCTTGGCACATTCAGAGAAAATTATTTTTAAAACATCGAAGCGAGGCTTAAATAGTATGTGATCGATGCCTAATCTGTCTGAGACATTTCGGATATTTTTAATAGTCTGTTCAGGTAAAAAGCCATTATCAAAAGTGCAGGCAAGAACATTTAATCCAAATTCTTCTTTTATTAATGAAAGGGTAAATGTGCTATCTTTTCCCCCACTATAAGATATGAGAGCGTCATAGGTATTTTTTCCTTTGTGTCTTTTAATTAATTCCTTAAATTTTTTTCTGTATTGTGCTTTTTTTTCTTTTAAATTTCTTATACCTTTGAATTTTTGGCAGTAATTGCATATTCCTTTTTCATTGAATTTTATACCCGGGAAAGTCTCGGGCAGCACACAGATTTTGCAACGTTTTAATGATCCTGATTTTTTCTTGCGAGATTGCTTCGTCACTCTATTGCTATCCTATTAATGATCAATGATATGAGATTACATCGTCACTTTGATTTTCGTGTTGACCATAGAAGAGAGGGGGGAAGCATTCTTAGGTGTTCAGTTGCTTTTTTCTTAGCATTGAAATCCCTGAAAGCTCTGTTTACTTGATCTTCGGTTAATTTCATAACTCTGCATACAAATTCGATAGGCACATGATTTTCCCATGCATATAAAAGAAGATCAAGTTTATCATAAGGCATACGGAAAAAAAAATCTTCATCACTGACTTCAAAGCTGTAGGTATCGGGGCTCGGGCTTCTTTGTTGAATTTCCTGAATTACTCCTAAATAATCAGATAGCTGATATACCTGCGTTTTATACAAGTGGGCAGTAGGCTCGATATCTACTCCCCCATCTCCATATTTAACAAAAAAACCCTGAATTATTTCGCTCCTATTTGTTGTCCCACACACGAGATAATTCATCTTCTCTGCATAATAATAAAGATAAATCATCCGGGTTCTTTGTTTTATATTTGTAGCAGCGATTATTGTATTTAACATATCTTTTTTGAGCTTGACTGATTTAATGTTGCCTTTGCCATCATCAATGGTCAGAGTAAAAATATTGAATGCATTTCGTTCTAATAAATCGGAGGGCAAAGTGATTTTTATCTTGTAGTTCTCATTATACTCACGGAAAATTCTCTTGATGGCCTCGTCTCTTTTCTGATAAGCTCCGAAAACCTTAAGTGTGGATTCAATATCAACGATTTCTTTACCGATTCCAATTTTCCCAGCCTGTTTCAGCGCATATTTTTTGCTGATAGGGCTAGAATCTTTCTCAGGCAGGATCAATCCAAATACATTTTCTTTGCCTAACGCTTTTACACACAACTCAGAACATAATGCTGAATCGATTCCTCCACTTAGTCCGATGACTGCTCCATCCCGCCGCATATTTAGGGTTTGTTGTTGGATGAAGTCACAGATTCGCGCCGCTTCTTTTACAGGGTTAACCTTCAAAATTTCTTTGTTGAATTTCATCTTTTTTTGAAATGGCTATGCTTATTCATTCGTTCATTATTGGCGAAATATCCTAGGTAACTGCTTCATGGTATCTCTATTTGTATTATATCTTAATTCTATTTTAACTTGCTTTTATCGATCTTGCCATGGGGTGACCTGGGTAGTTCATCTCTGATCTCGATATATTTTGGCACCATAAAGCTCTCTAAATTTTTAGAACAAAATCGGAGAATCTCTTTTTCTGTCAGACTGGAGTTCCTTTTAAAGGAAACAAAAGCTTTTATGACTTGTCCTAATATTTCATCATCTACTCCGATGACCACAGCTTCATTCACCTCATCAATCTCATGTAAAATATTTTCTATTTCCTTTGGACTGACTCTTTCTCCTGCGACTTTTATAGAATCATCTTTCCTGGAGATAAAATAGAGAAAATCTTCCTCATCCATTTTAAATAGATCACCTGTGAAGAGTATTTTTTCACCTGGTAGAGGGCCTGGCTTATATACCCTATCTGTTTCTTCAGGTTGATTCCAGTAACCTTTCATAACGTTTGCTCCTCTCACGACAAGTTCTCCTATTACACCAGGCTTATCAATCTTTTTCCCATTTTCATCGACAATATATAGTTCTGTATTTGGCAGAGCTTTGCCTACAGAGGTAGGTCTTTTTTTCAATTCCTCTGGGGGAAGATAAGAGACTCGTTTGCATTCTGTCAACCCATACATAGAATAGATCTTAGTTGATGGGAATATTCTTTGAAGCTCGGTAATGTATTTTGGAGGTAGAGCTTGAGCTGTGTTTGAAATATACCGTAAGTTCGAGAAGTCATGTTTATCTAAATTTTTAAGCTTCAACAGAATAGCAGCAATCGTAGGCACTATTGGAAATCCTGTTATTTTCTCCTTGATCAATAACTCTATTACCCTGTACGGATAAATAAAAGATTTCTCGAGTACAACTGTCCCTCCAAATTTAAAGCTCATCAATACTTGGTATAAACCATAATCGAAAGAAATGGGCAGCACATTCAGAATGATATCTTCATGAGTATTCTCAAGATACTCGATTATTGAATTGGCCGCGGAGACCATATTGAGGTGGGTACACATCACGCCTTTTGGCATTCCTGTGGAACCAGATGTGTATATAAGGCTTGCTAGGTCAATATCAATACATTGTTTCGGTGGAGGATCTGAGGGGAAATCTGATAATAGTTTTGAATATGAAAGGACATTTTGAGTTGATAAGGGAAGCATACCTTTTCTTATATCAGCATAATCTGTGATTATTACAGTACCCAAGTTTGGGCAATCGGGTAAGATTCTTGAGATTTCTTTCAGGTGCATAGAATCTGTAATTAAAGCTTTTACCTGGCAATCATTTAGGATATATTCGACTTTTTTCGCCTTAGCCTGAGAATTTATGACAAGAAAGATACCCCCCGCCTTCAAGATAGCAAAAATGGAGACCACGGATTCTACTGAGGAGTCTAAGAAAATGGCTGTCCGATCCTGTCTGCAGATTCCATTTTTTATCAGAGCATTCGACAGACTATTAGAATGAGAGTCTATTTCGCTGAAGGTAAGCCTTTTATCTTCACATACTAAAGCAACTTTATCCGGAAATTTTTCTGCACTCTTTTCTAAAAATTCATTTACTAGCATGACCTACTTTTCTGTTTATGAAATTTGATAGTTTACCTAAAGAATCTAAATTATCAGGGATGATTTCTTCGTCTTCAATCCTTATATTGAATTTTTCCTCTATAAACTCTAATAACTCCAAAATACCGGTAGAGTCAACAATTCCCTTTTCCATGAAAGAATCGTCATCATAAAAAGTCTCCAATCCAGCGGAAGGAAGAAAACTCTCAGTAATGAATTTTCTCAGTACAACTCTTATGCTATTTTGTTGTTCTTCTTCAGTATCTCTCATTACATTATCCTTGCGCTTCATAAACTTATACGTCTCTTGATGTCAGTTTCTCTATCATAACTCCGGATTTTTGTACAATTTTTTATAGTATTGCGACATAATTTCTTTCTCATTACTCCAGCTCAGGAGATTATAAATTTTATATACGTGTTCTGACTAGTCAATAGCCATTCAGGGTGAAATCAGGGGTGATATTAATCTAGAACACCTCACATTTTGGTGGATATGCTTAAGACTTTTCTGAATTGTCTTTTAAATTGGTCTTTAGCTATTACTTCCGATTGAGTTTATGATCCACTCTCTTTAACCAGTCCTCTTTCCAAAACCAATAACATCCTCGAGGGCAGCCCCGGAAGGAAATGCCCATGCAAAGACAATCTTCCAGTACAACAGTATCCTTAATATTTTTGATTCGTTTGCCTGTCTTCTCATCGACCAGATTGGTAATACGACCTGCAACCTGGAAACGTTCGCCGCAGTGTTTAACCATTGAACTACTAAAACCAAGTCCTCTACATCTTTGGCGGTCGCCTAGTGTCTTTATGATTTCTTTTCTACTTTTTACCTCTACCCATTCACCTGATTGCAAGTTTAATGGCTCGGCAAATGAGTTGCTTGATTTATGGACAGCCTCAGATTTCTTATCCCCCTTTGCACTGTATAATATCCTTTTAAAACACCATCTTATATTTTGGCCTAAAACAATAAGCGCCATTTTACATATATCCCAAGCTGTTCGCTTCCCCAGACTTACATCCCAGACAGATTCTGTCAAATCCCATCTACGATTGAATAAAAAAAGGAGTATAAATAGCACATCTCGGACTCTCCACGTTCCCGTTTTTACATCTTGTATATACTGTCGCATATCTAAACGCGACAAGTTCGATGTAGCCTTAACAAGAACTGTACTGTTTCCTTGACAGCTTTGGTCACCATCCTTCCAAAATGAAGGGATACTTAACAACTCTTTTTGATTTGCTTCTGATCTGCCTGTTTCTAGAGCCTGAGGCAAAGCATTTAACCACGCACTTTTAAAGAAAAGATAGCACGCACGATCACACATTCCGTGGGCCCTTCCATCGCATCGTGCTTCTTCTAAAATCACAGTATCCTTTATGCCGCGGATTCCAATTCCTTCGATGTGGAAACGGTTGACAACAGCGCGAATAGTGCAGATGGTGCCACAGAATTTTCGCATTTCTTCAGTAAAAGGCAATCCCTCGAAACACCCCTTATCATCAAGTAAAGCCAGAATCTCAGGTTCACTTTTAACTTGAACAACTGATCCTACGTGCAATTTAGTGACCGTCACTAGTGAAAAAGATCCTCCATTTTGAAAATACAAACGATATTCTCAACTGATCATGTATGACCATCTTCAGGAAATATAAATTACGATAAAGTAGAAGTCAAGGATGATCGGGAGTTTTATCAGTTACTTGAATATAAAGACTATGTCGATCTTTGTGAGAAACTTGAATAGGAGGCTCATTACAATTTTCATCGCCCTCATAGAGCCTATAAAGGAACAATACCCTATGAATCTTTGAGAAAGACATTGGCAATGTGAGAAGGAAATGTTATGTTATCCTATTGTCAAAAGAGGAATTCAGTATCACAAACCGGATATTTTCATGTTGCTTTGACACATCTTTGGGGGTGAGTTGACTGTAAATACAACATTATTTAGACTAGATATGTATCTGTTATAATATCGCATATAGATAAGGCACACAATGGGAGAATTAGATAAGTCCAAAACCGAGAGGCGTAGGTTTCCGAGGATAGTGGTACCAGTGCTGTATCGGATGCCGAGGATTTTTGGAGCCAAGAAGCGAGTTTCGAACTTGAGTCTGGGAGGAGCCAGGATTTACTCTGATACACAACTGAAAGTTGGGCAAAATCTGGAGCTTGAACTTTTTCTACCAGATGGATCGACAGCAGAGGCGTTAGCAAGGGTCGTGTGGATAAAAGAGATGCCGGAGGGGGCAGAGGCGTATTATGATGTGGGGCTTGAATTTCTGGATCTATCGAAGAAAACGAAGGAGCAGTTGGACACGATCTTGAAGCAAAAACGCTGAGCAAGAAACGGCTAAATTTCCCACGATTGACAAGACACGGCCGGGAGCCGTAAAAATGAAAAAAACTTAATTTTTCTTGCTTTTTTTTTAAAATATCACTATATTAACGTTAGAATTAACGGAAGCGGAGGATGGCAATGCCGGGACATACAACGCAAAAAGCAAAAATTTTCGTCATATCCTTAGCCTTTCTTGTGCTGGGATTCCAAAGTGCATTAGGGAGCGGGAATGACGTGAAGGGGGACCTCACGGGGTATCTGTATGAGCAAGATGGAACCTCTCCGGTCCAAGGAGCGGTAGTCAAACTCAGGAATGTATCCACGGATGAGGTTTTCGAGAGTACGGTCTCCGATAGTTCTGGGGAATTCACGGTTACAGGACTCGCCAGCGGCCATTATGACTATGCCGTATCGAGCGCTGAAGGTCATTTCGTCGGAGTCAAGATTTTTGGATTTAAAGCCAGCGAGAACGATAAAGAGTTGATTTCCATTACCCTGAACTCCTTTAACAAGGGAAAAGTGGCTTTGCCTAAAGCATTCCCACCGCCACAAGCGATCGAAGGGGCCTCCTATATCGGAAGAGTGCTTAGTTATGATCAGAAAACCAATTTAGCCGAAGTATTCATAGAGGAGGGCATGCTGCGCAGGAAAGACGCGTTGAGAATTCTGGGGGAAAAGACCGACTTCGATATGAAAGTCGATAAGCTTTTTTCTGAAAAAAACAAAGTGGACTATCTTTCCGAAGGAGATACCGGCTACCTGGAAGTGAACAAATCCGCGATGGAAGGCGATGCCCTCTATTTGAGCAAGGATAAAGGGCTGCTGCCGCTACTTTTGGTCTTTGCTGGAACCGCAGCATCCTCTGCCGGATCGGTTATCATAGGTGCTGCCGAAACCACAGCCGGGACCAAGGGAATCGTCTTCGATATTCCTGATTTAAAGGAAGAGTGTGAACCCGCCTCGCCTTTTCGGAATAAAAAAAGGTAAAAGCTAAAGTCTAAAGGCCAAGCCTATTCCTACTTGAAATCCGCCTATCTTGATCGAACGGCTGTCTATATCATCCGTGCCGTAAGTATAGGATACAAGCACCTCTGAGTATATGTCCTGGGAGAGGCGCCATATCAGTGCACCTTCCAGGCGGTAAGCCCAGGCATTATCTTCGATTTTCTCTCCGAAAGCGCTTTCTTCATAATCGACATACAGGAGATCTGCACCGATCCGGAAATCCCAGGCATAAGAGAGCTCGAAGAAATAAGCCAGGCCCGCATGGATATTACGCCAGGAGGCTTCGGCATCGAATGCCGTATCCGGTATCGTCCCTTTGGCCTTCAGAAAATCCACTCCTCCCGTCAGGTGAAGACCGTCGCGGATTCTAAAGGCCGCCTTCGATCCGAACCCGAGCTTTCCGCTTCCGTAGATCTCTCTGAAATTGGCATCACGGTGGAAGAAATAGTTGGCGTTCACCGACAAATGCAAAAAATGGACGTAAGCGTCGGTATATGCAGGTAGTGCGAGCATAAAAACGGCTATAACAGCCATAACTTTTATCAATTTTTTCATTTTCCGTTTCTCCTTGACTCCCCTATTTCGTTATTTCGGGTGAGATGCCTAAGATTTCGCCTGTTTGCGTAACGGCTAAGGCGTAGTAGGTGTAAGCCTGTCCTGCCTCCAGAGGCATGTCTCGGAAGGTGATGGCATTGTCCACTAGGTCAGCTTTGGGAAAAGCGATGATTTGGACAAAGTCTTCGCCTTCTTTTTTTCTGAAGAAAGCATAGTAATCCGCTTCATCCAGTACTTCGGAGGAAAGCACGGTCATGTGCAATTCTGCATAGGGCTTCTCGAAGAGCCAGGTTCTGTAGACATCGCGTTCGACCTCGAGGTCCAGGGTATCTCGCAAGAGGAGCACCGTAATTTCATGATAGGCTCCATAGCCATCGATGTCAGTGGCCAGGCCCTTTATTTTGTAGGCACCGTTTGGAAGGCTGGAGGTATCCCAGGTAAAGCCGTAGGGGGAGTCCCCATCGACAGAAAGGAGCTCGTCGTTGACATAAAACTTCACATCCGCCACCTGACTATCGGACGTCACCTCGGTATCGACAGCCACGAGGCCGGACACGCTGGATCCATTCAAGGGATGCGTTATCTCTATGGAGATAGGCCAAACCAGGGCAAACTTCACGTAATAGGCATCGCTTATCAGGTTAAAGGTGTCGTCATAAGCATCGGGGATCACCGGAAAATTAGGGGAAGAGGTGTAGCCTGTGGTATGGGCGGTTTCGTCCTTATCGAGGATGATGCCCATGCCGTAGTCTAAGTCTTCCCCACCAAGAAAGGTGGAATATACGAGGAATGAACCCGGGGGGTCGAATTTGGTGACAAAGGCATCCACTTTACCGTTGTGGGTGGTGTCGAAGGCATCCGGAGTGACAGGGAAATCGGCGGCTGTGGTATAGCCGGTTACGATGGCCGATAAATCCTGGTAGATGTCTATGTCTTCGCCCCAATCCCAACAGTTGCCACCGAGGTAGGTGGAGAAGTCGAACCCGGAGCCGTCATCCATCAATTTCGATACAAAAGCATCGGTATGGCCGTTGTGTGTTCTGTCGAAGGCCTCTGGGGTGGTGGGGAAATCCGAGGAGGCCGTCCATCCGACGATGTAAGCGAAGTCGAACTCATCCACGGTGATCCCTCTGCCGCTTTCATCGTCGCTTCCCCCGAAAACGAACCAATAGACTTGAGAAGAACCTCGCCGGTTCAATCTTACGGCAAGGATATCAGAATCGTCGTCCCTGCCGGAATCGATGTAGCCAGTGATGAAGGCCGAGCCCTTGCTGTCGACAGCTATATCGTAACAGACTTCGATATCTGTATCGCCGACATAGGTAGAATAAAGGAGCGATGAGGCTTCGCCGTCCATTTTGACGACGAAGGCATCGGTCTGTCCTCCATAAATTCTATCGTCCGCATGCTTTGTCGTGGGGAAATTTGAAGATGCTGTGGATCCGGTAATGTAAACGGCGCCTTCTGAGTCGAGAGTGATGCCAAATCCGTTGTCGTCAGAGGAGCCGCCTAAAAAAGTCGAAAACAACAGCAACGATCCTTTCCTGCCCAATTTGGCGACAAAGATGTCCCTGCTGCCGTTGATCGATTGGTCATAGACACCGGAGGTGGTAGGAAAATCGGCGGACCGAGTCGTTCCCACTATGTGTGCAAAGCCCTTTCCTTCTGGGTCGAGGGCGATGGCGAATCCCTCATCATCGTCTTGGCCACCGAGAAAGGTCGAATAGACTAGGTCGGAGCCTGTTGCATTGAACTTGGTGACGAAAACATCCGTTCCTCCGGTGAGGATGGGAGCATAAACTCCCATTGTGGTGGGGAAATCGACCGAGGCGGTGGCTCCCGTGATGTACGGCCTTCCCTTGTTGTCCACGGCAATGTCATAGGCCTGGTCGAGTTCAGAACCGCCGAGAAAAGTCGAGTAGATGAACACGAGAGGGTCGATGACGAGGATGTGATCGGAGTCATAGGAACCTAAAGAAAGCCCGAAGGTCGTCTCATCTACCTTCCGATAGTCCACTTCGATAGCAATTTCTTTTCCGTCGATGGTTTGAAAAGCGCGGGGCCTTTTATGGACGAGGGAACAGAGGTCTGTTTCAATGAGGAGGTCTCCTTTGGCGTCGATAACGACATTTTTCGCTCCCTGGAAGCGGAGCTGTATCTGTCCGGGGTCGCCTCCAGGTTTGACCACCCAGTCATACTCGAAACGATTCCCCTCGCCGTAGAGCTTCAGATCGACGTTTTCATAGAGGTTCTTGTAGAGCAGGGCTTTGGCCGTTGGGATGTCGGTCTGCCATTCAGCAGGATTATTTCCCAAAAAGTAGTTGACTCTGTAGTCTGATCTATCGGCGGCTTGGACTTCGACGTTTTTGTCTGCTCCGAGGAAATGGATGGCGGAAACGTCACGCCGTATTTTGTTTTTTTGACTCGGGGCAGATTCTTTTAAAAATTCCGGACTCAGGCCGGCTTCCTTTTCGATAAAGCTGCTGTCGAACAGGAGGCCCAATCGAGTGATCCAGAGCCTGTACCTGGGTGTACTGGCCAGGAAAAGAGCTTTTTTATCGAACTGTCCCTGATTAGGGATGAAGTACAGAGGGATTTTGTCCAGAAGAATGGCCTTTTTAGAAGAATCATTTATTTTTTGGTTATCTATCTGTCGGGTGATGCATTCTTTAGTCCCTGGGTCTGCAGCGGTATGGAAGGTAGCCCCCGATAGGAGGAAAAGTCCCACGATGATGAAAATACATATGGTTGGTTTTGCTTTCATTGATGTCTCCTTCTAAACCTGGCAGTTCAATCCCTATAATCGAGTTATATCTTGTTTATACCACAACTCATAGTCCGTGTTCAACAATTCGACCAGCCTGATTTTAATCTTTCGATACTCTGATTTTACCCGGTTATCGGGAATGATCAATAGCCGTTAAGGATGAAAGGGGGGGGTAATTTTGCTTCGAAGGCCTCATCTTTATGGGTGATCGGCTTTTTAATCCTTGGGTAAGACTATTATGAATCGGAGGTTGTATTGGCGGCTCAGATGACCAGGCCCAGCTTTATGGCGTAGTGGGTGAGCTGGGCGTTGTTTTCCATGTGCATCTTCCTCAGGGTGCGGGCCCGGTGGGTGCTGATGGTCTTGATGCTCAAGTTTAGCTCGTCGGCGATTTCCTTCACCGTCTTTCCCGAGGCGATCATGCACATCACCTGGTATTCTCTGTCGGAGAGAGTCTCGTGGAGAGGCTTTTCAGTATCGAGGCCAATCTCGTTAGCTAGCTTCTCAGCCAAAGCGAACTTGATCTACTTGCCTCTATTCGTTACCTCGCGGATTGCATGGCTCAACTAATCTGGTGCACTCGTAGGATATAAATATAATACATTTAGAAGTAATTTAAATATAAGTATGTTTTTCATCTCTATAAATGGCTGATAGTAAAAAAATAAGCTGATGATATAATATTTATAACATGAAAATAGAGTCCGATTATATCAATTTTTTTGTATAATTATTTAAACTCACCTGTCCGATAAGCAGGGAAATAATTAGTATCAAGATTACCTGACGCTTTCGCGATTTCGGCATATCTTTTATGATTAAAAATGCGCCCACAGAAATAAACCTTGCGTATATCATTAGACCATTTCTTTTTGAATTCACTTAAGCTGCTTTGTGTTCTCTTTTTAACGCCAGGTTCTCCCCCAAGATCAAAAAAGCGGACTTTATTTGAAAGATATTCAATACAAGACCAATATAATGCATAAGAAGCTAGAGTCTCATATCCAGTTTCACTCATAGCCATTAAGTGCCCGTACGCCACATCTCCGTTTAGAAATACAAGTGCAAATCCGATAGTCTGATTTTCAGATGAAGCCCGGAATATAATTAATCCTGGCACCTCAAATTGAATTTTGAAAGCCTCCTTCGAGAATGCCCTTATACCACGGATTTTACGCTTTTCAGTAAGAACATTATATATGCTCACCCAATCGTCAAGATATTCCTTGTGATTCTCGCAAACCTCAATTCTTATTGCTCGTAGCGCTTTTTTTACTCTGTAATGAGTTCTAGGGGATATAATTTCAGTAATAGGCCGACTAAGATCAATAATATAATGCTCTTTATATGGCATCACAACATCAAAAAAACAACGTCTAAGATACCCCTCCTCTATATTAGCAAATGGATCAGTAACCAGGGATAAGCTAACTAATTCATTACTTATGTTGTCTAAGTCAAAATATAGCTGCGACCAATCTTGACAGGCAAAAATCGGGTAACATCCCATTGCATCTTGATATGGAAATCCTGGGATCTGGCGCTCCAGGATCCAGCCCTTGCATCGATTTAACTCACGAGGTCTTCCAAACTCTTTGAATGACTCTGCATATTTTGGGTGCATATACCCTCTCACCATACTAAATCTCCACCATTATTTAATTTATAAAAACAATACTTTACTTTCCCTTTATATATTTCCAAGGAAAATTCATCGTCATAAAAGAGAATCTTGATGTCGTAATCAATTGAATATTCTTTTTAAAACTCAATATATTTATCATGGATGTTATGTTCTTAACTCAAGGATGGCTTTGAAATTCTATCTTTTTAACAGAAAGACTCTTTCTTTCTCTATATGTTTTAAATTTGTTATAAGCAAACAACTAAAAAAAATCATTGTAAATGCTTTACTTAGCCCAAGAATAACATTTTTTATCATAAAATGCTTGACATTCCTGTTAATTCATTTTAAATTATAAACGATTTTTATGAGCGGGTTTCCAAGGTAATAAAAGATTGCCATTGAGGAAGAAGCTAAGGTTAATTCCACTTTAAGTACAATTACTAATAAATTCATATGATGATTTTTAATTTCAATAAGGAGACAGATATGAAAAAAATCTTAAATCTATTTGTACTTTTGGTTCTGCTAACATTTCTTTCCATTGGAGTTTTAGCTCACCCTCCTGACGAACCCTTCACAACCGAATTATTAGCAGGAGGTGGGAACTTAGAAAATGCGATCCCTGTTGGGCAAGTTGAAGTATGGAATGATGGAGATTATCTCTATGTGAGGTACATAATAACTCAGAATGGCTGGTGCATAACTTCAACACATCTGCATATAGCCACTTCCTGGTTAGATATACCTCAGAAAAATGGCAATCCAATACCCGGGCAATTTGATTACAAAACGCCACATGAATGTGTGACAGAATATATGTATCAAATCGACATAACTTGGCCGCAAGGCACTGAACTTTACATTGCAGCTCATGCAGATGTATGCTCAGTCACTGGCTACTCATCTGATATAGAAGCATTTGCTGCATCACTACCAGAAAACGTTGTGATGACCATTCTTCAACAGCCAGCAATTGATGGTATGAGTTATTTTCTGATCGGAATAGATGATGGTGACGTACTCTATGGCGAACATCATGGATGGTGCGCAGATACTGATCGGGAGATTCATGCTGGCGATATATTTAATGTCTATCCATTCTCAAGCTATGAAAACTTGCCCCCAAATACAGTTGAATTCCCCGAAAATCTTGATCTAGTTAATTGGATTTTAAACCAGAATTATGTGGGACAAATATCTCCTGGTGGGTATGGGATTTATACGTATGGTGATGTACAACGAGCAATTTGGGGACTAATAGAAGACTGGAATCCAACAACAGGCGGTCTTGGGCCTTGGAACCAGGACCGGATAAATGAAATTCTCGCAGATGCATACGCTAACGGCGAAGGGTATTATCCGGGGTGTATGGATCTAATAGCGATTATTTTGATTCCTTTCGACGCTCTCGGTTTCCCGATTGCGCAAATTACTATGATTCCAGTTCCCCTTCCATGCATCCCAATTTACGAATGCGAAACAGCATGGGGCAATGGATTCGATTTCATCGGGAAGAATTGGGCTATGTATTTTATGTATACAATACAATAGAAAGAGCTAAATGAGTCTACTGATTTCTGATTTCACTCATTCAGTGTGACAGCGAAAACTAAATAAAGGACAGAATCAACCAGTAACGAATTAGAGGAGACAAAAGTAATTTTCTTCTGAATAAATATTCCCTTTAAATTAAACACTTTACGCATAATTATCACAATCCAAATTTTCCATTCTCTTTAAATTGACACAATATTTCCGTTTTCTTCTTTGGATTCTAAGTAACGGCTTTCAAAGTAAGAAACAAGAACTGCTGAGCGCTAAAAAGAAGTTTTCCGAGAGTTATGATGATGGTATTATACAAATTGCCGCGGATTCTTGGAGCAAAGCGGCAGATTTCGAACCTGAGCTTAGGTGGAATCATAATTTATTCTTATGAACGTTTTGATACAGCACAAAGGCTGGAGTTATAGTTTTTTCTGCCCGATGGATCGACGGGAAAGACAGTGGCAAAAGTCTTATGGATAAAAGAAATGCCGACTCAGACGACCAGGCTCAGCTTGATGGCATAGTGGGTAAGCTGGGCGTTGTTTTCCATGTGCATCTTCCTCAGGATGCGAGCCCTGTGGGTGCTTATGGTCTTGACACTCAGGTTCAACTCATCGGCGATTTCCTTCACCGTCTTTCCCGAGGCGATCATGCACATCACCTGGTATTCCCGGTCGGAGAGGGTCTCATGGAGAGGCTTTTCAGTATCAAGGCCAATCTCGTCGGCCAGTTTCTCGGCCAGAGACGAGGTGATGTACTTCTTGCCGTTGGCGACCTTTCGAATGGCATCGATCAGCTCTGCAGGGGCGCTTTCCTTGGTCAGGTAGCCGGCCGCCCCTGCCCTCAAGGATCGGACCGCATACTGCTCCTCGGGGTGCATGCTCAGGATCAGGACAGGTAGCTCGGGTATCGAACTCTTGAGCTGCTTCAAAACATCGATACCGCTTCTTCCGGGCAAGCTTATATCCAGAAGCACCAGGTCGTATTCGTTTTTGTTCACTTTGGATATGGCCTCTTTTCCGTCCTTTGCCTCATCCACCTTATCGATGTCTTCTGTCTCCAGAAGGAGCTGTTTCAGGCCTTTCCTCACCAGGGTATGGTCGTCGGCAATTAATACCTTGATCATGGTTTCACTACTCTATAGATAGGCAAGGTTACTGTCAAGAGAGTTCCTTTTTTCGGCCTACTGAAAATTATCAGCTCGCCTCCGAAAGGCCGCAACCGCTCTCTCATCCCCATAAGGCCCAGAGAGGAGGGGGCGAACACTTCCTCCGGTTCTATCCCTACTCCGTTGTCCTCGATTTTCAGCACCACGGCACTGTTTTCTTTGTTCAGGCTTATTTTCACTCTGGTCGCCTTGGCATGACGGGCGATATTGGTCAGAGCCTCCTGGGATATGCGGAAAATGGCCGTAGAGCAGTCCGGATCCAAGTCGACCAGCTCGCAGAAAATCTGCAGCCGGCAGGGGATGTTGGTTTGGTTCTCGAACTCCTGGGCCAGCCATTCGATGGCCGGCACGAGCCCCAGGTCGTCCAGCAGGCCGGGCCTCAATTCCGCCGATATTTTCTGCACCGTTTGGATGGTATTATCCACCAGGCCGGACATGGATTCGATCTTCTTGATGAAGGGGCCGGCCTCCTCATCCTCGGGATCGACCTTGCTCGATATCCAGGAGAGGTCCATTTTCAAGGCGGTCAACTGCTGGCCCAACTCGTCGTGGATCTCCCGCGCTATTCGCTTGCTCTCTCTTTCTCTTGCGGCCTGGAGATGCTGGGAGAGCAGGCGGAGCTGCTCCCTGGAGCGGTGAAGCTCTCGTTCGACCTCCCGGCGGTCCGTTATATCCGTCAGAACCGCAACGGTTTCCTTGTGCTGGCCTTTGTCGTTATAGACCGGGTTGGGAGAGAGGATGGTGTAGATTCGCTCTCCGTCTTTGCGCCTCCAGGAAACCTCGGATACCTTTCTGGTCTCCTCCCCTTTTTGGGCCTCCTGAATCTCTCTTTTCTTGAGCAGGCCTCCGGCGAGAAACTTGGTGATCGGCTTTCCGATGACTTCCTCTTCCGGGTAGCCGATCATATCGAGGAACCTCCGGTTGGCATAGGTGATGTTGCCCCTCCGGTCCTGGGTGACGATACCTTCGTTGATGTTTTCGACGAGCTGGCGGTAGCGGTTTTCGCTCTCCAGCAAGGCTTTTTCCATCCTATCCCTAAACTTTCTTTCCATGTGATGCTTGGAGAGAGCCTGCTCGACCGCAATTTCCAGGTCTCTCTCGCCCACAGGCTTGAGGAGATAGCCATAGGGTTCTGTGATTTTTGCCTTTTTTAAAATTTGTTTGTCGGAGTGGGCCGTGAGGTAAACGACCGGGACATCCAGGCGTTCGCGGACTTTACGGGCGATGTCGATTCCTCTTACTTCCCCGTGAAACATGATATCCATCAGGATCAGGTCGGGCTCTTGCTGGACGATTTTGGATACGGCGCGTTTTCCGGTGGTGATGAGGGTGGCCACGGAATAGTTCTGGTCGAGCAGGATTTTTTCGACATCCTTGGCTATCAGGATGTCGTCCTCGACGATCAGTATCTTTGCCTTTTTCATGTTTAGATCATCTTTAGATCATCTTCCGATCTGTGCTCAGGAGAGGGGTATGGTGTACCCTCCAATTACCTGTTCCCAAGCCTTTTTCGGCAGCTGATTCGGAGAATCCTAAATTCTCCCCAAAGGTTATTTATTTATCACAAAAGTAATTCATTTTTCAAGCGAATTGAGGGGAAATGAATAAAATTATCTTGTGGAAATATTGGTTTTTTGTTAAGGTAATATAACCCCGTGTGAATGAAATAGGGTTTAAAAGGAAACTTCGGATAAAAAGGTCAAGGAAGGTCAGCAGCTCGAAGAGATTAGAGAAGGTAGACGAATTTCGATGAAAGCTTCGAATAAGTTTTTTGCCGCTCTAGTGGCTATCTGTCTTCTGGGGGGGAGCGGTCTGGCATATCAAGAAGGTGGAGCAGGCCAAAACATCGACCCTTTTTATCTGGAGCGCCTGGAGAGCGGAGAAAGGGCTTTTTTGGCCGGGGATGTGGAAACGGCGATCAAAGACCTGGAAATTGCCCTTTTCGGACTGGCCGGAGAAAAGGAGCTGCGGGCCAAAGCCTACGCGTATTTAGGGCTGAGCTACTACAGCCTCAAAAACACCAGAAAGGCAGAAGGGTACCTGCGGGATGCGGAAAACCTCATGGGGATGGACGCATTGAAGCCTCTCATCGCCAGCGAGCCGATCTGGTCCTATCTCAACAAAATTATGGTGGAGCTCCGGATTGTCGAGGCCGAAGCAGGACAAAAAGAAGAGCCGGCTGTTCCGGTTCTAAATCTTCAGCAGAGAGAGGAGTCAGGTACAGAGGCCCGGGATTTCGCCGAAAATCTCGAGCGGCAGATCAAGTCCAACCCCCGCAACGTCAACCTCTATTATGAACTATACGAATTTTACCAGAATAACGGCAATACAGATGCGACGAAAAAGACTCTCGAGAACCTCCTCAAGAGGAATCCCGATGAGGCCAAAGGCTATTATCTGCTGGGGAGAATCCAATACAAACAGAGAAATCTCAAGGAAGCGAATAAGAACTTTAGTAAGGTTTTCGAGCTTCGGGCGAAAGTTTCAGTGGATGATTATGTGCTTGTGGAAGCCGTGGCCTACCGGATCTTGACCCTTCATCTGCAGGGGGAAAGAGAAGCATCTTCGAAGATGTTCGCTCAATGGGCCGACCGTTTCGACGAAGAGAGAATCCGCTATCTTGACCTGGATGAGCAGGACCGGAGCATTTTTATGGGGATCGCCCAAAACGAGGCGACGCGGGCTGAGATCGAGAGGATGAGAAGCCGGGGAGAAGGAGCTGCCGGTGGAGGGGAGCAAGGGTCTGTGCCGGAACAGGCTCAGAATATGTCCTCCCAGATGGGGAGTGAATCCATCGAACCCAGTGGAGAATTAAAAACAGGCGATATCGTTCCGCTCGACCAGGTGGATACGGCGCCAGTACTGAAAACAAAGGTGGATCCCGAGTATCCCGCCTCGGCGAAGGCCATGCGAATCGAGGGCCAGGTGACGGTCAATCTGCTGATTTCCGAGGAGGGGGATGTCGTAGAAGCGGTGGTCCTTCAGGGGCAGGCCGGCGGATTCAACGAAGCGACCGTGAAGGCCGTGAAGCAGTGGAAATATGAGCCGGCGGTTAAAGATGGGGTGAAGGTCAAGGTCTGGAAGCCCGTCACCATCGTATTCCGTCAGCGCTGACAAAGTGCATCAGGGAACACTTTTAGGTCTCATAAAATTCTTTGATGGTGGCTACGATGTACTCCTGTTGCTCTTCACTCAATTCGGGGTAAACAGGCAGGGCCAATACTTCTTCGGATGCTTTTTCAGATTCCGGGAAGTCTCCCTTTCGGTAACCAAGATAAGCGAAACATGTCTGGAGATGAAGGGACAAGGGATAGTAGATGGCCGTAGCAATTCCTCTCTCTTTCAAAAAGCTCTGCAGTTCGTCTCTGGAAGCGGCCCTGATGACGTACTGGTTGTAGGTGTGATAGTTTTGGATGCCGCTCGTATTGTAGATTGGTTCGGGGAGTCGGATGGCGTTTTTGCCGGACTCGAGCAAGCCTGACTCTTGGAAAAGCTTGTCGTACAAAGCGGCGTTAGCCATTCTTTTCTTCAGCCATTTATCCAAATATTTGAATTTAACGCGGAGGATGGTGGCCTGAAGGGCATCCAGACGGAAATTCCCCCCTATAAAATCGTGAAAATATTTGTTTTTAGCACCGTGCACCCGGAGAATCCTCAGCTTTTCGGCTAGATCTTGGTTGTTTGTCAGGACCATTCCGCCGTCGCCGTAGCCTCCCAGGTTTTTAGAGGGGAAGAAAGACAAAATGCCAATATCCCCTATCGAGCAGGCCCTTTTCACTCCGGAGGAAGAAGGATATTCGGAGCCGATGGATTGAGCGGCGTCCTCCACGACGGGGATACGATATTTATGAGCCAGTTCCATTATGGGGTCCATATCCGCACACTGGCCGTAGAGATGGATGGGAATGATGGTTTTGATCCGGCCCTCTTGGGGGCCTTCTTTTTGACTTTCTATCTCTTTTTTGAGCACTTTCTCGAGGCTCTCCGGAGACATGTTGCAGGTTGACCTTTCGATGTCGCAAAAAACCACCCTGGCGCCGAGCCTGGAGATGGCGCCTACGGTGGCAAAGAAGGTGAAAGGGGTGGTCAGGACAGCGTCGCCGTTGGTGACGCCGAGAGCCATCAAGGATACGATCAGGGCATCCGAGCCGGATGAGACGCCGACAGCGAAGTCGGTTCCGCTGTAGGCGGCGAGATCTTTTTCCAGTTCGGCGACTTCGGAGCCCAGGATAAAGCTCTGGGAAGCGAAAAGGTCTAGGACCTTGGTATCGACTTCTTCTTTGATGCTCTGGTACTGGGCTTTCAAGTCTAAAAACGGTATTTTCATCGTTCAATCCAATCGAAAGATTTTGGAAACACTATAAACGTTGACTGCTTCGTTGTCAATTTCTGTTGTTATTTCTGTTTGCTTCGCTGTTCGCATCGCTATTGGCCTTATTGTTGTCATTTCTGTTTGCCTCGCTGTTGGCATTGCTGTTGGCACTGCTAATGTGTATGATACCCTGGCAACTAATCTAAACTGTCATATATTTTTAGAAGTAGTCTCAAGGTGACGGAAATGACGTATAACTCTAAGGTACATTTTATTTCTCGTCACATTGGGACAAAACCTGTTTTTAAAAGGATAGGTAAATGATAAAGGAAGCCAGGGAATGAAAAGAACGATTTATTGCCCGATCGCCACAAAGAAATCAGCAAAAAAAAATCAATGTTTATAAGTAAAATTGACGACAGCGGGCTTTGCGATCATTCCTGAGAGATCGTCGATAAGGTTGCTCAGGTTGATCTGTGTGGTTCGGTCGGTCGCGCCGTTGTAGATGACTCTAAACCTCACGACAGCGATGCTCCCCTGGCTGCCTGTCGCTATGACGCTGCCCGAGCCTCTGAACCCACCCACGGTTACGGTACCGGCGCTTGCTCCTCCATCCACGGCCGCCCAACTGCTAGTGAGGGAGCCTTTGCTCGTGTTCAGGTATTGTAAGATGGAGGCATCATATTTCAGATTCAAACCGAAGGCGCTGGCAATCGGAGAGGTGTTTCCCTTTATGGAAACGGTGACCGTCACTGTCGTCCCTGTTGCTCCTGAGGACGGATTTATGAAGATGCCCACTTCATTATTCGTCAGAGGAGTAGGCGTAGGCTTAGGTGTGGATCTTTCGGAAATTTCCAGGGTCACATCGATCTGCTGGGGGCTGTTAGTGGCATCGGGGTCCTTGATGGTGATCGTCCCGTTGTAGGTTCCTTTTTTCAATCCTGCGATATCTGCCGAGACGGTATGCGATCTCTCCCCTTTTTTCACGGTTCCGCTTGTCGGATCGACGCTCAACCAGGCGGCATGTGTGATGATCTTGTAGTTCAGAGTTCCCTCGCCGGTATTTTTTATCTCTATCGACTGGGATGCAGGATCCGAGCGGCCCTCCCGCGCATTGAATGTGAGCTGCTGAGAGCTGATCCATATCTCGGGCGGGGGTTGTTCGGCCAGATTGAGGCTCACTTCGACATTCTGCGGATTATTGTAGGCCTGAGAAGAAGTTATGGTGATATTGGCCGTGTAGTCTTCCTTCTGGGCTTTCAAGCCGCTTTTGTTTATAGAAATGGTGTGCTCGACGATCTGCCCGGATGAAGAACCTCCTTCGGGTGAAAATTCGACCCAATCCGCCTCGGAACTTAGGGTGTAGTCCAGAGTCTGCTGCCCTGAATTTTTGATTTTGATGACCTTGGAAGCAGGATTCGGTCCTGTCTCATAGGCCGCAAACGTGACGTTGAAATCATCGACCCAAATGACCGGCCTTGTCAGGTCATTGACATCCGGGGCTGTCGAGTGGCTTTTGCAGTTCGTTAGGGGAAGGAAAAGGATCAGGAGGAGGGCAAAGAAGACGGCCATAAAGGGATCATTTCCGAATGTTTTTTTCATAGTCACCGCTTTTTTGCCTTTCTTTGGATATTTTTTTCGTTTTCCATCGCAATGGTTATCTTTTCTTCATTTCGAATTTATTTTTATCGGCTATTTTTATTTTTATCTTTATCGGACATTTTGTATTTATAGCCAACATTTCTATCAAAAATTTTTATCGACGAAAGATCATCGGCCGTCTCAGGCTGGCCACACAAGAAGAACGAAAAATGTTGAACAAAGAACGAGAAAAAACATTATTGTAGAGGATTTCTTGTAAAGATACAACTTTTAGTACAGCTTTCGAAGGATAATCTGATTTCCTCCATGGATCGCCTCCTGTGTAATTGGCCAATACAAGATTATGTTGTGAGCTTTTAATATATTCCATTAATTTAGTCCGTCTAGTCCGTCATGGTTTTAGAAATGTCTCTTGCAGCACTCGGGAATAAATAAGCCATCGCGAACCCATGCTTTTGTCTTCGTCGCCGTGCAGGATTGACCGAGAATCACCGTTTTGGCCGAAAGCGCAGGTCAAGGGAGGAATCCGATTTTTTCAAATCGTCGCAGGTGTCGGTGATTTCGATCTCGCCGCCGGGTTCATTCACCTGGAAGATCAAATCCACCAAAGCTCCGTTGTCGAAATCCTGGATCCCGTTCATGGCGTACCCGCCGATGCGGAGCAGGCCTTCGCCGACATCATTCCCGTCGACGGCGACAAAATTCTCGGTTAAATTCGTTCGTTGGACGCCAACGAACGTCATTTTGTCCGGGGTATAGCTTATTTCCAATCCAAAGGCCTTGAGGCCGATGGCATCGGTCACATGCACGGGGACGACCAGGGTGTCGCCTTGTTCGGTTCCCCTGCCGAGAGAAACGCTGATGCCTTGGTCTTGGGCGGGCTTGGGCCGTACGAACACGCGGGCGTCTGCGTCGGAGCTGCGGATTTCTCCGCTCAAGCTGTTGAGCACGATGGGCGCGTTTCCGCTTGCCTCTTTGCGGGCTCGAAACACAGCCACACACAATGAGCCGGGATCGTTACAGGTTATCCCTCTCTGTCCCTGCCCTTCGATGCTTATCACACCGGGATAGTTCTCCGCGCCGTTCACAAAGTCAAATCCTTTGGTCAAGGGAGATGGGAGGAGGCCTTCAAATTCCAGTAGATCCTGGGGATAGAACATCTCAAGGGTGAAAAAGCGGATCTGGTCCGGATTGTCGACCATTACCGGGATCATCACTTTTTCTCCGGAATAGGCTATGGCCGGAAGGGCGAATACCTCCCGGTTCTCTATGAAAGAAAAGCCGGGTTCACGGCGCAGTTGGACAGCGGTTGTTTGGCATTGATAATTTGCACAGCAGAGTGGGAGGGTCCTTCTTCCCAGGTAGTGCTCGAAAATCCACTGGGCATCTCCTGGGGTGGTGCAGTTATTCTGGGCAGAGTGCTCCAGAGAGTTGCAGGGACAGGAGCAGTTGGCATCCGAAATGGTCAATTGGTTGGCCGTGGGAGTGAGCCGGCCCAGGTAGATATCGAAAGCCTTCTGGGCGTCTCCCGGGGTAACGGTTCCGTCTCCGCTGACATCGCCTAAGCGGGGGCAAGCCCTGTAGAGGAAATCCGCCTCGAATGAGCGGGGACACATGCAAGAAATTCCGTACTGGTAGGATTCTATGCTGATGGGGATGGGTGTGTCGGATGCATATCCCGCGCACTTCACCATCATCTTGACTCTGACCAAATTCACATCGCTTTGGGGAGAGATGCATGTTCCTGATCCTGAGGCTCCGTCGATGTGGATTCTGCCCGGGGATGTTTGGTTGAAGTTCAATGTGGACCAGTTTTGGGTGGCAACGGTGCGAAGGACTTGCTTTAATTCCAGTGCCGACGGATCGAAGACGAAATCGAAGGCAAAATCGCAAACCTGGTTATCGTTGTCGACGATATTGACGGGGAAATATACGATATCCCCCCAGGTTCCGGATTTCGCGGTGGGGAGAGAGATGTCGCCGCAGCAGCAGATGAGGGTAAAAGTGGCGGTGGCAGGCTCGGGGTCATAGGCGCTCAATTCGTCGGTGTAGGCATCTATGGTTATGGTGCTCTGCTGGCCATCCGAACAGGCGGGACACTGGCAGGCCACTTTGAGCTTGACAATGACGACAGAGCCGTCATCGGAAGGCTCGATTAAGGTGCCGCTGCCGGCGAATCCTCCGATCCGGACCTGTCCGGGGGAGACTTCGTCCGCATCCACTGTGCCCCAGTCGGCAGTCAGGCAGTTCAGTACCTCTATTCCCTGATAGGAAAACATCGTTGTATCGTAGAAGAGGTCGAAACCGAAAGCGCTCATCTGGCATTGGTTATCGGCGATGTTGATGGAGACGTCTATGTCTTCGTCGTAGGTGGCCGTGGAAGGGGTTAGCTCGACGGAGATATCTCCGCAGTCGGTTTGGAGCATGATGGGAGATGAGGGATGAGCAGGAGAGCTGGCAAAAATTTGTGAATGGTGGTGGAAAGGAAAAATTAATAACCCGAGAAGAAGAAAAAAAGCTAAAAATATTTTTTTTGGAGTGAGATCCTTCATAGCAGCCGCCTCCTCTAGATAATCAATAAATTAGTCGGACCGGCACCTAAAATTTTGCAATTTTGGTGACACAATTTTGGTGATAATTTTGGTGACAGGTTACTAAATTATTTTTCTTATAGGATCGCTAATTTAGTAACCTGTCACCAAATAAATCGAAGAAGTCGCAGCAAGCCTCAGGAAATTCTTCAAGAGTCTCATCCTTTGGGCGACTAAAGATGTGCGTTCTCTTGTCCGTATTTTTTGAATACCTTATAATAGAGAAGCGAAAAAAGATGAAAAAGAACATGGCTTATGGGATGCATCGCCTGACCATTATAATTTTTGTCGCTGTGGTTTCGCTTTTGGCCTCCATGAGCTGTAAAAGTCAGTCGACAGCCCCTGAAATGCCTGATATAGACGACAACGATAATAATATATCCATGTCTTGCAGCCCTTCAACGGGAGGATCCGGGACAGAGGTCACCGTTACGATTTCGATCACTAAGAACCAGCAAGAAATCAAGGCGTTTGGGTTGGAAATGACATTCGATTCGGACGTTTTTAAGTACTTGAACGCCGCAAAAGGAAGCTTGACCGGAGGCTGGGCAACCGTGGATGGCAACGTGACCGATCCAGGGAAATTGATCGCCGGAGGATTTGTGGGATCAGGGACCGCCGTTGCTGCAGGAAGTAGCGGCAGCCTTTCTCAAATCAAGCTAAAGGTCATTTATTCCGGCAGTAACGACAACTTCACCAGCAAAATCGCCATAAAGAACTACCAGGATGATATCTCAGGGATGACTCCCGCCACTGCTTCCGTCACCTTCACCTATAAGAAATAAAAAGGTGACTAAAAAAGGTGACAGGTTACTTAATTAGTGATTTTATCGGATTAATAATTTAGTAACCTGTCACCATTCTTGTTTGTCACCATTCTTGTTAATCGGCAAGAGGGGACAATACATATTGACTTTTTCCGGGCAACTCATTACTCTATAGCCGAAGGGGAGGTCAGCATGAACAAAAAAACGATTTCTGTCATTACTCTTATTGTCTTTGTCTCGTTCACCCTGTCCTGCTATAGCGCCAAAAAAATCACCGTACGGGAGGCTGTCGAAAAAACCACCAAAGGAGATAGAGTGGAGGTCATGGGCGTGCTCAGATCCTCTGGAGAACGCATAGATTTCCCGAAAAGTTCTCCAGGAAGGATCGTGAAGGACAAAATCGTGCACCCGGGCGGTTCTATTGAAAAAAGGGTCGATATGGAATTAGACAGATCAGAAATAGAAAAGAAAAAACTAGATTTGAACAGAAGGGTTTACGAAGTGATTACGAGCGATGGAACTACTTACAAGGTTGTAATGGGCAGCTATAGAGAAGAAGGAGACAGGGCAAAATTTCTGGCTATTCTTCCTATCCAGATGCCTGGAATTCCTTTATCCGAGGTCGAGCTGGTGTGGGTGAGAAAATTCGATCCGGTCAAAACATTCCTCACGACAGTGGGAGGCCTGACCCTCGTAGGCCTCGGGGTGGCATTGGTCATCGCTCTCACCAAGGAGTGCTGTCCATTCGTCTACTCTTTCGATGGGGAACGATATGTTTTCGATGCCGAGCCCTACGGAGGGTCCATCTGTGAAGGGATGAAGAGGACAGAATGGTGCAACCTGGAATATTTGAAGGAAGACAGCGGCCTATACAAATTCATCGTCTCCAATGAGGTGGACGAGACCCAGTACACAGACGAAATCAAGCTCCTGGTCGTGGACCATCCCAAGGGGACAAGGGTGGCGCCCGACGACATAGGCCGGCTGCACACCATTTCCAGGCCAGTCGCTCCGGATAAGGCTTACGACGGCAGGAGCCGAAGCTTGCTGTTCTTCGTGGTGGAGAATGACTGGATATACTGGAAAACGAGAACAGACGAGATGCCGTCCGCCGATACGAACGGGGAACACCTAAAGGAAGAAATTGTATTCGAGTTCCCCAAGCCCGAAGGGGCGACAGAGGCCAAGCTCCTGTTCAACGGCTGCAACACCCTCTGGGGCTCCCAGATGGTCAAAAGGTTTTTGGAGCTGTACGGGAATGGGATAGACGGATTCTATGAACATATGAAAGCCAGCGGCCTAGGCGATCATAGGATGAAGAGATGGAACGACAGGGAGGAGCTCTACCGTCTTCAGATCCGGGTGGAGACCGGGGATGGCTGGAAACCCAAGGGGATGATCGTCGGGGGAGGGCCCCTCGTATCGGAGGACAGGGTCTACGTCATCGATCTGAGGGATGTGCCCGGCGATACCCTGAGAATCAAGCTCACCCCGCCTGTGGCCTTCTGGCAGATCAATTATCTTGCGGTCGATTACACACAAAATTTGCCGGTGGATACCGTGGAGTTGGCGCCCCTGCAGGCCGTCGACCACAAGGGCCAGGACGTTCGTGATATTCTGTCGCGCAATGACGCCAGCTATCTGGTGATGCCGGAGATCGGCGACAGGGCGCGGGTCGACTTCATGGCCGTTCCGCAGAAGCCAGGGATGGAGCGCTCCTACATCCTGAAAGCGAGCGGGTATTACGAGATTCACCTGGAATCCAGGGGTGCCCCGCGGGCGGATATCATCAACAAGATTTTCAACGAGCCCGGATACCCCGTCCGATATGCGCTCCAGGAATATGCCAAGTGGCAAAAAGAGAAGGCAAGAACCGGGCGACTTCGATGAAGGAGCTGTCTTCCTTGCTTAGCTAGGCAATAGGGATCTCTTCGTTTAACAAAATTTTTACAAAATTTTTACCAATTCTTGACAACTTTTCTCTCCAGTGAGGTCAAATTGAGAGAGAGGTAAAACAGACAGACAGACAGACAGGAAAAAAATAAATATGGAAAAAAGCAATAAAGGGGGACGAAAATGAAAAAAATGATCGTCGGACTTTTGATGGCCTTTCTATTGCTGTTGGGTGCCGGAGGAGGGGTGAGCGGACAAACAGCCGATACGCCATCGGGCGGAGAGGAGACAAAATATCCAGCCACGATAGACATTTTATTCAACAGGATCCAAGTCCTTTGCCGGGGAGGAGAGTCTCATTATGGGCTGTTGGCCGGAGTGACGGACAGAGGGCTGGTTGTCCGGTTGGAGGGTAAGGATGAAATTATACCCTATGATAGGTTGGAAAAAGTGGCTATCGAAAAGAAAAGAGGCGGGAGTTCCTATGGGTTAAGCGGAATGGCCGCCGGCCTTTACGCCGGACATATCCTTTTCTTTGGAGCCAGCAGTCGCCTCCCTTTTTACTTGGAGAAGCAGCATGGAGATGACTTCATGTATTTTTGGAACCCTGTCTTTGCCGCAGTCGGTGGGGGGCTTGGAATGCTGTTTGGTTTGACTCTGGAAAGCGGAGAGAGAGTTTTCGATTTTGAGGGAGATGGGGAAAAACAGTCGGAACAGTGGAGGTGCTTACAGAAATTTGTGATAGGCGAACATGGGTATATCAATAAAAAAATCCATCTGACCCTTCAGGGGGGGCTAAATTTCCCTCGGGTTTCCGACCGGTATAAGTCATTGTTGGAAAAAAGCGGGTATAGAGTGGACAGATACGCTTATGATTCCAAGAACCGATACTGGGAACCCAGTAATTTCAATATGCTCCGCAAAGTGCAGTTGACCTATTCGTTGACATCGAAGACGGAAGCTGGATTGGCCGCATATTTTATGGGAGAACCATTACTTCAGGGCTATTCTTATGATTATTCATCTTCTGTCCCACGGCCCACACAATCGATCGATACCAAAGGATATTATGCCGTTGCCGCTTTTTATCCTTTTCGGACTCGCACATTCAAGAGGCTCGATTGGAGTGTGGGAATCGGCGTTGGGGTAGCAGATGTCGATTTCCATTTCGTCTCCTCGTCAGCTTGGGGATGGTGGTTGGAGGGAGAGACTGAAGGGGCCGGCAATTATCATCTTTCGAAAAAGCTCGCCAGCGGAGTCGTGTTCTCGGAATTGAAGTTTTATATCCAGAGAGGGTTTTCTATAGGATTGGTAGCCGATTATGTGTACGTATCAAAGGTGGGCTTTCCTGAATTTCCTGGGGCCGGTATCCCAGCCCAGAGTCTGAGCCCGGGCAACAGCAGCGTTGGGTTCACGCTGGGATTGCATCTGTAACCTGATCTAAAACTGGTGACAGGTAACTAAATTAGAAAATCTATCGGAAAAATAATTGAGTTATGTATCCCCAAAATTTTCCTATAATTAAAATTAGCGATTCTATAGGAAAAATAATTAAGTAACCTGTCACCTAATAATTGTAATCCGAGGGGAATAAGAGTAAACTATGTGCTTCCGATGAGGAATGGATTATGACACAGATCGAAGAGGCGCGAAAAGGAAAACTGACAGAGGCCGCAAAGGCCGTCGCTGAGGAGGAAAGTGTATCTCCAGAGTCTTTAATGGGGCTAGTGGCAGAGGGGAAGGTGGTGATCCCCGTCAATCCCAACCATTCCCCTATCCATGCCATCGGAATCGGACAGGGCCTGCGGACCAAGGTGAATGTCAACATCGGGACGTCGTCGGATTTCCCTGCTGTAGAAGATGAACTCAAGAAGGTTGAGGTGTCGCTCAAGTACGAAACCGACACTGTTATGGACTTGAGCACCGGCGGGGATATCAAGGAGATCAGGCAGTCGATCCTAGAGCGGGCACGCATCCCCCTGGGAACAGTCCCGGTATATGAGGCGGCAATCCGGGCCATCGAGGAGAGGGGCTCGATCGTGGAGATGACAGAGGACGACCTGTTCGCCGTCATCGAAGGGCAGGCCAAGGAAGGCGTCGATTTTATGACGGTCCATGCCGGGCTCACATCTAAGGCCATCGAGAGGCTGAGGAATCAAGGAAGGGTGGCAGAGGTAGTCTCACGGGGAGGGGCATTTCATCTGGCCTGGATACTACACCATGGGAAAGAAAATCCTTTGTATGCGAATTTCGATAGATTGCTGGAGATCGTGCACAAGTACGATGTGACGCTGAGCTTGGGAGACGGGCTGAGGCCTGGGGCCATCGCGGATGCAACGGACCGGCCGCAGATCGAGGAGCTGGTCACGCTGGGAGAACTGGTGAAGCGGGCCTGGGAGGCCGGCGTGCAGGTCATGGTAGAGGGGCCGGGACATATCCCGCTCGACCAGGTGGAGATGAATATCAAGATCCAGAAAAGTCTGTGTCAGGGAGCGCCTTTTTATGTACTGGGGCCGCTTGTGACGGATATCGCCCCCGGATATGACCACATCGTGTCGGCTATCGGGGGGGCGATCGCGGCGGCAGCAGGGGCGGATTTTCTCTGTTACGTGACGCCGAGCGAGCATTTAGGGCTGCCCGGACCTGAGGATGTGAGGGAAGGATTGATCGCAAGCAAGATCGCGGCCCACGCGGGCGATATCGTGAAGGGCGTGAAGGGCGCAAAAGAGAGGGATCTAAAGCTATCAACGGCGAGAAAAAAGCTGGATTGGGAAGAGCAGCGAAAGTTGGTGCTCGACCCGCATAAATTCGAAGGGGTAAGAAAGGAAAGGAGGACCAAGTCGAAGGCCTGTTCCATGTGCGGTGACTTTTGTGCGATGCGCATAGTCAGCGATTTTTTGAACTCAGATGGAAAGGCCGAAGATGTGTGCTTCTGAGAAGGGAGGGAACGGTAAGTCTGGATCGCTGGGAGGTCTTTTCCTAGCCAAATCCAGGGGGTTGCTTCTGTTCGGAACTGCAGGAGTTCCCAAGTCGACGGGGGGAACATCCACAATTGAGGGCATCCATAGGGTTGCGGAGCTTGGATTGGATTGTCTGGAGGTGGAATTCGTCAAAGGGGTGAAGATGGGAGGAGACACGGCAGAGATGGTGGGTAAGGCCGCCATAGAAAAGGGAGTGAAGTTGAGCGTCCATGCCCCGTATTATGTGAATTTAAACGCGGCTGAGGAGGGGAAAAGGCTGGCCAGTATGGAACGGTTATTGGCCTCGGCAAGGATGGCCGAGAAATGCGGGGCAGAGAGTGTGGTGTTCCACTGCGGTTATTATTCGAAGGATGTGATGGATAGGGATAAGGATAGAGAAGAAAGGACGTTCCAGAACATAAAGAGGGGAATCAGCGAGGTGGTGTCGATCCTAAGGGCGGAAAGGAGCGGCGTGGTGATGAGGCCTGAGACCATGGGGAAGAAGAGTCAGTTCGGGTCGCTAGATGAGATATTGAGGCTGTGCAGGGAAGTGGACGGGCTGCTGCCGTGTGTGGATTTTTCGCACATACATGCTCGGGAGGGAGGAAGGAAGGCCAACAGCTACCGGGCGTTCGACCGGATTTTGAGAAAAATCGGGAAGAAACTGGGGGAAGTGGCCCTGAAGAAGGTGCACGTCCATGTGTCGGGCGTAGAGTATAACGCTAAAGGAGAGATGAAGCACCTGAATCTGGACGATTCGGATTTTCGCTACGATGAGTGGGTGCAGGCTCTGAAGGATGCAGGGGTGAAAGGGACAGTGATCTGTGAGAGCCCCATCCAGGAGCGCGACGCCCTCATCCTGAAAAATCTGTACCTGAGCTAACCTATATAGTGTTCTCTGTTTGGTGAGCCATCCAACTGGTGACAGGTTACTAAATTACGAAATCTATCGGAAAAATAATTAAGTTACCTGTCACCAAAATTAATATCATTTTTCCTTTGCATAGCCGGAGGGAACTTCATAAGCTCCGGCCGGCGCTGATTTTTCAGATACCTCCAGAAGTTCCTGTGTGGACTTCACGTCCGTTCCCATCATGGATGTGGTCCCTGTGGACAGGACGGTAATGCCCTTTATTTTTTCCATTTCCTTCATCATGTCTTCGAGGCCCGGCATCTGGGACATCATCGACATGGCGAGGGCGCGGTAAAGCTCGAAATCGATCTTTATATCTTGTGTAGCCCAAAGTTCTTGAGTGGTCTTTGTCCCCATCATCTCCATGGTCATGATGTATTTTTTGCAGTTCCAGTTCTTGATCTTTTGGGTCTCCCCTGTTTCGGTTACACTGACTTTTGGTTTCATCATCTGGGAAAATCCCTTCATCATTTTCTGCGCCTGGGCCTTTTCTTCGTCCGACATGTCAGCGCTGGCAAGGCCAGCCGAAAGGATATCCCCTGCTCCGCTGACCGGCATTTCGGTATACTTCATTTCCTTATGGTTGATCATGTACATCACACCCTTATCCGTTCTGACGATAATGGTGACATCCTCACCTTGGTTCATCCTGGCTTTGTCCGGGGACATCCAGATCTCGAATTCCATGTCCTGGGGAGGCTGACTCTGTCCCATCATGGAGAAGCCGTCGGTGTGATTTTTCTGTTTGATGTATACGTCGGCCTGCAAAGCGAGGGGCACCGCTACACAGACCATGACGAAAACCAATCCTAAAACCCTGAGACTTTTTCTTAGATCCATCGTGAATACCTCCATTTTTAACTCAAATTACATCTTTTGTATTATCTGCCTAATTCCGTCAAAAATCAACATAGCCTAATTCCGTGGCTTTAAAAACGGTGACAGGTTACTAAATTAGAAATCATATCGAAATAATAATTTAGTAACCTGTCACCAAATAAGTCGTCACCAATAAAATAGAGGTTGACTTGAGGGCCAGGGGAAGATATATTACAGAGGTAATCGCCATGGAGGGGAATCATGAACGAAGAAAACAAACCTAAAAATCTCGATGAGATCCATCAAAAGGCAAACGAATTAATGGATGAAATTGTCGAAATCATGGCCGAAGCCCAGGATAGCATATCCCAAAAATCACAAGAACTTTTTGCTACACTCGGTGGATGTTTGGGCGGCAAGAAACGCTATCCCAACCTCTAGCCGCATCGAACCTCTTCTGCTGATCTTTTTCTCTCTTCCTACACTGGCTCCGCAAAGAAGAGCTCTTCTCTACCCCCTTCACCGACCATGCTAAAACTCGAAAGTCTCCCATTCTTCACCCTTTTCATGACCGAGGAATGCAACTTCAGGTGCAGCTATTGCTACCAGCAAAAGAGAAACACCTTCCTTGAGATTTCCACCATCGACAAAGCTCTCGAATTCCTTCTGCCCTATTTTGCCCCTGACTGCACCATCAACTTTTACGGCGGCGAACCCCTCTTGGCTTGGGATAGAATCGAATACACGGTGGCGCGCCTCCATCGGCTCTCCCCCGGGCACGGCAAACACTTCCGGTACTCCATCAGCACCAACGGAAGCCTCCTCGACGAAGATAAGGTCCGTTTTCTTGACCGCCATCATTTCTCGGTGCTCCTGAGCTTCGATGGACTTGCCCAGGATATCACCAAACAAAAAGGCAGCTTTTCCCAAATCATCTCCTCCCTGAAGAATCTCTGCGATTCCCCAAATATCGATTTGGAAACGAACAGCGTGTTCACTCCGGAAACGCTGAGATATCTTACCGAGTCGGTTCTTCTCATCTGCAGCAAGGGCGTCAAGAACATCGGTATCGGATTCTCCAGGCTTTCTCCATGGGACGAATCCTCTCTATCGAGCTTCAAAACAGAACTGGGGCGGCTGCGCGACTCTTTATCGGTCCTCTTTCGCCAAACAGGGCATATCCCTCTCGTCAATTTCAGACCCAGATTCAGACCTAGATTGGCCGCCGCCCCTTTCACCTGCACCGCCGGGAAGGACAGGCTGTGCCTCACCCCGGACGAAAATATTTGGGGATGCAGCCTGTTTTTCGACTATTTCAAGGCAAAAAAAGCCGACCCCGCCTACCATCGATTCTGTTTCGGCCGCCTGGAGGCCTTCATGGCCGCCCACCAAAACATATATCCGGCCATTCTCTCCAATTACTCCAACCTACGAGTCGACAAATTTTCGACCCCGACCAACCCATGCAACCAATGCGAGGATATGCATGAATGCGAGGTTTGCCCCGCCGACAATCTTTTCCTAGGATCGGCCATAAACCGCATCCCTTCCTGGGCCTGCCGGATGAAACGCCTCTTTATTGAAGAGAAAATGCTGTTTCTCGATGAAGTCAAAAAAAACTAAACCCTGACCCCTTGATCCTTAAAATCTAAACCTGAAGGCTGAAGGCTGATATGAAGTAGCCCCCAAATCCGCATCCTGAAACTTAAGTTTTCATACCAAAAATTTATGAGCGAAAACCGAAGAGTGAAGCTCCTTGCGGCAAGCCACGGGGGATTCTGCAAAGGTTTTGCTAAAAAAAAGAAAATAGACAAAAAAACACGAAACCCAACCTCAACCTTCGTGACTTCTTCCTGAATCCTAAGCTCAGAGACCTAAACCGCCAAGCCTAACCCAAGAACCGAAAACCGAAACATGAAGCCATGAACCTCCATCCGACGCCTCTACGATTTGCCCTTCAGTTTCGGCAACTCCTTCCTGGCATCTTCGACCTCCACACATCCCTCATCGGCCTTTTCCCAGAGAGATAAAAAATTTTCATAGCTTTCGAGGGCCTTCCCCTCCCATCCTTTCTGCTGGTAAATCTTTCCCAGCCAGTAGTGGCTCAAGGCGTACAAATCCCCCCACTGGAGACGCCCTGTCGTCAAATTGACGATCCTCTCGAATCGTTGCTGGGCCCCTTCCAGCTCCCCTCTCTCGAAGCTCATCACAGCATAGGGATAGAGGAAAAAAGCGTGCATGTCGAAGACTTCGTACTGACGAGAAAGGAGGGCCAGCGCCTTTTCGAAATACTCGGCGGCTTCTGTCCGCAACCCTTCTCCGGCGGCGATCAGGCCCATCAAATGATAGTAATACCTCTGATGCTTAGGAATTTTCCTCTCTTCGATGACCTTCCTCAACTCAGCGGCCCGGTTCTTGGCCTCGACGAAATTCCCTTGACGTACATTGATGATCCCGGAAAAACAATGGGCCAACATGATATCGGTGACAAACCTGATCTTCGAGGCGACCACCCGTGCTCGATCCAGTATAGCGAGCGCCTGATCGAAATCTCCCATCTGCATTTTCAGATAGGCCAGTTTTTCGAGCAGATCCGGCAAATCGGCCTCCAGCTCATTCTCCTCTGCCACGCGCACGACCTCCATGAACTCGGAGGCGGCCTTCCTGTATTGTCCCTGGGCAAGGGACAGATGTGCTGTCCAGTACATCCCTCTCATCTTCGTATTCAAGGTTTCCCCTTCCTGGAGTTGATCGTAGGCAAGCGCCGCTTTTTGAAAATCATCCCGGCACTGATAGACGTTGCCCATCAGTTCAAGATTCTGGTCGAGATTCGGATCCAGGGAGAGCGCCTCCTGGATTGCCCCTAGAGCGAGCTCGACTTTCCCCTGGGCGAGATAGAGAAGGCTCATTTCCCAGTGAAAAAAAGAAGGATTGGTATAATTTTCCTTATTGGCCGTAAGCAGCTTTCCCGCTTTATCATATTCCCCCTTGGCTGTATACAAAAGGGAAAGATTGCCACAGGTAATGATTGGATTGAGGTCGACAATCTTCAGGAAGTGCCCCTCCGCAAGGTCCCACTCCTCCATGTTTCGGTAGATGGCTCCGATTGAAGTATTGCCTTCTTCATCATCCGGATAATACCTGAGCATTTCTTTATAGTTGGCGATAGCCTTGTCGTAAGTGTCCTCAAGGATGGTGAAGGCCCAGCCCCTGATGAGATAGCGGTCTCGAAGGGAGGCGTTCTCCGCGAGGTCCACGGCTTTCTGGGCAAACCGCTTGGACTGGTCAAAATCCCCTATGTAGTGGTAATTCTCGGACATACATCGGTAAGCCAGGGCGAACTCCGGATCGATTTTTACGGCCTCCTCAAAAGACTCGTTACTAAGAAGGAATCTCCCTTCATTGTAGTATTGCCTTCCCAGGATAAAATGCATAAGGGCTTCCGGATTTCGAGTGATGATGTCGCCGACATCGCTGTCGAAATCCAAGGCGATCTCCTGGCGGTTGAGCTTCAATTCTGACTTGACCCAGGGAGTGAGGTTGTCCACGAATCGATAAAATGTGGAATCTCCACGTCCCTCTTCGCGGGTTGAAGCGATGACGGCGCCGGTGGCGATGTCGTGGAGGTTGGCATGGATCCGGAAGATATCTTCAGCCCGGGTGAAGTTGCCGCTGATAATGTATCGGACCGATCCTTTTTCACCCACTTTTTTCAGGTCGTTGAAAGCATAGGTTCGAGCCTCGATGAGGTCGAGGCTCTGAAGAATCTCACGCAGTCGGTCCTCGGTGAGGACCCGGACGAATTTGGATTGCGACAAGTCGTGTACGATCAGGCTGGAGAGCGCTTTTCCCCAGAAGGCAAGGGAGTCATCTCCGGTGATATTCTCGAAATAGAGCACGGCCAAGGAAAGTTTTCCGATTGGGGGAGCGGGTGCAAACAGGCTCTTTATTTTGGGTACCAAGAGATAGACCAGCAGGGCGGCAACGAGGAGAAGGGGGATGAGGGCTGCCGCTTTTAGCCTTTTTTTGGCGGGAGGCGGGATAGGATAGATTCTCGATTCCTCCTTGTGCTCTTCGAGGTCTTTCAAGATCTCCTCCACGTCCTGGTATCTATGGTCGGGGTCTTTCTCCAGGCACCGGAGAATGAGGCGATCGAGGAAGGGAGGTATCAGCGGATTGAATTTGGAGGGCCAGGGAGGTTTTTCTGTCGTGTGTTTCCTAACGTATTCCTCGGCCGAGTCCGACTCGAAGGGACGGCATCCGGTGAGCATTTCGAAGATCATGATCCCAAGCGAATAGATGTCGGATCTCTGGTCGGCCGGGTTTCCGACGGCCTGTTCCGGAGATATGTAAGGAAGGGTGCCGATGATCTCCTTTTTTTCGGTCTCCACCTGGGCTTCGATGGATTTGGCCACTCCAAAATCCATGATGAACACCTGGCCATCGTTGTCGATCATGATGTTGCGCGGGTTGAGGTCTTGATGGACGATGCGGCGCTGGTGGGCGATCTTGAGGCCCTCGCAGATTTGGCGGGTGATGTTGAGGGTGCCCTCGATGGTGAGGCTGCCGGAGGTATGGATGAGCTCCTTGAGGCTATGGCCTTTGATGTAATCCATGGAAATGAACTTGATGTCGTTGACTTCACCGATGTCGTGGATCCTGATCACGTTGGGGTGGGAGACGGAGCGGGCCAGGAGAGTTTCGTGGCGGAACTGTTCGATGAAGCGGGGATTGGCGGAGTATTCCGGGCGGATCATCTTGAGGGCGACGGCAATGGCCAGTTCGTTGTCCTGGGCTTTATAGACCCGGCCCATGCCTCCGCGTCCGATTTCCTCGATTATCTTGTAGCGGGGGCCGAAGCTGTCGCCCGGGGCAAAGTGAAGCCTGGCATCCCTGAGGACTTCTTGGGAGGGAGTAAAGGTCAGGGTTCCCTGGTCGTCCTCGAGGGGAAATCCGCAGTGGCTGCAGAAGCGGGACTCCTCGGCAAGGATGGATAAGCATTTCGGACACCGGATCGTTTTATCCTGCTGGCTCCCCATTTCAACTGCATCATAAATACATCCATCCTATATGTCAATCGCTACCTCTCAATTGGTGACAGGTTACTAAATTAGTATTTCGATAAACTTTGTAATTAAGTAACCTGTCACCATTATTTTGTCACCATTATTTGAGTTGGAGGGTATGGGCGAGGGTGCCGGCGTGGCGGGAGGAGTAGCGGATCGTGACGGTCCCTTCTCCCTCGATCAGAAACTCGTGTTCGACCTTACCGAACCCAGGAACGACCAAAAACTGGAGTTCGGGCCGGTGTTCCTTGTAGACGACGGCATCCCTGTAGGGATCGGTCAGTCGTCCACCGGCCACGACCTTGGCCTTGGCACCGGAGACGGTCAACATGTCTTGGGGGTAGAGCTTGACCCGCTGGGCCTGGTAGCTCATGGTCGGGATGGCGTTTTTGTTCGACAACCGGGTCCTCACCCTGAAGAGCCCCTTGCCGACTTTTTTCACCTCTGTTACTTCAAGGCTGACCTCCGGGGTGTTTCTGGCGGTGAAGATCACGGCCATGGCGTTGCGGTGGACCAGGTCCTTGAGCATAAAGGGCGCAGACAGCCGCGAGCTCATCTTGACCCAGCCGCCGATCTCGATATCGCCGTATGTCGGATGCTTGAAGGCCGCCCACGGTTTGTAGAGCTCGCCCATGGTCAGGTTGTCGCTGAACCTCAGGCGCTCCAGGTCCGTAATCCGGCCCATCAACATGGACATCATGCCTCCCTCGTCCCCTCCGGCCGCCCCACCGGGCTGGCGCTCGCTCACCCCCCGGAACGTCTCGGACTCCGACATGAAAACCTCTCCTACATAACCGTAGGCACCCATCATCTGGGTCATGAACTCACAGGAGTCGCCATAGGTGGTGTACAGGTCTTTCCAGCTGACCAGATACCTGTAGCCGGGAAGAATCCTCTCCGACTGTTTGCCGAGGTAGTCATAGACGGCAATATCCTGCCGGGGATACTCCCCCAACCCTTTGCGGCTGGGGCCTCTCAAATTCATCCCGCCGGAATTGTGGAAAGACCAGTCCACACATATATTGGTCCGCTGGATGAGCCACTCCGCCAAGGCTTTCATCCCCACGCCCGAGAAGGGATATTCCCCAGCGCCCCCCTGGACATATTGCGGAGCCCAGTCGAAACCCCAGTTACGGTTGGGATCCACATAGCCTTCGGCATCCTCATTGACCCGGCCATCGCCGTCGTTGTCGATTCCTTCATCACCCAGGAGGGTCCACTCCCCTTTCTCACCGGGCTTGACCCTCACCATCAGCCGTGGGTCCTCCGGGTTGGTTTTGAACTGACCGAAGGAATCGCGCTTGCGCATGGTGCAGATGTTGCCGTCGCCGTCCAGGTCGTCGGGAAAATCCTCGTCTACCAGTCCATCCCTGTCGTCGTCGGTGGGGATGCGGAGGGAGCGGTTGGAGTTGGGGTCGTTGGCGTCGGCAAAAAAGTGGTAGCGGCCGTCAGGATTGACCACCGGGACCACATAGAAGCACTTCTTGTCCACCAGTTCGGTGATCTCCTTGTTCTTGCCGTAGTTGCCCAGGAGGTAATCCAGGAGATACAGGCCGATCTCTCCGCCCTGTATTTCGTTGCCGTGGATGTTTCCGTCCACATAGACGGCCGGTTTGTCCAGGGCCTTTCCGGTCTTAGGATTATTGAGGGTCATGGCATAGATCAGCCTTCCCTCATCGCTCTTTCCGGCCACCTCCAGGGTGGTCAATTCCGGATAGGATTTGTGCAGGGCTTGAAGCGCTTCGTAGACCATCTCCAGCGTGTAATAATGGTCGAAACGCAGGGGGACGGAGATTTTGGCGATCTTGGCCTCCTGGGCGGCGTCTAGAGTAGCCGGCAGCGGGATCATCGATGCAAACACAAAAACCATCAGAAGCAGACCTGCTCCTATCGAACCTTTTAGGCCTTTCGAGCCTGTCAGACCTCTTGGACCTCTTGAACCTGTCGGCTCTGTCGAATCCGCAAGAAAGCCCATCCTTTTTTTCTGGATTCTCTTTGGCGATTCGCTCATTCTTTTCATCACATTGCTCATCCTATCTATCACTTTTACCTCTGCCATTTTTTTCACCACTTCCATTTCTCTCCTCTTTCTCATCTGGAACCTCCCAACTCGACGGATGCTTCATCCGACCTGGCCATTTCGGTCTCGGCCCTGACGGTCAGTGTAAGGGGCTTTTCGGCATAAAGGATCCAGGTCACGGACTCGGCTCCGTTGCCGGCTATAGATTCGATGGTGCTCCTCTTTTTGCCCTCCACTACTTTGAAGCCGTCCCCTTGAAGGGTGACAATGACCGGAAGGTTTCGTTTGTTTCGTTTGCCCATTGCCGTGGGATAAGGGAGGTAGCCGGAGTTTTCGATCCAGGCCTTGACTTGATAGACGCCGCTCCCCCTGGATTTAACTTCGGTCCGGCCGATCCGGATACGGGCCATTTTCTGGGTGAGCTCGAAGACCCAGGGAACTTGGCCTTGGAGGAGGGTTTCGATCATTCTGGCGGGCGGGGTGTTGTCGGCATAAGGGACGGCGCCACCGATCTCGACTTCGCCCAGAGTGGGATGGTCGAAGGGCTTCCAGTCCACAAATCCTTTCCCGCCCAGTTCTTTGTCGCTGAAGGCCAGCAGCGCCTTCTCGGCGGGGTCGGCCCCTTCGTCGCTCTTGGGCTGGGGCATCTTGCGCAGCATCTCGGCCATCTTTTTGGTCGACATTTTTCCGCTTTTGACGGCCTCTATGACCATGGCGGGTTTGAAGTTGGCGGGGGCTCCGGCCGACTTCAGGAATGCTCCGATCTTTTCTTCGCCGAGAGCGACGAATTCCTCGTCGGTCATTTTTTCGAGTTTATCGGGAGTGAGTTCCTCTTCTTCTCCTTCCTTTTTTTCCTCCTTTACTTTGGGGGGTGTCCAGAAATCCATGGCAAAGGAGGGAAGACCGAGTTGATAGTAGGCCCACAGCTCGAATGACCCATCTTTATCCGGGGCCGGGTCCAGGCGCTCGATGTCGATGTTGTTTTTCTTGAGGAATTCCTTATATTGGTCGGAAAGCTCCTTGTAGAATTTCAGGTCGTCCTGGAGGGGGTTGGTCACGGCGCCCAGGCCGAGGAAGGAGGCGATCATCGACTCGTCGACCTCCATGCCGGCCGGGACGATTGGCTTGACCATTTCGATGACCTCTTCCATGGTGTAGGTTTTATCTGGATCGGCGCCGAGAAAGCCGGCGAAGCGTTCCGGTATTTTAAGGCGGGTCAGGTCCGCCTCGTTGCGGCGGTCGGACCGTGGGGGATTCAGGCAAAAGTTGGCGCTGCCGAACACAAAGGTCATCCCGATCTCCCGGTGGGCGGAGACGAATTCGATGAGAGCGAAGGTGTTCGGTTCGGCACCCGACCAGCGGCCGCTGGGGGGTGAGAAGAACTTGAAGAGATGGGGAAAAGTGATGCCGATGTTGACGCCGCCCGGGCCGTCCTCGTTGTAAGAACCGTCGGCATCGTTGTCGAGTCCCTCGGTGTAGAGCTTGTAGATGCCCTTTTCGCCCTTGGACCAGTCGGCCCTTTTCATCAGGCGGGGCTCGGCAGGGATGGGCATCCACTCGCCCTCCGGATCTTTGACGCGCATGGCGGTGATGATTCCGTTTCCGTCCAGGTCATCGACGCCGTCCTCGTCGGTCTGGTCGTCCATATCGTCGTTGACGGGAGTGGCGTTTCGGGAGTCTGAGCGGAGCGGCTTGGCGAAGTAAAGAGCAGCGGCATCGGGATTCCCGCAGGGAAGGACATACCAGGTCAGGTCCTTGTAGAGATCGGATTTCTCTGAAAGGAGCTTGACGAGATAGAGGGCGGCCTCGCTGGCCAGGGGCACTGTGCCTTCCATGTTGGCCACGACGAGTGCAGCCGGCACGGTTTTCAAAGTTTTGTCAGCTTCAGGGCCGAGCTCGATCAGCAGGATATTTTTTCCGCCAGCGCTGCGGGCCAAATCATGGAGCTTGGCTGAGGCGGGATTGGATCGGGCAAAACCCTGAAGCGCCGCATTGAGCTGGTCGGGAGTGTGGTACCGGTCAAAGGTCAACTCGGCCGGCACAGCCCAGGCACCCAAGGTAAACAATAAAATAGAGACCAGAAAAAATTTGTTCTTGATGATTGTTCGCACCTCTTCACTCCTCTCTCAGGTCGATTTCCCGCACCGGGGACCCGCTATTGTCCCAAATTTCTCCCCATTAAGCAATAATTTGGTGACAATAATTTGGTGACAGGTTACTAAATTAGTATTTCGATAAACTTTGTAATTTAGTAACCTGTCACCATTTCATGTCACCATTTCATTTTACTTATCAATTCATCTTATCCTTGTTTTTTAGGCCCCGTTTTTTTCCTTTTTAAATTTCTCCCAGTTAGCTTTTCAATTTCATCGATAAATTTTTCATCACCAAGAGGCCTTCCAGTTTTGGTATGCGTTCTCAACAATTTTTTGCTTAAATCATCCGTCTCCATCTCTAAATAGGAAGTCCAGTCACCAATTCCAGATACGAAAGGATTTTCCGAAAGAAGCTCATCTTTTTCTCCATAAACATGGGACCTAGCACTTGACCAACGATATTCAACTGCTCTTTTAACAATATTAGCTCTTTTGGGATTTTGTTCAATATACCTAACAGCCATAAAAAGATGACTTTCTCCCAATGGACACGATTCGAATCTCTCCTGCCATAAGTGACCTTTCCATTCGTTTCGCGAATTTACCCTAAGTGCGTGCTTTCTTTGTGCTGAACCAACCCCTTTTGCCAAAGCAACTGTTGTTTCCGGGACAGCGACTAGATGAACATGGTTATCCATCAAGCAGTAAGCCCAGATGTCTATTCCAACCTTATCGGCTTCATTTTTTATCAAATCAAGGAAAAATCTTCTGTCTTCATCTGAAAAAAATACTCTCTGACGCCGATTACCTCGGTTAATTATATGATGGGGGCAGCCGGGAATGACAATTCTTGGAAATCGAGCCATCTTATTTTAACCTTGTGGCTTCTCAAACGTAAGAGGGAACTTAAACTGAACGGTAATATTTTGAACTACTCTCTTTTTCCTCTCTCTCTTCTGTTAACTCACTATCAAGGACGGCAGACTAATCTAAATTTTCTCATTTTTTCTTTTCTTCCTATTTTTGGTGACAGGTTACTTGATTACAAAACCTATCGAAATACTAATTTAGTAACCTGTCACCAAAAAAGAGTCGCTTGACAAGAATTAGAAAACTTGCATTAATGGTTATGATTTTGGACTGAAGGAAAAAAGATGAAATATCTCATGAAGCTCATGACTATCTCGTTTCTTCTTATCTTAATTATTGCTCCGAGCTGGGGCGTTCTTCAAAAAGGAGACAAACTCCTTCCCTTCTCGCTCATTTCCATCGAGGACGAAATTTTCACCGTCCAACTCGACCAAGGGAAATTGTCCGTGACCATAGAATCGACGATCGACGGCAACATCACGAAAAAAGTCCTCCATCCCGATGCGGTCCTCCTCGATTTCTGGGCTACCTGGTGTGTCCCTTGCCGGGCCGCCATGCCCCACATGCAGCAGCTTTACGACAAATACAAACCCGATGAAAACCAGGAGGAGGGAGGCCTCATTCTGCTCGGGATCTCCATCGACACCAAAGGCAGTCAAGTAGTCAAGCCTTTCTATAAAAATTTGGAATATACTTATCCCATGCTGGCCGATCCATCCCAAGGAGAAGACGATCTGATCCGAACAACCAGAGACATGAAATCCCGATACAAAGTCCAGGCCATTCCTGTGGTCTATCTCATCAACTCTAGGGGAACCATCCAGCATGTCCATACAGGTTTTAAAGAGAAAGACATAGAGGACATCGAGATTATCATAGGAAATTTGACTGCGGAGAAATCCCGATGAAACGAAAAAAATTTCTTTTTTTGCTCGCCTTTTTTCTGATTCTGATGGTGGTGGGCCTTACTGTCGGTGAATACGGCAGGACTCTCGAGCAGGCTATCACGATTTGCCTGAGCTGTATAGGAATCGGATGATGGTGGTGGTTGTTGTGATAATGATAATGATAATAATGATGATGATGATGATGATGATGATGATGTCGAAACTTTCCTTTAGAGGTTGATCCATGGGATTGATCAAAAAACGGCGCTGGTTTCAATTCTTTTCCTTTCTGGCCATCAACGCTTACATCCCTTCCTGGCTGAAGGGAGAAATCTATCAAGGAAGTCTAAAAGGCACCTGCGTTCCTGTGCTCAACTGCTATTCGTGTCCTTCCGCCATGGGTGCCTGCCCGATAGGGTCGCTTCAAAATTTCATGGCTTCCACACGATTCAATTTTTCTATCGCCAACTACCAATTCGGATTGTATGTATTGGGTTTTTTAGGAGCAGTGGGAAGTTTGGTGGGCCGCCTTCCCTGTGGGTGGCTGTGTCCTTTCGGCTACTTGCAGGAGCTGATGTACAAAATAAAAACCAGGAAATTCCGCATCCCCAAGTTCCTGACCTATATGAAATATGTCATCCTAGTCGTTTTTGTCCTGCTTCTGCCGCTTCTGATCATGGACCAGTTCGGGTTTGGCCAGACATGGTTCTGCAAGTGGATCTGTCCGGCCGGAACATTGGAGGCAGGAGTTCCGCTCGTTTCCCTAAACGAAGGAATCCGCAGCCAGATTGGTTTTTTGTTCTCATGGAAAATGGCGATTCTGATGCTGTTTCTGGTCTGGATGGTGTTCAGCAAACGCCCCTTCTGTAGAACCACCTGCCCTCTTGGCGCAATATTCGCCCTCTTCAACAAGGTCAGCCTCTTCCGATTGGTTGTCGATGACGATAAATGCACCCTATGCAACAAATGCCTAAGAGATTGCCCAGTGGACATCAAAGTCTATGAGGGGCCCAACAGCCCGGAATGCATCCGATGCCTGAAATGTATCGACAGCTGCAAATTCGATGCCGTCGACTACGATTTTATCAGGAAAAAATCGCCTGAGCCATCGCCCGAACCATACCAGTAATATCCAATTCAAATTTGGTGACATACAGATTTGGTGACAGGTTACTAAATTAGTATTTCGATAAACTTTGTAATTAAGTAACCTGTCACTAATAAAAAATTAAAATTAAATATGTTTGTCGAACCAGGAGAGGATGCGCTTGAGACGGTCAATTCGGTGCTTTTCCTCTCTGATTCCGTGTCCTTCCCGGGGATAGATGACAAATTCTGTCTCCACCCCATACCTTCTCAACCCACGATAGAACTGCTGGCACTGGCCGATGGGGTCGGTCGCATCGTTCTCTCCGGTCAGGAGTAAAGTCGGCGTCCTGACTTTTTTAACATGGGTCACCGGAGATTTTTCCTGGAACAAATCCAGATTCTCATAAGGTGTGCCCATGTACCACGTATCGTAGGCATTGATGCCCGCTGATTCTGTGCCGTACTCGCTGGCCAAGTCAGTCATGGGCGCCCCGGATACCGACACCTTAAAGCGGTCTGTCTGCGTGACGGCCCAGGCTGCCATGTAACCTCCATAGGACCAGCCTCCTATCCCCAGGCGTTCGGGATCTGCGATCCCCTGAGCGATCATATAATCCACTCCGGCCATCACATCCTTGAAATCGCCGCCGCCCCAATCCTTCCGGTTGGCCGTGACAAAATCGTGCCCGTATCCCACCGACCCCCGGATATTGGGGTAGAGCACCGCATATCCACGCTGCACCAGGAGCTGTCCCCACGCATCGAAACGACGGGCCCATCTTCCTGCCGGTCCCCCATGCACCAACACAACAAGAGGAATCCTGGAGCCCTTCGTTTCATTTGTCGGCTTCAACAGGGCCGCTTCGATTTCCATCCCGTCGAAGCTCGGATAGGTAAAAATCTCGGGTTCAACGAGCGAAATGGTATCCCACTCCGCATTGAAAGCTGAGACTTTTTCAGCCTCGCCCGGCCTATTTGAAATCCATAATTCGGGCATTTGGATTGCGGACTGGCCCACAAAGGCCAAAAAGTCCGGACCGATAGCAAACGAACCAGAGGGCTCCAATCCATCGAACGGTTTTCGCTTCTCGATATTCCCTCCAAGATCAAGGTCATAGAGGGAGGTCGCAAAACCAGCCGCAGCTTGAAGGGCGATGGTGCCGTCTTTTTTCCACATATAACCGGAAACCGAGCGATCCAGCGAAGATTGGGTAAGATTTACCGCCTTACCCCCACTTGCGGGCATGGTGTAGAGATCGGGTGCGGTCGGTCCATCCAGACGCGTTCCGACATAAGCCAGGCTTTTTCCATCGGGAGAGACCTGGACATATCCAAAAGGTTGGGCCGGATGGGCGATCTCTTCCAGAACGCCGTCGCTCACCCGCAACGTGTAGAGACGGTCTGTGAGCCATTCCGGACGATTCTGGTCTGTCGCAATCACAACCAAACGTTCTCCGTCCGGCATCCAGCAAAAAGACGAAATCCGCCACTCCCCTTCGGTAAGCTGGCGCACATCTTTGGTTGCCACATCGAAGAGCCACAACCGGGCAGGCTTATCGTCCTTATCCACCACCCTGGCATCATCCTTTTCTTTCTGTTTCTTTTCCTCCTCGTCTGTCTTGGGCTCTTGGGCCATGAAAACGATCCGTTCACCTTCCGGCGACCACTCGAACGTTTGAACGCCTGTTTTGGTGCCGGTCAGGGCTTGCGCCTCACCGCCCTTCAAGGAAATTAGGTAGATCTGGGTCTTCTCCGAACGTCCGGAAAGGAAAGCCAGCTTTTCTCCGTCTGGAGACCAGCGGGGATGATAATCGGCTTTATCCGAGGATGTGAATTGGATCAGCTGCCGGCTCTTGGTGTCGTACACCCAGATATCAGAGTTGCGCGATGTCTCCTTGATCGGCTCGGTAACAGTCAGGGCCAGATGATATCCATCCGGGGCCAACTGGAGGTCGCCAACGCTCCGGATTCGGATCGTCTGTTCGGGAGTCAGCTCCTTTCTCTCTATCTGGGGGTTGGAACAAGGGTCTGAATTGGCATTTAAAAGGGGCAAACAAAAGAGAATAGAAAAGACAATGCCGCCCAGAAAAAAACCCAAAGAATATCTCGATAGACTCCATAATCGAGGACGGATTTCATATCGGCTCATATTTACCTCCCTTGACTCGGCTCATTTTGCTTATTCTATGCCTCTCAAGGTCTCATTACAACCGTTTGGTTTTTCTTCCTTCTTTTAATATCTGTTGATCATGCCAACAGCCTATGTTAGGGTTAATAGGGTGAGTTTTTGATATTTATGCATTATCATATATCCCCTCATAAAAAAATATCCGCATTTATTATTAATAATTCAGGGCTAGATTTGGTGTAAATTTAGTGTAAATTTAGTGTAAATTTGGTGACAGGTAACTTAATTACAAAGTTTATCTAAATACTAATTTAGTAACCTGTCACCAAATTTATCATTAACTTTAAAGGAGGTAAGGGATGAGGAAGAGGCATTTTTCATTTTTTGGGGGTGTTATCCCGTTCATTATTATCTTGACAATGACAAGCTGTGCGCTGAAGGATGATTTTCCGGTTCTATCCGGAGAATATTTAGGTCAGACTCCTCCTGGATTGAACGCCGAGCTGTTTGCAGAGGGTGTTATGTCCACCGAAATGCCCGAACTCAACTCGGTCTTCTTTCCAGGAGGCCGGGAAGTTGTCTATTCTGTCTCAGTCGGTCCCATGCGGTGGGCCCTGGTCATGATCAAGGAAGAGAACGGCCGCTGGGGAAAACCTGAGGTCGCTCCTTTTTCCGGCCTGCATGGAGGGGTGGATCCTTTTGTTACACCGGACGGCCAAAGGATCTACTTCTGTTCCAATCGCCCGCGTTCTGGAGCTGGAGAGGCGGAGGCCGACTACGATATCTGGTATGTGGACCGGACAGAAACGGGATGGTCCAATCCGGTCAATATGGGTCCTCCGATCAACAGCGAACGTCATGAGTTTTATCCCGTATTGGCACAGGACGGAACTTTCTACTTCCAGTCTCAACGAGAAGGCGGTATGGGCGCGGCCGACATTTGGAAGAGCGAGCTCGCGGATGGGCGGTATAGGATGGCGGAGCCGCTACCCGAGCCGATCAACAGTCCTGATTTCGAGGGGGATTCTTTCATCGCTCCCGACGAGAGTTACGTCATCGTATCTACCGTTCGAAAGGAAAAAAATCTAGGAGGACCAGACCTTTATATATCCTTTCGCGACTCGACAGAAGGATCCTGGGGGCCTCTGGTCAACATGGGGGAAGCTGTGAATTCCGACTCAGGAGAAAATTGTCAGAGCCTCTCGCCATGCGGCCGTTACCTGTTTTTCACCAGCCGACGCCTCGAAAAATTGGAGGTCGATATATTGATGGACTATGAATCTATTCGAAGGATGTGGGCCAGTCCTTTAAACGGAGGGGGGAACATCTACTGGATTGACGCCAGCATCATCGATACAGTAAGGGAAGCTTCTAAATAAAAATATTTTTTATTTTGGCCCCGCCAATTTTTCTTTGACCAATCAAGTTCTCGATAAGCGATAGCTCTCCTCTTCGCAACACTAACGGAATGATCATGCTTCCCAAAAGGAATATTAATTAATTGGTGACAGGTAACTATAATTAATTGGTGACAGGTAACTAAATTATTGAACTTATAGAAAAAGTAATTAAGTAACCTGTCACCAATCAGGGTGGTCACCAATCAGGGTGGTCACCAATCAGGGCATCGATCATGGGAATGGCTGCAGGAGATTTGGGGAGTATCAGCAGATATGCTATAGTAAGGTGAAATCGAATATCGATAGCGGATAGCTCAGGACAGAAGACCAAATGGAAAAGCGCCCCAGCAAGATCGAGCTAGCAAAAGCACTGTTCGCCAATCCTCAGATCCTTAAATCCAGTGCTTCCATCAACCGGTTTCTCCTCCGATATATGCGGAAGTTCAAGCCGAGAAAAGTGGGCCGCCATCTCATTTTTCATTCCCATCTGCCTCCCATCAACAGCAAGGCCTACACTCGCTTCATCGACGAACACCTCCTGGCAAAAACTGCGGGTCCCTCCCATGCCCAGGTGGCCCTGACCAACGCCTGCCCTCAGAATTGCGAGTACTGCTACAACAGGGGCAGAAAAGGGATAGTGATGGACACGGCCCTCATCAAGACTGTCATTCGGGAACTTAAAGAAATGGGAGTCTTCTGGCTGGGTTTCACAGGAGGAGAACCTCTACTGCAAAGGGACATCTTGAAAATTACGGAGAGCGTCGGCTATGATTGCGCGACCAAGCTATTCACCACAGGATGCACCCTCACCCGGCAGCTCGCCGAAGACTTGAGAAATGCGGGCCTTTTCTCCGTATCTATCAGCCTGGACCACTGGAAACCGGAAGAACACGACAGGGTCAGAAGGTACGAAGGAGCTTTTCGGACCGCCCTTCAGGCCATCGATATCTTTAAGAACCTTGGCGATGTGGACGTGGGAGTCTCTGCCGTACTCTCCAAGGATATGATCAGAAGGGGTGAAGTCGAGGAGTTTCTTGAATTCCTCATCGGATTGGACGTTCATGAGGCCTGGCTGAGCGAATGCAAACCGTCGGTGGAAGACTTCTGGACCGACGACCTGGTCATCACCGAACAGGAAAGGCTCAATCTAGTGGAAATGCAAGACCGCTTCAACCGGGAGGGGAAGATAACGGTCAATTATCTGGCTCATTTTGAAGGAAAGGAACACTTCGGATGCAATGCCGGGCACAAGATGGTATATGTGGACCCCTTTGGGGAGGTCGGCCCCTGCGTTTTCGTCCCCATGAGCTTCGGGAATGTGAGGGATGAATCCATCAAAGCCATCTTTATAGAAATGAAGCGGCATTTTCCCTCTGATGACAGTTGTTTCATCAATAAAAATTACAAAATCATCCAGAAATATTTCGAGGGGACCGCTCCCCTCAGTAGGCAGGAATCCATCAAGGCGATGGAGGAAGCCTGTTTCGGCCAAAGGTCAAGATTTTTCCAACTCTACTACAAACCGTATATTACAAGCAGCAGGTCGCCATAAAAGCGATCGATGACAACCGACAAGCAGAACGCGGCCTTCGATAATCGATAATGGTTGTGGAGAATAGACCATCGACGATGAGCAATAAAAAGCATAAATCGATAGAAGAAAATCGATAAATAGCCAATTAGGCTATAAATACCATGAAGCCTAATAAAATATTTTTTAGGTTCTACAAGATATTCAGTCTGGCTTTCTGCATCATCTTCCTCGTGGTGGGCTTTATCTTTCTCATCCTCCCCGGGAAAGTCCTTGTTTTTTTCAACACGTTGTCGAGCCGCTTGGAGATGCCTCCTTCGCCGGTCGATGGAGTCGACCTCTACCTCGCCCTAGCGGTGGCCTATATGTATCTTGTGGGGTTGATGGCATTCCTGATGTGGAGGCATCCTGAAAATCCCCACTTCCCTTTTTTTCTAGCCCATGGAAAATTGGCCAGCTCGCTGCTTTCCCTCCTTTTCTTTGCCGCTCATCGGCCCTACCTGATCTTCCTGGTCAATTTTGTGGTGGACGGCCTGATAGGAGCAGCCGCTTGGATGTTCTACTGGAAATTGAAGAAAATAGGCCCATGAATCCTAGACTGTCGCTTCTTAAAATCTACATCCCGAACTCCATCAAAAAAAAGAAGCTGGAAGAATTGTTCGCCCTAGCAGTGGATGCTTTCGGAAAGGAGGGGCCCGAACTGACTGGTCTCTCCTACGAGGACAGATTGAAGGCCTTCGCCCTATACACATCGAATGAGGCAGAAAAAGCGATAAAGGGGGAGATCGATGTGGTGGAAACAAAAAATCGGCTCTCCGAGAACGCCCGTCAGCTCGGTGAAAAGATCAGGAAAAATTTTAGGATTCAAGGGACGAAAGAAGTCATGGAGATAAGCCGAATCCTTTATCGAATATTGGGGATCGATTTCAGAGGTGATTTGAGCGGCGAGGTGACCATTAAGAAATGCTTTTTCAGCGATTATTATTCTCCCCAGGTCTGCCGAATCATTTCTTCGCTGGACGAAGGGGTGGCAGCCGGATTGTCAGGAGGAGGAAGGCTGAGTTTCTCACGAAGGATCACCGAAGGGGACGAATGCTGCAAAGCCGTATTAGATATGCCCGAGGAGGGGGTATGAAGAAGGCCATCGTGGTCGGAAGCGGGGCCGGTGGCGCCACTGTAGCCAAGGAACTCCAGGGTCATTTCGAGGTGACCGTCCTGGAGGAGGGGAAAGAATTTCATCCCTTCGCCTGGAATCTCAAAGTAGCGGAAAAATTTAAGAGTGCCGGCCTGCTTTTCGATGAAAAGTTGATACAGCTATTGTTTCCGGCCATGAGAATCAGCAAAGCTGAAGAGGAAGAGGACCGGATGATTCTGGTCAAGGGATCGGGGGTAGGAGGCACAACGACCATCTGCACGGGGAGCGCCATCAGAAAAGATGACGATCTAAAGAGGATCGGGATCGATCTGGAGGCCGAATTCGAAGAGATATATCGGGAAATTCCCGTTTCGTCGAGCCATCGTCATCTTTGGCGCCCAACGACCAGGAGGTTGTTCGAAATATGCCGGGAATTGGACCTCGACCCACAGCCGACCCCTAAGATGGGAGACTATGTACGGTGCCGGAGCTGTGGGAGATGTGTGATGGGATGCCCACATGGAGCGAAATGGGACAGCCGTAAGTTTTTGTCGATGGCGTTGGATGGTGGGGCACGGTTGATGACAGGATGCAGAGTCGAAAGAGTGGTCGTGGAAGGGAATGAAGCAAAGGGAGTCGAAGCCAGGTTCAGAGGGCGAAAACAATTTTTTCAAGCCGACCTGGTTGTGCTTGCCGCCGGGGGGTTGGGTACTCCGGCAATCCTTCAAAATTCAGGATTCGAATGCGAACAGCGGCTTTCCGTGGATCCTGTTTTGTGTGTGGCTGCATATTGGGACAGAAGCTATCAGAGCCAGGAGATTTCCATGCCTTTCGTGGCCAAGAAAGATCACTTTATTCTGTCGCCCTATTTTGACTACTTGAGCTATTTCTTCAACAAACAATGGAAGTATTCCGCAAAAAACATCGTCAGCATGATGATCAAGCTGGCTGATGAAAGTTCCGGAGAGATCAAAGGGAAAAAAGTGGAAAAGGCTCTCACCACACAGGATAGGTTTAGAATGGGAGAGGCCATCGCCCTCAGCAAAGATATATTGCAACGCCTGGGTATAAAAAAAGAAAAAATTTTTATGGGGACGCTGAATGCCGGGCATCCGGCGGGGATGCTGCCGCTGAGCGAACAGGAAGCCAACAGTCTGCACCATGACCTGCTCCCGGAAAACCTTTATGTCTCTGACGCCACCCTGTTTCCTCGCTCATTGGGCAATCCTCCGATTCTAACCATTATCGCTCTGGCCAAACGTATCAGCAAAACCATTTTGGTGACAAAACCATTTTGGTGACAGGTTACTAAATTAGTATTTCGATAAGATTAGTAATTAAGTAACCTGTCACCAAATAAATAATAGGGGCTATTCGTAGCGGAGGGAGTCGGCGGGATCGGCAAAGGCAGCTTTTACAGCTTGGAAGCTGACGGTCAGCAGGGCGATGAGGAGCGTCGCCAATCCGGCAAATACAAAGACCCAGAAACTCAGCGAAATCCGGTAGGAGAAATCCTTCAGCCATCCCTTCATCACCAGAAAGGCCACAGGCCAAGCGATGACGTTGGCCACAGCCACCAGAATCACAAATTCCCGGGTCAGCAGCCGGATAATGCCCGGGGCTGAAGCACCGAGTACTTTCCGAATGCCGATTTCTTTGGTCCTCTGCTCTGCCGTGAAGGCGGCCAGACCGAACAATCCCAGACATCCGATGAAGATCGCAAAGGCCGCAAAGACCCCGAATATCTTGCCGATCCTCTGTTCGGACCGGTACATGTCGGCGAATCGTTCGTCCAAAAAGTGGTACTCGAAGGGCTGGTTGGGCAAAAATTCTTTCCACTTGTTTCTTAACAGGCCAATTGTCCCCGCAAGGTCCTTTGTCTCGATGCGGAAGGATATTCGGCCGTTGCTGTTGCCCAAAAACATCACCAGAGGCCCGATCGTATCCTTGAGGGTCTCATAATGGAAATCCTCCACCACACCGATTACCTGGTAGAGCTCGATATCACCCTTATCCGAGACGACGCGTCCGATTCTTTTCCCCAACGGTTCGTCCCAACCGAACTGCCTGGCGGTCTCCTGGTTGATGATGGTGGTTTTGGTATCGGTGGAATAATCCCGGGAAAAATCTCTCCCTTCGATGATCTTCATCCCCAAGGTCTTTATGTAGTCGTAATCGACGATCCAGTTCTGCATGGAGGTGGCTTTCATGCTGTCTCTTTCTCCCTCGGGCAAAACCGCTGACTGGTTGCGGTCCGAGGGAATCGGAAGATAATCGGATATGGTGGCATTGACGACTTGAGGATAGGTGAGCATTTCGTTCTTGAAGGTTTCGGCCTGGTCGCCCAGCAGATAAGCATTACTCAGGATAAGAACCTGCTCTTTGTTATAACCGAGTTTTTTATTCTGGATGTAATGGAGCTGGCTGTAAACAACAAAAGTCCCGATGATGAGGATGGTCGAGGCCGCGAATTGGAAAACCACCAGAACATTTCGAAACCATCCGCCTTTAACGGCAGATTTCAGGCTTCCTTTCAGGACATTGACTGGCCGGAAGGCCGATATAAAAAAGGCCGAATAGCTGCCGGCCAGTATCCCCACCGTCAAAGCCACCAGCACCAAAACGACGATCATCGTGGTGTTTCCCAGGTCGATCATGGATAAATTTTTTCCGGTCAATCCATTGAAAAATGGAAGGGCCAACCGCAGCAGGCCGAGCGCCAGGACCAGGGAAATGAGGCTGAGGAGCATCGATTCAGTCAAAAACTGACGGATTAGCTGGGAGCGGAACGATCCCAGAACCTTGCGGATGCCGACTTCCTTGGCCCGGCCGGCAGAACGGGCGGTAGAGAGGTTCATGTAGTTGATAGAAGCGATAATCAGGATGAAGAGAGCGATGGCTGTGAAGATATAGACGTACTTTACATCGCTCGTCGCCTCCATCTCGCCGATCAGGTCGGAATGGAGATGGATATCCCGGAGCCGCTGGAGAAAGAATTCCCCCCCCAGTTCTCCCGAAGCAGCCAGCTCTTCCAGTGACTTGCCCATGAAAGCCTTGATCTGCGGGCCCATGTATTTCACGAGAAGGTCATCGAACTTGGCATCTACGGCAGCAGGGTCGGCTCCCTGATGGAGAAGGATGTACGTCTGGAAGTTCTGGCTGAGCCAGATCTGGTTCTTGCTTTCCGGGAGAGAGATCATGGAGATCAGGATGTCGAAATGGAAATGGGAATTGTCCGGAATGTCCTCGAAAACACCAGTCACCATGTAATCCGTCCGGTCGTTCTGTCTGAGTGTTTTGCCGATGGGATCCTGCTCGCCGAAATATTTCTGCGCTGTCTTCCGGCTCAAAATGATGGTGTTGGGCTGGGTGAGCGCGGTTTCCGGATCACCTCTGAGGAGCGGGATGCTGAATAGGTTGAAAAATGAGGCGTCGACATAGGAGACCCGCGTTTCCTTATAGCTGTTTTCTCCGTAACGGAAGATGTATCTTCCACGCTGTCTAAACCTGACCGCATCTTCTACCTCGGGGAATTCATCCATCAGGACCTTGGCCATGGGAGCAGGGGCGACCGCGATGTCGATGTCCCGGCCCCCGTAGCGGAAGGAGCCGGCCACTCGGTAGATCCTATCGGCTTTTTCGTTGTAGGCGTCATAGCTCAGCTCATCGCTGACGAACATCAGGATAAGCAGACAAGTGGCCATCCCTATGGCCAGGCCGGCGATGTTGATGAGCGAATATCCCTTGCGTTTGAGAAGGTTCCTTAGGGCTGTTTTTATGAAATTTTGCAGCATGACCCAACTCCTCATAAAAAAATGCGCTTTCCATCCTTACTTACATATATATAATTATAATTACGAAAATGCTTCCCGAAAAGTTCACTCATAAATTGGTGACAGGTTACTAAATTAGTGTTTTGATAGAAATAATAATTTAGTAACCTGTCACCAATTTAAAAGATTGTTACCTTTTGGGGGATGCAGGGTATATATATATTGAAAGGATGGACAAATGCACAGGAAAGCTTCGATCTTTATGACAGTCTTCATGGCCGTTTTCTCCGTCATCGCGGCCTCTTCCTTCCCGGAACAATTTTCATCCAAAACGCTCGTTCTTAAAACCCTCCGTTATGGCCTCGATGTCAAGGTCGACTTCGAGAACGAAAAAATCTCCGGGAAGTGCCTCCTGACTGTTCAAAACCCATCCAATCAGGCCGTATCACACGTGCCCCTTATTCTCTACCGCCTCCTTAAAGCGACATCGGTCACAAACGAAGCCGGTGAATCCATCCCCTATAAACAAGAAGTCCTTTCCTTCGAAGACTGGGAACAGCTTCAGGTAAACTACGTGGAAATCCGGCCGCCCCAACCCATCGATCCGGGAGAATCGAAAACGCTTACCATCGACTATGAAGGCTATATTCTTGGATACAGCGAAACCGGCTGGATGTATGTCAAAGACCACGTGGACAGAAACTTCACCATCATGCGTATGGACGGGTTCGGCTACCCCATCGTGGGTTACCCTGCCCAAATAGTGAACCGCCGCGCCGGCCTCCAAAACTTCGATTACACAATTTCCGTCACCGTCCCTCAAGACCTTGTGGTGGCCAACGGGGGGAAACTGGTCGATAAGGCTGTCCACAACGGACAGGTGACCTACACTTATGCCAACACCAAACCTGCCTGGCGCATCGATATGCCCATCGCATCTTACGGCGTCCTCGAGGACAAGGGGAGCCACCTGAAAATCTTCCACTTCGCCGATGACAAAGACAACGCCGCCACCATCCTAAACGCCATGCAGAGGACTCTCCGACTCTATACCCACTGGTTCGGCCCCGCCGACGATTTCCAGGGATTCACCATCATCGAAGTTCCCGAAGGCTATGGCTCCCAGGCTGACGTCACCAGCATCCTCCAGACCTCCGATGCCTTCAAGGATCGAGACAACCTCACGGCCCTCTACCATGAGATCTCCCACATATGGAATGTACGGTCTCTGGATCCTCTCCCTCCCCGATTCGAATCCGAAGGCCTGGCCATGTTCCTCCAGTATCTGGTACAGGAACGCCTCGATGACAAAAAGAATGCCCTTAAAGACGGGTATGACCGTCTATGCCAGCGCTTCATCCAACAGTGCGAGCGCAACCCTAAAGCCGTTGATGTCCCCATCATCGAGTACGGCCAGGAAGACCTCACCGACCTTTCCTACACCAAAGGGATGCTGTTCTTCACCATCCTCTACCGCCTCATGGGAGAACAGGATTTTTTAAAGGCCATGGGCAGTTTCTACCAGAAATACATAAAAACAGGAGCCACGGCCAAACAGTTTTTAACGCACGTCAATCAGCTCTCTCCAACCGACCTGGATGAGCTTTACCAGGAATGGATATACGGCAGCGAATCCTCCCGCCTCGTTCTCGATAAGATCCCTCTCGAGGAGATCCTCAAGCGCTACGCTCGATAACAGCCAAAAAAAAATCTGTTGGACCCACTCTAACTGTCAAATAATGTGGGAAACATCCTTATTTCCAAGACAAAGAAAGAGTCAGATTCGCTGAGGAAACAGCCTGCCTGATCTTCAAAAGATCCACCACGGAAATCAGGATATTTACGATAATGTGTGGGCCCTTTTCATCCGTTCGTTACATATTTATAATAAAGAAGTTTTGAAGGCGCTCGGAAAGCGTTTAGAGGGCTTCTTGACGCCGCCTTCAGGCGTCCCGAAGAGACAAACGGTGCCTCACGAAAAATTTTCACCTAGGAAGGGAATTATGAAAGTTCAATCAAAATTCGTTTTCACGATTTGTGCCCCCGCCATTTTCCTCTTTGCCATTGCCTGCCAAAACCGGACGACAGGGTGGGAAGGAACCGTCACGACCGAAGATGGAGTCACGGTCGTCCAGAATCCCAAACAGCCGATGTACGGAGAGGATGTCCTCCTTCTCGAGGAAGACCTGTCTATCGGTGAAACTCCGACAGGCGAAGGAGAATACCTTTTTTCCCAGATAAGATCGATAGCGGTGGATGATGCCGAAAATATCTATGTTCTGGACTCTAAGGAGAAGCAGGTCCTCGTTTTCGATAAGGCAGGCATCCATCTCCGGACTTTTGGAAGGGCAGGCCAAGGGCCGGGTGAATTCAGCTCGCCGCTGACCTTGGGGGTGACGAATCGGGATGAGATCGTCGTAGAAGATATCCGAAGCCATCTTGTCTATTTTTCAACAGAGGGGGAATTCATCCGGAATCTCCCTACGGCCAAAGCAGGAGTTGTCAGGGTGCGCTTCGACGCAAGCGACAATATCCTGGGTATTGTGATCATTCGGGATGAGGAAAATCCACGGTATGAAGTACAAAAATTCGACCCGGAGATGAATCTCATACACGCTCTGGATTCCACTCCCACACCCAGCGCGAGCCACGAAGGTTTCAATCCTTTCGCAGGATCGATCTACTATACATTCGACAGAGATGGCCGGGCCGTCTGCGGAGTTCCCGACCAATATGAAATCAAGATATTCGATACGGATGGGAACCTGGTGAAAAAGATCTCGAGGGATTACGATCCGGTGGAAATCACCAAGGAGGAAAAAAAAGAAGTCGAGGAAGAGATGCCCCCGGGATTGAAATTGGCAGTCCCCAAGTACCACGGAGCTTTCCAATGGATCATGACAGATGATGAAGGAAGGATTTTTGTGATGACAGAGGAACGCTCGCCGGAGGGCGAAGGGTACTGCTATGATGTGTTCGACTCAGAAGGCAGATATTTCGCAAAAATCCCTTTGAAATTCCGCCCATTCGTGATCAAAAAGGATAAATTCTACACCGTCACGGAAGATGAAGACGGTTTTCCTATCGTCAAGCGGCACAAGGCGATTTGGAGGAAAGGGGGATGAGGGAAGAGGGAAGAGGAATAAGAAAAGAGGATAGAGGGAAGAAGATAGAAGGCAGAGGGTTGGGGAGGGACGAATGACGAATGAGGGGGGACAAATGAAGAGGGACGAATGAAAATATCGAAAACGGTTTGTTTGCTGCTGGCAGGGTTCGCCTTCTATTCCTGTGCGTCCAAATCCGAGATGCCTGAGAGAACCGTGGAGGACGGGGCGGAGGTGGTTCTCAACCGCCTGGAGCCATACACGCTCGGAGGCGAGCCGTCAACGTTCACTCTCCAAAAGGAATTCGCGATCGACACAGAAGACAACACGACGGCCGAGCTGGGCCTGACGGATATCGGCGTTTATTTCGATGTGGACTCCGGAGGAAACATTTATCTCAACAGTTATCAAAACGCCGAGGGGATGATCTTAAAATTCGACAGAGAGGGACACTTCGTCCGTTCCTTCGGCCGTAAAGGGCAAGGTCCGGGAGAACTTCAAGGCCTCAATTATCTATCCTTGTTTATTACCGTCGATCGAGAGGACAACATTGCTGTCTCGGATTTCGGCAACAAATTGGCATTTTTCGGACGAGATGGCGAATTGATCAGAGAAAGCCGCATCGACTCGGAAACGATTCGCATCGTCCCCCTATCCAATGGCCGTTTTGTCTCTTTCCGAAGAGTCATGGATCCCGCTGGAGATTATATCAATCAAAATCCTCTGATGCTCTTGGACAGCCAGTTCGAGGAGATCAAAGTGCTGGAGAGGCAGATGATACCCAATCCGATAGTGGGAAAGCAGCTCAAGGGGACCTATCATATCCTCTCCTGGAGCGTGTCGAAAGAGAAAATCTTTACCGGATTCCAGGAAAGGGGCTATGAGATTTTCGTCTATGATCTCGATGGAAACTTGGTGCGGAAAATAAAAAAGGAGCACAAATCCGTTCCGGTTCCAGAAGAGCACAAGACAAAATTCATGGAACAGTTCGCCGCTCCCCTATTCGACGACATCCGCAACAAAATCTATTTTCCTGAGGAAATGCCTCCTTTCCATGGTTTTTTCAACGACGAAAAAGGGCGGCTCTTAGTTATGACCTATGAGGCGGGCGAAAATCCAGAGGAATACATGTACGATATCTTCAATCCTGACGGTGTATGTATCGGCCGGAAAAGCCTGAATATCGGCCATGACGTAGAAAGTCTTTACGCCAAAATGAGAGACGGACGCCTTTACTGCCTCCACGAGAAAGAAAGCGGCTACAAGGAATTGGTTATCTCGAAGGTTATTTGGAAATGAAAAAATAAAAAATCAGGCTATTTTTTCTCTTTTAGGGCTTCCAGCAGTTCTTTGACCGCCTCCTCGGGAAGTTTGACGAACTCCAATCCTACATCATAATTGGCGCCGGATTTCGGGGGGAGGTCCTTGATCCACACGACCCTGGCCGTTCCTTTTCCAAAAAATCCATTGGGGAAATGGAGTTCCAAGTCTACCTGCTCGCCCACATCCAGACGCTGATCGCTGTATATACGCAACCCGCCCAGGCTGATGTTGGAGACACGCTGCCTCAAAGTCTGAGATCTAGCGATCCGGTAATAGACAGGGGAAGGCAGTCTAGGAAAACGCCGCCTTTCTTTGCCCTCTTTTTCTTTATCCGTCATTACAGATCCGCACTCTCATTTATATTAGTCGTCGTTTTGCCTGCATTTTATGTAAAAACAATATCTTATGTCAATCTTTTTCAAAAATCCATATATTGTCGTATTTGACAGCAGGGCCTCGGAAGCGTTCTGTTGCGGTCAGAGTTTTGCCATCTTCCGAGAGCTCATACCTTACGATATTCGAGGCTTCGCGGTTTTTTAGAAAGATCTTGGTGTCGAAAACGAGTATATCGCCATCCCAATACAGATGGCCGACCAGCTTTTCGCCGCTCTCTTCTTGGATGAATTCTTTGCCATCTGTAGTTAATTGAATACCCCATGTATCGGACTTCTCGCCGAAAATGTGAGTTCGAACTATTTTGAAATAAGGTTCCTGATGATCGATCTGAAAGATAGAGGCTGTGGGAGGAGTAATTTGAAGGCTGCTTTTTTCCGGATTGAATCTCCAAATACCCGAAAAGTCAGGCTTTTGAGCCGGATACAACAGGATTAATCCAAACGAAGCCGCTGACAAAACAACCGTTGTAACCCAGTTTCCGGCATTTCCTTTCACCTTACTCACCCATACTTTTTATGACTCATTTCTAGCCTTAGCTTAACCAATCATTTTTTTGGTGACATTTTTTTGGTGACAGGTTACTAAATTAGTGAATCGATAGTCTTTATAATTTAGTAACCTGTCACCAATTTAATCTTAGTAACCTGTCACCAATTTAATCTAAATTGAGGGCAAGGAGTTTGAGTTCGGTCATTTCTTCGATGGCGTACTTCAGGCCTTCGCGGCCGAATCCACTCTCCTTTACTCCTCCGTAAGGCATGTGGTCGATCCGGAAAGTCGGAATGTCGTTCAAGATAACCCCGCCCACATCCAGGACTTCGTAAGCCCGGAAAGCCTTCCTCAGATCATTGGTGAACACGCCGGCCTGGAGTCCGTAGATGGAGTTATTCGCCCCTTCCAGAGCCTCCTCGAAATCTTTGTACGGATACATCACGACCACCGGCGCGAAAGCCTCGAGCCAGGAGATCCGCAGTTCCGGCTTGACCTTCTCCAGGATGGTTGGCTCGTACATGGCACCCTCTCTTATGCCGCCGCAAACCAGGCGTGCACCGCTGTCCAGAGCCTCCTGCACCCACTCCTCGGTCTGTCGGGCCGCCTCCTGGGTGATCATCGGTCCCACATCCGTCCCTTCGTTCAGAGGATCGCCCATTTTCAGTTTTTTGGTAGCATCGACAAAATCGGCCATGAACTTGTCGTATATCTTCTCCTGCAAAAAAATGCGCTGGATGGAAATGCACACCTGCCCAGAATAGGCATAGGCTCCCAACACTGAACGATTTAGGGCAAAATCCATGTCGGCATCAGGCTCGATAACCACGGCCGCATTCCCTCCAAGCTCGAGTGTCACCCTTTTTTTAGGGGATTTCCTTTTCAGTTCCCACCCGATATCCGGACTTCCTGTAAAGGTGATCTTTTTGACTCGATCATCCTCCAGCAAAACCTCGGCTGCCTCATACCCACAGGGGACGTAATTGAACGCTCCGGCTGGATACCCCGAATCCTGGATGAGGCGGCTGAGCAGCCCGGATGTCATGGCGACCTGGGAAGCCGGACGCAGCACAATGGTGTTCCCCGTTGCCATGGCCGGCGCCACCTTGTGGGCAACAAGATTCAAGGGGAAATTGAACGGAGTGATGCCGGCCACCACTCCCAACGGAAATCTTCTCACGATCCCCCACCGATTAGCGGTCTGGGGGCTTAAATCGAGAGGGATGAGTTCACCTCCCATCCTTTTGGCTTCTTCGGCGGCGATTTGGAAAGTGCTGACTGCCCGTTCCGCCTCAACCCGGGCAGACTTTATGGCCTTCCCGGAGCACAAGGCTATGGATCGTGCCAGTTCTTCCTTGTTCCTCTCGATCTGCCCGGAGACATATTCCAGAGCCTTGGCCCGCTCATGGCTGGTGAGCGTCTTCGTCTTTCCGAAAGCGGCTTGTGCCGCATCCACAGCTTTCTTGACCTGATCGCTGTCAGCAAAATGAACCCTCCCCACCGTGCTCTGATCGTAAGGCGATTTCGTCTCTCTGACTTCCTTCCCTGTCTCCCATCTTCCATCTATAAGCAGCTTATGTTCATCAACAACGCTCATCCAGACCTCCTTCTCTCCGGATTGGATTTTCTCCCTCAGCATAACATTATTCACCCCAAAAAAAAATGAAAATAAGAGGACGTTCCTTTAGGGAATTTATTATTTGTTTTTGTTATGAAAAACATTCGTTAATATAGGGTGGTACCTAAAGGAACGTCCCCATTCCACACATTCCAATTTTTTCTTGACAGGTTTAGGATTGAGACATAAACTGTTACGTCATGTCCCGCATTCCATCATACTATCATTCATCCGGAGGTATCATATGAAAACCGTCAATCTCTCTGAAGTACGAGATAAGATTAAAGAAATGGTCCAAGAAGCCAATTTTGAGCTTCAAGAGGACACCATGGAAGTTATAAAGGAAATGGAAGCCAAGGAAGAATCCCCGGCCGGAAAGTCGGTCTTTAAGCAGATTCTCGAAAACGCCAAAGTGGCCAAAGAAGAAAAACTGGGGCTGTGCCAGGATACAGGCTTGGCCGTCTTCTTCGTGGAGCTCGGAGAGGATGTCCAGCTCAACAGAGACGATGGCCTGGGAAGCCTCAAGGAAGCGATCACCGAAGGCACGCGGGCCGGATATGAAGAAGGCTACCTGCGCAAATCCGTCGTGGAAGACCCGATCCGCCGCAAAAACACGGGCGACAACACCCCGGCTTATATTCACTGGGAACTGGAACCCGGAGACACATTCAAGGTAACCTTCATCGCCAAGGGAGGCGGAGCCGAAAACATGAGCGCCATCAGAATGTTCGCCCCGGCAGCCGGACAGCAAGGAATCGAGGATTTCGTGGTCGAGACCGTGGACAAGGCCGGCTCGAATCCCTGCCCCCCCACGGTCGTAGGCGTGGGCGTAGGCGGCAACTTCGAATACTCCGCTCTTCTGGCCAAAAAAGCTCTTCTGCGCCGTCCTTTGGGCTCCCACAATCCGGATCCTTTTTATGCGGATATGGAAAAAAGGCTGCTGGAGCGGATCAACAACCTGGGCATCGGTCCCCAAGGGATGGGTGGAAGAATCACCTCTCTGGCTGTGCATGTGGAATCCTTCCCCTGTCACATCGCATCCATGCCGGCGGCGGTGAACATCCAATGCCATTCGCAGCGGGTATTGTCGTTCGAATTATAAAGGGCGGCCGAAAGATGGCGGTTTCTTCGCTCACTGCGTTCGTCCTCAATGATAGAATGCATTCGATACGAGAGAATACACTCGCAATGACAGAATACTCTCGGAGCGCTGTACGTAAATAAATATTAAAATTCAAAGAAATAATATAAATAATTGTTTTTATCGGAACGTCAAGCGGCCATCCAGAAGCATTATCTACATCTGTATACATCTGCGGCTTACAAAAAATATCCGATGATGTGGTATTCTATAAAGTGATTTCGAGCATTCCAGAATAGAAAACGGAGGAACGAATGGCTCAAAAGGGCACCGTTGAGATCGATAAGGAGGTATGCAAGGGATGCAACCTGTGTGTGATCAGTTGTCCCACGGATTGTTTGGCCCTTAACACGTCCGACACCAACAAATTCGGACTTTATTATGCTTACCTCGCCATTCCCGAAGAGTGCATCGGATGCGCCAACTGCGCGGTGATCTGTCCGGATGCCGCCATCACAGTCTACCGGAAAAAAAAGGAAAAAGCGGCATAGTATCCGGAGAGGAGGAAAAATTGGCTAATTACAAACTCATGAAAGGAAACGAAGCTCTGGCCGAGGCCGCCATTCGCGCCGGCCTACAGGGCTATTTTGGATACCCCATCACTCCTCAATCCGAGGTGATCGAATACCTCGCCGCTCAGGAGCCCAAGCATGATTATGTGCTGATCCAGGCCGAAAGCGAGCTGGCGGCCGTCAACATGCTCTACGGCGCGGCAGGGGCCGGGGCCAGGGTAATGACGACCACCTCATCGCCCGGTTTCTCCCTGATGCAGGAAGGAATATCCTATATCGCCTGCGCCGAACTCCCCTGTGTGCTGGTCAACGTTAACCGGGGAGGGCCGGGGCTCGGAACCGTTCAGCCAAGTCAAGGCGACTATTTCCAGGCCGTCAAAGGAGGCGGGCACGGCGATTACCACGCTATCGTTCTCGGCCCCAACTCGGTCCAGGAGATGGTGGATCACATCACCTTGGCCTTCGAACTGGCGGATAAATACCTCACACCGGTCACTGTCCTGGTGGATGGAGCCATCGGCCAGATGATGGAAAAAGTCATCCTTCCCCAGCCCACTCCCTACAAACCGAATAAGCCCTGGGCGACGACAGGAAAAACTCCCGACCGGGAAAGGAATATCCTCACTTCGCTTTACATCCAATCCGAAGACATGGAAGTGCGCAATTTGAAGCTCCAGGCCAAATACAAAGAGATTTTAAAGAATGAAGTGAGGTATGAAGAATACTTGACAGAGGATGCGGAGATCATCGTGGTGGCTTTCGGGCTTAGTTCGAGAATCTCCAGGAATGCCGTGAACCGGGCAAGGGAAGACGGATTGAAACTGGGCCTTTTCCGTCCGATAACCCTCTGGCCCTATCCCTGGGACGAGCTGGGTGCTCTGGCTTCCCAGGACCGGGTAAAGTTTTTCATGTCCGTGGAGATGAATGCAGGCCAGATGGTGGAGGATGTGAAGTTGGCCGTGTGCGGGAAAAAATCCGTCCATTTCTTCGGCCGCCTGGGAGGGATCGTCCCCACGCCGGAGGAAACCTACGAGGCCATAAAGAAAAAGATCGAAGAAAGCGGATAAAGGCGGTGGAGAGATGGTCCCACCGCTGATCAGAATAAATAAAGGCATGCAATGATATAAAGGAGACTAAGATGAAGGAAGGATTCGAGCTTATCTATACAAGGCCTAAAACCCTGACGGATAGACGGCTGTCCTACTGTCCCGGCTGTTTCCATTCCACCATCCATAAGTTCATGATGGAGGTGGTGGAGGAGATGGGGATCCAGGATAAGACAGTGGGGGTTTGTCCTGTGGGCTGCTCAGTCTTCGCTTATCACTATTTGGATGTCGATATGCAGGAGGCGGCCCACGGAAGAGCGGCTGCCGTCGCCACTGGAATCAAGCGCATGCTGCCGGACAGGCTGGTTTTTTCCTACCAAGGTGATGGAGACCTGGCCGCAATCGGCACGGCAGAAACCCTCCATGCCTGCAACCGGGGAGAAAACTTCACCTTTATTTTTATCAACAATGGAATCTACGGAATGACCGGCGGCCAGATGGCTCCGACGACGCTGGAAGGACAAATCACTTCGACCACTCCCTACGGCCGGGACTCCGTGACGGCCGGAATGCCCATGAAAATGGCAGAGATCGTATCCAGCTTCGAAAGGGTCGCCTATGTGGAAAGGGTCAGCTGTAACACTGCAGCCAACGCCCGTAAGGCCAAACGGGCCATCCGGAAAGCCTTCGAGTACCAAATGGAGGGCCTGGGGACCACCTTCATCGAGGTCGCCTCTAACTGCCCCTCCAACTGGAAACTCACTCCGGAAGAGTCGCTCAAATGGCTGGAGGAACATGTCTTTCCCTACTATCCGCTCGGAGTTTTTAAGGATAGTAAAAAAGAGAAAAAAGAATAGTCAGCATGTCGCTAAAGGATAGGTGGAGACGCGCGAAAAATGAGGGAAGCGACTGCTTCTGCCCTCAAAGATATACAGAGGCGCGCAACAATAAGAACATAGAAATAATGAATATAGAGGCAGCGTCATGACGGAGGTTTGAATGCTACAGGAAATGGTTTTTGCAGGTTTCGGAGGACAGGGTGTGCTGTCCATGGGGACACTCCTGGCTTATGCAGCAATGAAAGAAGGAAAAGAAGTGAGCTGGATGCCTTCCTATGGCCCGGAAATGCGGGGAGGCACGGCCAACTGCATCGTCAACATCAGCGACCAGCCCATCAGCTCCCCGATCGTCAGCGACTACGATGTGGCGGTCGTTTTCAATCAGCCTTCGTTAAAAAAATTCGAACACACGGTCAAAAAAGGCGGTATCCTGATATGGGAAAGCACCCACATCAAGGAACCGCCAACCCGTACGGATATTCGAATTTACGCCATCCCGGCCATTGAAAAGGCGACGAACGACCTGAAGAATGTCAAAGTGATGAACATGTTGATGCTGGGAGTTCTGCTCAAGATAAACGGAATCGTCAAAAAAGAATCCGTGATCCAAGCCCTAGAGGACACCCTTCCTGAACGCCATCACCACTTGATTCCCTTGAACAAGCAGGCGATCGATATGGGGATGAAGCTGGTCGAATAGACGATCGGATCAGTCCAGCGGCCAGAACCGGTTGTCGTACCAGATATTTTCCTTGAGTTCGTTATCCAATTTGGCCAGCATCAGCAGATGGCCCTTTTCCCAGTTAGCCAGCCAATCGTAAAGCTTCTTTTCTTCTTCGGATTCGGCCGATGAGGCTCGACCGGAATAAAATTTGACTGCGTTTTTTTCGAACTCCAAAGCAGCGGCGATGACGGCCGCCTCGTAGCCAGCGCCGGAAACGCCTTTGACGATCTTCTCCGTCACTACAGCATCCAGAACGGATGTGTGCTCGTCCGTCAATTCGGATATATCGAAAGATCCGCCCTTCGATACCCGTGCAAATTGTTTGGATAGGATGTCTATATGCTTTTCTTCTTCCCGACTGAGCGTATCGAAAAGCTCCCGCACTCCTTCGGCCGCCGTGGAATCGACAACCGACCGGTACAAGGCTTTGCCCCTGTGTTCTAGCAGGATGGCTCCCTTGAGAATATCCATCGTGGTTGTCTCAGCCATACCGAACCTCCCTCTAATTCGAGATTTCCTGAAAAATGCGGACGAGCATCTCTTTCGACATCATGCCCACCTGTTTATGCCGGATCATGCCCTTCCTGTCGATGACGATGGTGGTGGGTATGGAGTTTCCTGGGCGGTAATCGTTAATGAGATCCATGGTGTACATAACCACAGGATAATTCATCTCGTTTGCCTTCACAAAGGCGAGCACTTTATCTGTGCTCATTTGGTCAACGGAAACGCCCAAAACTTCCAGCCCCTGGTCTTTGTAATCCTTATAGAATTCGATGAAATCGGGAATTTCAGCCCGACAGGGAGGACACCAGGTAGCCCAGAAATTGATGTACAGGACTTTTCCTTCATAATCGGAGAGCGAAATCTCTCTTCCATTCAAGTCCCTTAACCTAAAATCAGGAGCAAGGGATGAATTATCGCTGGCCGCACACGCGGTAACCATGGCAACCAGGATAAATAATGCGACACAAGCAGAAACGGTCGAACCGCACCATTTTTTCATATTCTTCTCCTCATAATTGTATCCACCTCAACAATCGGCACTGTATTGACCTCTTTATTCGAATCGACCAGGTATAATATATATCAATAATATAGATATTATAGGGTTTTTCTCTCTCGATTTCAACAGAAACATTCGTCAATAAGGGGACGTCCCATTTGGGGACACTCTATATTTTTTTCTAGGCTTTGTCCCAAAGTGACGGGAATTTAAACACAGACATAGGTACAGGGAAGTGTCGAAGCGACAATGCAAATATTGAAATATAGGGTGTCCCCAAATGGGACGTCCCCTTCTGTTTACCAGCGGTAGGTGACGGCCGCCCAGGTGAATCCCGCCCCGAAGGCATCCATCACGACGATGGTCCCTTTCTTCAGTTTGCCTTCTGTGCGAAGTTCATGTAGGGCTATGGGAATGGTGGCCACAGAGACATTGCCGTATCTCTGGATGTTGATGTAGACTTTTTCGGGGGGAAGTTTCAACCTCCTTCCCGTGGCGTCGATAATGCGGATATTGGCTTGATGGGGGATGAGGTAGTCCACATCCTCTGTGGTCAGGCCGACCTTCTTGAGAGCCGATATCGCCGCCTCCCCCATCCTCTTAACGGCATGCTTGAAGACCTCATTCCCTTTCATCTGCAGATAGTGAAGGTCGAGGGCAACTGTCTCTGCCGTGGTGGGGATTCGGCTTCCCCCGGCCGGAATGCTCAGTAGGTCCCCCAGTTTTCCGTCGGCCCTCCAGTAGGAGGACAACATTCCCGAGTCGTCACGGCTTTCCTCCAGGACCACGGCTCCCGCCGCATCCCCAAACAGCACACAGGTGTTGCGATCTTTCCAGTTTGTCACTTTGGAAAGGAGCTCTGCCCCTATGAGGAGGATTCGTTTACTGATCCCGGAAAGGATAAGCCCTTCGGCCAGTATCAGGCCGTAAAGAAAGCCTGTGCACCCGGCCGACACATCGAAAGCCGGGATGTGGTCGGCTCCCATCTTGTTCTGGGTCCAACAGGCAGTGGAGGGAAATATGGTATCCGGAGTCGAGGTGGCCGTGATGATCAGATCGATATCCTTGACCTTCAATCCGGCATTTTTCAGAGCAGACTGGCCCGCCTTCACTCCCAGATCGGACGTCATCTGATCTTCGGGGGCTATCCTTCTTTCCTTGATACCTGTTCTGGTGGTGATCCACTCATCTGAGGTGTCCACCATCTTTTCCAGGTCGAAATTGGTCAAAATTTTATCGGGAACATAAAATCCTGTTCCTGCAATCTTGATTTTTCTCTTCTCGGTTTTGGCCATTTTTTTTGTGAATAAATTAAACTCTATAACACACTTGGGACGAATTTGCAATAAATGAAGAAGAAAGCTACAATCGAATATCCGCAAGATGAAGAAACGAAGCTTCTTTTCACTGATGGGGATGGTTTTTTTTGTTCTTCTCTTCGCCTCTCAAACGCCTTTGGGAGCACAGCTCGTTATCGGTCAGTACGAAGATGAGGCTCCCTTCCGGAGCTGGAACACCTTCGGTATTCAGACTGCGCCGGCTTCGGGAAGGGGCGGGGCACATTTCGCTGTCATATCAGATGCTTCGGCCACCGTAATCAATCCGGCTCTCTTGCCCTCTTTCTCCAAGGCCTCCTTCACCGTGAGCGGCGTCTACACGACGGCCTCCCTCTACAGGTATTCCATCGTCAACACAGGAGTACTCTACTCTCAGGGGAACAGTTCCATGGGCATTTTGGCGGCGGATTTTTTGGGATTCTCTGTCACTTTAAGAGGATGGGCGTTGGGTTTCAGCGTCGGGCTTCTGGAAAACTATGACCGTCCTCACCTAAATCCAGCCTATGAGTTCCAGGGCCAAATTCTTTATGACATCGACGTCCAACAGGACGGTTTTATCCGCAATTACAATCTATCCCTCGCCAAAAAATTCGGGGGGTGGCTGTCGGTGGGAATCGGCGCGAATTATGTTTCGGGCCGGATGGGGAAAAAAATCGTCGAAAACTATTTTTATGACGAGATCTCCATTCGGGACGAAAAATCACATGATCTCGACGGATTCTACATCAACGGAGGGGTCGTGATCGAAGCGACGGAAAGCCTTACCCTGGCCGCTGTCGTTCGAACGCCCTACACCAAAAAAGCCGACAGCCGGAGTCTTCTGAGCTACGATTCTCCCCAGGGAAATACGAAAATTGACCTGGAGGTATCGGCCAGGAATACCTACAAACAGCCACTGGTTGTGGGAGCGGGAATGAATTATAAAATCTCGAGGACCCTGGCGGTGGCCCTCGATATCAGCTACTTCGACTGGTCGAAATATGCAGTGACCTATTATGAAGAGGAGTTGGACAGGGAATTCAAGAATGTCGTCAAGGTCGGAGGAGGGATCGAATACAGGGGAAAGATTCACCTCTTTCAGCAGGATTTTGATCTGCCTCTTCGGGCCGGCTTGAGCTATGACCCCCAGCCAATGAAATACCCGAGCTCCTATTACCTTTATATCACTTTCGGTGCTGGCATCCGCTGGAAAGGTCTCCAGCTGGATGCTGGAGCGATGTTAGGAGCCGAGAAAGGTTCGGGCGATGACCTATACGGACGCACATTCACTTTGACCTTGAGCTATATTCTGTGAAACTTTTACATTTTGTACAGACAAAAACAGGGACGATCCCCAATGGGATCTCTCCGGTTGATTTTAATGGTTCACTTCCATTTTGAATGGTTAAGCACCGAAGGAAAAGACATCAAGAATGTCAGAAGCGACATCGAAGGATTTAGCCTTCATGAGCCGCTCTTTGAGGGTAATAATAAGGGGCCATTCCATTCAGAAACACTCGGTAATTCATTTCTAATGGAAGACCAATTCGGCGGTAGAGGATTTCTCTAGATGGGACGTCCCCATGTTGAGATCCCTGAAGGAGACAACTATGGCGGGAAAATCATGAAAAAAATAGTTCCTTTCTTGTGTGTCATCTGTTCTTTTTTCAATCTATCCCTGGCCCAAGGCTTGCCGGAGAAGGCTATCATCAGTATCCTCAAGGATCAGGATTCCTTGGCCGGAGTGGCGGGGATGAACCTCGATTTCCTGATGGAAAGAAACGGCAGAATCTACATCCTGGCCGCGCCTGAAGAGCTTTTCGAACTGAATGCAAAGAATATCCCTTACGCCTTCGAATCGTCGATGTCTTCCTTTCCCGAACAAATGGGATTCTCTATCCAGAGCGGAGTGAACGGGGAATTCCATTCCTATGCGGAATTGGAGCAGGAATTGATGGCTCTATCGGATGCCTATCCAGACCTGGTCAAAGTCTCGGATATAGGGGAAAGCTTGGAAGGAAGGAACATTTATGCCCTTAAAATCAGCGACAACGCCTGGACCGAAGAGGATGAGGCAGCCGTCATCTTTCTGGGATGCCACCATGCGAGAGAATGGATTTCCGTCGAAGTCCCCCTTTTGCTGGGCCAGTATCTCGTCGAAAACTACGGCTCCGATCCCGAGGTGAGGCGTCTGGTCGACAACTGCGAGATATGGATTATCCCTCTGGTCAATCCGGATGGGCTGGAGTACTCCATCCATTTCTATCGGTACTGGCGAAAAAATCGCAGGGATAACGGGGATGGGACATTCGGCGTGGACCTCAACAGAAATTATGGATACGAATGGGGATATGATGATTTGGGTTCGAGCCCTGATCCTGCCTCCGATGTCTTCAGAGGGGCCGGCCCCTTCTCCGAACCCGAAATCCAGGCCATCCGCAGCCTCTTCGAGCAGCGGGAATTCCAGGCCCTGATTTCCTACCACAATTTCTCTCAAGTGATTCTTTATCCATGGGGGTACTCCGCAACGCCCTCTGATCAGGAAGAACTTTTGTACGGTATAGCGGAGACGATGTCAGCCCTCATGCAGCCAGCCAACGGGAGGTACTATGAGCCAGGGCAGGCAGGAGCTTCGTTCTACTTGACCAACGGCGATACGACCGACTGGAGTTTCGGTACTTATGGGATTCCTTCCTACACCGTGGAGCTTCCTCCCGATGACACGCTCAGAGGGGAGTTTTTCAATCCCGAATCGGACATTCGACCCATCTTCGAGGAAAACCTGCCCGCCATGATTTATCTTATCGATTGGGCGATAGACGACTTTAGATCGCCGGCCAAGATGAGCGAAAGTAGCGGCCGGCACAGGAACAGTCCGCTTAAATTCAAATAGTCTGTCTGGAAATGCAGAAGATATGCGTTCTTTGGCTGCTGCATCTGTGTCAGGGACGTTTTGCGATAACTCCGCAAAACAAAACAGATTTTTCTTCCTTACACCTTTATGTGGCGATGAGTGATAAAACATGATGTGAGTCGGTATTGGCGCGTGAATAGCCCAGGATCGCCTCTTTACTGCGGGTGTATTTTCTATTGACAAATAAGGCGTAAATATGAAGAATAGGGAAACATCGCCGGTCAAATGAAAGCATTCTTCGCCAGTATATTCGCCCAGCAATCTCCTCCTCCAGGTACAAACGAAGGACTTCCTTACTGGACTTTCTGGCTCCTGCTTTTTGTCATCCTTTTATTAGTCGTCTTCATCTTCCTTCGGGATAAAGATTTGAGACGACGGCTGAATCTATTCTTTTTCGGAGCGAAGAAAAAACTCATCAAGATTCGTCTTCAGGCCCGGCTGAGGAGGGAGAATCGCAGAAAAAACGACATCCTCAAGAATATGGGTAAAAAAATATGGGAGGAAAGAATTGAGATACCGAGGGGCGAAAAGATAAGTCAGGAGCTTTCCAGGCTGCAACAGCATATCGGCGAGCTGGGGCAGGAAGCAAAAGAAGTCCAATCAAAAATTACCGGACTGGAAACCGACTTGCAAAAATTTACGCAGAAACATGAAGAACTGGTCAGGGAACAGATGTCAGCTAGAAATCCCTATCAGCAAAAAATGACGGATATCATGAACGAGGAGAGGCTTTTAGAAATAGAGATCACCAGGAAGCAGAAGGAACTGGAAGGATTGGTTCGAGGGATCAATACCTTGATGGATGAAACCCACCTCGGCGGAGAGAATTCAGGTCGGGCAGAGACAAGCGGCCAAAACCGAACGAATGAATCCAAAAACAAAACTGACGAAATGATCAAACAGCGAAAGGAAACGGACGAGAAGATCAAACAACTTGTGGATAAAAGGCTGGACATGGAAAGGGAACGAAAGGACCACCAGAAAAAAATCGAGGAATTGGATGAAAAGATCGTAAAGATTGAGGAGGGAGGCAAAAAAAGAACCAAGGAATTCCACAAGGAAATCAGGGAGTGGAAAAGAAACAAGGAAAAACTCCTCGAGAGGATAGAACATAACGAAAAAAAGAAAATCCCCCTGTTCGAGCGGTTCGGAGAAAAAGCCGAAGAAGCACGGGTGAGCCAAAACAGCCTATCTTTGTTTTATTCGCAAATCGACCGTTCGAACGAACGCATACACGAGCTGGAAGAACAAATCAAAAATCTATAGCCTGAATATTTAAGGGTTGTGGCGGGTACCGAGGATGGCAACCGAAAGCATCCTAGCAATGGGCGATGCTCTCAAAAAGAGATAGAATTACCGCCGTATTAAAAAGAAATCCTATCGAAATAATAATTTAGTTACCTGTCACCAATTAGGAATATGGGAGGGGTTTACGGTTTGGGGAGGAGAGGCTAGAATAAGGGTATGGATAGACCCAAGATGCTGGTGCACATCTGCTGTGCTCCCGACGCCCTTTACGTTATGGGCCTTCTGGGAGAGGACTACGATGTGAGCGGCTATTTTTACAATCCGAATATCCATCCCCGCCAGGAATATGAACGGAGGAGAGAGGAAACAAAAAAAGTTGCCAGCACTCTGGAGTTCGATTTGGTCGAAGGCCTCTATGAAGATTCGCTCTGGCACAAACTGACCGCCAAATTCAAAGAGGAGCCGGAAAAGGGAAGAAGATGCGATGTCTGTTATGCCCTGCGCTTGGCCCGAACCGCCCAAAGGGCATCGGAATTGGGATTCGATGCCTACGCCACGGTCATGAGCTTGAGCCCCTGGAAGAAAGCCGAGGTCATGAACAAGATCGGGAAAATGTTCGGCCGCCGATACAGTATCGAATTTCTCGAGGCCAACTTCAAAAAAAAAGACGGTTTTAAAAAAAGCGTCGAACTCAGCCGCCAGCACGGGCTCTACCGTCAGGACTACTGCGGTTGCATTTATTCCCTGAACCGGGAAAAGACTGCCCAGCGCCCTTTTCATCCGGCTAAAAAACGAAGTCCAGTGAACAAGAAACCGGAGCCCGTTGAGAGACCATCGAGGCGACCGAAGCGTCAAGACTGACATGAACGAAGAAAAAGCCTCGGCCGTCGAGTTGGTGGTTTTTGGTGTGGTTCAGGGAGTGGGTTTCCGTCCCTTCGTCTACCGTCTGGCCCACGAACTCGGCTACAAAGGCTGGGTCAAAAACATCGGATTCGGCGTGGAAATCCACCTGGAAAGGGAACAGGGGGCCGAATTCCAAGATTTCCTGCATCTCCTCCAGAGCAAAGCCCCTCGCCTCGCTCAAATCAACGATATCCAGGTCAGATTCGCCTCCTTCGAAGGGCTGACCCGTTTCGACATCGAAAAATCGACCCAAGAGGAGAGTTTTGTCTTCATCTCGCCGGACATATCGGTTTGTGAAAACTGCTACCGGGAAATGATGGACCCTTCGGACCGCCGGCATCTCTATCCATTTATCAACTGCACAGACTGCGGACCCCGCTACAGCATCGTCAGGGCCCTTCCCTACGACCGGAAACAGACCACGATGAAAAGCTTCGCCATGTGTCCCTCCTGCCACGCTGAGTACACCGATCCTCTGGATAGAAGGTATCATGCCCAACCGATCGCCTGTCCCCTCTGCGGCCCTCGGGTCAGGCTCCTCAAAGCCAAGACGCGAAAAGAGCTGAAGGGAGGGATTCTGAAAGCCGTATCCTTTATCCAGCAGGGAAAAATTCTGGCGGTGAAGGGCCTGGGCGGTTTCCATCTCGTTGTCGATCCTTTAAATCCGAAGGCCATCCAATCCCTTCGAAGGATCAAAGCCCGGCAGAGGAAGCCTCTGGCGCTCATGGCCCGGAGCCTCGCCGTCATCGAAAAATACGCCCACATCGATCCGGAAGAAAGGGCGGCGCTTCTCTCTCCTCGCCGCCCCATCGTGCTCCTGAAAAAGAAAAAAGAGCTTCGAGGAATCGCCCCCCATCTGGATGAGATCGGATTCATGCTCCCTTACACCCCGCTTCATCTACTCCTCCTTCAAGACCTCGAACTCATTGTGGCCACCAGCTCGAACCGCAAGGACGCCCCCATCATGAAAGAGGAGGGGGAAGGGATCGATGATCTCTGCGATTACATCCTCACCCACGACCGCCCCATCCATATGCGAGCCGATGACTCGGTGATGAAAGTGGTCGGCGGACGACCGCTCTTTGTCCGGCGTGCCCGGGGTTATGTCCCCTATCCCCAACCGGTGCCCAAATCCTTAGAATCCCCCCACCATATCCTGGCCTTGGGCGCGGAACTCAAAGATACCATCTCGGTCTACAAGAATGGGTATGTTATCACCAGCCAATTCTTGGGCGATCTGGATGAATACCAGAATTATCTTTATTTTGAAGAAACCATCCGCCATTTGATGCGGGTCTTCAAAGTCTATCCCGAGATGGTGGTTTCCGACCTGCATCCGGACTTCCACACCACACGATACGCCCAAAAAAAACGTATCCCTCATATTCAAGTGCAGCACCACTTCGCCCATGTCCTGGCCGTCCTCCTCGAACACCAACACCCGCTGGATAAAAAAGTCCTTGGGGTTTCCCTGGACGGCTACGGATACGGAGCCGACGGCAAAGCATGGGGAGGAGAATTCCTTCTGATGGACTATTCAGGATTCGAGCGCTTCGCCCATTTCGCGGAAGTTCCCCTGCCCGGGGGAGATTTGGCGGCCAAGCAGCCCTGGAGGATGGCGCTGGTTTACCTGAAGGATGCCTTCGGAGAAAAGCTTCCTCCGCTCCGGGCGTTGAGTAAAGTCGACCCCAAAAAAGTCAGCGGTGTTCTGGAGATGATGCACAAGAGGATCAACACGCCTCTCACCTCGAGCTGTGGACGCCTCTTCGATGCAGTCTCTTTCATGGTGGGCCTCTCTCCCCTGGAAATGGAGTTCGAAGCCGAGGCACCCATGCGGCTGGAAGCGGCCGCAGGCGTTGGAGTCAAGGGAAAATACCGGTTCGAAGCAATGAAAAAGACCCCAGTCCAAGACAGACCGATCTATGGGGATATACCGAAACCATACGAAATCTCGTTCAAAGGGACGATACGGGGAATAGCTGCAGATTGTGAAAAAGGGATCCCCGTCTCCCGCATATCTGCCAAATTCCACAAAACTCTGGCCGCAGTGATCGCTGAGATGGCCGAGAAAGCCCAGGACCGACACGGCATCCGGACCATCGCGTTGACCGGCGGTGTGTTTCTGAACAAAAGACTCCTTCAAGAGGCCTGTAACGTCTTGGAAAAAAAAGGATTTTCCGTCCTCAGGCCGGTCAACTATTCCCCCAATGACGAATCCCTATCCTTAGGCCAGATTGCCTATGCTCTGAAGCTGCAGCAGGGAAAGTAGATCGACTACCGGTCAGCGTGATCTTTCGATGTGGATCTTGATCCCGCCGATGAAGGAAAACACTACATTGAAAACTAGAGCCCCGAGATAACCCAGCAGACCTAAAACGATAAACCCGAGTAGACCGCCAAAAATCCCAAACAGGATTCCTCCGATAAGGCTTCCTTGAAGCTCTTCCAAAAAAGGAGGCAGAACACTGGCCCCGCCCATTAAAAATTCCGTTGCTCCCGCAAAGGCTCCCAAAACGATGCCCAGCAGAAGACCTATGGCTCCAAAAAAAAGAAGCATCGAAAAAGGGTGGATGGCCCGCAGGACCTGTTCGAACCGCTCTGCTATCGGCTCCTCCTCTTCCATTACAAATTCGAGCTTTTGAGGAGCGATAGGCTCTTCATCGTTTTCTGCCTCCGATATTTCACCGGTCTCCCATACTTTCTCATCCGGTGTTTCGGCTACGTCGCAGTCGGGACAGAAAAAAGTATACTTATCGAGGATGCGCCCACATTTGGGACAGGTGAAATCCGCCGCTTTTTCCTCCTCCTCATCTTCATCCTTTTCGAATCTCTCTCCGCAATAAGCACAGGAAGCGTTCTCCAGTTCATTCTCGTACCCGCAGTAAACACATATAGCCTTTTTTTCCTGCAGCGACGGGGGTTTCGCTTCGATCCAGTCGTTTCCATCGAAATAGTACCACTTCCCGGTTTGGGCTCCGATGGTCCAAAAATGGCCTTCCTTATCCTGAAGACGCAACTCCCTCAGCCTTTTTTTGAAGTCTGAGTCGGAAATTTCTTTTTGCCGGAATTTATCTCTTAGACGTTCGAATTCCTTCTCGACGTTCTTGAATTGATCTTCCATCGTTTTCCATTATAGGCCACTCCCCTCTCTCCCGCAAGAAATGCTTTAAAAAGCTCAGCATTTCAAAAGCGTGTTCGTGTTAGTGAATTAGACACAATGCAAATAGAGTATTAGGAAGGGATTGAGCGACATCGGAGGACCCCGCCCCAACCTAACCCAGCCTTCCCTCAAAGCTCTTTGAGGGAATCTGACGCAGTCAGACGGCGAGGATGTATTGAGCACGACTAGGCAAAAGTGGTGGGATCAAGATTAATACAGCTAAAGTTTCAGAGGTTTAGATCGCGCATGCGCAGTTCCGCAACCGCCGAGAAGAGCGAAGAGGGAATGGCGTATAAAATCCGACCGGAGAGAAAGCCCCTCCTAATGCTCTGAAGAAATGCTTTTAAAAGCTCTGAATCCCACAGGAAAAAAATTTCCCATTTCCTGCCGCTCTTTCCTGGCCAACGAAGGGAATGAGAAAACGATTTCTGTAACTCCTTTATTTTCAGTTAGTTCTATATCTTGTTTTTTTTCAACAACTTAAGTCTTATGCCCAAATCTTGTGCAATTTGTCATATCTACCAGAAATTTCTCAGACTTAGCTGAAAATATTTCAATTTATCAACAGCTTTTCCACAGTTTTTGTGAAAATCTCAAACCCCCCTTTAGGCCTGGTTAGGGTATTAAAGACAACTGTTTTAAGAGGTCAAAAAGATTATACCCCTTTATGGGATCCGGTATAAAGGAAAGAATAAAAACCAACAGCATCAAAACCCCTAAAAATTTTCTCAGGGGCGAGAGCGCTCGGCTCTCATCATAGATATGAGGGTGTTTCAATCCTAAAAAATAGATGAGCAAAGCCCAAACGAACCAGCCGATCCAGAAAAAAATTCCCATGAAAACGAAAGCGCCTAGAAAAAAAGGCGCCAATTTTCTCGATTTCGGTCCCGCCAGGGCATACATGATATGCCCTCCATCGAGTTGCCCTACCGGGAAGAGATTGAGGGCCGTCACCAGGACACCCACCCAGCCTGCAAAGGCGATGGGATGAGGAATAAGGTCATATCCTTCCGGTACTCCCTGGAAAAAGAAGCTCCCGATTATCTTGATAATAAGGGGATAGCCGAATTGAAGGCTATCCTCTGCGGGAAGAGCTGGAACAGCCTTGGAAACGGATAGCCCGTAAATGACAGCCGGCAAAGCGAGGATAAATCCAGTCAACGGACCGGCGATCCCGATATCGAACAGCTGTTGTTTCCTGGTAATGGGCGATCGAATCCTGATAAAGGCTCCCATGGTGCCGATTATGGTCGGAGCCGGTATAAAATAGGGCAGGGTTGCATCGATCCGGTAAAAACGGCAGGTGAGATAGTGCCCCAATTCATGGCCGAGAAGGATAACGATCAGAACAACCGCATAGATGAGGCTGAGTCCCACAATCTCGGGGTCCAGCATGACGGCAGAATTGGCCACAATTCCAGGTTCTTGGACAAGGGTATCCGCGTACTTATAATTGATGCTCCAGTAGAACCCCACATAGAACGTAGAGAACACCGTTACGATAAACAGAAGAAAGTTCAACCAAACCCTTTTTTGGGCAAAAAAAGAGGAGATCCTTCTCGGAGATTCTACCGGCGTGACAAAGGTTTCATCTTTCATGGTTTTGGCCGGAGAAACAAAAAAAGAGGAATGATAGGCACCACTCCTCCCTCAGGAATAAAAGGCTTAAGAAATTTTTTAACCGTGTAGCTTACGGTACTTGGCTTCCAGTTCCTCTCTGGTTTCTCTGTGGTCTGGATCATGAACACAGGCATCTACAGGACAAACCGCCACACATTGAGATTCATCGAAAGCTCCCACGCACTCGGTGCACTTATCGGGATCGATCTCATAAATTTCTTCACCGGCAACAATCGCTTCATTGGGGCATTCAGGCTCACAGGCTCCGCAATTGATGCATTCTTCAGTGATTTTATAAGCCATATTAAGTCCTCCTCAAAAAAAATAAATTTTATTATATATTTTTTTGATCAATTTACAAGACAAACCGCTATTTTTTTTCTTCCAGTTCCTTAACTTTCTGGGATGCGTCGACTCCATAATAAGTCTGGGAAAATTCTTCCTGGACTCTTTTGTACAGCTCCAGAGCAGCATCCAGTTCTCCTTTTTGTTCGTATGCCTGAGCTTGGCGGAAGAGAACGGGATCCAAGGCGTAATCTTCCGGATTTTCCTCTTCGATCTTTTTGTATAATTCGATGGCTTTGTCGTATTCTTTGTTTTCGATATAGACTTGCCCCATCATATCCAGGCCCTGGTAATAGATGAGATCTTTTCTTCTATCCGGAATTTTGGCGAGGGATGACTTCGCTTTCTCTATATCTCCCTTTTCCATCCAATAGGAGGCGAGCTTTATATAGGCCATCCGGGAAAATTTGCCTTCGCCGCCAAGCTGTTCCAGCTCGGAAACCTTATCCGGGCTTTCCTGCAGTTGGGCACTTTTTTCCAGGATTTCTCCCAGGATGCGGCTTTCCCGTCTTATCGACTGCGATTGAATAGCTCTCACTACGACGACGATAAGGAGAATGACACATATGGCTGCCGCTCCTATGATGAGCTCTCTCGATCTCTTCTTGGCAAAATCGATGACTCTTTGTATTGTGTGGACGAATTCATCCTCTTTGAGCTGTTTTTTCACCTTCTTCTTCATATTCAACTCCTTAGATAATGTTTCGAATTCTGCCAGCCCATAGGCCTGACCAAATTTCTATTTACCATAATTGTGACAAAAATCCAATATAGGAAAGGGCCGCCGGAAGCGGCCGACTGGGAATTTCAGGGTTCTAAAAACCTCTCTCTTCAGGATGGATACGGACAGACATAGAAACAGCCCAAGCCTGAAGAGGGACATTGGCACTCCCCAAGGAAGATGGGCAACACAGCGATTAGAATCTCACGACGAAGTCCGTTCCTTCTCCCTTTTTGAGCTCTATCGATCCGCGGAGCTGATTGACCAGATCACCAACCAACTGCAATCCCAGGGTCTGCGTTTCTCGAAAATCCAAAGCTTCCGGAAATCCTATGCCTGTATCTTTAATCTCCAAAATGTACTCGCCTCTTTTACCTTTATTCATTTCAATGATGATCTGCCCCTTCTTTTTATCCGGGAATGCATGCTTCAAAGAATTGGATACAAGCTCGCTGATGAGCAAGCCGCAGGGAATAGCCCTGTTGATATCCAGAAATATCCCTTCTGCCTCCTGCTTGATTTTGACCTCCCCCAGGTCCTCTCTGTATATCGAAAGCAGGTGCGTGGTCATCCGGCTTATGTAATCGGTAAAATCGATATTCGCCAGGTCACTGGACTTATAAAGGGCTTCATGGATTAAAGCCATGGAGCGGATTCTGTTCTGGCTCTGTTTGAACATCTCTCTGGTCTGCCGGTCGCGGACCGTGCGGGATTGGATGCGCAAAAGGCTCAAAATGATCTGCATGTTATTTTTCACACGATGGTGAATTTCGCGCAGCATGACTTCCTTCTCCTCCAGGGAGGCTTTGATCTGTTCGTCGGCCTGCTTTCTTTCGGTTATGTCGATGATCGCTCCCTGAACGGCTGGCTTCCCCTGGTATTCGATCCGGCCTGAAACCATCTCAAGCCAGCAGGTGCTTCCATCCTTTCTGACCGCCCTCAACTCATAGTGAGCGGGGACATTTTTCCCGGCCAGGCGGTCAGCCATCCTTCCCCAAACCAAATCCTGGTCTTCGGGATGCACCAAATCTCTTACCTTTTCAGCCGGCAAGACCAGAAACTCCTTATGACGGAAACCCATGATTCTGGCGAGTGCTTCATTGGCATAAACAATCTTGCCATCCTGGACGATGAAAATTCCCTGAAGGGAGTTTTCGACCATGGTGCGGAATTTTTCCTCGCTCTCCCGCAGGGCATTCTCCATGTGCTTACGAGACGTTATATCCCGCAATACCCCTTCTACCCCCACGGAATTCCCTTCTTTATCGAATACAATGTAGGAACTCACCGAGACATCGATCACCTTTCCGTCTTTAGCCAGAAGCCTCAGCTCGTAGTCGTTGATACTCCCGGTTTCCTTTAGCTTATCGTTAAACTCCTCTCGCGCAGAAGGATCGCGATAGAAATCCGTAACAGGATGCCCTATCACATCCTTGGGTTCGTACCCGGCCTGCCGGGTGACCGACGGGCTTATCTCGGTGACTATCCCTTCTTTGTCGGTCCGGTAATAGACGTCGTAGAGAGACTCGAAAATTGTGCGGTATTTATTTTCACTTTCTGTTAGAGCTAACTCTGCCTTTTTTTGTATGGAGATATCTCTTGCGATTCCTAGGATCCCATACGGCTTACCGGACCTATAGACCAGGGAAGCATCTGTTTCCACCCAGATATGTTCTCCATCTTTCCTTGACAATTTATATTGGCTGGATTCTCTCTGGTATCCCAGCTTTTTGATCTCGGCCATGGTCTTAAAGGCCGAGGAGAGTTGTTCTTCATCCAGAAGAGAAGAAAGGTTGAGCTTCGCAATATCCTTTTTTTTGTATCCCAATAGATTCAAGGCGGCTTTGTTCGCATCCAGAAAATTACCCTCGAGATCATGCATGAATACACCGTAAAGGGATCGATCAAAAAGAGCTTTAAATTTTTCCTCGCTCTCCCGCAGCGCCCTTTCCGCTTCTTTGTTTTTGGTGATATCCATGATGACCGCCTGAATCCCCTTCTTTCCGTCAGTCTCATCGAAGAGTCCCACGTTCACAAAAGCCCAGTTCTTTGTGCCATCCTTATGGAAGAAAGCGCATTCAAAAGGCTCTGGAGTTTTGCCTCTGACCAAGGAAGAAAGAATGCGGTTGAATCTCGGAATATCCCTTTTGACCAAAGAGCGTAATTTCAGCGCGTTCTTCCCGATCAACTCCTTTTCGTCATAACCCGTCATTCTTACCGTCGCTGAATTGCACGAAGTGATTATGCCCTTCATGTTTGCGGTCACCACAGCTTGAGGACCGAGAGTGAACAGGCTCCTATACTTTCCTTCAGAGTTTCTCAGGTCGCGCTCAGCTCGTTTCCGTTCCGTGATATCCCTGGTCGTAGCGATGAAGGCCCTGGGATTTCCTTTGGAATCTTTTATCAGCGAAGCATCCAGCTCGGTAAAAAAATGAGTGCCGTCCTTTTTGACCATAGTGTATTCCACGCTGCACAGACAACCCTGTTCCAACGTTTTTTTCATGTTCGAGGCGGCCCTGGCGTGGTCCTCGGGAGCTATAAGTTCAAAGGCACTGCGTCCAAGAAGATCCGCAGCGTTTCTGGTCCCATGCATCTTCAGGGCCCGGCCCGAAACCTCGATAATTTTTCCTTCGAGGTCTGTCAATGTGATCGCATCGGGGGAAGTCTTCACCAGACTCTTGTACTTTTCTTTCCAATCCTTCAGCTCAGAGGTTTGCCGTTTTAATTTTTCCATTTCCTTTTCAAGCTGTTCGATTTCTCTTTTTTTATCGTTCATTTTGGCCTCCAGAAAAGGCCGCAATGTTCAAATAACCCTGGGCCTGAAAAATTCATCCTCAGGTAATTCGGGTATTTGAGGGCGGCATTGTGTAAAAAATCGATGATTAAGACAGTCTTCATATTTGGAAAACCCGGCCTAGCTGTAAATATCCCCCTTGAGACTGCCCCTTTACACAAACCCGACAAAGAATCTATAACATCTAAAACTTAATATGTCAACCTTTTTTTTGAAGCAGTTAGACTGCTTCAACTCCTTGTTAATAATACAGATAAGCCTTTAATTGCCCATTTTTTTTCTTTTAAATCCACTTTTTTTGGGGCAAAAACATTACTCTAAAAAACGGCTGAGGAATTTTTCGATGTTGACGATAACCCTCTGATGCTGCCCCTGTCCAACGAGGCCGGAGGCGTCTTTGGCCTGGACAGCGAAAGTAAGCAAGCGGCCTTCCTGCTTAATCAAGGCAGCCTCTGCCGAGACTATCTCGCCAAGGGGTGCGGCTCTGACATGTTCTACTTCGACCTTGGTCCCGACCGTGGTCCAGCCATCAGGGAGGTAATCCTGGACGGCATCCAGAGCGGCCGCTTCCATCAGGGCGATCATCATAGGCGTCGCCAGAACCTCCATGTTTCCCGATCCAATGTGCTGGGCCGTAACGGCAGGTTCCACGACCATAGTCCTCTGCGCAGATGTATTTTCTGGAATCTTAAAATCCATGTTCAATTTCCTCTAGATAAAATTTTCTCCTTTATTCTAACCTGGATAATTCACGAGTCAAGGTGGGCTTCCCTACGCTAACGCAACCCATCTCTCCCACATTTGAAATATCACCCCCTGAATCATCCCAAAAGGCGATTGATCTTTTTTAAGCCATGGAACAAATTATACACAGACTTACTGGAGTGGCCATACGAGCGTAGAGAATGGAATAATGAAGACAAGAGAATATATCCCCGTGAAAAGCCCCGAATTATGCTCCTTCTCATCCCTTAAGGTTGGTCCAAAATTGTCAGGGTGTAATCATGCCTAAAATATTAGTCGTAGAAGACAATCCGGTCGAAATCGAGACCATAAAATCAAGACTGAAACAGAAAAAACATGAGGTTCTGATGGCCAAAAACGGGGAGGACGGGATCAAGCTGGCCATTCAAGAGAATCCTGATTTAATCTTTATGGACATGATACTGCCTGGAATGCATGGATTGGAAGCGACAATCCGGTTGAAACAGAACCCGGTGACAAAGGATATCCCGATTGTGGCCCTCACCGTGATGGATTCGAGCGAATTCGTGGCGACCTGTTTCAAAGAGGGAGTCAGCGCATTCATAAAAAAGCCCTACGACTTCGACGAGATTTTTGCCAAAATCGAAAAAATCCTTGGAAAGCCCAGTGTTTCACCGAAGAAAGTGATGATCATAGAGAAAGAACCGAGCGTCATCACCATGGTCAGCATGATTCTGATGCGCAGCGGATATAAAGTCATCGCCGCCCATAACGGAGAGACCAACGGGGCCGAAATCCTCGAGGAAAAACCCGACGTCATCCTTTGGGATAAAATTAGCCAAGAAGACGGAGCCTTTCCCTTCCTCAATGAACTATCTCCCGACAGCGAAACTTCCATTCCCATTATCCTTTTGACCGACCTCGACTCTCCCGACGAAATCAGCTCCAGAATGGCACAGCTACGGGCCAAGGATTACATCCGGAAGCCTTTCAGCTCACATGAACTGCTCGAAAAAATCTCCGCCGTTCTCACCAAATAGCGATTTTCTTTCTATCTGCTGTCCCTTTCTCAAATTATGAGAATTGATCGAGCCTCGACAAAAGCGTTCCCATTCACAGCAGCAATTTAGAGGATATCAACGAGGAACCCTCCCCTCAAAGAGCGAGAAAACAACGAAGCCATAATAATCCGGGATGTTCAGGATGTAATCGCGGGAGTCAGGCTGAGTGAGCCTTTGGAACAGGACCCGGTCCTCTGATGAAAGCTCCAGTTCGACAGCTTCCCAACGCATTTCGATTAGGGCCTCCACGGCTTCCCTCTCTTCTTTTTTGAGAGGGGCATGAAAACCGTGCACAAGAGTCTGAACTGCGCACCGATCCAAACCCGCTTCCTGAAACCAGCCCAGAACACGCAGGTGATGCGTTTCAGGCTTCATCTCGGTGGTAAAAGGAGCTACTCCCGCAGAGGTAGCGCTGAGCCTCGTTTCGAGAATCGGATACCCGGGGAGCAAAAGCTGAGAAGCGTATATGAGAATGGCGACCTTCCCACCGGGTTTGACCACCCGGGAAAGTTCACTTATCAGAGGCAGCGGATTTCTAGACGGATACCCTGCACAATTCGCACTCCAAAGCCAGTCATACGTGTTATCATCAAACGGGAGGTGATGGATATCCCCGACCTGGAAGGAAATTTGTTCTGACAAACCTGCTTTATCGATGATTTCTTCAGCCTTGGCGATAAGCTCGGGAGATACATCCAAGCCTATCACATGTCCCTCGGCCCCTACTCCAGAGGCCAATAATGGAGTTTGCAGGCCGATGCCACACCCCGCATCGATCCCGCAACTTCCCTGAGGGAGATGGAGAATCCGAATCGCTTCCTGATAGACCGGCTTCATCAAAGGCTTGGTCACCAACAATCTTTGAATGTATCGTTCGCTCTCCTCCATATCCTTCCCTCCCTATTTAACTATTGGCATTTGCCATGCTCTTAAATATTCTCCCCAAACTCCTCTGAAATGGAGGCCCTCATGAAGGCTGTCGGCCCTAAGACTCCTTCATATCCACCTTTTCCGATAAACGTTGAAGTTTTTCTTCCCTCTCCAGTTGTTTTTAATCGCTCGTGTATGAATTTCAAATCAGAATTGCCACGCCAGGAAAGAACATGAAAACAGAGGGCGATAATTTTTTTTAGGTCAAAAATTACGAGTTCCTTCATCATCGGAGAAATTCCCTATAAAACATTCGGGGAATACGCATATTTTGCAGAGCTTCATCACCAAGTTCCGGTCAGTTTACCAAATAAATAGGTAAAACGAAAGCTGTCAGGATAAGAATCCCGTCCTTGTAAACTTATGAAAAGGTCGAGGCTGACTCGAAGCGACCCGGGGATAACCGAGCGGCCAGGAATTAATCTGAATTATCCTTTCACTTTCACAATTGAAAAAAAACGCTAAAGCTGGTTTAATACTACTGTGTGCTTTCTCATTTCTGGGCTTTATTGGCCACATGGATTGAAAAGAAACGTTCCTCAATGCATCTTTACTGGGTGGAAAAATAAGACCGAAGAAAAGCAGATTAAATCCAGGTAAAAAGAAGAGAAAAATTCTTGCGAATTTGAGGTGGATTAAGTAAAGGGAGGATAGAATGGGAGCTATTCATGACAGGAAAGAAAAACAGGAAAATCTCAAAAGAAAAACAAGGATGAAAAGAAAAGAACAAAAAAAGAAACGACCAAAAAAAGGGGGAAAGAAAAAGATAACATTAAACTTGACCATTCCGTCCCGCAAGGGAAGAAAAAAATGATTGAAGCCCGGAAACGGGATCTAAAGAAGCAATCCAAAGTCTAAAGGAGAATAAAGTGAAAGAACTGGTTGAAATGATCGCCAAGTCATTAGTGGACAATCCGGATAGGGTACAAGTTTCCCAATTGGATGGAGCACAAAGCTCGATCATCGAACTAAAGGTAGCCCCAGAAGACGTAGGAAAAGTTATCGGGAAACAAGGAAGAACTGCTCAGGCCATCAGGGTGATTCTCGGAGCCGCAGGAATGAAACTGAAAAAGAGATTTTCTCTGGAACTGATCGAAAAAAGTTAAAAGGATCTCTCGAGCAAACCCAAACCTTTTGTCCATAGCCGTTAACCGCATTGGCAGCGCAGGGATAAGACTTCGATTTTGGTTTGGACAAAATTTTTAGCCAGGAAGGCAGATTTCTCACGATTGTTCAACGTTCTTGGGAGATGGCTCATTCAGTCGGTTTTGACCACAAAACCTCCAAGGCTATAGCGTTTCGACCGCCAAGATGTCAGAAGCGAAAATAACACCCTTCGAAAAACATGCAGCAGTATATGAGGAGTGGTTCGAAAAGTATAGGTTTGTCTATGAGTCCGAGCTGAAAGCCATAAAGCAGCATCTGCCTCGAAAGGGAGAAGGTATCGAGGTGGGGGTGGGCAGCGGCCGGTTCGCTTCAGCTTTGGGGATAAAGCTGGGTATCGATCCTTCGGGAAGGATGAGAGAGATCGCCCGAAGCAAGGGGATCACAGCGGCCGAGGGAGTGGCCGAGCGACTGCCTTTCGATGATGGCCGCTTCGGCTTTGTCCTGATGGTCACCACGATTTGTTTTCTGGACGATGTGGTCTCTGCCTTTAGAGAGGCCCTCAGGGTGATCGAACCCGGAGGCTGCCTCGTCATCGGTTTTATCGACAGGGACAGCCCTGTGGGCCGGTCGTATCAACGGCACAAAAAAGAAAGCAAGTTCTACAGCGTGGCCACTTTCTATTCTGTGGATGAGGTCAAATCTTTTTTGACCGAGGCTGGTTTTACAATTGTCGGGATCAGTCAAACCATTTTTCAAAATTTACACCAAATTGTTAAACTCGAGCCGATAAAACAAGGGTTTGGAGAAGGATCGTTCGTCGTGATCAAGGCATCAAAGCCAACTACGGCCTGAATCCCCCAACCTATTTATCCTGAAAGTGCAAAATGTCACTGACCGCATTGGCGAAGTAAGCTTATTTTCATGGTTCGTGAGGGTGGCATATACACAAATGATCAATTCGTGCGCAAGTAGCTGATAATGAACCAGTTTCAAGGAAAGTCTATCGCACTAAGGGAATATCGCCGATCATTCCCCAGAAGTAGTTTCCGATGCCTTTGATGTACCATCCACCGTTCGATGGACGCCAGATTGCTAGGTCGGTTATGCCATTGCCATCGTAATCTCCGGGTGCTGGGACGTCGCCATTTGTTCCCCAAAAAGATGCTGCCACACCCTTGATGTACCATCGTCCATTAGACGGTCTCCATACAGCCACATCCGTTTTCCCATCTCCATTGTAATCATCAGGAACAGGAATATCTCCTGTCGTGCCCCATACAGAACCACCGATACCTTTGATGTACCACCTGCCGTTCGATGGTCTCCAGACCGCGATGTCTGTTTTCCCATCTCCGTTATAATCACCCGGAACAGGGATATCCCCTGCTATTCCCCACACAGAACCACCAACACCTTTGATGTACCACCTGCCGTTCGAAGGCCGCCACACGGCTATCTCAGTCCTCCCATTGACATCTCCATTGTAATTGCCGGGGACAGGAATATCTCCTGTCGTCCCCCATACAGAACCACCGACACCTTTGATGTACCACCTGCCGTTCGATGGTCTCCAGACCGCGATGTCCGTTTTCCCATCCCCATTGTAGTCGCCGTTCACAGGGATATCCCTAGCCGCTCCCCATGCATAATTCCCAACTCCTTTGATGTACCACCTGCCATTCGATGGTCTGAAAATGGATACGTCTGATGTGCCGTTTCCATTAAAATCATGGCCATCGAAGATCAAACACATGAATGTTTCAGGAGATATTCTGGCCACAAAAGCATCTGTACTGCCGTTATAGGAGAGGTCAGGACCGGAAAGCACAGGGAAGGTGGTCTGGGCGGAGCCAGCAAAACCCGTGACATAGGCATTGCCCGATGCATCCACCGCTATTCCACGGCCATCATCAATTGCCTGGCCCCCGATGTACCCGCAATAGAGAAGTGTGGTACCCGAGGGATTGACTTTAGCTACAAAGGCATCATTATAACCGTTATAGGTGAGGTCAGGGCCGTAAAGCACGGGAAAAGTGGCCTGAAGGGAATCTACATCGCCTATAACATAGGCATTTCCTGAACCATCCACCGCTATTCCTTTTCCATAATCGTGCCCCCCGCCACCGATGTAGCCACAGTAGAGAAGCGTCGTGCCCGCTGGGTTAACTTTAGCCACAAAGGCATCGGTATTCCCGTTATGGCCGAGATCAGGGCCGTAAAGCACTGGGAAGGTGTCCTGGGTGGAGTAAGTATCGCCTGTGACATAGGCATTGCCCGAACCGTCCACTGCTATTCCACGGCCATAATCATTACTCGAGCCTCCGATGTAACCGCAGTAGAGAAGCTTTGCGCCCGATGGGCTGACTTTGGCTACGAAGGCATCTGCATAGTCATTATGGGTCAGGTCAGGGCCATAAAACAAAGGAAAGGTGTCCTGGGTGGATTCAGTGTCGCCTGTGACGTAGGCATTGCCCGAGCCGTCCACCGCAATTCCATAGGCAGAATCAGCACCCTCGCCCCCGATATAGCCGCAGTAGAGAAACGCGGTACCCGATGGGTTGACCTTGGCCACAAAGGCATCATTAGAACCGCTATGGGTCAGGTACGGGCCGACAAGCACAAGCAAGCCCTGGTCTGAGTAAGTGTGGCCTGTGACATAGGCATTTCCCGAGCCATCCACCGCTATTCCCTGGCCATAATCGTAATTTGAGCCACCGATATAGCCGCAGTAGATAAGCTTCGTGCCCGATGGGTTGACCTTGGCCACAAAGGCATCATAAAGGCCGTCATGGGTTAGGTCAGGGCCAGAGGTTACAGGAAAAGAGGCTTGAGTGGATAGTGTAGTTCCTGTAACATAGGCATTTCCCGAACCATCCACCGCTATTCCATTGCCATATTCTCGACTCGAACCCCCGATGTAGCCGCAGTAGATAAGTGTTGTGCCTGCCGGATTGACCTTAGCCACAAAGGCATCGAGAGAACCGCCGTTATAGGGGATGTAAGGTCCGGAATGCACGGGAAAAGTGGCCTGAGTGGAGGAAGTATAGCCTGTGATGTAGGCATTCCCCGAACCATCCACCGCTATTCCCTGGCCATAGTCGCCAACCGAGCCTCCGATATAGCCGCAGTAGAGAAGAACTGCGGGATCGAGAACGAGCGGCAGGTCTCGGTCGTATTCTCCCACCTCGAATCCATAAACATGCGTTCGGCTTCCTTGGGTTGGCTCTTCATCCGCCATGGCCTCTCCAGACACCGAGGAGTGGTCTGGTGCTCTGTTATCCGCAACAGCCTCCAGAACATAGGCCACATCAACCTTCATTTGCGCTCCCTCATTCTTCTGCCAGGCCGCCGGCACCTCGTCCTCGAAACTGCCCAATGGCGTCTCCACTACAAGACGGCCCTCATCGGTCAGCCTCACACTCTCCGCACCCCTATACGCCAGCCGAATCTGCGACGGGTCCGCACCGGGATGAACGATGAACTCGTACTTCATCCGGTTGTATGTCCCGTGATAGAGGAGATCCACCCCAGGCCAGAGATCTTCATAGAGGATCTTCGAGTAGGCAACAAGCCCTGTCTTCCACTCCTCGGGCTTCCCCTTGAAATAGGATATCACAGCCCCTGTCTCTTCCACTCCCACAGGCCTTGCCTCGGGATTCGCGTCCACAAAGTCAAGCTTCACCACCCAGCGCTCTGAAGCCCCCCTGGCCACAGGCTCACCGAGTCCAGGTCTTGGCGCATGAAGCCGATCGCCTTCATCTGAAAGGGCGCTGCTTGCAGAATTCTTACCTCCAGATATCCTCGCTTTTTTCGCTCCAGGCTTCTCCCGGCCGCGTATATCGTCCGAACAGACCGGCTCAGACTCCTGTGCTCCGCTCAACACGAACGTCAACCCCCCGGGAGTGAAGTAGATCGTCTTGTCCCGGCCCTGGACATAATAGGCCACACGACCATCCACCTGACCCTCGTTGGGGATGAAGTGCAGGGGGATCCTCCCGAAGGAAATATCGACCTTCGAAAAGGTCGACTCCCCAGGAGAAGAAATCGCCTTAAGAGCTGCGCTCTGTGTACTTCCCTCATAGGCCGGCTCCTTTGCCCCAGAGCCTAAAAGAAACACGCCGATCAAGGCGATGGGAAGAAGGACCGAACGCTTTCTCATTTCTTTCTCCTTTTTATTTCAATCCAAAAACAATCTAAGCTTCCCAAAATTTCGAGGAAAAAATTCTTTTCGTTTTCCAGATCGAGATATATCTAAATTCTACCTCACCAAAGGTATATCTCCGATCGTTCCCCAGATATAGTTTCCGATGCCTTTGATGTACCATCGTCCATTCGACGGACGCCATACGGCAATATCTGTTTTGCCATTGCCATCGTAATCTCCGGGTGCTGGGACGTCGCCATTTGTTCCCCAAAAAGATGCTGCCACACCCTTGATGTACCATCGTCCATTAGACGGTCTCCATACAGCCACATCCGTTTTCCCATCTCCATTGTAATCATCAGGAACAGGAATATCTCCTGTCGTGCCCCATACAGAACCACCGATACCTTTGATGTACCACCTGCCGTTCGATGGTCTCCAGACCGCGATGTCTGTTTTCCCATCTCCGTTATAATCACCCGGAACAGGGATATCCCCTGCTATTCCCCACACAGAACCACCAACACCTTTGATGTACCACCTGCCGTTCGAAGGCCGCCACACGGCTATCTCAGTCCTCCCATTGACATCTCCATTGTAATTGCCGGGGACAGGAATATCTCCTGTCGTCCCCCATACAGAACCACCGACACCTTTGATGTACCACCTGCCGTTCGATGGTCTCCAGACCGCGATGTCCGTTTTCCCATCCCCATTGTAGTCGCCGTTCACAGGGATATCCCTAGCCGCTCCCCATGCATAATTCCCAACTCCTTTGATGTACCACCTGCCATTCGATGGTCTGAAAATGGATACGTCTGATGTGCCGTTTCCATTAAAATCATGGCCATCGAAGATCAAACACATGAATGTTTCAGAAGATATTCTGGCCACAAAAGCATCCTCTACGCCATTTTGGTCCAGGACAGGGCCAGAAAGTACAGGAAAGGTGGCCTGGGTGGAGTAAGTAAAACCTGTGATATAGGCATTGCCCGAACTATCCACCGCTATTCCCTGGCCATAATCTGAAACTGAGCCACCTATGTATCCGCAGTAGAGGAGCTTCGTGCCCGATGGGTTGACCTTGGCCACAAAGGCATCTGCAGTGCCGTTATGGGTCATATCAGGACCGTAAAGTACAGGAAAGGGGGCCTGGGTGGAGGTGTCAGAACCTGTGATACCTGTGACATAGGTATTGCCCGAACCATCTACCGCTATTCCAAAGCCAGTATCTGCTCCCGAGCCTCCAATGTAGCCGCAGTAGAGAAGCGTTGTGCCTGACGGGTTGACCTTGGCCACAAAGGCATCCGCAGAGCCGTTCTGGCTCAGGGCAGGGCCGTTAAGCACAGGAAAGGAGACCTCATCTGAGAAAGTGCGTCCTGTAACATAGGCATTACCTGAACCATTTACCGCTATCCCGAAGCCAGAATCTGCTCCCGAGCCTCCGATGTAGCCGCAGTAGAGAAGTGTTGTACCCAATGAGTTGACTTTGGCCACAAAAGCATCCGTATTGAAGTTATAGCTCAGGTCAGGGCCGTAAAGCAAAGGAAAGGTGGCCTGGGTGGAAGATGTACTACCCGTGACATAGGCACGCCCTGAACCATCCACTGCTATTCCGTAGCCATAATCATCATCCGATCCACCGATATAGCCGCAGTAGAGAAGCTTCGTGCCTGATGGATTGACTTTGGCCACAAAGGCATCCGCCAAGCCGTTCTGGCTCAGGACAGGGCCGGATAGCACAGGAAAGGAGAGCTGGTTGGAGTATGTATAACCAGTGACATAGGCATTGCCCGAACCATCCACCGCTATTCCGTAGCCATAATCATCATCCCAGCCTCCTATGTACCCGCAGTAGAGAAGCTTCGTGCCTGATGGATTGACCTTGGCCACAAAGGCATCCATGTTGCCGCTATGACTCTGGACAGGGCCGGACAGCACAGGAAAGGTAGCTTGGGGAGAAGAAGTATTGCCTGTGACATAGGCATTGCCTGAACTATCCACGGTAATTCCGCGGCCCGAATCACTTTCCAAGCCTCCTATGTATCCGCAATAGAGAAGCTTCGTTCCTGATGGGTTGACCTTGGCCACAAAGGCATCCCCAGCGCCATTCTGGATCAGGTCAGGGCCGGAACGCACAGGAAAGGAGAGCTGGTTGGAGTATGTATAACCAGTGACATAGGCATTGCCCAAACCATCCACCGCTATTCCAAAGCCAACATCTGCTCCCGAGCCTCCAATATATCCACAGTAGAGAAGAACTGCGGGATCGAGTACAAGTGGTAGGTCGCGGTCGTATTCTCCCACCTCGAATCCACAAACATGAACCAGGCTTCCTTGCTCAGCTTCTGCTTCTGCCATGGTTTCGCCCGACATTGGAGAGTAACCTGATTGTCTGTCTTCAGCAAGAACCTCCAGAATATAGGCCACAGCTACTCCCATCTGCGCTCCCTCATCCTCCTGCCAGGCCACCGGCACATCGTCCTCGAAGCCGCCCAACGGCGTTTCCACCGCAAGCCGGCCCTCATCGGTCAGCCTCACACTTTCTGCACCACGGTACGCCAGCCGGATCTGCGACGGATCCGCACCGGGATGAACGATGAACTCGTACTTCATCCGGTCGTATGTCCCGTGATAGAGGAGATCCACCCCAGGCCAGAGATCTTCATAGAGGATCTTCGAGTAGGCAGGAAGCCCTGTCTTCCACTCCTCGGGCTTCCCCTTGAAATAGGATATCACAGCCCCTGTCTCTTCCACTCCCACAGGCCTTGCCTCGGGATTCGCGTCCACAAAGTCAAGCTTCACCACCCAGCTCCCGGAAGTCTCCCCGGCCGCAGGCTCGCTAAATTCGGGTTTTGGCCCCATTTCTTCATCAATATACGTTCTGTTTGATCTTTCGACTCCGGGTATCCCTGCCTTCTTTGCTCCAAGCCTCTCTCGGCAATGTCCTTCATTAGGCGGCTCTGGCTCAGACTCCTGCGCTCCGCTCAGCACAAACGTCAACCCCCCGGGAGTGAAGTAGATCGTTTTGTCCCGGCCCTGGACATAATAGGCCACACGACCATCCACCTGACCCTCGTTGGGGATGAAGTGCAGGGGGATCCTCCCGAAGGAAATATCGACCTTCGAAAAGGTCGACTCCCCAGGAGAAGAAATCGCCTTAAGAGCTGCGCTCTGTGTACTTCCCTCATAGGCCGGCTCCTTTGCCCCAGAGCCTAAAAGAAACACGCCGATCAAGGCGATGGGAAGAAGGACCGAACGCTTTCTCATTTCTTTCTCCTTTTTATTTCAATCCAAAAACAATCTAAGCTTCCCAAAATTTCGAGGAAAAAATTCTTTTCGTTTTCCAGATCGAGATATATCTAAATTCTACCTCACCAAAGGTATATCTCCGATCGTTCCCCAGATATAGTTTCCGATGCCTTTGATGTACCATCGTCCATTCGACGGACGCCATACGGCAATATCTGTTTTGCCATTGCCATCGTAATCTCCGGGTGCTGGGACGTCGCCATTTGTTCCCCAAAAAGATGCTGCCACACCCTTGATGTACCATCGTCCATTAGACGGTCTCCATACAGCCACATCCGTTTTCCCATCTCCATTGTAATCATCAGGAACAGGAATATCTCCTGTCGTGCCCCATACAGAACCACCGATACCTTTGATGTACCACCTGCCGTTCGATGGTCTCCAGACCGCGATGTCTGTTTTCCCATCTCCGTTATAATCACCCGGAACAGGGATATCCCCTGCTATTCCCCACACAGAACCACCAACACCTTTGATGTACCACCTGCCGTTCGAAGGCCGCCACACGGCTATCTCAGTCCTCCCATTGACATCTCCATTGTAATTGCCGGGGACAGGAATATCTCCTGTCGTCCCCCATACAGAACCACCGACACCTTTGATGTACCACCTGCCGTTCGATGGTCTCCAGACCGCGATGTCCGTTTTCCCATCCCCATTGTAGTCGCCGTTCACAGGGATATCCCTAGCCGCTCCCCATGCATAATTCCCAACTCCTTTGATGTACCACCTGCCATTCGATGGTCTGAAAATGGAAACGTCTGACGTGCCGTTTCCATTAAAATCATGGCCATCGAAGATCAAACACATGAATGTTTCTGAAGATATTCTGGCTACAAAAGCATCTGTACTGCCGTTATAGGAAAGGTCAGGACCGGAAAGCACAGGAAAGGAGAGCTGGGTAGATTGAGTATCACCTACTATGAAGGCATTTCCTGAACCGTCCACCGCAATTCCATTTCCATTATCAATGCTAGAGCCCCCGATATAGCCGCAGTAGAGAAACGCCGTACCCGATGGGTTGACCTTGGCTACAAAGGCATCATTATTGCCGTTATGGGTGAAGTCAGGGCCGTAAAGCACAGGGAAAGTGGTCTGGGTGGATGCAGTATTCCCTGTGACATAGGCATTCCCCGAACCATCCACTACTATTCCACAGCCAAAATCGTACATCCAGCCACCGATGTAGCCGCAGTAGAGAAGGTCTTTACCCGATGGGTTGACCTTAGCCACAAAAGCATCGGTATAACCGCTATGGGTGAGGTCAGGGCCGTAAAGCACGGGGAAAGTATCCTGGGTTGAGGAAGTGTTGCCTGTGACATAGGCATTGCCCGAGCCATCCACCGCTATTCCACGGCCTATATCTCCATCCGAGCCGCCGATGTAGCCGCAGTAGAGAAGTGTTGTACCCAATGAGTTGACTTTGGCCACAAAAGCATCCGTATTGAAGTTATAGCTCAGGTCAGGGCCGTAAAGCACAGGGAAAGTGTTCTGATCAGAATGAGTAGAACCTGTGACATAGGCATTGCCCAAAGCATCCACCGCTATTCCATAGGCAGAATCAGCGTCCTCGCCCCCGATATAGCCGCAGTAGAGAAACGCCGTACCCGATGAATTGACCTTGGCCACAAAGGCATCGGCAGAACCGCCGTTAAAGGTCAGGTCAGGTCCGTATAGCACAAGAAAGCCCTGGTCTGAGAAAGTGCGGCCTGTGACATAGGCGTTCCCCGAACCATCCACGGCTATTCCATGGCCTTCATCTGCATTCGTGCCACCAATGTATCCACAGTAGAGAAGAGCAGTGCCCGATGGGTTGACCTTGGCCACAAAGGCATCATAAAGGCCGTTATGGGTCAGGTCAGGTCCAAAGCGCACGGGGAATGAGGCCTGAGCGGATAGAGTAAAACCTGTGACATAGGCGTTCCCCGAACTGTCCACCGCTATTCCATTGCTATAATCGTCATCCTCGCCACCGATGTAGCCGCAGTAGATAAGTTTTGTGCCTGCTGGATTGGCCTTAGCCACAAAGGCATCGTAAGAACCGCCGTTATAGGGGATGTAAGGGCCGGAATGCACAGGAAAAGTGGCCTGAGTGGAGGAAGTATAGCCTGTGATGTAGGCATTTCCCGAACCATCCACAGCTATTCCATTGCCATAGTCGCCATCCGAGCCTCCGATATAGCCGCAGTAGAGAAGAACTGCGGGATCGAGAACGAGCGGCAGGTCTCGGTCGTATTCTTCCACCTCAAATCCATAAACATGCGTTCGGCTCCCTTTCCCAGCCTCTTCCTTTGCCAGGGCTTCGCCTAGCACCGAGGAGTAATCTGGTGGCCTGTCTTCTGCAACAGCCTCCAGAACATAGGCCACATCAACCTTCATTTGCGCTTCCTCATCCTCCTGCCAGGCCACCGGCACTTCGTCCTCGAAGCTGCCCAACGGCGTTTCAACCGCAAGCTGGCCCTCATCGGTCAGCCTCACTCTCTCTGCACCACGGTACGCCAGCCGGATCTGCGACGGGTCCGCACCGGGATGAACGATGAACTCGTACTTCATCCGGTCGTATGTCCCTTGATAGAGGAGATCCACCCCAGGCCAGAGATCTTTATAGACGATCTTCGAGTAGGCAACAAGCCCTGTCTTCCACTCCTCGGGCTTCCCCTTGAAATAGGATATCACAGCCCCTGTCTCTTCCACTCCCACAGGCTTTGCCTCGGGATTCGCTCCCACAAAATCCAACTTCACCACCCAGCGCTCTGAAGACCCCCTGGCCCCAGGCTCGCTAAATTCGGCTTTTGATCCAATACGTCTCGTCTCTTCATCAAGATACATGCTGTTCGATCCCTCGAATCCTAATACCCGCACTTTTTTCGCCTTGGGCCTTTTCTGGCCGTGTGTCTCTTCCGAACGGGCCGGCTCAGACTCCTGTGCTCCGCTCAGCACGAACGTCAACCCCCCGGGAGTGAAGTAGATCGTTTTGTCCCGGCCCTGGACATAATAGGCCACACGACCATCCACCTGACCCGCGTTGGGGATGAAATACAGAGGAATCTTCCCATAATCAAGATCGACGCTTAGACTCTTGGATACATCTTGAGTATGCGTGTTTTTTGGTGAATTAGAGCAGGGAATGCGAATTTGTGTTATTGAGGCTTTAAATGAAACGGATATGAATAGGATAAAAAGAAAAAGTATCGTCTTATTGAGTTTTCTCACTTTACCCCTCTCCATCAGTCATACATTACCGTCAACATATAACCACATTATGTACATGTCAACATCGAAATTGCAAGAAAAACAGACCTTCTCCGTCTTAAAATTTTGTCACCAAAAATGCTAAAAGCCGCCTACGATTACTGACGGTTGCTAAATGAAAATTTATGATTTTCCCCTGGAAGGCTGGTCCACTCAAGCGGATAACTTTAGCTCGAACGAAACACTCTAGCTCTTTGAAATCCCAGGTTTAATGCAGGAACACGTCTTTTGACCTGGATTATTCACGAGTCAAGGCCAACCCACCCCACCCTTCATTCAAGGTGGGCGAGGAAGTGGCCCATGAAGCTGTAGTGAACTACCGCAAATGGGCTACAACGAAGCTGTTGCAGTGAGATTGGCTCGCCCGAAGGGTTAAAAATGCCGATAGAATTAAGAAAGGATTTTTCATAATAATTTAAAGTAATATCAGGACAATCTCCTGATATTGCTTTAATAAAAAATAGTGTCGGCATTTTTTATGAATCGTTCAGGTTAATTTAAGCTGAAGGAATTATTCCGTTTTATTCTGTGTGAAATTCTTCAAGCCTCTAGGTGAACCTAAAATCAATATGCAATCTCCTCTTTTAAAACGGTAGTCAGGATCGGGGAATACGATATTCGTCTTATCCTCTTTTTTGTCACTTTTTTGCTTAATGAGAACCACTTCCACATCAAAACGATTTCTCAAACTCAGCTCTCTTAGAGTTTTATCGATAAACTCAGTTGGAATCTCGATTTCACTCATAACCTGGCCATCGATGAGTTTAACATGATTCAATTTGTGAAATGAACTTATATAACTTGAAACCGAAGCAACCGTATCCCGCTTTAGCATTTCATTATTGTAAATTTCGATGACGTCATTTTTAGAAATAGTCCCGATAAAAATTCTTTCATTATCGTTGTTTACGACAGGTAATTCATCAATATTCAGCTCACTAAAGGCTTTCATGATAATATCCAAAGTGTCTTCTTGCATAAAATAGTGTTGAATCGGGGTCAATAAATCGAAGGCAAGGGCGAGAGAATCCAAGTCTTCTGATTGGTAGAGAATTTTTCGCACATCGTGAATAGAAACCACACCCAAAAGATGTTCATCTTTATCTACCACAAAAAAATCGGAATGCGGACTTTTCACCGTTAGATCCATTATTTTGTGGAAGGGCGTATCTGGAGAAATCCGTACGCAATCTGTGCTCATAACCTGTGAAACTTTTAAAGATCGTAAAACATTGATTTCCCGTCCCCGGAAAAGGTTGAGCCCCCTTCTTGATAATTTAAGCGTATAAATCGAATCCTTTTTGAGTCGAGTGGTGATTAATACACTTATTATACAAGCAATCATCAAGGGCAGAATTATTCTATAGTCATCCGTCAGTTCAAAAATAATCAGGATGGAAGTTATCGGGGCGTGCATAGCCCCCGCTGCAACCGCGCCCATTCCAACCAAGGCATAAGCCCCTGGCGATGCAGTAAAGGCAGGCATCAGGCTATGAACCACCGTGCCAACGAATCCCCCAAGGGATGCACCCAAGAAAAGCGAAGGCGCAAAAATTCCGCCCGACCCTCCAGAGCCGATGGTTATGGATGTCGCCATCAATTTCAATCCAATGAATAGCAACAGAAAATACCAGGCTAAAGAAGATTGCAGGGCCAGATCAATCGTTTCGTAGCCCACCCCAAAAATATGAGGAAAGTAAATTCCAATGGCGCCGATACACAATCCCCCCAGGGCTGGCTTTAAAAAGTTTGGAATCTGGAGCATTTCGAACAGGTCTTCTGTCTTGTATAACAAATTGATGAATGCTAGGGCCAAGAATGCAGCTAGAATCCCCAGAACAGCGTAGGGTATCATTTCAAATACACTAACCAATTCGTATTTGGGAATGACAAAGGCAGGGAAATCTCCCAGGAAATGGCGGGAGATCACTGTGGCAGAGACCGATGAAATCACGACGGGGCTAAACTGAGAAATGCCAAAATCACTCAGAATAATCTCCATAGCAAAAAGTGCTCCGGCTATGGGTGCGTTAAAAGTGCCAGCAATGCCCGCAGCGGTTCCGCATGCGACCAGAGTACGGAGACGGGGGCCTGTAACTCTTAAAACTTGGCCGATGGCAGACCCGATGGCAGAACCGATTTGCACGATGGGACCTTCCCGTCCGACCGAACCGCCCGAGCCTATAGAGACGGCAGAGGCCGTCACTTTAGCTATCATTACCCGGGGATGGATAGCCCCTGCATGCTTGACAATGGATTCCATGACTTCGGGTACTCCATGACCTTTTGCTTCTCGGGCAAAGTAATAGACGATCGGTCCGACAACCAGACCGCCCAGGGTGGGAGCGCCAAGCTTAACAAACCAGGGAAGCTTCAACACATAGTCCAGGGTGTAGTGCCATGACCCGAAAAATAGCCCTTGGAAAAAGCGAATGGCGAAACGAAAAAATATTGCGCCAAAACCACCGGCAATGCCAATGATAACAGCTACCACAACCATAAAGGTGTGTTCTGTTTTTTTTAAGCGCTTCGTTTCATTGACAAAAATACGGCGGATGGCAGGAAAAATGGCTTGAAATTGCAAAATCTTCAATATCTGAGTTTTTTGTTATATCCTATAAGATGCTCTCGATCAAGCTCACATTATAACTCAACACGATACACATTCATAATAATCGGACCAATTATTAAGCATTTCCAGAACCGTGATGATTTTAAATCTGGCAGGGTAGCTGAAGAGGAAGCCATCCGGAGGCGAGCGGGCATGGAAAGCAAGCTTTGCTGGCAGGTTGGAGAGCGAGCCGAGGAATAAGCTGGTTTTGATTGATTTGGATGACAAATCAATCAGGGGAATCCAAGGGGGTATGGTCCCCTTGGTCGCAGGGCAAAGCCCGAGAAGGGGAGGCAGCGAGCATTGGCGAGCGTTGGAAGGGGGAAGTCAGTTCCCCCTCCAAGGAGTCGATGGGGAAAACCAGCGGGCTGACGTTTCAGCTTCCCTGACAGTTGCTTTATCACGGTTTTGGAAATGCTTTTATGATGATTTAACGCAAATACTTTTTTTAGTTCCTCCTACT
>CAYNVQ010000011.1:0-124283 GCA_964400735.1 uncultured Eubacteriales bacterium | reverse complement strand
AGTCAGTTCCCCCTCCAAGGGATCGATGGGGAAAACCAGCGGGCTGACGTTTCAGTTTCCCTGACAGTTGCTTTATCACGGTTTTGGAGATGGTTCCTACCCGAGTACGGGTTCCCGGAAATATCACCGCGCCCGTCGCTTCCCGGGGTTGTTGTTGTGCCTTCACATTTGACGTCTGTTCCAGAAGTGATTTATGATGGACACTATGAAAAAAATAAGTGAGAAAAGGCTTGAGCTGGAATTCAACGGAATCCGACTGCCCGCCATCCTGACCCTCCCTGCGGAAAAGGCCGTCCCAAAATGGGGGGTGGTTATCGTACCGGGGTCATTCTTTAACGACCTGGATGGAAACTACAGAAAGGAAGACGGTAATCCCTTCGAGGCGCGGCCTCACATGTATTCTGACTTAGCCCGGCAACTCGCTGAAGAAGGGATGGCGGTTCTCCGGTATGCCAGGGCGGGTAAAACGATAGTCGACCCCAGCCGGGCCGCCTCTTCGGCTTCTTTCGCTGGCCGCGTCGATGAAGTCGCACAGGCCTGCCGAACCCTTAAGGGTGCTGTCCCGGAACCAAGCCGGCTTGCTCTGGCCGGCCACAGCGAGGGATCGGCCGTGGCTCTCCTTGCCTTGACGGACCGGCCAGACATCCCTGTAGACGCCTTCATCAGCCTGTCCGGTCCAGGCCAGCGATTTTTTGACATCATGATCGAGCAGTCTGCTCCCAACGTAAAAAAGGGCATTCTGGACATGATGGGCACAGAAATTCCCTTCGAAACCTACAAGGAGTCATTCCGCTACATCCGGGAAGGACGCGCTGTTCCAGAAGAAATCAGGAAACATTTTCCACCCTTCGCCATCCAGAATATGCCCCCTCACGCCCTCAGCTACCTGCGCGACTATGACCGCCTGGATACGGCCGAAGCCATAGCCAGGATAAAGGTGCCGGTTTTGATCGTCCAAGGAGGGAGCGATACTTCTGTCCTCTCTGAAAATTCCAGCAGACTTATGACGGCAGCAAAAAAATCCATAGACACCTCAATAGCCCTGTTTCCCGATCTCAATCACTTCTACAAGGTTGTACCCTCGGGACTTCCTCCTCACTTGAATTTCATGCTGGATACAGAAACGGATAAACGCGTAGCCCGGTCGATCTCTGCCTGGATCTCTGGATTGGCTTGAGCATAGTTTTTTAATTAACCCGAAAACCTCTATTCACTCCTCATTGAATCACGATCGTTTCTGAAGAAATTCTTTCCTCATCAGAAATTCGTATCGGGGAAATTTTCACATTCCACATTTTAATCCGAAATACTTAGAAACCTTTTTTAAAATTGTCCGTATACATATATGTATCCGTTTTTCAGACAAATAAATGGAGAAGCATAATCCCTTGGCGCTTTATGAAGAAACAGTCGACAGACTGATTCGTCAGCCCGTGGATTTTCCACAGCGAGGAAAATCCACTTATTCCTCGGCTCGCTCTCCTCTTCGAGGAACCCTGCCCGCTCGCCTCCGGATGGCTTCCTCCTCAGTTTGCCGACTGTATTTAGAGGAGGATAACAGATGATTCTGCTGTCGAGATCGGAAGAAATCGTGCTTTTGGCTATCTGGAAGCTCAAAGGCAACGCCTACGGAGTGACCATCCGCGAACAGGTATCCAGAGACACCGGACACGAGTGGTCTTTCGGAGCGATCTACAAGCCCCTCAAGGCACTCGCTCACCGAGGGTACGTTAAAAAGAGCCGCAGCGAGCCTTGCGCCGAAAGAGGTGGCCGAAGCAAGTACATGTACCGTCTAACGCCGGACGGAGAGGAGGCGCTCAAAGAAATCAGAAAGATCTACAAGGCCATCTGGACCGATGAGATCAAAACGGCTTTCGATTGAGGTTCATGGATGAAGCCTTCCTGCCAAGATAACATCCCAAGCATGGGAAAGGTCCTGCTGTGGCTGTTCCTGAGCGAGGAAGATTACCTACAGGCTGTCGGGGATTTCGAGGAATCCTATCGTTACAGGGCTGCCACCCAAGGCAAGGTCAGAGCCGTCTTCTGGTTCTGGCTTTTACTCTTGAGATCCCTGCCTGGTTTCGTATGGGATTCCATTTATTGGAGAGGAATCATGATCAAAAACTATCTTAAAATCGCTTTTCGGGTAATCAAAAGGCAAAAGCTATTCAGCTTCTTGAACATCGTGGGACTTGCAGTGAGCCTGACCTGCAGCTTTATGATTTTCCTTCACGTGAAGGATGAACTCAGCTTCGAGACCAATTTTCCCAAGGCCAACCGTCTGTACCGCCTCCAGACAAATTCCCAGTACGGGTCGACATTCCGAAACTGGGGAGCTTCCGCACCGGCCCTGGGGCCGATTCTGGAAGAGACATTCCCTGAAGTGGAAAAAACCGCGCGTATCCGTGGTCTCGGGAGAGAGATTCTCAGCTATCAGCCTCCCCAAGGAGCCATCAAGCGTTTCGAAGAAAGAGGAGGGTTCATCGCCGATCCATCGATTTTCGAAATGTTCGACCTGGAATTTCTAGGCGGCGATCCGCGGACTGCGCTGGAGGAGCCCTTTTCCGTCGTTCTGACCGAATCCCTCGCCAAAAAATATTTCGCCGAAGAGGACCCGATCGGAAAAACCCTTTTGAACGAGAGCCGCGAGCAACCCTATCAGGTGACAGGGGTCATCCCGGATATGCCCAAGAATACCCATCTGAAGATCGAGTACATGATCTCCATATCCTCCTTTGTGAAAATCATGGGATTTCCAGAAGCGCTCACCCACCGCACCTGGAAGTCCTTTTTCACCTATGTGCTGCTTCGGCCAAATCAGTCGCCCGAAAGCTTCCATGCCAAGGCCCCGGCATTCATGAAATCTTACCATTCCGATTCTCCCGGACGCGAAGAGGAAATCCTTCTTCAGCCTATCCGTAAAATCCATCTCCATTCCAAGCTGGAAGGGGAGATCGGGGCCAATTCGGACATCGCTTATGTGTATATTTTTTCGGGCACGGCCCTTTTGCTCTTGTTGATCGCAGCCGCCAATTTTGTGAATTTGTCCACAGCGCAGTCTTTCAAACGAACGAAGGAGATCGGGATCCGCAAAGTCGTGGGCGCCCGGAGAGGACAGGTTATCAAACAGTATCTGGGGGAATCCCTGTTGATCACCGCTTTATCGGCAGGTTTCACCCTAATTCTTCTCTATTTCCTCTTGCCTTTTTATAATCAAATGACCGGAAAGGCCTTGACCTTCGGTGATATCGCCCAAACCCAGAACATCGTGTTTCTGCTCTTATTGATGGGGATTCTCGGTCTTCTGGCAGGCGTTTATCCGGCCTTTTTCGCTTCGGGATTCCAGCCGGTGAACACCCTCAAGACGATCAAGGATCCTCGATCTTCCACCACGCGCCTCCGCAAAGGATTGCTCATTTTCCAGTTCGTCATCTCCATTTTTATGATCTTCAGCACGATCACCATCTACCGGCAGCTGGTGTTTTTCCACAGCAAAGACCTCGGGTTCGACAGGGACAAGCTGGTCGCCCTTCGGCTCTATGGAGAATTTAGGCAGGATTTTCTTGCTAACACCGATGCCCTCAAAACGGAAATTCTGCGCCATTCGGCCGTGAGTCATGTGGCCCTTTCCTCCAATCTTCTCGGCAGTTCCTTCAGCAATGAGCGTCTGACCCCCATCAGTGTCACAGATAAAAACACCCTCCCCCTGCTCAGGTTCATGCGGGTCGACGATGATTTTATCGAAGCCGCTGGCTTGGAAATCGTTAAAGGCAGGAATTTCGATAAAGCGTCCGACCAGAAAGGAGCTTACATCATCGCCGAATCTGTCGCAGAGATCCTTAACCTAGAACAACCTCTTGGCATCGAATGCCGGTCGGATCTCCACGGCGGAACTTCTCCTATCGTAGGAGTGATCAAAGATTTTCATTTTGCCTCCCTTCATAACAAGATCGAACCTCTTGTCCTGGAATACCAGCCAACCTGGACGGGCTATTTGTTCGTCAGGGTCGAGAACGGCCGGTTCGGAGAGGCCCTGGAATTCCTGCGCCAAAAATTCGATGAGGTCGCTCCCGATTATTTGTTCAGCTATGTGTTTCAGGACGAGTATTTCAACCGGAACTACGATATCGAAAATCGCAGCTTCAGCCTGTTCCAGACTTTTTCGATGATCGCCCTACTGGTTGCATGCCTCGGGCTTTTCGGCCTTACGGTCTATGCCGCAGAGATCCGGGTGAAAGAGATCGGCATACGCAAGGTCCTGGGAGCATCGGTCCCTAGCATCACCGTTCTGATATCCCGGGAATTTATCCTGTGGGTTGTGCTTGCCAACATCATCGCTTTGCCCGCCGCTTATTTGGCGATGAACAGATGGCTAGCTAATTTTGCCTATCGTGTGTACATCCATATGTGGACATTCGTGTTCTCTGCCGCGCTGGTTTTTCTCTTTGCGTTGGTAACGGTGAGTTATCAGGCTATCCGGGCGGCCGTGTCCAATCCCATCGACAGCCTCCGCTACGAATAACGCCTTTCAAGCAGGAACGGGAAGATTCACATATCCTTCAGCTAACTCTTCCCTTCAAGGAAACATGCCTTTTGCCTTCGCATGGCTTCTCAGCCATCTTGTCTGACTTTCCACGAAATGGTTACGGAAATATGGACGCCTACGGACCGGCCTTTTTTCTTGACATAAAAACAGGGGATGATAAATTGGGGAGTTGATAAAAATTCTCTATGGAAAATCTGAAATAAGCGATCACAATAGAGGAAAAACTTACTAGGTTTTATAAAACCATAATTGAAAGGGTAGAAAGAATGTCCGAAAAACATTCGATGAAAAGACGTGAATTTCTGAAAATGTCATCGGCCTCGTTTGTCGCTGGATTGACAGGGAAGCTAACCGCCAAGCCGGCGATAGAGGGAGCGGTTACCATAGAAGAAGCCGCCCGCAAGGTGGGAAGGCTGCCCCGCCGGAAGCTGGGCTACAGCGGAAGGGAGGTCTCCGTTTTGATTGGCGCTGGGGACCTTGCAGAGGCTCCCACCGAAGCGGGAATTTTATGCGGCATGAACTACTGGCATAAAACCAATCGCTGGATGCAAAGTGGAGCGCCGGATTCCATCCTCAAAAACCGTGAGGCTCATCACTGCCAGGTAACAGTTGACCGTGTAGGAAGAGACCATCATACAGGCCGCATCGATGAGGAAGAACATTATGCATTCGTCAAGGAGTCCTTGAAGCGGACAGGCCTCGGGTATTTCGACGATATGCAGTTTCATTTTGGCTACCATAACGAAGACGAGCTTAAAAAAGAAAGGGGGTTCGTACGCGCCTTTGAGAGATTGAAAAAAGAAGGGCTGGTGAAGCATCTTTGCCTTTCACAGCACGGTTACGCCGGCAATTCCAGAATCCCGGGCGGGCAGAGCGCTGCTGAAGTTCTGACCGCTGTGGTGGAAGACGGGCTGTACGAACACGCCCAGTTCATGTATTCCTACGGGGCCGATCCGGAAATGGACCGGTTTTTGGAGCTGGCCCGCAAAAAAGGCTTCGGCACTATAGCCATGAAGACAGCACGCGGCATCGGCCGCATGAAGCAGGATCGGCCTTTCATGGATAATCTGCCTTCCGGCATTTCGCTTCACAATGCGCTGGTGCGCTGGCTGACCACCAGCGCCAAGATCGACGCGGCGGTGATACGGGTCAGAAACCTCGACGAATTCGCAGAAACTTTTTCTGGCGCAGGAAAGGAGCTTCGCCCCCAGGACGAGTGGGCCATCGAAATGATGACAGATAGGGCCGACAAAACAGCCTGCCGTCTGTGTACGAAATGTCAACCCCACTGTCCTCAGCAGGTACCGATAGCCGAAATCTTCCGTTTCGAGCGATACGCTCTGGATGACCACGACTGGAACAAGGCCAGAAAGCTTTATGCCGAACTTCCTGTTAAAGCCAATGCATGCGCCGACTGCCAAACCTGCATTTCGTACTGCCCCCAGGATCTCAGGATTCCCGAGAAGCTTGCAGCTACTCATGTCCTTCTAAGCTGAGCTCGACTGACGTTTTCTTGCGCTGAAATAGAGAATTCCTTTCAAGCCTGTCCATAGCCTTCGCTTCTTATCAGAGTGTGTGGCTGAATCTTTGCTGCATCGACGCCACAAGGGGCTTCGCCTTTCAGTTTCGTGAATCACGCATAAAATCTTACCAACAGTCATAAAAATGGCATTTTTTAGAAATTGTATGACTCACAGTTAGAAAATAACAGTATTTGGCACGGAATTTGCTGTATAGACAATGGAGGCTACGATGAAAACCGATAAGCTGAAAACGCTGTTGCTTCTTGATCTGTGCGCTTTCGCGGCTACTCTCGCTGATTCTCCTTATCGACGGGAAGCCATAGAGGAGTACGAATTGGCCTTTAGTCTGGCAAAAAGACAGTCTCTTCCTGATTACCAGACATACGAAGACCTCCTTGAACGATTTTGAATAACAACGATTAAAAAAGGAAAGAGTTTTTCTCCTCTATAAAAGCAGATTTGTCCTTTTTTTTCCATTCTTACCCTTTATCCACTTTCCACGTTCCAATCACAAAATGTAAAAATTTTTGACATCTTCGGGAATTGACATCTTCTCTCTCTGGATGATATTGTTTTCCGGGAATGTCAGCCCTCAACAAAGGAAAAAGGAGAAAATATGCAAAAAACAGGCCTTGTTCTGTTGGTTATTATTCTCTGTGGGATAATTTTATCTTGGAGAATAGCCAGCCCCGAAGAGGAAGCTTTTCCTCAGGTTTACCTGAATCATTTTTTTCTTATTCTGGATTCATCCGCCTACAGAGATGTCGTGGAATCAGATTTTATCAAAGATGAATTCGCCCACTTCGAAGAGAGGACCACAATTGTCAACAACAAAGAATCCTATTCCGGAGCCTACATTTACGGTGATAACACTTATTTTGAATTTTTCGACGCGTCAAAATCTCAGGGTTTCATACCCCAGGGATTGACATCGGGCATGGCCTTCGGTGTGGAAAAAAAGGATGAACTAAAAATCATCCAGAAAAAACTGAAGGATTACAAAAATGCCTATTATGCTCTCAGGACCCGTGAATTCGAAGGAGCTCAAATTCCATGGTTCTCTACGACAGGCGTTTTCTATGAGGAAACGGCACCCGATATCATGACCTTTGTGATGGAGTATCATGAGGACTTTTTGAAAAAATGGCATCCTGGCCTTGCTCCTTCTTCTGCCGGAATCACAAGAAAAGATATTCTGACAAGATATGCAGCAAAAATCGCAGCGCCTAAACAGCCACGAGCGAAATGGCTCAAAGATGTCATTGAAATAAACCTTAGCCTGAACCAGAAAGATTTCGAATTGCTCAGCGGAGAGCTGTCTGTTTTTGGTTACGAATCGTTTACAAAAGATGATAAAAAAATATGTACCGGCCCGGACATAAAATTTATCATCGATATCATCGACAACGGTGCTGGTCAAATCACCGGGATTAAAATGAGTTGCCATTCCCACCCCTATAAGGAAAAAACTTTGAAATTCGGCAAAGAATCCCAGCTGACTTTACATCCCGACAACACAGCGACCTGGCTTTTCTAATAGGGGATACATCACTTATCTTTTTATCCACAAGCTTCGGAATTATGTTATGTGTCCCCGAATTAATGTCCCCATTTTATTATGATCGATATCTTGAGAAACAGAATTGCATCCTGTGTGACAGTATTTTTTTTCAATTTCCGCTCGCCAAGAAGGGCTTCCTCACTGGAGCACCCCGCATCCTAAAAAAAACAATCACGGCAACAAGAACGATTCCCGTCAATGAATACGATTTGATTTAAGAGTGGATATGTGAGAGAATGACTGAAAATGGCTTTGAAATTTATTTAATCTGCTTCCTGTCCCTCCCAAAATGTCTTTTCCGGGCATTTTTCTTATGGGGAAAGGCTTACAAAAGGTTTGCGGAGGCTTATTGGAGACACATGGTGTTACCCCTTAAAAGAATGGTGCTGCCGACCGACTTCAGTGAACCATTTTATGAAGCGCTCGAAACCGCAAAAGAACTGGCCTCTCAATTTGCGCCAAAACTTTTCCTCATCCATGTAATTCCTGCACTCCCGCCGTTTGCTCCAGCTCCAGAGGATAAATCTCCATTCAACGTTGCGGCCTATGTCGAAAATCCTCAGTCCTCGGCGGAAAAATCCCTCGAAGAGGTAATCGATAAAAAAATCGGGAATGATTTGAAAAAACACATCAAGGTCGCTCACGGAGATGAGGCTGAAAAAATTGTCCGACAGGCACAAAAAGAAAGAATCGATCTCATCGTCATATCGCGTCATGGGATGAAAAGCGGGAAAAAGCACATTTTGGGATCGGTGACAGAAAAACTCACTCATATCTCTCCGGTGCCGATCCTAACCGTTCGCAACCCCTTAGAAAGGAAAGGGTAAAGCTGAAAAAAAAATTCGATCCTGAAAAGGTCAAGGACGGTGAGGTGGCTTGTACGTTCGAAACTTTTTTAGGTGAATTGTGGGAGGATGTTGAATCCACCTTTTCCAAAGGCTTTTCCGCCAAAAATTTGGCTGAGCGACAGCCTCGAGAATCCTTCAAAAAATCCTTGAAAGATGTCTTTGCTTTCGTCTACGAGCTTTGCTATCTATCGGCCATAAATCATCCGAAACTGAAAGGAATGCTGGAAAAAATGGATGACGAAAATAAGAGCGTCATCCAAAACACCTTGAAATCGAATGAAGAAAATATCGTTCTGTTGCGTGCCATTTTTACGAGAGAAATATCGGATAAACTCAAAGAGGGCTTATCCAAACGCCAGGCAGTGAAAGCGACCATAGAGGAAAGCAAAAGCGCCTTCCAAAACTGGAGGGATTGAAGGACAAGCAGGAAAATGGGAAAAAATCAAAAACGACCGAAGCAATTGTTTTTGAACAATCCATATTTTGAAATGAATCTCGATGATTTTGTCGATTCCGCCAATGGAAAACAAAAATCTTTCCATCTTCAGAAAAATAAATTCGCTCAAAAAAACAACGGCTTTCCTATCGAAGGTCTCAAACACACTACGGATCCAGTCCGGCTTTATTTGGCCGATATGGGAAAAACCTCGCTCCTCACCCGGGATGGTGAAGTGATGATCGCCAAACGGATCGAAAAAAGCAGCCTAAGAATAATCAAGGCCATCGCCCAAACGAGATTGTTGACCAAAAGAATAGACCGGATCTATGAGGAGGTAAAGGAAAATCCGGATATAATCGATCGGTTTTTCGACGATAGCGAGGAAGATCTGACTGAGGGAGGAGACCAGGATAAAAAGAACCGGATTGTATCTATTATCAAGAGGATTGAAGATTTAGCCACTCAATTAAGGACGATCCCCAGAAGGAAAAAGAACGCCTTCGAAAGGGGGCGTCTTGTTATCCGTATCATAGAACTGATTGAGAAAACCCGTATTAAGCCATTCATTTTCGAGGAGATAGCGGAGGAACTCTACAAAAAATTCGAAATTATCCTGAAGCTCGTCAAAACTGAAGAAGAGGCAAGGCTTCTGTTACAAAGATCAAGGAGTCCCAACAAAAAAAAAGAATACAGCGCCAGAATAGCGGTAGTCCAAAAGGGATTGAGAAAATTGAAAAGAGACATTGGGCTCGATATCGGCCCTTTAGGTAGCCTTATGCTGCTGATCTATCATGAAAAATCTATTGCCCATCAGGCAAAAAAGGAATTGGTCAAAGCAAATTTACGTCTGGTCGTTGCTATCGCTAAAAAATACACGAACCGCAACCTCCAATTTCTGGATCTGATTCAAGAGGGAAACATGGGACTGATGAAAGCCGTAGATAAATTCGACTACCGGAGGGGATATAAATTTTCAACCTATGCCACGTGGTGGATAAGGCAGGCCATATCCAGGGCAGTCGCCGATCAAGCACGGACGATAAGAGTTCCCGTGCATATGAATGAAACCATCATGCGCATGAATAAAATCTGCCAGCTCATGGTTCAAAAAAACGGCCGAGAGCCGACACAAGAAGAAATAGCCAGAATGATGAAACTTCCTGTCGGAAAAGTGAGAAAGATCATGAAGATCGCCATGGTGCCCGTCTCCATCGAAACGCCGATCGGAGAGGATGGAGACAGCTCATTAAAGGATTTTATCGAGGACAATAAATCACTTGCGCCCGATGATGTATTCATCCGGACGAACCGAAAAGAAAAGATCGAAAAAGTTCTGAGGTCTTTGAACGAACGGGAGGCCGCCGTTTTGAAAATGCGATTTGGGATAGGAAGCGGTAACGAACACACGCTGGAAGAAGTGGGTCAGAAATTCAAGGTTACCCGAGAGCGCGTCAGACAGATCGAGGCTAAAGCCATAAGAAAATTGCGGGGCCCAAGACGTATGAAAGATTTAGAATCGCTTTTTACATTATCCTAACTTTTTAACAGAAATTTCAGCTAGCTGGACATCTCGCCCTATTATCTCTCCTGTTTATAGACGCGTCTCGAATGCCTCGAGGACCTAAAATCAAGCTGCGAATCAGAGCATCGAGGACAGCGTTATCGGGATCGAACATTTCCCTCTGTTCTCAAATTTAGATTACATTTCTGGACTGGCTCAGAGAAGCATTCCCAATACCGTGATAAAGCAACTATCAGCGTAGCTGAAACGTCAGCCCGCTGTTTTTCCCCATCGACTCCTTGGAGGGGGAACTGCCCCTTCTCGGGCTTTGCCCTGCGACCAAGGGGTCATGCCCCCTTGGATCCCCCATTGATTTGTAAACCAAATCAATTAAAACCTGCTTATTCCTCGGCTCGCTCTCCAACCTGCCAGCAAAGCTTACTTTCCATGCCCGCTCGTCTCCGGATGGCTTCCTCTTCAGCTTCCCTTCCAGATCGAAAATCATCACGGTTTTGGAAATGCCTGGCTCTGACGAGATTTGAACTTTTCCCGTTTAGAGGTTAAACTAAAACTAACAAGGCACCATGTCTTCAACAAAGCAACAATCAGGCAGGCTCATTATCGTATCCAACCGGCTTCCTGTCAGCATCTCCAAAAGAAAAGGAAAGCTTGAAATCCAGCCGAGCCCGGGCGGCCTGGCTACCGCATTAAGGGCACTCCATAAAGAAAAAAAGGTCATTTTCTTCGGATGGCCGGGTTGTATTCCGGAAAGCGGCAAAGAACAGAGAATCATCGAATCGACGCTGAGAGAAAAGCATAAATGCTTCCCTATATTTTTGAACCGCAGCGAAATCGATAGATACTACTACGGCTTTTCCAACCGGACTCTCTGGCCACTTTTCCATTATTTTACCAGCTACTGCACCTTCGAAAAGCCCGAATGGGAGGCCTACCAGCGAGTCAACCAAAAATTTTTTAAAAAGATCATTCAAGTATCCACAGAAAAGGATACCTTTTGGGTCCACGACTATCACCTGATGCTGCTTCCTCATCTTTTGCGGACCTATTTCCCTCAAAGTGACATCGGTTTCTTTCTTCATATTCCTTTTCCCTCTTCAGAGATTTTCCGCATACTGCCCTGGCGCAACGAAGTGCTGGAGGGATTGTTGGGATCCGATCTGGTCGGTTTCCATACCTACGAATACGCCCGACATTTTTTGAGCAGTGTTCTTCGCCTGAAGGGACTGGAACATAAATTCGGGGCCGTCTCCTTCGGCGACCGTATCGTCCTGGCCGATAATTTTCCTATGGGAGTCGACGCTCAAAACATCATGAAATTGCTTCAGGAGGAATCGACTCAAAAAGATATTCGAAAATTCCAAAAGGCCATCGAAAAAAAAGATCGAAAAGTCATTCTCTCCGTCGACCGGCTGGATTATTCAAAGGGGATCCCTCACCGGCTACAGGCCTTTGAAAGTTTTCTCTCCCGCCACCCAGAATGGCGGGAGAAGCTGGTTTACATCATGCTCTGCGTCCCATCTAGGACCAAGGTCAGGGATTACATCCTCCTTAAACAGGAAGTGGAAAGCTTGGTGGGAAAAATCAACGGACGATTCGGGACCCCAGGCTGGATGCCTATCTTTTACCTGTACCGTTCTTTTCCCTTTCAACGGCTTCTGCCCCTCTATGCCATCGCGGATATCGCCCTGGTTACCCCGGTACGGGATGGAATGAATCTCGTGGCCAAGGAATATGTGGCCTCCCGGACAGATGATTCAGGAGTTCTGATCCTGAGCGGAACCGCTGGAGCCGAAGCTGAACTGGGCGAGGCTCTTGTGGTGAATGTCTACAGCAGAGAAGATATTGTCACCGCCCTCGTTCAGGCCCTGGAAATGCCAAAAGAGGAACAGGCGCGGAGGATGAAAACCATGCGGCAGCGCATCATCGACTATGATATTTTTCACTGGACCCGAAGCTTCATTTCCGGTATGGAAGAAATGAAAAAACGGAAGTATCAAAGGGAACACCGGAAGCTGACCGATAAATGGAAGAAAAAGCTTCTTTCCGACTACCAGGAAGGCTCAAAACGTCTTTTGATGTTCGATTACGATGGGACCTTGATCTCTTTCGCCAAGAAACCCGAAGATGCCGAGCCCGATATGGAACTAAAAAGGCTATTGCTCGGTTTGGCAAAAAAGAGGAAGAATCAAGTGGCCATTATCAGCGGTCGCGACCGTTCGACCATGGAACAGTGGCTGGGAGATCTTCCCTGTTCCCTAGTCGCCGAGCATGGCGCGTGGATCCGGCTGGGCAAAAATTCCGGATGGAAAGCCCTAAAGACCGTGAAGACCGACTGGAAGACACAAGTGATGCCCATCCTGAAAACCTACGAGACGAGGGTGCCTGGATCGTTCGTGGAAGAGAAAGAATTGGGTCTGGCCTGGCACTACCGCAAAGCCAATCCCGAGCTCGGAGAGATTCGTTCCCACGAACTATTCGACAATCTTAACGAATTTCTCGCCAATACGGACCTGCAGCTCATGCACGGAAAAAAGGTCATCGAAATCCGGCCAGGGGGGATCAATAAGGGACAGGCAGCCCGCGATTTGTTGATGACAGATGCCTACGATTTTGTGTTGGCCATAGGGGACGACTGGACAGATGAAGATCTGTTCAAGGCTCTGCCGGAGGGAGCCTTCTCGATAAAGATAGGATATGCTACCACCCATGCCCGATTTTTCCTCGATTCGACTCAAGCCTGCCGCCGTTTCCTTCATTCCTTGAATAGGATATAACCCATTCTCATGCCCGGCCAGCCAGCCGCCCCGACATACTAAGGCGCTAGCCTAACGACAATGAATCAATCATACTGTGTCATGGCATTATGAATAAGGCCAGAGTATACTGTCCTTTAAGCAACATTTTTTTATTCATATTTTCTTTTCCCAAAAATTTCCGGTATGGTAGACTAGAGAAAAGTCAACAGATGGAGGAGATAAGATCATGAAGAAAACATGGGCGATGAGTTTTTGTGTCTTTTTTGTGTTGGCAGCTCTCATCCCTTGGTCAAAAGCTTTTCCCATTCAGCAGACTAAAGAGGTCCCGGCTCCCAAACTGGTTGAGGGAAAAAATTCCTACGCGGTAAAGGAGACGGCCTCGGTCACCAAACACAGAATCGTTCTCCAAGGAACGCCGATCGACTATACAGCCACGGCCGGCACTATTCTGTTGAGAACAGAGGAGGGAAAAGCCAAGGGATCGATCTTTTATATCGCCTACAACAAAGATGGGGTTAAGGATCCGTCCCAGAGACCGATCATGTTCTGCTTCAACGGAGGGCCAGGAGGCGCGGCTGTTTGGGTCCATCTGGGAGCATTCGGGCCCAAAAAATCACTCCTGGACGATGAAGGCTTTCCCCTGCTCCCGCCTCCCGGAAAACTGGTCGACAATGAATTCTGTGTCCTGGATTTGGCCGACCTGGTGTTTATAGACCCTATATCAACTGGGTACAGCAGGGCCACGCCAGGAGAGGACCCCGCCCAATTTTACGGTTTCGAGAAGGATGTCGAGTCTGTGGGCGAATTCATCCGTCTTTACGTCACCCGCAACAAAAGATGGCTATCGCCCAAGTTTCTGGCCGGAGAAAGCTATGCCACAACCCGCGTTTCCGGTTTGGCCAACCATCTGCAGACCCGTTACGGGATGTTTTTAAACGGCGTGATCCTTATCTCTGTGGTATTGAACTGGCAGAATACCGATTGGAGCATCGGGAACGACATGGCTTACATCATGTTCCTACCTTCCTACACAGCCGCGGCGTGGTATCACGGCAAGCTGGCGCCGGAATTATCGGGCGATCTCAGGCAGGCTCTGGATAAGGCCGAAGATTTCGCCCTCAATGAGTTTGCTCTGGCGCTCCTCAAAGGAAACAAACTCGATCCAGACGAAAGAACGGAAATCATCAAGAAACTTTCCTCTTTCACCGGATTATCGGAGGAATTCCTCGAGCGCTCGAACATGAGAGTCACGGAAAACCGCTTTTACAAAGAACTCCTTCGCGATCAGGGAAAGACTGTGGGGAGACTGGATACCCGGTATACAGGTATCGACCGGGAATCGGCCGGTGAAGCTCCCGATTTCGACCAGAGCTGGTCGATCGTCATCGGGTCCTACGTGGCCTTGATCAACGACTACATCCGCAGGGACTTGGGGTATGAAAATGACCTCCCCTATAATTATTTGGCAGGAGTACAGCCCTGGCCCTTGAAACCGGACGGCAGTGGTTACCTCAACACGGCCGAGATACTGCGCCAGGCCATGCACATAAATCCCCAGCTAAAGGTCCTCATCGCCAGTGGATATTACGATTTCGCCACACCTTATTTCGACGCCGATTACACCGTCGCCCACATGGACTTGGCCCATGAACTGCAAAAGAACATCACCATGACCTACTATGAATCAGGGCACATGATGTATGTCCGCAAAACCGCCCATCAAAAGCTCCACAAGGATGTGGAAGAATTCATACGCCGTGCACTCGAAAAATGAATACCTATTTCTCCAAGGGGAAAAAATGACGGACAAGCTTTCTGTGTTCAAGTCGTTGATGATTATCCTTCAGTTTTGCCCCACACACACTTTTTCGGATGCGGCGCATCGTATTCCGCAGAACCAGTGGTGTTCGTTATGGCTTCTCCCTTTTTCTCTATTATGTGGTAGGTGATTATTGAATGACCGATGGCATCAATTGTGTCCATACCTCTGTCTATCGGTTCAGCCACCATAAACACCTTGCTAAACTCCAAAGTGAAGCGCAAATCAAAAACATCCGGGCTCTTTCTCTCCTTGAGGAAAGTCAATAGTTCACCTTTCGTCGTTATTCTTTTTCCAGTTGGCATATAAAGAACGGTCCTATCGACCAGCAGATCGGCCATTTCTTCAAAGTCACCATCCATAAAATGTGCTCTTAGTTCACTGAAAAGCCCCTCCAAATGGGCCATAAAGTCCTTTTCGTATTTGGCCAAATTGACCTTTTCTCCTGATCCTCGCTGTTCCGCACTCTCCCCCTGCTTCAGCAAGCAGAATGTAAAAATAAGCAAAATAACCAGAGGAAGGACTAAGGTAAGTCGAAAAAAAGATTTTTTGGGAAAAGACATTTTACCCTCCTTTGCTAAAAAAAATGAACACACTCTTTTTATGTAAATTCCCTCAAAAGGGATTTCAATCATAAGTCAGAATATTTTTTTAGCCTTTCTTGATATTTCTGTTTTTCCTCCTTGACGATCTTCTGAAAACGCGGATCATCTCGAAGCCTGTCAAAAAAACGATTCTTTATCAGGGAATAATAGGTATAAGGATACGTTTTCACTTTAAAGAAGCCATTCTTGATGACATCTTGGATATTTTCGATGGCTTTATCCTTCATTCCTAAAATGGAATAGACGGGCGCGATTAGAGCGGTAAATTCATAAGGATCCAGATCACGGACGATAGCCAGGGCTTTTTCTTTGTCTCCCCCGACTGCAAATCTATAAGCGCGAACATACTGGATTTCAAGAAGGTCTGCATCTTGCTTTTCAACCTGGGCTATAGCTTGTTCGGCTTCATCATATTTTGCCATCATGATGAGTTGTCGCGCATAAAAAAGACGGAAGTATGTGTCTTCTGGGTCGAACTCCAATGCCTTTTGAATTTGCTCCGCTGCTTTCTCATACTCTCCCATATTCATGTAACAATAGGCGCATAAATCCCGATAGTCTGGGTTTACAGGGTCGATCAATATGGCTCTCAAATACAATTCAATCGCTTTATCGTATAAGCCGATATCTTTGAAAAATCCTCCGACGAGATAAATGATTTCCGCATTATTTTTCCCCAACTCAAAGGCTCGCTTATAATACAGGAAGGCTTCATCCCATTCCCCTACATAAAAATTGGCCCACCCAAGCCCAACATTCGCTTCTGGTAATTCGGGATTGATTTGATAAGCCTTTGTGTAATTCTCCTTCATCGAATCGAAATCCATCCATTCTGAATCGTCGCTGCTGACAAAGCGGGTATGATAGACATTGCCTAGGCCCCAATAAGCTAGGGCAAAATCCTTCTCTATTTCGATGGCCTTTCCATAATTCTGGACGGCTGCCTCAAAATCCTTTTCATTCTCCAGGTCAGAATATTTTTTATCAAAGTGTCTGCCTATTATATAAAAATTATAAGTCTCGATTCTTTCGGGTTCTCTCTTCGTGAATCCACTTAACTTCTCTGGAGTGAGTTTCACTCCCAATTGGTTTGATATATCCAAGAACAAATCGTTCCGTAACTCAAAAATTTTTTCCTCATCACAGCTTCTTTCAAAAGTATAGATGACAAAATTTTGGCTTGCATTAACGAGCTGGGCTCGGACCTGGATTTTTTCTCTCTCTACTTTCAGATAAGGCACCAGAATCGTGTTAACGCCAAATTCTTCTCCGATCTCTTTATTGCTTTTTGTTTTCTCTCCATAGAGGCTGACGGAGCGGTATGGGATGACTTTCAATCCCTCGCAATTGGATAGATTCGTGATGAGAGAGAACGTCATTTCCTCGCATAATGGATCATGATTTCCTGCCTCGCTTTTATCTTCGAAAGGAAGCACCGCGATAGAATTTTTCCACTTCGTGCTTTCTGTTTGCCACATCCGGTTCAGATAAATATACCCAAAGATCATGACAAAAACGGTAAAAATAAGGCCCGGCCACAAAACAGACTGGAGTCGAGTTCTCCTGCGCTTCAGGCGTAGCTTTGATCTTCTCTCGGGAATGGCTTTTTCGCCTGTGGGTATTTTTCCCTCGATCTTGGTGAGTTCAGAGAACAGTTCCTCGGCGCTCTGGTATCTCTCTTCTCTGTTTTTTTCCATGCATTTCAGTATCAAATGGCTCAAATCGTTTGGAATGTGCGGATTGAAATCGCGTGGATTTACAGGCGGCTCATTTTTATGCTGATAGGCTATGGCTAAAGAGGTATCCCCGTCGAAAGGAACATTCCCGGTCAACATCTCATAGAGGATTATCCCGAACGAGTAAATATCCGACCTTCGGTCCAATTCCTCTCCACTGATCTGTTCTGGAGACATGTACTGTGGGGTCCCCACAACCTTGCCTTCGCCTGTAAGTTTCTTGGACTCAAGAGACCGGGCAATCCCAAAGTCCATGATCCGGGCCTCCCCTTCATCGTCGATCATGATATTGCTCGACTTCAAATCACGGTGGATAATGCCCAGCTTATGAGCGGCTGCCATACCTTCACAGATCTCCTTGGCCAGAGAAACGGCTGATCCTATGTCCAGACGCTTCGCCCTCTTGATGAAGCTTTTTAGGTTTTCCCCTGGTACATACTCCATTGTGATGAAATAGATTCCCGCATCTTCCCCGAGATCGAACATTTGGCAGACATTTTTGTGTTTTATCTTCCTCGCTACTTTCAGCTCGTTACGGAACCTTTCCAGGGTCTTTGAGGAGACAGCCATTCCAGGAAAGATGACTTTGAGAGCGACTTCTTCCCCTACCTTTTTGTCTTCCACTCTATAGACCCTTCCCATGCCTCCGCTGCCCAGCTCTTCGATGATCTCGTACCGTCCAGCAAATGTCGATCCTCTGGCGAATCCCTCGAGAGGTGTTTCCATGGTTGCCGTGCGGGCAACAGAATCTTTTTCTGAAGAAGTTAAAGAAGTCGCACAATTTCCGCAGAAACGTGTTCCCTCTGGATTTTCAAAATGACATTTGGGACAGGTATTGGCCAATTTTATCCCCTTCAAATCCCTTAAGAAGGGATATCAATTTATGAGGCATGATGTCAACTTCATCCGCTTCTCCATTTCTTATCCGGAAAAACGGCGGTTTTTCCTCGAGGCCCAGAACTTTTTCGATTTCTCTTTGGGCCGGGGGCGAGCCTCTACTTAGTTTTCAACCAGTTCGGAGATACGCTCGAGCCTTTAGGGCGGATCCACATCAACAAGACCGTGGCTATGATCAAGTTCGTCTGGTACTTCAGTACTAAATAGAGGGAAGTTAATCACGCCCTCCTCTTATTCCAAGAAAATTTTAAAATGCATTTTTTTTGTTCACTTTTCGTATACCTAGAGTGGAATGGATGGGGGAACATGAGGTTTTGTCCCTCCGAATCGGCCCTAACACTCTTCGCCCGTTTCCTCGATTCACTCCCCTGGCAGACTGAACGAAGATTATCTCAGCTCAGTTAAAGGATTGAACGACTCAAAAAAAGGGCTCAATAGCTATGGTCTCGGCGGGATTTTCATGCATAGTTTTTTTCGAACGATCGAATGATCCTTTTTAGCTCCGATTCTACCTTGGAATCAAGAGGCTCGGGTTTGTGAGTTCTCAGGATTTTTTTTGCCTTTTCCCGGGCCCAATCCTGCGCATTGTCCCTTTTTTTGATCCATTCACTGTAGGGGCGGCGGTCCATCAACGTTGCGATCCACAGCTCCTTTATGTGCTCCAAGGTGTGTTTTTGGCTGAGGTAATGACCGCCAGGCCCGACTTCCCGGATGACATCCAAGGCTAAGGTTTCCTCATTGACGACGATGCCTTTCATCATGTCGTGAATGATATCGAATATTTCACAGTCCATGATCATCTGTTCGAACGACCAGATCAAACTGCCGTTGAGCAGCCCAACTCCGAGAAGCATATCCGACATGGTCAATGAGGCCATCAATGTGGAGAGGCTGTTTTCGATACCGGCCTGCCAGTTCGGCTCTTTGGCCCCGGTGGCAAAGGAGCCCATAGAGAGCGGGATATCATAAAAGTCAGAGAGGACATTCGTTGCAGCCCCAAACAGGAAATCTTCTGGCCCTCCGCCGGTGTAGCCACCGGTACGTAGATCCATGGCCGTTTGGGCAGCGGCATAAAACACGGGCGAGCCGGGGTAGGCCAACTGAATCAGAGCCAGAGCGCTTAGAACCTCTGCATTTCCGACAACTAGATTCCCGGCAAGAGTGGTAGGTGCGGTGGAGGCACAGGAGGCCATAGTCATGAAACCCACCGGAATACCCGCTTCCGCAGCCACCAGAGCAGCCTCTAAACTGCCCCTATCTTGGGCAAGAGGGGAAATGGTGCATTCCGTAAGAGAGAGAAGCGGTCGCTTGCGCAGGGCTTTTTCTCCGCCAGTAATTGTTGCAGCCATCTCCACAGCCGCGCGAGCTTCTCGTCCAGAATAGATGCTTTCCGTCTGCGCGTGTTTGGAAGAATTTCGCCAGATAGCCAGGAGTTCGTGAAGACTTCTCGATTCAGGCGGATAATCTTGAGCAGAAACAGGCACCCAATTGAAAGCGATCTGCTCAAGACAGTCAGCCACACGGGCGATTTCTGCAACATCTTCAAGGCAAGAACGGCGCAGTTCGCCGCTCGCTATATCGATCGTTTCCACTCCACAGCCGTCTGTGCCCACATAGACATGATTGCCGTCTAGAGGAAGGTCCTGGTCAGGATTCCGGGCGAATAAAATAAAGGCAGGTGGTGCTTTTTTGAGAGACTCTTCGATGATGTAACCCGGAACTTTCACAACAGATGTGCTTTTGTTGACGTAAGCGCCGTGTTCTTCCCATATGTTCATCGCTTTTTGAGAGGGGAACTTCACTCCCACCGATTCGATGACATCCAAGGTGGCGGCATGAATCTTTCGAACATCCTCAGGGCTAAGGATATTCAGATTGAGGCGAGGATTTGAAATGGATTTGATCTCTCCTGTCATTTCAATCCTTTATCTAGTTCCTTTCACGGCAATGCTTCTTTTTCGTCCAAAGCAAATATATTTTTGTTACGTTTTTTCCTTCATACCAAAGCTAAAGGTCCGAGTCAAATTAAAAAAACGGAGACATGAAGCGTGTGGACTTTATCCCGTGCAGGAAATGTGTGGATAAGTGCAGCAAAAGCGAATGGTCTATTCGCTCGGTCTGAGAAAACAAACAAAGATCAGATTCCCCAGGAACGGGTGAAGATGTTGCGATTTTCGAGAAGGAGCCGGATGTAGATCGCCTCGAGGTCGATCATTTCAGCATCACGTCGTTTGAGCCAATCCGACAGCCAGGCAAACCTCAGCGCCAAAACAAATTCAAACAAAAAGGACCAGCTGATTTCTGCAATAAGGCTGGATTCTTTGAGGCGTCCCACGAATTCGAAGACAAGATCCCCTGTAAGACTCTGCGGTTTTTCCATCCCCAGACAGCCGATCAGCATCGCAACATCGTAGATCTCGGGTTTATAACCCAGGAATTCCCAATCGATAACCGACCGTGTCCCCGACTCAGACCAGATCACATTCAGGGGATGGTAATCCCCGTGGCAGAAGCGAATGGGGAGACTGTCGTGGACTTTCATGAATTCCCGATCTAAAAATTCCAAGGCCGGCTGAATTCGCTTGTACAAGAGGGGCTCATAACGTCCCATTTTACCCTCGAAGTCCTGGATAAAGGAGACGATGGAGAAAGGAAAAGATTTATCGAAAAGCGATACATCTTGGGACTTATCCCAAAGTTCGATCAAAAAATCGGCCAGAACAGGTCCCCTCCAACCTTCAAAAGCGTAACCAGGCCGCAGGAGAGGAATGCCCTCGACATAGGGGACGATTTGCCAAAAACTATTTTTCCAACAGGCTATGTATTCATCCATTTCCCAAGGGAGATAGGACCGGACTTGATGAAGGCCCTTTTCCCCGAGAAAAGCGAGGGTTCGAGCGATCTTCTTCTTGTGCGTCACCGTTTCTGCGAATACTTTCTCGAGAATAAATAGGTTTTGTTCCCTATCTTCAACCACTGTCCGATATTCGCTCCGGTCCGGACTCCCGGCTATCGGAATATCCGCACGCATTCTGCCAAGCTGGATTTCCCAACACTTCAGGACTTCCGCTATCGATTGGTCTCTGATAATCTCATAACTCCTGTCTTCGACTCGGTCCTAATCGGAAGCACAATAGCTCAAAACTCGCCTTGCAGCAAGCTTTCCGGGCGCTCTCTGAACTGTGGGCCATCTCAAACCCTCTGTCGCAGCGGTGAACACTCTATATCTTTCATTTTCCCTGTTTTTCGGCCTATTTATAGTTCGGTCAAAAATTATCGCCATGAAAAGGGAGTGGCGATCAAAACGTCAAACTGAAATGCACTTTGTTGTTATTTGGACGAAGTGATAGTCTCTCCCTCCAAAGCCACCTTGATTTTGGCCAGCATCAAATCCACAGCAAAAAGAAAACGATTACCTTCTTCCCTGCAAATGGCACGCAAGACAGGCTTGGCTGCTGAAAGCATAACCGGATACCTCTATGTGTTTCTTGTCCATACGCCTTTTCTCATGGGCATGGCAATTCAGACAAGAAAAATCTCTGTAGTTAGCAGACAAATGGCAATCGACGCAGCTCAAATGAGCATGTTTACCATCTTTTATTGGAATTTGGTGCCTAAATTGGCTTTGAGTCCAGAATCTATGGGAAGGAAGATGACAGTTCTCGCATGTAGAGGGAAAGCCTGCGGATTTATGGTCAGGAGCTGTGGAAGCGTCATATTCTTTTACATGACAGCCGAAACAATCCCGCGGAAGGTTTCGGCCTTTTTGATGACACGTTATGCAATCCAAACGTGTATGGGCGCCCTGAAGAGACCAAATTGAATTGTGGCTGAAGGAAGAATTTTTCCAGCCGGCAGCATCCGTACCATGACAGATCTCGCAGTCGGTATGGAATCCCAGTTGTTTGTGGTTGGGATCTTTTGCATTCAAATAATCATCCAGATGGCAAAATACACATTCTGAAGGGAGTCCCTCATAGACCCCTATCTTGTGGCAATCGGCACACTGGGTCAGCCTATGTTTTCCTTTTAAAGGAAATTTCGAATGGGAAAACACTGGACCTTCCCACCCTTGAGCGTCTGAACCATGACACGATTCACATTCAGTGGGAAATCCTAATCCAAGGTGGTCCGGGTTGAGGGCATTGTTATAGTCCTGAAGATGGCAAGAAATGCATGCAGATGGCCGCCCTTTGTACATGTCGGTGCTGTGGCAGTCAGAGCATTTTGCCAATTTATGCATCCCTTTTAAAAGATAGAAATCATGGGAATATTTTGCCCCTTCCCAACTGTATTCTTGAAGATGACAAGTCCAGCAATTGACGGAAAATTCAGCAGCTTGATGGTTTGGATTGCGGGATGATTGAAAATCATCGTTATGACAGCCGTAGCATTCAACGATGTTCTCGTCAAAACCGGCTTTTCCATGACACTCGACGCAGTCGAGAATCCGGTGCTCTCCACGAAGCATGTATCCGACGATTGTCCCATGGTTCCAATTATCGGGCGGTACGCTTTTCCATGAAAACGTGTTGTGACAATCGGCACAATGAGTTCCAAGCCTGAGTTGATAGCGATCATCTTTCCGTCGATCCCAATGGCATACTTCACATACTGTGGGAGTTCCTTCAAAAACATTGTTCCAATGACATTCCCTGCAGGGAACCGTTCGATGTCTTCCAGTAAGGGGGAAATTGGTCTGGTCATGAGTCTCGAATGACCAACGTTTATCCTGCTCTTTTTGCGCTATTCCTTTTAGTGCCGCACACCAAAAAAGAAAAAAGACAAGGGATAGGAAAAGAATCAATTTTTTCGGAATCATTTGGATTCTATTTGGTCCTTGCCTTTTCACTCGATATCCCGTCATTTTCTATAAATTAACCTCAAAAAGAACAAATGTTGATTCAATTTCTCCTGAATGAAGTACTCATATTCCAACGACACGGCAAAGGCACGGCTGAAAACGAGGAAAATATATGTGGAGGCTGTTTTGTAATCATCAAGATGAATAAGCTGAGGGCCATCAAATGTATGATCAAATCGAAGACAATTGTAGGTGTTGGAAAAGCTGAGGTTCCAAGAAAGCGAGCCAAAGTCTTTGCTGATGGAAAGATAATAGGAATCCGATTCGGATATCTCGCCTCGATTGCTTTTATAGTTTCCATAAAACGAGACCCCGGTTTTTAAAATATCTTGAACGGCACCGCCAAAAATCCAGGAATGATTGTGGATTCGATAGTCCTTCTGCTCGCTCTCTTGTCTGGAAAGATAAAAGCGTACATCCTGAGACGGCTTTATGCTCAACCGAAGCCCGAATTGAGTGGAGTAGTAATATCGTTCTAGCTGCTGATCATTGAGGATTGGATCTTGAGATCTTTCCAAAACATATCGGTGAAAATCCAACCCCTTGCCTGAGCTGTAAAAGGCAATTACATCGATCACTGAGAAGGGATCGAAACGCATGTTTAGAAAAAGCCGGGATAGCCTATCTCTATTCTGTACGTTTGAACCAAGTTGAAATTCCAGATTTCCATACAGAACCAGGAGCTTTTTTATGGGATACATGCCGGCGAAATAAAGATATTGTTGTTCTGTCATTCCTGAATATCGGATATGGTTATAGCTGAACGACAATCTTTTTCCTAATTCTCCCAAGTATCGGGCAAAAATTCCGAATTTTTGATGACTCTTCTCTAAACGATTGATATAGACATCGGATTCCAGTCCTGCATACCCTCCAATCAAAAGATTGGAGGTGGGCTTAAATCCCAAAGCACCTCCCAATAGCTGTCCAATGCCTGCTGTGTCATACAGGTTCATCTGTCCTGCAGCAAAATACATTGGGGTTTCTGCTTTTTCATAACTTAGGTAGGCGTCATAAAAAATAACCTGATTGCGCTTCTCCTGAGATAACTGAAAACGATTTCGTCCATTTAACTTCAAAGTCCATCCTGAACCGCGTCGATTTAACATTTCTAGATTAACTCGGACGCCTAACTGACTGAAAAATTGCTCTCCTTCATAATTAATTCCAGACCAGTCCAGATAAAAAACACCTCTCACGTATAAATTGTCAGATGCCCCATTCTCCTGCGCAAAACAGGGCGCAATAAATGAAAAGACGATAATGAACGCGATACAGAATTTACTCATCAGAAATCGGACGAAACCCAGATATCGACCCACCAGCTTTTCTGATTGTGGCAGGCTTGGCAATTATCCTGGTTACCAGGATGAGGAGATCCATGGCAGGAGATGCAGCGGGAATCCATCAGAAGAAAAGACCGAGTCCTTTCCCTAGGATAGGAGTTATCCTCTCTATGACAGGCACTGCAATCTTCAATGCTTTGATGAGCTCCTTTAAGAATGTACCCTGTCTGGCTATGGTCAAAATTCTGGATATCTATATTCATTAGATTCCGCTCTCTTCCCCTGTGCTCGGGATGGCACTGTGAACAGACATGATTCTTATCTCTGTGGAAACCCCGACCTGAAGCAATGCGCGAGCCTATCTCTGAATGACAAGCAAGGCATTTTTCGTCATCCACTGCAAATTCCGGTGTGTGGCACCTTTGGCAATTGCTCGGCCCAGGAAAATCGCTGTGGAAAATGCTCAAAAGCCCGGGAGAATCCTTGATATCCTGTTGCAGATTGGAAGATAAAAAACTGCATGAAATGAGGAATATGAGATAGAAAAATACCCTCTTGTATTGTCTAATCTGGAACTCCGTGACCTTGAGCTCGATATTTCAACTTTTATATCCTCTGCAAAGCCTTTTGAACCCGGTCGGGCGTGATGGGAGTTGAGTAGAATCTGATACCGACAGCCCTATAAACAGCGTTAGCAATGGCGCCAATCGTGGGAATCATCGGCATTTCTCCACAGCCTCTCGGTGCCCCAGGATTATAGTTATCCAGAAAGGCTATTTCAATCGGTGGGATATCGGAAAAACGGGGAATACGATAGTCATTAAAATACTCTGTATAACAACTGTGTCCATCCAAGTTGACCCTCTCGGATAAGGCATATCCAAGTCCCCAAATAATGGCTCCCCGGATTCCGACTGTAACTGTGTTTCTATTGATGATGGTTCCGATGTCAAAGGCTCCACAGATCTTCTTGACTTTTATGTTGCCTGTTGAACGATCAACCGCCACTTCAGCAGACACAGCACCCAATTGTTTGCCTCCATGATGGCAGATAGCCATGCCAATTCCTTCATCAGGGGAAGGTTGGTAATTATCATAACCGATCATTTCAGCACAGGCGTCAATCAGATTAATAAATGCAGGAAACCGAACATTTATCCGTCGGAATACAAAGGGATCAAAGCCCATAGATGCGGCCACCATATCTATATGACTCTCTGTTGCAAAGCAGGTTTGAACAAAGCTTGTTCCGCGGCTAATAGCCCTAGCAAATGGCCATCTTGATTGATAGAGCCTCGTTAAAACATTGGGGATAGCGTATGTTCCCGTTGTTCCATTGCCCACATCCTGATAAATGTCAACCTTGCGGGCGAGAATTCTGCCATCTGTTCCGACACCTGTTATCAAGTCGACGACGCATGCCATCTTGTATTTTCCTCTCAGCTGAACCTGATTCTTCCGGCTATATATCAATTGTATAGGTGCTCCGACCATTCTAGACAGATCTGCAGCCTCCTGGCTTACCGGGCTAACAATCTTTCCCCCAAATCCGCCGCCTACGGGCATTCCGATTACATGGACAGAAGAATTTGAAATTTGAAGATAGCGAGCGATTAGTTGCTTGACTTTATGGGGATACTGGCAGCTCGCCCAAACTGTTACTTCGTTCCCACTGTTTTCTGGCTTGGCTAATGCGCTATCCGTCTCAATCTGAGCCCAAGTCGTGTATTGAGTGGTGTAAGTTTCGGAAACAGTCCTAAAGCTGTTTCTCAAACCGATATCGACATCTCCACTTTCTTCTTTGATTTCCACTAGCCTTGCTCTCTCTCTTATTTCTTCTTCAACTCGCAGCTTCTTTGGCCGTTTGGGCATAGACCATTTGGCTTTAGCAACATTGAGAGCTCTCATGACATCCTGGTACCGTCTTCCAATGGCGACAACCCGTCCTTTTCTCACATCAACCATTTCTATTCCCGGGATTGACCTTGCTTCCTCAAGATCGGCCGATAGAAGACTGGTCTGAAGCGGATGATAAGCAGGCGTGAGCCAATCTGCATAAAACATCCCTGGAAGCTTCATGTCTCCGACATATTTAAGCCTCCCTGTGACAATTTGCTTGGCATTGACGTTATAAAGCCCTCTATCGGTATATCCCTCTCCTTTTGACAAGCTATCATGAGGATCCACTGCCATTAAAACGACATCCCCGTGACAAAGCTCAGAGGGTCTGATTATCAGGCCAGGATCTTTTTTATGGCGAATTCCTCCCTGACGGAATTCAAGATCTTCTGCTTGCAGCCCACGCAATCTCGCTGCACGCAGAACCAAGTCATTGCGGATTTCTTTGCACGCCAGCCAGAACCCCCAGCCAACCTCTCTTGTTGCACAGCTCCCGGTCGTGGGCCCATCGTCCGGACAGAGATCCGTATCTCCCATTATGATAGTCAATTTTTCGTTGGGGATCTCTAATCCTTGAGTCACAAGAGCCGTAAGGACTGTCTTCAATCCCTGCCCGAGCTCTGTCCGTCCAGTAAATATGGTCACATTGTCGTTCTCATCAAAAACGATCCAATCTATGAAGTCAATGTCCGGAGAAATGCTCATGCATTCAAAATCTTCGGTATCATCCCTCAGAGAATTTTGTCGTTCAGCTTGGATTCCAGCAACCGGCGTAAAACGGAAGGCGTAGAGGAGATAGGAATGCCCCAGCGTCTCAAGAAACTGGCGGCGTGACATACTCATCTTTGCTGGTCTTTCATGGCTGTTTTTTTCGCGACTGATTCTATGGCCTCAAGGATATTGAGATAAGAGCCGCAGCGGCATAGGTTATTATTCATCGCATCTTTTATCTCTTCCTGCGAAGGATTGGGATTCATCCTCAATAAGGCTGTAGCTGTCATAATCATTCCCGGGGTACAAAAACCGCAACAGAAGGCCGTATGTTCGATAAAGGCTTGCTGAAGAGGTGAAAGATTATTCTTTGTTCCAAGGCCCTCAATAGTAAGGATTTGCTGGCCAGATGATGCGTACTTCATCAATACCTGACAGGATCGGCGGGCCACCCCATCTATGATAACTGTACAGGCACCACATTCCCCAGCACCGCAGCCAAATTTTGTGCCAGTAAGATTAAGGTTATCCCTTAGAATCCAAAGAAGAGGATCATCAGGATTTGCCTTTACTTTTCGCTTTTTTCCATTCACGATAAGAGTAAAGTTTTCAATGGCCATGGTTATGCCTTCTAAGGATACAAATTCTATTTTTAGCAGGGATGTTCGATTGTGACTTTTGTCTCGATTTTCTCATCCAGCAACCGCAGGCAATTTTAAATCAAGACTCAAAAATATGTCAAGTCAGGAAAAAGCGAGAGGCCCCTTGGCCCTATTCGATATTTTTCAAGGCGTATGGATAAGGTTTAACATAATAGGCGAAAAAAACCTCAACGGCTGGACTCAGGCAGAAAACGAAATTCAGATTCTTCAAGAAAAAGATATCATGTAAAGCGCCCTATCTTGTGTTTCCTTTCCTTAGAGGCTAATCCAAATCCTCCACTTCTTCGTAAGGTCCACTCCCCGATATCCCAGAGAAAAAATCCCACATTTAAACCAGTCTGGTCAGTAGCTAGGGAAAAGAGTCAATCAAAACATCTTTATAGAATTAAACCAGGCCGCAACTTTATCTGCGTTGGAATATTGACCGACCAGAAGCGTTGCTTTATTAAGGTTCAATTTTTCCATAGCCTCTCCAGGATTCGCTCCTTTTACTCCGATAATTGTGTGACAATATCCAGGCCACTGCCTTATGTCTTTTTGTGCTCCTATCGTCTTCAGGGCAGCGACGGCCTCATCCGAAAGTAAGGCAAAGGCGTTTCCCCAGGTTATGGCTATCACGATTCTGCCAGCCTTGATTTTTCCGATGAAGGTCGACATGCCTCGGGAATCTTCTCCATGGGTATGAGTATCAAAGGATCTATGGGCAAGAATTTTTCCGGTTTTTTCATTCACCACAAAAATATTATAACCTGCCTTGAATTTATTATATATCCGCTGCTGACCTACTCTCAAGGGAAACAATACCCCCATTCCCTGGAAGTTGATTGCTTTGGAGCTGCTGGCGGCTTCGATATCCACTGGAGAATATGTGTCGGTCCGGCCTATCCGATAGGGAGGAGTGGGGGCAATAGGCACCCTAAACATATCCCGAAAATGGAAGGTGATGACGTTTGAGCCAGGCCTCACCAGCTCTTGCGGCAATGTGACACTTCTGGCCGCATCTACAGAGTACGAAAATTTATCTACTAGAGAAGAATTGAGCCGGATCTCCAGCACCTGTTTTTTATTTGGAGCGAATTCTGGGGTGTGACAATCGATTTCCAGCCGGAAGCTCCTCTTTTCAGGAGTTGAGAACAGAAGACTGGCATCTTTGGCTATCACCCATCTCCCGAATTTTCCTTGATACCAGATCCATCTGGACCATCCTTCGGTCAAGGCCAAAGCTTTTTCCCTAGCAATAAGATTTTCCCCCAGAAAAGGTTTGGCCAAATCAGAATGAATCTTGAGAATAATCAGATTGTCTTTACCTCTGATGCTGTACCTTAATACTCCTTTAAATTGTTTTTTAAAATAGCTCTTTAAACATCTAATCCCATAGGCTTTGATGGCCCCCCGGTGGATGTTGATCTGTTTTATGTTGTAGAGGTTGAGGTATAAACAGAACTGTGGATCCGGAAGTATCAGAGAGTTCAGTGTCTTTGGGGAAATCGTTGTGGTCAACTCCTGAAGATAAGCTATATTGGGAATAAAACTCACATTTCTGTAATAATCAAATATTTTAAAGGGAAGATTGGCGAGCCATCCTGTAGGCAGAGCTTTGCCATGGATGGTCTGATAATATTGATACAATCCAAGCCTTTCTTTTTTTCCAAAAGTTTTTCCTTTGGAGGAAATGGAAAAGGGAAGTTCCAAAAGAGAATAGTTTTCATCGTCACGGGCCATTTCCTGGTAATATTCATGAGGGCGGAGACTGAACATATGCAGAGGGAGGGTGGCATATTCTCCTCCGATCATCACTAATGAGAGCGCACAAAATCCCAGATACAGCCATTTCTTATGCTTTTTCTGTTTAAGCCTCGAAAGGATGTCATCGGCTGCATAAGCAGTAAGGATTCCCATTGCAAGCATAGAGATAATGATATACCTGGCGGGATTCAGTGCGGCCGAAAAAAAAGGAAGAGAATGCGTGATTTGAAAGGGCAGCCAAATGATTTTTTTACCTGCAACCAAAAGATAGGGCCCTAAAGAGTGAACTGTAAATATCAGTGCAATAACCTGCCAGAATTTTATCTCCGGCTTTCCTCTAGCCAAGAATATTGAATAAATTCCTCCAAGGAGAACAACAAAACCAAGAAATATAATTTTTTCTATTCCGTATTCTTCGAGCTTGAAGACGCGTTTATAAAGCAGGGAATCAGGACCGGGTGTTACCAATTTTGTGATTTCAGGAGAGTTGCCGTAAGCCCCCTCTTTAACAAAATAGGCTTCATGATATTTAAATAGATTAATCAAAATAGGCATAAAGAGAATAAGGAAAACCAGGATGATAATGATAACTGTGAATAGAGTCTTATCCCGATAGAGAGAATGAAGCCTTTTTTTAACTGAGGAAATGAAATGGCTGAGGTTAATCCGGAAGCGAAAAAACACGCTTAAAAGAAGAGCAGCGATCAAAAGCGGATAGATTCCATTGGCATTTTTCACATCAGAACGAAAAAAGCGAATAGACCCGCGGATCAGGATCACCGAGAAAAGAAATACCGATAGGCCAAAAAGAAGATACTGAGAGTAGTTCAAGATTCGCCTTTTTTTCCTCGATAATTTTTTCTTGCTGATGAATTGGGCAGCAGGCGGAAAGCCATAGTACAGAATAAAAAAAGCCATAAAAAGGAAAGCGAAGACCAGATAATAATAACTGCCGTAGCCGATGAAAGCGAGAGAGACACCGGCGGCAAAAGCTGGCAACAATCTGCGTTCATTCCAAGCTGTGTATAAAAAAATGATAAAGAATGGGATAAAGGCGGTATCCGCAAAATTATAGTGGGCAAGGAGACGGGCCATTTTAAAGGGACAGAAGCTAAAAATGAAGCCGCTTAAAAAAGCGGCAAAACGGCTGCATCCGAAACGAAGAGTAAGCAGATAGGCTCCTACTCCAGAGAAGGTGAACATCAGAATTGTCACTAAATTGAAAGAGGCAATAAACGGGATAAACTTCGAAAACAAAAAGACAAAAAAATTTCTTTGTATGTCATAGGTATGGAAAGTCAAATTTGGCTCAAAGGGGTAAAGGATTGAGGAAGTTGAGAGAAGATTATGCGTCGGCTCTTCCAGAGCTTCTTTGAAATTCCGACTGTTCCAGAGGAAGCTGTGGGCGTCTCCCCCTTTCCCGTAAGCGGGTATGTGGGAGCTGATATTGAAAATAAGGGGATAGGTAAAGATTAAAGTGATAAAAAAATAGGCCAGTGAGACCCAAATGACACCTTTTCCCTTAACTTTTAGCTTCATGCATGCTTTTATCTAGGGATCTGCATATCTGTGTTTAACGGATGTAGCCGAGAGCTTTCAGCCTCTCCCTCAATTCCTTATCAATAATAACCTTTTGGCTTTTCCCCTTAATCGGCTCGAAGTTCTGATAATGTTCCAGAATCGAGCTGAACAGCTCCCGGACAAGCTTGCTGTTTGTTCCCTCCAGACTTGTCTTCTCTAAGGGATCGTCTTCCAGGTTGAACAGGAGGATTTTAGGAGGAGAGCTCCTTCTGTTTACAATAATCTTATACAAATCCCTATTGGTTGCGACCACTGCCGGCCGCAGTTTTTCCGATCCTTTATGGGTAAAATCACTTATGAAAACTCTATTCTTTTTTTCTTTGCCTTTGACAATTGACATGAGGCTCTTTCCATCTAACTCGAATGGAGAGTAGTCAATATCAGCCTCTTCCAGGAGTGTAGGCATGATGTCTATGGAACGCACAATCGGATATATTCTTTTTCCCTTGTACTTTGATTCAGGAAATTTGACGATCAAAGGCACATTGATCAATTCATCATAGAGGGTATGGGAATGAAGCCAGCTGCTATGGTCATAGAATTCCTCTCCGTGATCACTGGTGAGAATGATCATGGTCCTGTCATAGAGATTCAGCTCTTTCAATTTTTGAATCATGGGACCAATGAGGACTTCGTCCGTGTATCTTATTTCCCCATCATAAAGCCCCACAAGATTTGCCTTTTCTTCTTCTGAAAAAGGATATCTTCTTTTTTCCGGCTGGTTTCGCAGGAATTCAGCTAAAGGCATTTTTTCCCATATTAAAGGTCCCTGCACATAGGATTCGGTAATGTTTTTATGGGCAAAATAAGGATCATGGATTTGATAAGTATGCAGAAACAAAAAGAATTTTTTATCTTTATTATTCTCCAGCCAGTCTTGGGAATGCAATGAGATCTGTCGGGCACCATCTGCAGAGGAGGGAATGTATCTTTCCCCCTTGTAACTGTCGAAACCTTTGGCAAAGCCATATTTTTCGCTGACATAGCCGCCAGCGGTTATGCCTCCGCAGTAATAATGGTTGATTCTCAAGATATCAGACACGGTTATGATGGAGGGGTGCATCTTTTCTTCGGCAAGATATACCTGGTGGTGGTAAGGGTTGAGCGCGGTCAACATTGAAGTGTGGGATGGCAAGGTCCAAGGAGATTGGGAGTAAGCATTGTGAAAAACAGCACTATCTTGAGCTAGAGTATCGATATGCGGGCTTGTGTTTCTTTTGTATCCATAACACCCCAGATGGTCAGCTCTCAGCGTATCCAGCGAAATGAGTATTACATTTATTTCATCTTGTTTCTTGCTGTCTTTTTTCTGGAAAAGCAGAGGATTGTACCAAAAAGATAGCCCCTTCTGCCCTGTATCGGGATTTTGCGCTTGGGTAAGAAAGGATATTTTAACCTTTTTTCCTCCAAATGGAGATAAATCAAGCTTTCGGGATATTACATCTCTATCTTCAGCTCGGAGGAAAGGATCCAAAATCTTGGAGTATAGCTCATGTTGATTACCGTCCTCCTCTAGAAAGATTTGGAATTTTACGCTGTGGTTTGGTCTATTCCAAGTTTTTTCCAGGATTCCGCAGCCGAATTCCAAAACACTATCGGAAGGAAGATCCAGAGGGAAAACGATGACACTTTCAGGGGGAGCGAAAAGAGAATTTAAGGCATATTCTTTAAAGATCAGCTTTTTCTTGATGGAATACGGATTTTTTGCGATTCCTAGATCATGAATTTGATCCTGTGAAGCCGTCCGGTATAAAGAGAGAAGGAAATCCAAGGTGAAGTTGTTGTTTCGATCCCTTTGGATCTGTTGGGAAAGATAGCTCAACCGGTAAGAGCTTTTCTGGGCTGAAGGCACCTCTCCAGAAGGGATGCTCAGGAGAATCATATCATGGGGGGCTGATATTCTGACGTTCTTTATGTGTATATCGATATTATTTGTTTTTTGTCCAATATTTTTCTGCCCTCTATACCTGAATTCGATTTTATATAGTTTTTGCTCCACTTGAGCACGGAAATACAGCGTCGTGTATTTATGAGATTTGACGGTCCGAGATTCAATGAATTGGCCATTCAAATAAAGTGCTACAGACGGGCTTTCTGGGAGGTTAGCTCCTTTCTTCGCCACAACTCTTACTTCAATCTCACTGCTGGGAAGAATCTGATAAAAGGATATGGTCTTTTTACGATTGAGGATAGAACACTTCAATTTCTTATTATAACTTGGGAGCATTTGTGAAGTTCTGGTTTTATTTACCTTCGCCCATTTCCAGGTAAGCCTTTCCTCATCTCCGCCTTCGGAAAAAACCACTTCTTTCTGGTCTTGGAAAAGATTCGCTCCTTCTGGTTGTATTGTTTCATCGAAAGACAAAACCGGATGTTTTGTGGGCGCAGCCCAGGCCTTCAGTTCCTCGTTCGACAATTCAGGAACCGGCATCCATTTTCCTGACAGGTCTTCTTGGACCGTCACAAAATTATCTTTCAGACTTTTCAATGGGGACACAACAATGTGGGCCTCTTCGAGATGATCGATGAAGCGGAATAAAGCGGGAAACTGCGTTTGAGACTGGCGGCAGGAAATCAAGACATTTGCCAATGAAACAACAATTAAAACCAGGAAAAAGGCACCTTTTTTTCTATCTGTATCTCTCATTTTCAATAAATCTGAATTATTTAAAAAAATTTACATCAACATCAGGATAAATCCCTGACCTTGCCATAATAGAACATGGTATAAGCATTTTTAACGAATAATCCGGGTAATTTAATGGGATATTATATTATCAAAAATTTGATTATGCAAAGCAGAAAGCTCCTTCCCCCTGATTGCATAGAGCTTCCTTCCGCCTTATTGCCGACTCAACCGTCTCTCTTATCGTATTTCGGGGGCCCTGTGATTCGGGGATTGGATACTCTTGCATCTATTTCCATAAATGGAGGCCGAGAATGGTTCCGGGATCCCCCAGCCCCAACTGCACCATTACCTAATTTAGGACCAAGGTATCCTATCCCCGATACATTTATTCATAGCGGAGGGAATCGACCGGATTTCCGAGGGCCGCCATGATAGATTGGTAACTCACCGTGAGCAGGGCGATAACCAAAGTTGCGACTGATGCTCCCATGAACATCCAGAGGTTGAGCCTGACCCTGTAAGCGAAGTTTTGCAGCCACGAGTTCACCGCATAGTAGGCCAAGGGCCAGGCAATAAAATTGGCTATCAACACCCATTTGATAAAATCTTTATTCAACAACAGGACGATTCCGGATATAGTCGCCCCCAAAACCTTGCGGATGCCGATCTCCTTTGTGCGCTGCCCGGAGGTGTAAGAGGCGAGCCCCAGAAGCCCCAGACAGGCGATAAAAACGGCAAGACAGGCAAAAGCGGTGATCACCTTTTCTGCCTGGATCTCGGATTTGTAGATCGAATTGAATAGGTCATCGAAAAAGACATATTCGAAGGGCTGGTTGTTGGTGAACCGCTTCCACTGCTCTTGCGCATATCCCAGGATTTTTGGAAGATTCCCCGGGCGCACCCGGACCGAAAGCAGAACTCCCGGTTTCTCTCCGCTCAAGATGACGGCTGTGGGGCCGATCTCGACATGAAGCGGTTCCATATGAAAATCATTGATGATGCCGATGATGTCCATCGGTTTCCTTTTAAGGCCTACCAGGATGAGTCGCCGTTCCAAAGGATTCTGCAAATCCAGCGCTTTCACCGCGGCCTCATTCAGCACGATGGCCGAAGAATCAGAAGATCGCTCCCGTTCAAAATATCTTCCCTCTATTACCCGAAGGTTATAGGTCTCGAGAAAGTCAAGGTCAGCCGTAATGGTGATAAAGGTATTATTCTCGCCGCTCCCCTCTCCTTCTTTCTGGAAAACCTTGGCCTCGAGCAGCATTTGCGGAAGCGAATCGGTAAACGTCACACTGAGCACGTCGGGATTCCTTTTGAGCTCTTCTTTGAAAGCCCTCTGTTGCTTACCGAGTTTCTCGGCCCTCTGGATGACGATCACATGCTCCTTTTGGAATCCCAGGTCTTTGTCCCGAATGTAGTGCAGCTGGTTGTAGATTACGGTTGTCCCCACCAAGAGAAAGATCGAGGCACAGAACTGGAAGACCACCAGTACGTTGCGAAATTTGGGGCCTTTTGAGCGGGAAATAGCCTTTCCTTTCAACACGTCAACGGGGCGGAAGGACGCCAGCAGCAAGGCAGGATAACTTCCGGCTGCAATTCCGATGCCCAGGGCGCCCAGGATCATAACTAGAGGGAAGGTCCAATCCTGAAGATACGCAGCCGAGAATTCCTTCCCGACCAGAGTGTCGAACACCGGAAGGGAGAGCTCGACCAAAATCATGGCCAGCATAATGGCGATAAAGCTCAAGAAGATAGACTCAGACAGGAATTGCCGGACGAGCTGTCTCGGCGTGGACCCCACTACTTTGCGCACTCCCACCTCGTTGGCCCTTTGGGATGAGCGGGCAGTGGTCAGGTTAATGAAATTGATGCAGGCCACGACGAGGATGAGAAGGGCAATGGCGGAAAAAATGATCACAGTGTTGAAATTCCCCTGGGGTTCCAACTCATTCTGCCAGTCGGAGTGAAGATGGATGCCGAGGAGAGGCTGCGTCATGAATCCGATAAAGTTCCCGGAATCCAAAAAGTCTTTATAGGAAACCGCCATGATCTTCTCGATGACCGGGGCCATGTACTTGCCGGAAAACTCTGGCAATTTAGTCTCGAGCTGCTCGATCGACGCATTCTTACGGATAAGGATATAGGTGAAAACCGCTGTATCATAAAAATCCAGATCTTTGCTCTTGGGAAGGCTGGAAAACGAGGCGAGGAAATCGAAGTGGAAGTGGGATGTCTCCGGCCAGGCTTCGGTCACTCCTTTGACCATGTAGAGCGATCCGTCTTCCAGTTCCAGCATCTTTCCCAGCGGCTCCTCCTGGCCGAAATATTTTTCGGCTGCCTCTGAGGTCAGAACGACAGAACCTGGCTTGGTGAGGACCTCTTCGGAATTACCCTCGATGAATCGGAAAGACAAAATATCGAAAAGGGCCTGGTCCGCCCAGAGAAACCGGTTCTCTTTGTATCGCTTGTCTCCGTAACGGACAAAAACGTCTCCCCCGCGGCTTTGCCTGGCAAAAATCCTGGCCGCTTTTTCCACCTCTGGAAAATCCCTCGACAGCGCTCCGGCCAAAGGACAGGGCCCCAGCGCCGCGTCGAACTGGTTGGTCCCGACATGGAACTTGAAGCCAACCCTGAAAATCTGATCGGCCTTTTCGTGAAAACGGTCATAGCTCAATTCACTGCGCACGAAGAGCAGGATCAACAGACAACTGGCGATCCCTACGGCAAGTCCCACGATGTTTATCAGGGAATATCCTTTGTGCCTCCGGATATTTCTCAAAGCGACGATTAAATAATTTCTGACCATCTCTCACCTCTAGCCTGGAAAGGAGGAGTACGGCCTCGACTTGTGGACATCGGTTAGGGGACGCTCCTTCAGGTACCACCCTATTGGGCAATAGGTGAAAGTTCCTTGAGGGACCTCCCGATTATCTTAAAGAGCATGATCCCGATATGTGGTAGCGGGTCTTTTTTTACCATCCTCTTTTCCGAAAATGAGGATCCACATTCTCTTCGAAGCCAATTTATCCAAAAATATTTTAGGGCCAAATATTAGCTGGATAGACAGTACCTAAGCTAGGGTGGTACCTCAAGGAGCGTCCCCTAGTAGTTTTTTAATCTCATCGTCGAGGCCGGTCATCTCCCAGCGGATGAGCGAAAGCGGAATCATGCCATAGGTGTGAAATTCATCGAAAAATTCCTTCAAATTGAAATCTTCTCCCTTTAGCCGGGAATAATCGGCTATCAGTTTTTCCAAATGGACCTTGCCCACGACGTAGCTCGTGCCGTATCCGGGCTGCTGAAGATAGAGGTCTTCATCCGCCCAGATCGTATTCCCTTCCCTAGGCATCCAGCCGCGCGGCGTCCATTTCACACCGAAATCGACAGCTTCCTCCAAGGTAAACTCGTTGTTGTGCATTTTCAGATCGCCCATTCCCCGGGCACAACGACAGGCCAGCATGATCCAGATAAGCTCCCGGACTCGGGGCCGCTCATCCAGCAATCCCGCATGCATGGCCATCTCTTCCATCCCTGTGGCCAATCCCTCAGCCCGAGAATCCCAGATGTTGTACAACAGGGGAACCCGGCGGATCGGGCTGGGATGGGGTTCGTTTTCCATTCGGGCCAGGTCGAACCAGTGGGTACCGTGACATCTCAAAGGAAGAGGATCATGATAATCGACCTGGGTAAAAAAATCCCGGAGACCATCGGGCGGGATAAATCCAACGGTGCGCTTGAGGGTATCATCCATGTAGTCGGGAAGCGTCATCACGTTTTCCCGCATGAATTTCATGAAATGCTCCACCGCTTCGTCGAAACGCCGCTGATACTCTTCTCTGTTCTCCGGAGGTTCGAGCGGAGGAAGGGAGCGGTTCCGATTTTCTTCCAGTTTCAGGGAGGCGATGGAACGCCCCAGCTCCCTGTTCATTATTACCAACTGTTCCTCCCAGGTGTAGGGCCAGAGATGGACGTTTTTCATGTACCAGTTGTAATTTTCCACACCAATACCGGAAGGGGCGGCCATGTCTTTCTGTTTTTCTTCCAACCAGGAACAAAATTCATCCACGGCTTCCTTGGCCCGCTCGATGTCGGGAACGAGATCAGGATGGTGCTGACCGAGGCGCAGCGCCAGATTTTTCAGGTACCCACTCTCTTCCTTTTTCTGTCTCACGCCCAAATACCAGAGATCTCCAGCATCCTCGATGAGATTTCCCTTGGCTTGCTCCAGCACCTTGGGGACGGCCTGAATATGCATCTTGAAATCATTCAGTTGTTCGGCTGGCAGAGGAAAAGAGTACTTCCATAAACACAGGGTCCCGTACCGCCAGGGACCTTCCAAAGCCGGGACATCGGACGGCGATGTATAATAAACTGCATAGAAACAGGGATTCCGCGACCAGGGCCGTAGCACACGGTGGTCGAAATCCAGTCCGTTCATTTCGGCCCGTACGAGGTGATAGTCCACCTGCTGGGAGATGGGCCAAGAACTGGGATCGATGGCCTGCAGCCTGGCTTGATATTCCTTCAGCTCGAGATGCTGCTTGGCCATCGCCTCTGCTGTATAATCGGGGACAGCGTCAACGATAACGGGTTTCTGGAATTCCCGCCATTTCCTGAACAGCTCGACTAGGTCCTCATACGAGCCGCTGCCGGCCGCTGCTACCTCCTTTTCGCCCGGTGAACAGCTAAAAAACGCCAACAATCCGATTCCCAAGAATAAAACGACTAGACGATTTCTGTTTAGCATCCAACTAGCCTCCTCTCCATGGCCCTGCCTTTTAGTCTAGGAAGCGTTTCCAAAACCGTGATCGAAGATCCAGAGCATTAGGAAGTGCTTTCTCTCCAGTCGGATTTTATACGCCATTTCCTCACTGCTCTTTTCGGCGGCTGTGGAACTCGCACGCCGATCTGAGCCACTGGAACCTCAGCCATGTTAATCCTGATCCCCACCCCTTCTGTGTAGTCATGCTCAATACATCATCCCCGTCTGACTGCGTCAGATTCCCTCGAAGAGCAGTTCGGGAAGGCTGGGGTAGGTTGGGTCGGGGTCCTCCGATGTCGCTCAATCCCTTCCTAATGCTCTGTTCAAAGTGTGGCAAATATGTCGTCACGGTTCTGGAAACGCTTCCTTTAGTCTATCGGAATTTAACTTTTTGTCAATCATCTGTCCCTTTTTATAAGAATCCGAAAAACCGCGATGAAAAATAAGCCGATGCTGAACAGAGCACTAGGAAAGGTTTGAACAACACTGGAGGGTTCCGGCCCAGCCTAACCCAGTCTCCTCGAATCGTTCCGCGAGGGTAACAATAAGAGGACATCCCACCTAGGAACACTCTATTTTTTGAAAAAAAACACTTCTATAATATAGGGTGTCTCCAAACCAGACGTCCCCATCAAGAGTTCATCCGAGGGAAAAGCCCAGTTCTTGAGCAAGGACGGACCGGCTAACCAGGACGGCAACAAGGGACCATAAAAAGCCGTCTATCTAAAAGCCACCTTGATCACACGGATTTCGAATTCCACGGCATCTTTCACCTCGACCATGGCTGTAAGCCAACGGCTGATGAAACACATATTTTTGATCCGGGAATCGACAGTCAGGTTAAAAGGCCCTCCTTCCAATCCCGTCTCGCAAACATATTTCCCGTCAGGCGAGTAGACCTGAACACATGTCGGGCAGTCCTCTCCCTGGCAATCCGTTCTCCTGATAACAAGAAGATTTCCTTCTTCATCAACCAGAATTTTCAGATAAAAGGGGAGTGTTTCTCTGAACCTATGATCCCACGAAGCTTTTTTCAACTGTTCGATCACATCTTGTGTTTGATCTTTGGAAAAAGGGGATTCTTGTCTGAACTGTTCGATATGATATTTTCATCGAATACAAGTTGCGTTCATCCATCAAGACAAGTATAATCTTTTTCTTTTCAATGCGCCTATTCGAATGTTGCCGATTCGTGTTTCTTCATCCCTTCACCTGCAGAAGGTTCTCTATACATTCAAGAATCCAAAAAGGGAGGATATTTAAGTGAACAAAAAAATTTATTCTTTCGTTCTTATCGTTTTTTTCCTAGGGGCGACCATCGGCTTCGGAGCAGAAAAAACGCCCGTCACTAAGGCCAACTACGAGCTGCCAGCCCGTTTCACTCCCAATAAAATGAAAAGGATGGTGTTCAGCACCTATGTGGATGCCCACTGGCTCAAGCACAGCGACCGATTCTGGTATATCTATGAAACGAGCGATGGGAAATCCTTTTTCATCGTCGACCCAGCCAGCAAACAAAAGCGCCCCATCTTCGACAATGTCAAAATGGCCGCCATGCTGACGCGGTTTACCAAAGACCCTTACGATGCCCAGCATCTGCCCATAAATACCATCGAATTCATCAAAAACGACACCGCCATCTATTTCAAAGTGGAAAAAAACAAGGACGTTCTCGAAGCCGAAAAACGGGAAGAAAAGCGTAAAGAAAAAGAACAGAAAAAGGACGTCGAAAAAAAAGAGGAAGTGAAGAAAGAGGAGGAGAGAGGGAAAAAGGAAAAGGAAGGGGAAGAAGAAAAAAGCGCGGTCGAAAAGGCCAAAGAAGAGGCCCAAAAGTACCATCATTTCGAATACGAGCTGGCTGCCGGAAAACTGACCCTCCTCGAGGATTTCGTGGATGAACCCGAACGCCCCCGCTGGGCGAGTATTTCTCCCGATGGAGAGACGATCGTGTTCGGCCGTCACTATAACCTCTACTACATGGACAAGGAAAACTATGAGAAGTGGCAGCACAACCCCAAAGACGAGTCCATCGAGGAGCACCAACTGACCACAGACGGGGAAGAGTACTACAGCTATCACGGCTTCAGCGGCAGAGGTGAGACCAATGTCGATAAGGAAAAAAACAAGGACAAGCGAAAACCGGCCTTTATCATCTGGTCCCACGACTCCAAAAAATTCGCCATGACCCGTGACGACTCCCGGGAAGTCAAGGACCTCTGGGTGATAAACTCCATCGCCGAACCAAGGCCGACACTGGAGACCTACAAATACCACATGCCCGGCGAAAAGGAAGCCCCCCAGGAAGAGCTTTTGATCTTCGACCTGGAAACGAAAAACAAGCTCAAGGTCGATGCCGACAGGTTCAAAGACCAGACCATTCGCATCATGATAGCCCGCTATCCGGCCAAAACCCGCGACGACGATTACCGGCCTCCCTTGTGGCTTTCGGAAACACCCGACAGGGTTTATTTTTCCCGTACCAGTCGCGACCTGAAGCGGATCGATATCTGTTACGCGGACTCGGCCACCGGCGAAGTGAAAGTCCTGATCGAGGAGCGCCTGAACACCTACGTGGAAACCCGCCCCCTGGGATTTATCGCCAACGGAAAAGAGCTCATCCACTGGTCGGAGCGGGACGGATGGGGCCATTTTTACCTTTACGACGGAGACGGCAACCTCAAAAGACAGCTCACTTCCGGCCCCTTTCATTGTGAAAACATCGAAGGTATCGACGAGATAAACCGGGTGCTCTATTTCACGGCCAACGGCCGGGAGGAGGAGGATCCCTATTACGAGCACCTCTACCGCGTCAATCTGGATGGAACCGGCTTTCAGATATTGAACAAAGATAACTTCAACCACAGGATTTCCGGCGATGACGCCAATCTCTACTTCGTCGATAACTACTCCCGGGTGGACACCCTCCCCCAGGCCGCCCTGAGGGATAACCGCGGCAATGTTATCCTGCAGATGGAATCTCCGGATTTATCCCTTCTCTTCGAGATTGGGTTCCAATTCCCTGAGACCTTCAAGGTCAAAGCTGATGACGGAAAAACCGACCTCTACGGCGTCATGTACAAGCCTTTCGATTTCGATGAAACGAAAAAATACCCGATCATCGCCTATGTGTACCCCGGCCCCCAGACAGAAGCCGTCGATAAATCCTTTTCCACCAGAGGAGACCGCACCTGGCGACAGGCCCAATTCGGATTCATCGTCATCACCGTAGGCAACCGGGGAGGCCACCCTAGCCGCTCCAAGTGGTACCACAATTACGGCTACGGAAACCTTCGGGATTACGGGCTGGCCGATAAAAAGGCCGTCATCGAACAACTGGCGGCCCGCCATCCCTATATCGACCTGGATAAAGTCGGCATCTTCGGCCATTCCGGGGGCGGATTCATGTCCACTGCCGCCATGCTCGTTTATCCTGATTTCTTCAAGGTCGCGGTATCTTCGTCCGGCAATCACGAGAACAACGTCTACAACCGCTGGTGGAGCGAAAAACACCACGGCGTCAAAGAGATCGTGGATGATGAAGGGAATATTACCTTCGAATACGACATCGAAAAGAACTCCGAGGTGGCGAAAAACCTGAAGGGGCACTTGCTGATTTGTACAGGAGACATCGATAACAATGTCCATCCGGCCAACACCATCCGTCTGGCAAACGCCCTGATCAAGGCCAACAAACGTTTCGATTTTTTCCTTTTCCCAGGCCAGCGTCACGGATACGGCGATATGAACGAATACTTCTTCTGGCTGCGGTCCGACTACTTCTGCAAGCATTTGATCGGGGATTATTCCCAGGATGTGGACATCGAAGAGCTCAACCGCGAACAGGAGATGTCCGGTAGAAAAAGATAGATAAGTCTCGGAAATGAGAACGATTGATACGGGCAGATCTTCTGCCAAGATAGGCTGTCTTTGGCAAAATTCAGTTGTCATATCAGGAGGCGAATATGAAATCGTCAGTTAGGATATTTCTCACGGTTTTGGTCTTCACCTGTCTGATCCTGATCGAAGTATCCGTTCCGGCTCAAATCCAGCCGGTCTCCGTTCTGCAGCCCATGCCGGATTTCACCCTTCCGGTATACCAGGGCGGAGAAATCGGACTTTCCAAGCTCAAAGGAAAGAATGTCCTGCTTATTTTTCCCAGGGGACTGGCCGGAAAAGACCACTGGTGCCATGTGTGCAACTACCAGTATGCCGAGCTGGCGGAGCTGGAAATCAACCAGAGTGTCCGCAAAAAGCACAACCTGGAGATCCTGTTCGTCCTCCCCTATCCTGAGGACATGGTCCAAGAATGGGTGGATAAATTCGCCGATCAAATGGCGGATATCGAAAACTGGAAAAATCCGGCCGAGCCCGAAAAGCTCGATGAAAGGGGAAAGAGACGCATGGAAATGATCAGGCGGTATCTTCCAAAAAGCTATACATTCGAAAAGGGAAAAGTTCCTCTTCCAATACCCATCCTGATCGATGCGGATGCGGCTGTCTCAAAAGGCTTGGGCCTTTTCACCACGGAATGGGGAGGGAGCCAGATCGAACAAAACGTCCCGACCGTTTACATCATCGACGGAAAAGGCCTCCTCCGGTTCAAATACATCAGCCAGAATACCTTCGATCGGCCCGGCCCCGAATATCTGTTGAAAATTTTGGCCTGCATCCATGATTAAGCTCAAGCCCATCGGCACGGTGCACACCGAAGTCACCGAGGTGCCCAACTCCTGGACCGTCTCCGATGTGGAGGGAGAATTGGTCATCGACAAGAGGTACATCCAGGGAATGAGAGATATTCGACCGGGGGAGAGGATCGTCGTCATCTTTCACTTTCACCGGAGCAGGTCTTTTACCCTCGGAGACCTTACTCAGCATCCCCGGGGAGACCCGGTCCGGCCTAAAAAAGGCGTGTTCAGCATCTGTTCTCCCTTCCGGCCCAATCCCATCGGAATGTCGGTGCTGGCCGTGACGGCTGTCAGGGAAAACATCATTTCCGTCAAGGGTTTGGACATGATCGACAGCACCCCCATACTCGACATCAAACCCCTGCGATAAAAGGAGGAACACCGCACCGACAGTATTCTGTATTTCGGCGAAGAAGACCAGGTTCTCTTCCAATTTGTGCGGGCTAAGATTCTATTTATTTTTGTCCATCAGGCATGTCTTTCCCTCCGGTTCGGAATCCTCAGATGGCGGCAGCGACCTTTCTAGCGATCATTCCCCCGGAAAAAGCCCTGTCGACCGAACACCAATTGGCCAACACAAACAGAAAAAATGAAGGCTAGGGCCTGAAGGTAAACCAGTCGATGAGTAAAAAAACGAAGCCGTCGAAAAGCAAACAGGCCGGAAAAAAAACTATCTGAACCACTTTCTGCTTTCCCCATTTCCTGGCCAGAGAAAGAAAAAGAGAGGCGGCGGCGAAGGTTTCCAGGGCGAAAGGCAGAAATCCCGTGAAACCAAGGATAGGCACATGGAAGACCCTGACGAAATCGAAATATGGCAGGGAATACTTCCAGTGAGACCCCGCCCAGTAATTCCAGAATTCCCAGAGAATTCCCGCCAAAAGGCCGGCCAGAATAAGGCTCCAGAACCTTCCCCACTCTCCCTTTTCCGCCTCGGCCAGCAAAGAGGGGTTGCCTTGAGAGAAATTGACCGGCTCCAGAAGAAAAATGAAGCCCAGCCAGACAAGAGGAAAGAAAAGGTCCGGCCTGGCTAGGGATAGCAGCAAACAGATCGCTCCAGAGAAAGAAAAAGCGGTGAGAAAGCCACTGCTCACTTTTAGAGGAAAAAGGGCCAGCCGTTTTTTTCCCATTAATCCCATCCAGAAAATTTCCAGCTCCTTCAGGGCCGGAATGACCGTCGCATAGGAAAGAAAATAGCCCAGCCAGCGCTCGGGTAGAGGCGTGGGCAGCCCGTGGTAGCTCCAATTCTCCAACCTCAGGTTGAAGAGCTCGAAAATACACCAGAATGAAACCGAGAAAAAAGTCAGAAGGAAAAACTCCTTGACCGAGCTGGAGAGAAGAGACCTCCTATGGATTCGGAAATTGAGGCTGTCGAGAAACAAGATAAACGACCACCAGGCGAAGGTATAGAACCAGTCTTTCATAAAAGGAACGGAGAGGACGAGAAGAGCCGTCGAAGCTAAAAGAAGGCCCAATCCGGTAAAAAGGTTTAGCCTGAGAACTTTTTCCTTCATTTCTCTCATTTGAGGAGCAGGATAATCTGTCCCCAATTTTTTTTATGGCCCATCTAGCATCTTTGTATGACTGGAAATTGGAGACAGAATATTCTGTCTCCATTACAGCCAGATTATCGCATAATCCTTAGGAAAACAAACCTTATATTTTTTCAAGGGCAGGAGACCAGTTGAATCCACTCCTCGCTGCGCAGGAGGGGAGGAATACAACGGCGGCTGGTTTGTATAGAGAGTGGAGATAGATAGATGAAACGCATGAAGCAGGAGGACAGGATGAAAAAGATACAGGTCGCAATGGTTATGGCCATTTTCATCGGTCTCGGTTCATGGGCGGGAAGTCTAAAGGAACGCCACTACGTGAACCTGAGTTTCACCGTCTGGCAGCTGGAAAGCGGACCCTCGGAAGCCGTCCACAGGCTCAACACCCCGATCCCCGAAGTCCTCAGGGAAAGCTGGATCTGCGAAATTTTAGCCTTCGACGTTACGGATGGAAATCCGGCTGCCAAAAGGCTGGAAAAAGATGGAATTCGTTTCGTCTTAACCGCCGAGCCGAACGCAAGGCTCACCATCCAGGTTTATGAAAAGGAAAATGAACGGTTCCGGTTCGTCCACTGCAGGCCTTCCACCGTCAACACCATTTTTTACGGCGCCGGCAGCCGAACATACCTGATCGAAGCCACCCACACGGCGGACAATCATCCCCTCGGACTCGTATCTCCCGGTATCCTGAAAAAATAAACCGCCAAATTATTTATGTTTTTAAGCTTTCCGGTTGCTTCTCAGAACTGAGGGGGACAAAATCTCTATCGAACCGCATTTTTTGACCTGAGCATTTCCGTATCCCCTGTGAGGAGATAGTCAGCCTCCGATTTCTGGACCAGGGCTAACCTCCCTGCATCTGCGGTATCTGCGTATATATCTTTGGAAGTAGCGATAACTTCGATCGTTTTTGCATTTTCAGAAAAAAGTCAGCTTGTTGAATTTCTCAGTTTGGTATTGCCTTTCTTTGCCTGAACGGATAATTTTCGGCAGAGGAATCCGCTTCTACATCAAATTCATATGACCCAAAGGCTGAAATCAATAACTCTCTTTTTCTTATTGACATCTCTTCGAACCATGAATTAAGGTAGAGATCTGACGGGAGGAGGAATCGACATGTCGTCTTTAAAACAAAACAGGATTCGTTTCGCAGTTAGCTTGATACCTCTATTATTCATCCTGGTCCTGCTCGTCGGGATAATGACATGCCGAAAAGACGCACCGGATCCGGATATAGAGAAGGCGGGTGCGGCCGGAGAGAACTGGACAGTTTTGCCCGTCAACCAAGTCCTGCTGCCTGCCGGAAAGCAGATCCCCCTTCCCGGGTTGCGCCCCCAAGCTCTTGCGCTTTCCCCCGACAACCGGTTCCTTGCCGTCTCTGGAAAAACACATGAACTCGTCATCATAGATCCTGCGGCCGGGACAATCGTCCAGCGGGTCGATCTTCCATCCGAGGAACAAAACTTTCCTTCTGCCGATCCTTCCTCCACCAACATCCTCGAATCCGACCAAAGGGGCCAGCTGAGCTACACCGGCCTCATCTTTTCGCCCGACGGAAGCTGCATCTATCTCAGCAATGTCAACGGCAGCATCAAGGTCTTCTCCGTCTCGCAAGACGGTACAGTCGCACCTTCCCATTCCATACCTCTTCCTTCGGCCGATGCACCGAGGCGGGAAAACGAAATCCCGGCCGGATTGGCCCTTTCCACAGACGGGCAAACGCTCTACGTCTGCGGCAACCTCTCAAACCAACTGCTGGTTATCGACGCCCAAACCAACGAAGTAACACAAACTTTCGATGTGGGGGTGGCCCCGTTCGATGTCCGGCTTCTGGATGGCAAAGCCTATGTCAGCAACTGGGGAGGCCGCCGGCCGCAAACCGGAGATCTGACCGGACCGGCAGGACGGGGCACGGTGGTCAAGGTCGATCCCGTCAAACACATCGCCAACGAGGGGTCGGTGAGCGTTATCGATCTCGCTTCAGGAGTCACAAAAGAAATTCTCGTTCACCTCCACTCCTCTGCACTCGCGGTATCACCAGATAACCGCTATATCGTCTGCGCCAATGCGGCCAGCGACAACCTCAGCGTGATCGATACCCGGACGGACACGGTGGCCGAGACCATATGGGTCAAAGCCAACCCGGCCGACCTTTTCGGAGCCTCTCCCAACGCCCTCTGCTTTTCACCCGATGGAAAGTACTTGTATGCGGCCAACGGCACCCAGAATGCCATCGCTGCAGTGAATTTTGACCCGAAGGACCGGGAATCCGCGCTTCTCGGGCTCATTCCGGTCGGATGGTTCCCGGGAGCCGTTGTATTCCATCCTGAAACCAAAACCCTCTGTGTCGCCAACATTAAAGGCCTTCCCACGGAACCCAAACAAGATGAAAAGACCGGCGGAAAGGGATTCAATACCCATCACTATCACGGCTCGCTGTCTCTTATACCGGTACCGGCGCCTGACAAGAAGGATTTAGAGTCGTTTACAGAAGCGGTCTATGCCAACTATCATCGCGAACGAATATCCCGCACAGTGGAAAAACCACGGCCCGGGCAGCCGGCGCGGCCCGTTCCCGAACGCATCGGCGAGCCCAGCCTGTTCAAACACGTGGTCTACATCATCAAGGAAAACCGGACCTATGACCAGATCATGGGCGATATACCCGAAGGAAACGGCAACCCGAACCTCTGCCTCTTCGGCGAGCAGGTGACTCCCAATCAGCATAAGATCGTTCGGGAATTCATCCTCCTCGACAACACCTACTGCTGCGGCATACTGAGCGCGGACGGACACCAGTGGTCCACCACTGCCTTCGGGACCGATTATCTCGAGAGATCGTTCGCCGGATGGCCCCGAAGCTACCCAGACGGGATGGGGCCGGATGAGGCCGATGCCCTGGCCTATGCTCCAAGCGGTTTCATCTGGGACAATGCTCTCCGGAACAAAGTCTCGATCTGGAATTTCGGCGAGTTCGCCCAACCCGAATGCCGGTGGAAAGACCCGGAGCGCCCGGGCAAACCCCAGTGGAAGGATTACTGGGAGGAATATCTTCACGGCAATGGGGAAGTGATCATCGCATCCCAACCGACGATCGAGACCATCCGTCCCTTTACCGCCACGGACACGGTGGGATGGATCATGGAAGTGCCGGATGTCTGGAGGGCCCGCTCCATCGCGAACCAGATCGCTGCCTGGGAAAAAGAGGGCCAGATGCCACAGCTCATCCTTATCTGTTTGCCTGTCGACCACACCAGCGGGACACGCGCCGGTTCTCCTACGCCAGCCGCCTGCGTCGCCGACAATGACCTGGCTTTCGGACGCATCGTCGAAGCTTTCAGCCATAGCCGTTTCTGGAAAGAAACGGTCATCTTCGGAATCGAGGACGACCCCCAGAACGGATTCGACCACGTGAGCGGATACCGCACCACCGCCTACTGCATCAGCCCGTACACCAAGCGCGGCGCCGTGGTCAGCACCCAGTACAACACGACCAGCCTGCTGCGGACCATCGAACAGATTCTGGGCCTTCCCCCGATGAACCAATTCGACGCCACGGCCACGCCGATGTTCGACTGCTTCACCACCACACCGGATTTCACGCCCTTCGAATCCGTTCCCAATCGAATCCCGCTGGACCAGATGAATCCTGACCCGGAAGAGATCGCGGATTCTCTGCTGCGCCGCCATGCACGCATTTCCGCCCGTCTGAACTTCCGTCAAATCGATGCCTGCCCGGAAGACACCCTGAACCGCATCCTGTGGCACGCTGTTAAGGGAAGTGCCGCCCCCTATCCCTCTTGGGCCGTAACCCTTGTGCCCGAGGATGACGATTGATTGTTTTTTCTATTCGAACCGATCATCCTGAGGAGATGAAATAGATCACAGTCTCTGATTAAACCAAACCTAGAATCATATAGGCAAGAGAGGCCGCAGCGGCAACGGCAAGAGCATAGGGCAGTTGGGTCCTGACGTGGTCCATGAGGTCGCAGGCGCTGCCGAGAGAAGAGAGCACCGTCGTATCCGAAAGGGGCGAACAGTGGTCGCCGAAAACCCCTCCTCCGGCCGAGGCCGCCACGGTCGTCAAAACCAAGGATGAGACCTGGCCTCCGCTGAATTCGAATGCCAAAGGAACGGCAACCGGGATGACGATGGCAAAGGTCCCCCAGGATGTTCCGGTGGCGAAGCTGACAAAAGCGCTGATGATGAACACAGACATCGGCAGGAAGGCGGGGTTCAGCCAATCCCGGCTGCCTTCGATGACATATTGGGCCGTTCCCATCTCCCGGCTCACCGTGTTGATGGAATAGGCGAAGCCCAGGATCAATACGGCCGGCATGACCCCTTTGACACCGGCCAGAACCGATCGCATTATCCCGCTCAAGCTGTCCATTCCCTGGATGAACATGACCGCTCCCAGGACCACCGTAGCCAACATAAAGCTTTCCAAAACCCGCGCTTGTCCGGTGGCGATGAAGGTACCGATGTTTACGGCAATCACGATTAGCACAGGCATGAAGAAATTCAGCCATAAGTTCGGCCGTCCTTTTTCGGAAACGGCAAGATCCGTCAGTTCCGTGCTCATCATCGGTATCGAACCTGGGCGAAGGACCTCTCCTTTCTCGGCAGCTCGGCGCTCGGCTTTTCTCATCGGGCCGAATTCGGGAAAGACCTTCCATGAGATCAGCGCCACCATCAAGACAGATAGAATGGCGTAAAAATTGAAGGGGATGGAATTGATGAATAGGGACATGGCCTCTTTTTTATCCGCTATTGGGCCTATACCTATGAGCAGGCTGCTAATGTAGACGGCCCATCCCGTGATCGGCGCCAGAACACTCACCGGCGCCGATGTCGAATCGCAAATATAAGCCAGTTTCTCGCGGGAGATCCTGGCCTTGTCGGTCAGCTTCCGCATAACCGGGCCAGTGAACAGAGGGCTGAAGTAATCGCTGAAGAAAATGAACAGGCCCAATCCCCATCCCAGAAACTGGATCTGCGAGCGTGATTTGGTCAGGCCTCTGACCCTGCGGCCGAACATATCGACAGCCCCGCTGCGCTGATAAAAGGCCACCAGAATCCCGATACAGATCTCGATCAGGCAGACCCACATGAAATCTTCGCTGCCCAAAGTCCTTACCAGGAGAGCGGGAAACCCGATCAACCCCTGCCCCATGAAGAAGACACCAATCAAACAGGCAACTGCCAGGCTTATCACTGGCTCGCGGGTGATGAAGGCCAGGGCGATCGCCAAAAGAGGCGGTACAAGAGAGAGCCATCCGTAATTCATCTCACCTATCCCGGCGGAAATGCCGGGGATATGTTACAATGGTTTCACGAAGAAGACAATGGAAGCGAGGGGAGCAACTTTTTTCTGTGACTTGCGTCTTAAACTATGAGGAAGTACAGCTATGATCAAAAACTATTTTAGGATCGCTTTCCGGAATATCCAGAGGCACAAGGGGTATTCTTTCATCAACATCGCCGGTTTGGCTTTGGGCATAGCCTGTTGCATTCTGATCATTCTTTGGGTGAAGGACGAGATGGCCACGGATTCTTTTCATGTCAAGCTGGACTCCCTTTATCTTGTCCGTACCATCCAGCACTACGGCAGTGAGGTCACCCGGGGGAACGGGTCGGTTCCGGCGCTGGCACCGGCCTTAAAAGCCGAATTCCCTGAGGTTTTGAACGCCGCGCGGATCAGCAACGGACAAGGTGAACACTTGCTCGAGTACGGCGATAAGCAGTTCAAGGAGCGCATCCAGCTGGCAGACCCGGAAATCTTTCAGTTGTTCACTTTTCCCTTTGTCCGGGGCAACCCGAAGGATGCCTTCGGCAACCCCTATGTCATGGTTCTTTCGGAAACGATGGCCGATATGATATTCGGGGACGAAGAGCCTGTGGGCAAGATTCTTACCTTGAACAAAACGGAAGAATTCCGCGTAGTGGGAGTCATGAAGGACATCCCCCATAACTCCACAATCCGCTTCGATATTTGGGCTCCTCTGGAACTGACCACCAAATGGTGGAGGCCAAACTACCTGAGCACCTGGTACAACCTGGCTTTCCGCTCCTATGTCGAAGTGGCGGAAAATGTGGATATCCCCGAATTCAACGAAAAAATATTCGGCCGCATCCGCCAGTCCAATCCCGGCACCAACTCCGAACCTTTTCTTTATCCCCTGGATAAAGTCTATCTAGAATCCTGGGGCCGAATCGGGAACATCCGCATATTTTCACTTATCGCTTTTGTTATCCTGGTTATCGCATGCATCAACTTCATGAACCTATCCACAGCCAGATCCGCCCATAGGGCCCAGGAAGTGGGGTTGAGAAAAGTAGTGGGCGCCCAGAGGCGACAGGTGATGCGGCAGTTTTTTGGCGAATCTTTGATATTCACCTTTATCTCCCTGGTGGTCGCTCTCCTTATCGTCCGCCTTTCGCTGTCTTTTTTTCGGAATTTAACGGCCAAACCTATCCCGTTGAAAGATTTTTGGGATCCTGTCATTATCTTGGGAATTCTGGCCGTGACCGTCACCACAGGCCTTTTGAGCGGGAGTTATCCAGCCCTGTTTCTATCCTCCTTCCAACCTGTCGCCGTCCTCAAAGGAAAGCGGGTATCCGATTCAAAGGGAGCTCTGTTCCGGAAATCCCTGGTGGTCCTTCAATTTTCCCTCTCGGTCATACTCATTATCGGGACAGTAATTATTTACAAACAGGTTCATTTCATGAAAAACAAGAACCTGGGATTCGACAAGGAACACCTTCTGTATGTCCCGATAGAGGGCAAACTGCTCGACAACATTCCTTCTTTGAAAAACGAGTTTCTTCAACACCCCGGCATCCAGAGCGTGACCGCCACCTCCCACTCGCCGACCGGTGTCTACAACAACGGCCAGGATTGGGACTGGGAAGGGCGCGATCCAAGCGTAAGCCCTCTGGTGACCTATTTCGGCGTCGATCCCGATTTCATGAAAACCTTCAAAATGGAACTTGCCCAGGGAGAGACCTTTCGACCGGGAACAGGACACACCCTAAGTTTTGTGATCATCAACGAACGCTTTGCCGATATCATGGGAATGCCCAGCGTGATCGGAGCCCGGCTGTCGCAGGGAAATCTGCACCTGCAGGTGATCGGAGTGGTAAAGGATTTTCATTTCACTCCGGTCAACCGGGAGATCGGGCCGGCCATCATCTATTATGATCCGACCTACAGAAGCTTTCAGACCTACCGGTATCTGTTCGTGAGGCTCAATCCTGGCGACATCCCTGCCTCCATTGCCCACATCGAAAAAACGGTCAAGGCCTTCAATCCCGGATTTCCCTTTGAATACAGGTTTCTGGACGACGACTACGACCGGATGTACAGGGGAGTGGAACGGGAGATGGCCGTGGTGCGCACCTTTACCCTTCTGGCTATTCTGATAAGCTGTTTGGGATTGTTCGGCCTGGCTGCCTATACAGCCGAACAGCGGACCAAGGAGATCGGCATCCGCAAGGTGATGGGCGCATCGGTGCCGGGAATCGTTATGCTGCTTTCCAAGGAATACGCCAAGTGGGTGCTGGTGGCCAATGTCATCGCCTGGCCGGTATCCTATTTTCTTATGCGGGGATGGCTTCAGGATTATCATTACCGCATCGGTCTGGGGCTGCCGATTTTTATCCTGGCGGCCGCCATCTCGATCTTGATCGCCCAGCTCACTGTCAGCTACCAGGCCGTCAGAGCCGCCCGTTCCAACCCCGTCAACTCCCTCCGCTACGAGTAATTAATCAATTTGGTGACAGGTTACTAAATTACTTATTATATAGGAAAACTAATTTAGTAACCTGTCACCAAACTCATCTCATCTTGAGTGCAATAGATTTGTTTCTGGGCCGTCTTAATAAGTGAGATAGAATTTAAGAAAGGAGTCGACCATGGCCAAATACACGTTCAAACAGCCTGATTTTGAACACCCCTCTTTTCTTTTTCGATTGGAGGACAAATTGAAGGATCTGCTCGGGGGACTCTTCTACAAACCCTTCATAAATGACTTTGGAATGGAAGGCTACGAAAATGCCCTAGATTTCGGCTGCGGAGGGGGCGTTGAGGCCCGGTTCGTTCTGAAGAATCTCAGAGACGGCGGGCGTCTCACCTGTATCGACCTATCCGACTACTGGATACGAAGGGCAAAAAAACGACTCGAAAAATATACAAATGTCGTCTGCCTCCAAGGAGATATCCGCCAGCTCGACATCCCCGATAATTCCTTCGACCTCATCTTCACCATCCACGTGATCCACGACATCGCACCCGCTGATAGACAAAGCACCGTCAACGCGCTGGCACAAAAACTCAAACCCGGTCGTGCCTTTTTCATCTGGGAGCCTACTAAAATCTCGCACGGGATGGCCGTCGAGGAGATTAGAGAGCTGCTCTCCAAAGCAGGGCTGCAGGAATCTTCTTTCAACCAGACCAAGACGGCCTATAGAGGGAAATTCATCAAGAATTGATGCTGCATTTGGCTGTCCCTCATCCTTAGCAAGTCCTCCCCCCGCCTGACTTTTCAAGCCATCAATGATCTCCCCTTTCTACCGGCAGAAGATCTCTTGCAGCTGACAATTTCTCCCCGGATAGATACGAATAAATGCGAGGACACCTTAAAGCCGACCTTGGAAGGCAGGCGCGGAATGTTGACATAAAGGGCAGCTATGAGTAAATTAGGGGCTCGACCATGGAAAAAAAAGAATCTTTTTCCCGTTGGGGCATCGTTTTCGCCGGCCTGGGCATGGCTGTAGGGACAGGAAACCTATGGCGTTTCCCCCGGATCGCTTCCCAGTACGGCGGGGGGGCTTTCCTGATCGCATGGATGTTTTTTCTTTTTGTCTGGGCCATCCCCCTTTTGACTATCGAGCTCTCTATCGGAAAAAGAACCCGGCGAGGAGTGATCTCTTCCTTCGGCCAGATGATGGGCAAAAATTTTGCCTGGATGGGAACCTTTGTGGCTTTCGTTACGGCTGCTATCACATTTTATTACACCGTCGTCACGGGGTGGTGCATCAAGTACTTTTTCGCCACCTGTTTTCAAGGACTCATCAAAAAAGAGCCCTTGCAGTATTGGGAAAATTTCACTTCCTCTTGGGGACCTCTGGCATTTCATTTTCTAGCCATCATGATCGGTTGTTCCATCATTTATTTCGGAGTGGCCAAAGGAATCGAAAGGGCAAACAAAATTCTGATTCCCTCTCTTTTCGTCCTTCTTCTGATAGCTGTGGGAAGGTCGGTGAGTCTTCCGGGTGCTGCGCAGGGGATGAACTTTCTGTTTTCCCCTAATCTCTCTCAGTTGGGGAACATCGAGGTATGGCTCAATGCGCTGAGCCAGGCCGCCTGGTCGACCGGCGCCGGTTGGGGACTCATGCTGACCTATGGTGTCTATTCACGAAAAAAAGAAAATCCCTTTCTGACCTCTGCCAGCTTGGGGTTCGGCAACAATATCGCTTCTGTCCTCGCAGGCATAGCCGTTATCCCGACAGTGTTCGCTTTTTTCGCTGGCCAGAACATGGCCCAGGAAAAAGTCCTGGATATCATGGCCCAGGGAAACGAAGGATTGACTTTCAAATGGATACCTACCCTATTTTCCAAAGTCCCGTCCGGCAGTTTCTTTCTCGCTCTTTTCTTCTTGGCTCTTTGTTTTGCAGCCTTTTCCTCACTCATCTCCCAGTTGGAACTCATCTCCCGCATCTTCATGGACACCGGCCTGACCCGGAAAAAAGCCGTCACGATCGTCGGGACCGCTTGCTTCGTTTTCGGCATTCCCTCGGCTATCAGCATGGGATTCTTCAACAATCAGGATCATGTCTGGGGGCTCGGATTGATGGTCAGCGGCTCTTTTTTCATCTTTATGGTGCTTAAAGTCGGGCCGCGAAAATTCCGGAAAGAGATCATCACTAGCACCGGCCATAAGATCAAAATGGGAAAAGTTTTCGATTACCTTGTCACAATCTTCCTTCCGCTCCAGCTCGTCGCCATGCTGGTCTGGTGGTTTCTGGACAGCTACAAGACCAATCCTGATAATTGGCTCAACATCCTTGCCAAGGGCTCGGTGGGCACCGTGCTCTTCCAATGGGGTGTGGCCTTAGCGGTCTTCATCGTATTCAACAAACTGATCACTAAAAAACTTTCTTTGGTTAGCAACGAGGAGGCGGAAGACCATGACGATTGAAGCTATAGTGATGATGGTGGCGGTTTTCGCCGTCCTCTTCGGCGGATTCGTTTATGCCATCTACCTTTCTTCAAAAGAAGACTAAAAAAGGGATAATCGCATTTTTTCCCTTTTTCTTCGTCTTTTTTCTTCAGAAACGTGCCAGTATAACTACAGCTCTTCTCGTTCGTATATTCATTGTAGCTAAAAATATCGAAGGAAATGAAAGAATCCTGACATTAAAACGTCAAAATATGTATAGGTGAATTATATTCAAAATTAGGAGATTCATCATGTTAAAGCGAGTGTCGATCGGATTGTTCTCTTTTCTACTTATTATGAGCGCCCTAACGTTCGCCCAGCAAAATAAAAAACCTCTTTCCCTCGAGGACTGCATAATCGGAGCATTGAAAAACAATCTCCGCATCGCTGTCGAAGTACTGAATCCGGAAATCGCTGATACCTCCGTCACCAGAGCTTCGGAAAAATACCTGCCTTCCTTATCTTTCGGATACAACAACCGGGAGACAAACACAGCTTCCTATTCCTGGATCGATGCAGCCGACCAAGTTCGTGTAGCCTACAATGACTACACGATTTATTTTAATCAGCTTATACCGACGGGGGGGACACTGAACCTCTCGCTCAACTCTTATAAAAACGATACAAATAGAAGCTTCCAGACCATCAATCCCAGATATGGGAGCACTCTTACCTTCAGCTTCAGCCAGCCTCTGTTGAAAAATTTCGGATTCAAGATCAACCGCCGGGAAATTATCATCGCTAAAAACAACCGGGATATCACCGAGAAAGAGTTCCAACAGACTCTCCTGGACGTCATCTACAGGGTGGAGGAAGCGTATTGGAACTTGGCCTACAGCATCGATAACTTGGATGTCAAAAGGCAGTCGCTAAAGCTGGCCCGAGACCTTTTGGAAGAGAACAAAAGGAAAATCGAAGTAGGGACCTTGCCCCCGATCGAAATATTTACGGCTGAATCCGAAGTGGCCAACCGGGAAGCGGATATTCTTCAGGCCGATCGTCTGGTCAAAAACAACCAGGACCGTCTCAAAACGATCCTCAACCTCCCCATTTTCGAAGAAGGGGAGCCGACCGATATCATCCCCACCGATAAGCCGGTCTTCGAGAAAAAAACGATAAGTATCGAGGAGGCTTTGGCCACAGCAATGGCCAACCGTCCCGACTTGAAGGCCACGATGATAGAGCTGGAAACCCGGAAGCTTAACCTGAGCTATGCAAAAAATCAACTCCTGCCTTCCTTGAATTTACAGGCATCTTACTGGAGTCCCGGCATTTCAGGAACCCAAATTCTGTATCTCGACAACAACCCTCTAACCCGCGTTGTGGTGGGAACGATTCCAGGAGCGGCCACGAATGCGCTCAAAGATGCTTTCAAATTCATGTACAACAACTGGTCGATCGGTTTGACACTGGATGTCCCGTTGAATACAGTCTTCACCCGGGCCCAACACGCAGAGGCAAGGCTCGCCCTGGAGCAGGCCCAACTTAGGCTAAAAAACCAGGAGCAGGAAATCTTTTTAGAAATCAAGACCGCCGTGAGAGATGTAGAGATCAACTATGAAAGAGTTCAAGCTTATCGGGCAGCTCGCGAGCTGGCTAGCAAAAAACTCGAAGCGGAACAGGAAAAGTTCAAGGTCGGCAAATCGACGAATTTCTTCATTCTTCAGTACCAGAACGATCTGGCCGACGCCCGCTCCGCCGAACTCAGATCCATGGTCGACTACATCCTTTCCTTGGCCAATCTGGATAGGGCTCTGGGCATGACCTTCAAGACAAAAAACATCAATTTTTCCGATATCGCCTACAGATGAGGGGGCACCCGATGATAATAAATGGAAGAATTAATAACATATCGCGCAGGGTCAGAACTGCCCCAGGAGGATAAAGTGAAAAGAAGAAAAGTCATACTCATAGCTGTTGCCTGTATCATTGTCGGCTTCATCGGTTGGCAGGTGATTAAGAAGATCATAGAATCGAACAAAGGGGCCGGACTTGACCGGACAGCCGCACCTGTTGCCGTGGAGGTCGTAGCCGTGAGAAAAGGCACCATCCGCGACTCCGGAAATTATTCGGGGACATTGACTCCCAAATCCCAATTCGTAGTGGCGCCGAAAATCTCCGGCAGGCTGGAAAGGCTCCTGGTCGACATCGGCGACAGGGTCAGCCGCAATCAACTGATCGCCGTCCTCGATGATGAGGAATACAACCAGCAGGTACGGCAGGCTGAGGCCGATTTACTGGTGGCTCAGGCTAACCTCGAAGAATCCAGAAGTTCTCTGGATGTCGCCAGAAGAGAGCTGGAAAGGGTCCAAGAGCTTCATAAAAAAGGCATTTCTGCCGATTCAGAGCTCGACGCGGCCAAGGGGACGTATGCCACCCAGGAAGCCAGATTCAAAGTAGCCCAAGCCCAGGTAGCCAACCGTCAAGCAGCCCTGGAGGCAGCAAAGGTACGACTTTCTTACACCAAAATCACCGCCTCCTGGGAAGAAGGGGCCGATTCCAGGGTCGTCGGAGAACGGTTTGTGTACGAAGGCGCCATGCTCACTGCCAATGCTCCTATCCTTTCGATCCTGGAGATCGATCCGCTCCTGGCCATTATCCACATAACTGACAAGGACTATTTCCGGCTGAAAACCGGTCAGAAGGCGCTGATCAGCTCGGATGCCCTTCCCAATCAATCGGCTACTGGGGAAATTGTCCGCATTGCTCCATTGCTCAAAGAAACCTCGAGGGAAGCCAGAGTCGAAATAGAGTTCCCTAATGCGGATGGCCTTTTCAAGCCCGGCATGTTCATCAATGTCCAGATCGAATTCGCCACCCATGAGGGAGTCACGGTCGTTCCCGTAAGTTCGGTCGTCAAAAGAGATAACCGACAGGGCATCTTTTTGGCTGATATAGAAAACGAAGTGGTTAAGTTCGTCCCAGTCGAAGTGGGGATATCCACTTCCGAGCTGGCAGAGATTACCGAACCTGCAGTTTTCTCGGGATATGTCGTGACCCTGGGACAACACCTCCTGGCCGACGGCAGTCCGATCATTCTGCCTCAAACACTCAATTCGCAGGGTTCCCCTGGAAGCGAAAAGACAAAATCAGGAGAAAAAAGATGAAACTCTCACAATTCTCGGTGCACCACCCCATCTTCACAGTCATGATCTTTTTGATCGTGATCCTTCTCGGTTTTATATCCTTCACCCGTCTTCCGATCGACCTGATGCCGGATATCACCTATCCTACTCTTTCCGTCTCGACCTCCTACGGTAATGCGAGTCCGGAGGAGATGGAAGAGCTGATAACCCGGCCGATCGAGGAGGCCCTGGCGGCCGTTCCCGGTGTGGAAGAGATCTCCTCCACCTCCTCCGAAGGCAGCAGCAGCGTACGCGTCTCCTTTGCCTGGGGCACCGACCTGGAGGAGGCTTCCAACGACGTCCGGGATAGGATAGACCGCATGATCACCGCCCTTCCGGATGAAGTCGAACGGCCGAGGCTGCGGAAATTCGACCCCTCCAGTTTTCCCATCCTCATTCTTGGCGCTTCGGCAGACCTCGATCCCATCCAAACGAGACGTCTGATCGATACCCAGATCAAATACCGCATCGAGCGTGTTCCGGGAGTGGCTTCCCTGGATATCTGGGGAGGCCTGCAGCGGGAAATACACGTCAATCTCTACACGGACAAGATCAAAGCCCTGGGACTTCCTTTGGACCAGATACTCAACAAAATCAGATCGGAAAACGTCGAAGTACCGGCAGGGACCATCGATAGGGGAAACTACGAAGTACTCATCCGGACTCCTGGTGTTTATTCCAGCCTGGAGCAAATTCGCGACACCGTAGTCGCCATAAGGGACGGTGTCCCGATCCAGATCAAAGAAATTGCCAGCGTGGAGGATTCCTGGCAGAAGATCAGGCGAATCGTCCGGGTCAACGGCAAGCCCGGGATCCGACTTTCCATCAGTAAGCAATCCGGAAAAAACACGGTCGAAGTAGCAAAGGCCGTTATGAAAGAGATAGAGAATGTCCAAAAAGACATTCCTCAGATCACCCTTACTCCGATCATCGATTCGTCCGAATACATCGAAAATTCGATCTCGAATGTCGGCCGCGCCGCGCTTTATGGGGGGTTGCTGGCCATCGTGATCCTGCTGGTCTTTTTACGGAACCTCCGCAGCACGACCGTTATCGCCACCGCCATCCCTATCTCGATAATCGCCACTTTTTCCCTGATCTACTTCGGCGGATTTACTTTGAATATCATGACCCTAGGAGGACTCGCCTTGGGCATAGGTATGCTGGTAGATAATGCTATTGTCGTTCTGGAGAACATCTACAGGCTTCAGGAAACCGGAATGCCTCCGGAAAAGGCCGCGATCGAAGGGACCGGCGAAGTCACCTCGGCCATTATCGCCAGCACACTGACCACCCTTGCCGTTTTTATCCCCCTGATCTTTCTCAGAGGGATGTCGGGAATCATGTTCAAACAGTTGTCCTATGTCATTGCCTTTGCGCTTTTCTGCTCTCTGATTGTGGCCCTGACTCTGGTACCCATGCTTTCGAGCAAAGTTCTCCGGGTCACGAAGCTCGAAAATTCGTCAAAGAAATCCATGAAATTGAAGCTTTTCACGGTGACGGGAAAATTCTTCATCAATCTAGAGAACAAATACAAGGAGCTCCTCCATTATTCCCTGGACCACCGCGCTGTCGTACTGGGGATTGCCGGTCTTCTTTTTGTCGGAAGCCTTTTTCTCGTCCGGCTGGTGGGCAACGAGTTTATGCCCGCAGCAGACGAAGGAGAGGTGCGGGTCAGCGGCGAAATGGAGGTCGGCACACGCCTCGGAATCATGGAAGATAAGTTCAACACGGTAGCCGCTATCGTCCGAAAGGAGGTTCCCGAGATCTCGAGTGTGGTGGAAAGCATAGGTGGATCGGGTTTCCGCGCCTCCGGCTCGCACGTGGGAGAGATGAGAATATCTCTCATGCCCCAAGCACAGAGGTCGAGATCCGCCGAAGAAATTGCGGCAGACCTCCGTCGGAAGCTTTCGAACATCCCCGGCTTCACAGCAAGACTCCGCACAGGACAGGGATTCTTTCTTTTGAGGATGGGACAAAGCGGGGGAGACCGGGTCCAGGTCGAAGTACGAGGATATGACCTGGAAATTGCCGATGCCCTCGCCAAGCAGGTCATGGCCTTAGTGGAGCAGGTCGAAGGTGTTACGGATGCCCGGTTGAGCCGCGAGATCGGCACACCCGAAGAGATCATCGTCATCGATCGCCAAAAGGCCGCCGACATGAAGCTCACCGTCTCTCAAATCGCGAATACCCTTCAGACCTTCCTCACAGGAACCAGAGCGAGCAACTACCGGGAAGGTGGATACGAATACTGGATCCGGGTCAAAGTCAAGGATGCCGAGAAGATGAGCATGAGCGAGATCCTGGACCTGACGCTCACCAACAGCGAAGGACAACCCGTAATGCTGAGAAACGTCGTCAATGTCGAACCCCGGAGAGGCCCGGTCCTCATTCAGCGAAAAGACCAGGAACGCATCGTCACGGTCTCTGCCAACATCAGTGGAAGAGATATGGGGTCGATTATCGGCGATATCCAACAGAAGCTTCGCAGTCTACCTGTACCCCGGGATTTCCTGATTCTCTTCACCGGCGACTATGAAGAACAGCAAAAAGCTTTCCGCGAGCTACTGCTCGGACTCATCCTAGCTCTCCTTTTGGTCTATATGGTCATGGCCTCTTTGTATGAATCTCTCCGAGATCCCTTTGTGGTGATGTTCTCCATCCCTCTGGCCATCATCGGCGTCATCCTCATCCTGTTCCTCACCAATACCACCTTCAATGTGCAGTCCTACATCGGCTGTATCATGCTGGGTGGAATCGTGGTCAACAACGCCATTCTGCTGGTGGACTACACCAACCTCCTTCGCCGACGGGACAAAATGCCGATGCGGGAAGCCATCATGGAGGCCGGACGCAGGCGGCTGCGACCCATCCTGATGACAGCCAGTACCACCATCTTTGCTATGATCCCTCTAGCCCTTGGACTTCAGGAAGGCGGAGAGGCCCAGGCCCCCATGGCAAGGGCCGTCATCGGAGGTCTCCTCAGCTCCACGCTGATCACCCTGGTGATCATCCCGGTCGTATACTCGGTCTTCGAGGGTTTCCAAAAAAAGGAAAAAGCGAAGGTCGAAGCAACTTTACAGCCAGAACAAAGCGCCTCCGACTGAACACGCCGATAGCTGGCGACCATGCCAGGAAGGCACCCCTTTTCATGTTGCACAAAAGGCTAAAAACTTGCACAAAACCCTTGACATATAAAAGCCCACAGTCTTATATTATGTGAATATAAGTTTGTAATCTTATAATGGATCGAAAAAGGATTTTTGGTGTTATTACGGGAGATTTGATCAAGTCCGCCGATTTCCAAGAGTCGCGAAATGATGTTTTGTTACGCTTGAGTGAAATCCTGCGGGCGGCGCCAAAACTTGAGTCCCATAAAGATGAATTTATTATTTTTTCAGATATTTTCAGGGGTGATTCTTTTCAAGGGATTCTTTCCCAACCTTCTTCGTCTTTAATAATAGCGTTGTATATTCAAGCGGAACTCCTAAGAAAGCCCGTGGGCAGGATTCGCATCGAATCCCGGTTGGGAATAGGCCTCGGGCCGGTCGATTTCTTGGACAAAGATCGCATCGTTCAAAGCGATGGCGTAGCCTTTCGTCTATCCGGCCAAGCGCTGGATCAAACGGATAGATACCGGAGAGTGACCATGCTGTCCGACTCCGATGAAATCAACCGTCACCTAAATGTTCTGGCCGTCTCCCTTGATGCGATTATGCATCGCTGGAGCCATGAACAGGCAGAGGCCATTTCATTGTGGCTGTTAGGAAAAACACAGGAATCGATTGCCGACGAGCTGGGAATCAAACAACCTGCCGTCCATCAGCGCCTTCAGCTTGCAGGGCATTTTGCTATCCGGGAGATTCTGAATTATTTTACCTGGTTGGCCAAAAAGTATAAGTTTACAGACTTATAATGGCACGTTATAAGGTTTTTGACCTATGAAGCCCCCCCTAGACCTCGTGCGGATATTGCTCGCTCATTTCTTGGGCGATTTCCTTCTCTTACCCAAAAAATTCAATCAAAGCAAACAAGAAAAAAAATGGAAATCCCGGTGGATTTATATCCATTCCTTTCTGTACTCTGCACTAATTACTCTTGCGTTTGAGGCATGGGATAAGGTTTTTTGGTTCCTTCCGACCGTTTTCCTGATTCACCTCCTCGTCGACGGCATAAGGCTCGAGGGGAAAGACAATGCCAAAAATTTTCTGATTAGCCAACTTTCCTCCATCATTTTATTAACAGGTCTTTGGGCTGCTGCCCGCCCCGAAAATTTCGATCTTATCAAATCTTCACTTCGCCAGCTCTGGCATTCCTCGAACTTTTTTCTCATTGCTCTCGGATATATCCTTATCCTTTGGCCATTCGGATATTTGGTGGGATATCTGACAAAACCCCAAAGAGAAAAACTCTTGGAGCAGGAAGCCAGGGGATTGGAGAATGCGGGATTTTGGATCGGCTGCCTGGAAAGGATTTTTGTGTATTCTTTCATCATATTTGGCTACCCAGAGGGTATTGCATTCGTCGCAGCGGCCAAATCCATTTTTAGGTTTGGCGAAATTAAAGATCCGACAAAACGCCAGGAAACCGAATATATCCTCATCGGAACACTGATCAGCATCGGTCTGGCGATGCTGACAGGATATGTCGTGAGGGCATGGACAGGGAGATGAGTGGCATGGGCAAAAAAATAATCTTTTGGATGGCAATTTTTCTGATTCTCTGCATGGCTTCCCCGGCCTTGGCCGGAGAAGGTAAGCTCCTGTTCGTCGAAACAGAGGTACTCCTGTTTCCCGATGGCAAGGCATCGGTCGAATACGTGGTACGCTACCAAGTGGTATCCGGCGAGTTCCACGGATTTTATTTCGGAGGGCTCGACCGCCTGGTCCCTCATTACGACCGGAAGAACGCCGCCGGAATCGACAGCCGGGGAAACACCTACGGGCTGGACATCAAAAAGGTGAACGACGATCTCTACGATATCGTTCTGGCCAACGGCATGGGGGTCTCGTCGGGTCATGTGACCTACCGTTTCCGGTTCGCTGCCGACATGATTCAGGCCGGATACCTGGCCCCTACGACAGCCGCCGAGGGCCGGAAGCTCATGGTCTTCAACTGGGCTCCCACAGAATGGGAGCAACCCCTGGAGCATTACACGGTCAAGGTGATTTATCCATTGGAGTACTCTTCGGCACAGACCGGCCGCAGCGACATCGAGGCCGCGCTTCTGGCACACGGATTCGCCACAGAACGGTTCATGAACCAGGAATACAAGATCGACTACCGCCTCAAAAAGGTCGGGGACGAGCAACGCATAGAGGTGCTGCTGCATAAAGAGAACGCCCGTAACCAGTATAAATTTCGCATCCAGCAGTACATCGACGCCGACATCTTTTCCGGAATCGATGCGTCCGGACCTCCTCCCGCCGGAACCGTTTCCCCCGGCCAAAGGATGGTGCCTCCGGAACGGGAAATGGAGCCACATGGTCAGGGATTCCTGGGAAAGCTCAAAGGGCTGCCTTCCCGCTGGATCCTGGTCATCGGCGTTCTCGTCATATTCTTGGGGGGCCTTTTCGGGATATCGGGAAAACACCGGTCCATGGTCCGGGCCCAATCGGAGCTGGACCAGGTCCAGTGGGTGCGGGAGGACTGGGAACCGCCCAAAATCGAGCTGGCCACCTTCCGCCAGCCCGGCAAAATCGCCAAGGACCTGGACCCGATCGAGGCCGGCATGTTTATCGGCGTCCCCTATAAACAGATCTTTTCCACCATCCTTTCCCAGCTCGTCAAGAGAGGCTGCATCGAAGTCGTCAACAGGGATCCCCTTCAAGTCGAGGTGGTCAGGCCTCTGCCCATCCCCTACAGCGATCTCAGCCCATACGAACAGAAAATGTTCAATGCCGCCAAGGATGACGGCCGGTTCAGCGAAATGGAATTGAACGGGCTGTTGAAGGAGGTCGTCCATAACATCCAGCAGAAAGCGTGGGACTGCGACATCGAGGCAACCAAAAACTACTACAGCGACCAGATTGCCGAAGCCTTCGGACCCCAGGACCAGGGTTCGCTCAAAAAAGAGGACCAGAGGCGGCGCCAGGATAACCCCGTGTCGAGCTGGTGGTACTGGTATCATTGGCGTTACGGTATGCACCGTCATTACGATCCCAACCGCTATGACCACGAATACGAAGCCTCCCTTCCTGTCGATCCTGGGGCCGGAGATTTCCAGCAGTTCCTCGGCGCGGCGGCCGAGGGCATAGAAGCCTGCCATGCCGCCTGTCATGATGCCTGTCACAGCGCCTGTCATTCGGCCTGCCATTCCGCCTGTCACAGCGCCTGCCATTCGGCCTGTCATTCCGCCTGTGTCAGCGGAGGGGGCCACTGATGGATCAAACTTCTGCACAATTGGACTGGGTAGACGATTTCGTGGACCGGATTCGTCACTACATCCATGTTCGGCTGACCGACCGCGTGTTGATCCGGCTTCCCAATCAGGCTTTCAAGCTGAACAGGACCGGAGCTCGAGTTCTCGATCATATCATCCGGGGCGGCTCGATCCACGACATCCTTAGGGCAAGGTCCTTCGATGCAGAACTCCCCTCTCAGCTCCAGGACTTTTTCACCGACCTTTCACGAGTCTTGAATTCCTCGATCTGCGACGTCTATCAGTCGCCCAGCCTGGAGAGAATAACATTCGGACTCGGGTATATCGAACTTCCCGTCCTCTCCGAAGTCGCCCTGACCTGGCGATGCAACATCAAATGCCGGTTTTGTTATGCGGCCTGCAGTTGTATTTCTGAGCCTATTGAGGAATCCGGCCTGGAAGAGCTCTCTACAGCGGGCGTCAAGCGTGTGCTCGATATCATTCGCCGCGACGCCGAGGTCCCCAGCGTCTCCTTTACCGGCGGGGAACCGGTGCTCCGGAAAGACCTCGAGGAGCTCATCGCCTATGCCTCCGGTTCCTTGGGTATGCGGGTGAACTTGATCACCAACGGCACATTGATCACCGGTGAAACCGCCAGGGATTTCAAAGAAGCTGGATTAGACTCGGCGCAGGTCAGCATCGAGTCGCCGGACGCCGGTATTCATGATGAAATTGTCGGAGTGCGGGGCGCTTTCCAAGCTTCTGTCGACGGACTGCTGGCCCTAAAAAAGGTTGGGATATCGGTCCATCCCCACGCCACCCTTTGCCAGCTGAATGCATCAACACTGCCCCGGATGGCTGAATTTGCCGCCTCTCTGGATGTGGACCGGTTTTCTCTGAACATGATCATTCCGGCCGGCCGTGGCAAAGCCGAAGATCTCGCCGTCAAATACACCGAAATCAAAGATACGGTAGTGAACATAAAATCCGAAGCAGAAGCCCAGGGAGTGCGTTTTATGTGGTATTCGCCGACCCCCATGTGCCTTTTCAATCCTGTCTCCCATCAATTGGGGAACAAGGGATGCAGCGCCTGCGAGGGGCTTCTCTCGGTGGATCCTTTCGGCCGGATTCTTCCCTGCTCCAGTTGGAAAGAGCCGGTGGGGAATATACTGGAGGAAGGATTCAAAACCCTTTGGTTCGGGGAGCGCGGGAAATTCCTGCGAGAAAAGCGAGCCGCCCATCCGGAGTGCCGGAATTGTGAGCATTTTGCCGTCTGCCACGGCGCATGCCCTTTGTATTTCAAGGTTCACGGATACGGGGAACTGGAAGATGCGCTGGCTAAGGTGAGAGCCTCGAGAGAAAAAACCTCTATCCGTCAAAATCAGAGGAGCCTGCCATGACATCGATATTGCGTCTATTTGGATTTCCTCCGCCAGAGCGGAGGGACAGCGTGAGGTTTTATTTGGCCAAAAACCTGACTTATCGAACACGCATAGGCCTGACCTTGATCCTGCTGGCTATTGGATTCATTTTGCAAATATACCTCATGAATCCTATTTATGGGGCCCCTTTTCTGCTGGCCGGGATATTCCTGGTCCTGGTCAAAGGGTATGACAGCCGGGTGAGGATCAAGGGATTCCAGCAGGACCCGAACTGGAAGACCGTCTCCATCGAAAAAATTCAAGAAATCGATCAGCTCCGGAAGAAAAGCCGGAAGTGGGACTCCGACGCTCTAGATATTTCCAACCCTCTCGGGTTTTTCAGCCTTGTCCTCTTCGCCGCATTGGCCGCCTCCGTCTCCCTGATACTCGGGCTTGTGGCCGGAGACATGAGAGTCACGACCATTTTGATAATCGATGCGGCTCTATTCATGATCCCTCTCTGGTTCACCGGAATGCGATTCATCCTCAAGCAGCCCAACCTGGCCATCAAAGTCAGGATTCTTTTGAATCTCTATGAGACTTTCGAGGCCATCAAAAAGGAAGGCGAAAAATTCAAGCCGGCCCTGCTTCTGGCCCAAGGGGAAAAAGGAGAGGCCTATCCAGTGGACGCCCGTTTTTCGATCGCACTTCCTGGCTCGCCTGAAGGATTCTACGGGCTGCAAGCACAGATCAACCTCAACGTGGTGCAGGGAACCAGCTATCCTTATTTTTACTGTGTACTGGCTGCCAAGCACGGGTTTGGATTATCCCGGTACGAAGATAAAATCAAGCTGGAGAAAAACATCATCTGTGAATACCAGGAAGATACTCGGGCCGAAGTACTGGTGATCCGGCAGTACACCACCAAAAAATCCGGATACCACACCAAAGATCCCCAGTGCGCCGAAATTTTACGCGTCGCTCTTCAAGCCGCCCGCCTTGTCTAATGGGTGACCGAACAGCCAAGAAATGGCCGAAATTAAGCGAGTGAAAGCTTAAAGGGAACATCGCCACAGCCAGGAAACGGTTGAAAAAGATTAAAAAATTACAGAACCTGATTCTGCTCAGAAAGCGTCCTCACTGAGCAGGCATATTGGTGTTCCAGATGTCCACATGGAGTTTCCAGGTCCCATTAGAGGCATACTTCCATATGACCACATACTTGCCGCTGTCTTTCATTGTCTCCTGCCCTTCAGGTTGAATGGTCAGCTCATACCGGCCGATTTCACAGACTATATCGCCCAGCCCTAAAACATCCACAGTGGTTAGAATGGCATCTTTTATACCCATCTGGAAACCTCCGCCCCAAAAAGCCTCAATACCTTCCTTCCCTTGGATCATCTCGCTGTTTGGAGGCAGTAGTCTGGCATCCTCTGTGTAAAGGGCGGCCATAGCGGCAGCATCATTCATGCGGACAGCCTCCCCAAACTTGGCGTTGGCTTCTTCGATAGCCTGCCGAACCTGAGCCATATCCATGACCGGTACCGGCTTTTCCTGTTCCACCTTTTCAGTCTGTTCCTGGGTGCCCTGACAAGAAATCAGAGTAAAGGCAAAAGATAAGAATAAAAACGAAAGAAAAATTTTGGATTTCATGAATTCCTCCCTTCGATTTTTCAGTCAGACCCTAACTATTTTATTTCTATTTTCTTCATATTTTCATTATATAAAATAAAAAAACCTTAATAAAAAAAGCAAGTCCAAGCAGTTCCTCCTATGGTGGAGTAAGCATCATTATTTCCATGACGGCTCTCTTTGAAGTCAGGAAGGCCGACTAGGAAGCCATTCAAGGCGATCATGCATGGTTCCTCGAAGAGGAAAGCGGCCGAGGAATAAGTGGATTTTGCTTGATGTGGAGACAAATCGATCAAGGGATTAAGGAGGAACCTTGGCCTTTGGTCGCAGGGCAAAGTCAGATAAGTGAAGATAGCGAGAATTAGCGAGCGTGATAACAAGCTCTATAGGTGGGAATAGAAAATAATGCCCCCACCAATAAATCGATGAGAAAAATCAGTGGGCTGAAGAACCAGCCTGCCAGATTGTTTCTTAGTCATGAAATAAGGTTGCTACCTATGGCGATCTGTTCGATATTGCTTCTGCTGTTTTTTCTTGGGGCCCTCCTTACAGGAGAGGAAGATGGATAAAAGGAGAACATGATGATAATAAAATCTATAGAAAAACTAATTTAGTAACCTGTCACCAATTCATTGTCACCTATTCGTCGCGGACGGAGTCGGCGGGATTGGCGATGGCAGCGCGAAATCCCTGCAGGCCAACCGTCACCAGAGCTATCCCCAACGCTCCGACTGCGGCCACAAAGAACACGAAAAGGTTCATGTCAACGCGGTAGGCAAAACCCTGAAGCCACTTGTTCATGGAAAACCAGGCAATCGGGGACGCGAGGACGATGGAGAGAATAATGAGCAGCACGAAGCTTCTGGACAGCATGGTGATGATGTCGGATGTCGAAGCGCCCAGCACCCTGCGGATTCCGATTTCTTTTCTCCTGGAACGGGCTACGAAGGATGCTAAACCGAACAGGCCTAGACAGGCGATAAAAAATCCCAGGGCCGTGATAATTCCCAGAAGCCTGCTCATCTGTTCTTCATACCTGTATTCCCTTTCGAAGCTCTCATCCAGGAAGGAATACTCGAAAGGAACCCCGGGAAAATGATCTTCCCATGTGCTCCGGATGAACCGCATAAGATTGTTCATATTCTCCACACGGACGGAAAGAGTGATGGTTTCGAAAAGGGAACTCTCGATATCCATGACCAGAGGTTCGACCACTTCCTGCATCCCCCGGTAATGGAAATCTTCGGTGATCCCGATTATTCTCTTGTTTATCCTGTGATAGGAAGCCTGGAAATTTTTTCCCAGGGCTTCTTCGGGAGAGGAAAACCCCAATTCTTGGACAGCGGCCAGATTGATCAGATATCCCTCTGATTCGTCATTTCCTGCTCCCCGCTGGAAGGCTCTTCCGGCAACCATACGGATATCGAACTCAGGTATAAAATCATAATCCACAGTGATGACATTGATGAAAGGGGCACCCTTGAAATCTTCTATTCTCGGCGACATGTAATAGCCAGAATTGGTATGATCTCCCGGAACCGAGGAGGACACCGTAGCTCCAGTGATCGAAGGATTTTGGAGTAAGTCATTTTTGATGGCTTCATAATCGCGTCTCAAGTGGGGCAGGTTGCTTTTGACCCGAAGCACCAGTTTTTGTTCCATGTCGAACCCCAAAGCCCGTCCCTTCATGAATTGAAGCTGTTTAAACACAAAAAGGGCGCAGATGACGAGGAAGATGGAAATGGCAAACTGTCCGACCACCAGGATCTTCTGGACTCCGGACCCCCGGGAGGATGGGGCCAGTTTTCCATGAAGAACGGATATGGGGTTAAAGCCCGTCAGGATGATGGCCGGATAGATTCCTGATCCGAGGCTGACAAAAAGGAGCAATCCCAGAAGAGATAATAGCACCTGGGGCTGGGTGAGGCCGGCTAAAGTCAATTCTGTACCTGCCATCTTATTGAACGGGAGGAGCAGAAGGAAAGTCAATCCAAAAGCCAGAACAAAGGCAATAAAGGTGATGAGGAACGATTCTCCCAGGAACTGCCACACAAGCTGGCGGCGCTGGGCGCCCACGGCTTTGCGCAGGCCGACCTCTTTGGTCCGAGTGGTGGAGAGAGCGGCAGACAGGTTGATGAAATTCATACACCCGATGAGCAGGATCAGGAAGGCGATGATGGAGTAAATATAAATATAGTACCAATTGCCGGGCGGCTCGATTTCTCTCATAAAATTGGAATCCATATGGATCTTGGTCACGGGCTGAAGAAATAAATCATACAGATCCATTTTCCGGTTGTATTCCTCGGCATATCTCTGAATCAGGAAATCGGAAATTCGTTGAAGTCCCTCTTCAAAATGGGCAACATCTGTTCCAGCAGTCAGTTTCACGTAAGTGTATTTTGCCTTAGGATTGAACCAGTCTTCTTCGAACAAATCCACATTGCTTCTCATGTTCTCCATGGACAGGAACATGTCGTATTTCAGATGGGTGTTGGCAGGTGCGTTTTTGATGATCCCGGTCACCTCGTAATCCTGGAGCTCCACAACGCCTGTGTCATAATCGATCTCGATCTGGAGCATTTTTCCGAAAGCTGCATCCTCACCGAAATACTTGTGCGCCATTCCCTCTGTGATAACAACCGTGTTGGGATGGGTAAGGGCGGTTTGTGGATCGCCTTGAACGAAAGGCATATGGAAAAGGGTGAAAATATCCTCGTCCGCGAACCAGACGCGGTTTTCGAAATACCGCTTTTCTCCCCGTACCACCAGGACGTGGCTTGCGTTCTCATAAGGAGGAACTACCCTTACTGCCTGTTCCACCTGCGGATAACTCCTTCGCAACTCCGGTCCCAATGGGGCGGGGGTAGCCACAAACCAGTGTTCACCGACGATATTGATCCTGTGCACGGCCACGCGGTAGATGCGGTCCGCATCTCTGTGAAAGGCATCATAGGAGAGCTCATTTTTGACATAAAGAATGATCACCGCGCAGCAGGCTAGTCCCACCGCCAAGCCGACGATATTGATCAACGAATAGATTTTCTGTCTTTTGATTTTTCTCAGGCCGACCTTGAAATAGTTATAAAATAGGGGCGGTATCCAATGGCCCTTTTTCCAGGGAGGACGACCATCCGCATGACGTGTGTCCGTTTTGTAATAATCTTCTCCGATGTCGCCGGTTTCTCCTATTTTTTCGACAGCCTCCTCGAAGGCCTCTCTCACCGGGGAACCGCGGCTCGTGAGATAATCGATCTTGTCTCTGAGATGGTTTTCCAACTCTTCCTTGTAGCCGTCCTCGAGGGCTCTGTCTTTGTTGAGGGACTTCCGCCAATCCTTAATGGCTTGTTCAAGGTCAAACATGTTTCTCTCCTGTATTTACGCCAAATCGTTTTATTCTAAGCCCGGGACAGGTTCCCATAACCTGGTAAGAAGCTTATGGACTCCCAACCACTGCCTTTTTTCTTTCTCCAGCTCTCTTTTTCCCAATTCGGTAATCCTATAATACTTGCGTCTTCGCCCGTTACCGGTAATCCTCCATTGGGAACGGATGAGATTTTCCTTCTCCATCCGGTGAAGGACAGGGTAAAGCATTCCTTCGGACCACTCCAGTGTCCCCCCTGATAGATCGATGACATTTTGGATGATCTGATACCCATAGATTTCCCCTCTGGCCAAAATGGCCAGGATCAAAGGTTTGGTCGAAGCGGCCATCAAGTTTTTCGATACCATCATGTCCTCACTTACCTAGAATACTTAGGTATTATACCTAGAAATTCTAGGTATATCAAGCTTTTTTAGCGAAAAGGGGACGGTTCAAAACACTCCTCTAAAAAAGCATATGAAATTTGGTTCATAAGGATGCTGCGGATTAAACGTATTATTTCTAGGCCGACCTCATAAAAAAAAACCGTTCCCTTCTATCCCCTTTATTTTACTTTCTTTTCCTCATCTTTCATGAAAATCAAGTGGTGCCCTAGTATCTTGTCACCAATTATTTCCAGGGAAAAACGACAAAACTATTGCCCGCGATGACGGGACGAACCGCATCGGCGGTTTCAGGAAGAAAAATGGCCTATTTTTCGAAAATTCGGCAAGCTATCCCCAGCGTCCAAAACCATAGCTTGAGCCACTCCTCAGGCCCTAACTTCGACAATCTAAGCAGGCAAATCCACACCTGGATCAACAGCCTCACAAAATTCTTCATCACAGGGATTTTTAGAAATATCCTAATCCCACTTGTTCCGGTTCTGTTTCTCGCCTTTTTCATCCCTTCCGTAGCTGGTTCGTCAACTCATATTTATTCTTCCTCTACCGCTCCATCGGATACTAAGACCGAAAGCCTTACTGGTATCTACTTCCCTTCTGCCCGTCTCTACGGAAGGAGCTTCGAAGGGATCGTTCACTACATGAAAACCGCAGACCTGAATTTGGCTGTTCTGCATGCCAAAGATCCATTCGGCCGGCTATTCTGGGAATCGAACGACCCCCTGGCCAAAGAAATGGGAGCCTCCGTCCTCCATGCACCCCTCGAAACCGTCGTCCGAACCCTTAAGCAGCAAGACATCTGGGTCGCCGTCAAAATCGATGTATTTCAGGACAGCCTTTTGGTTGACAATCATCCTGAAATGGGTGTCATGGACTCGGAGACAGGGAAGCTTTGGGCCGACCACAAGGGCCTTCACTGGGCCAATCCCTACGATCGAAGGGTCTGGAACTACACCACAGCCCTCTGCCTTGAATTGATAGAACTGGGCGTTGACGAGATACAACTCGACTACGTCCGGTTTCCTTCCGATGGAAACCTCGCTACCCTCGAATACCCGGTCAAGCTCGAGGACCTATCTCCACAGGAATGTATCGGTGAATTTCTCGCCTATGCCCATTCCCAGCTGAAAACTACAGGCATCGTCCTCTCGGTAGACGTCTTCGGGATGACCGCCTGGAAAACCGACGACTTCGGCGTCGGCCAAGTGCTGGAACAAATCACCCCGTATGTGGACGTGATCTGTCCCATGTTTTATCCTTCCCATTTTCCAGAAAATTTCCTCAATCTGAAAAATCCGGCGTTATATCCCTATAAAATCATGAAGTCCAGCCTGGAAGAAATGAAGAAACGCACAGGCAAGGAAATCCGACCCTGGATCCAGGGATTCTGGTATACTCCCCAAGAGATCGAAGCCCAGCTTCAAGGGGTTTCTGATAGCAGTATCCAAAGCTGGATGGTTTGGAATCCCTCCGGCCGCTACTCAGAAACTTTCGAAGCCCTCGCCTCCCGCGCAGGCTCTCCTTTTCCCGAACCGGTGTTTTATCCCCCGCTAGAAGAGCTAAGAAAGAGGCAGGACTTGGTCCTGACTGGAATGACCAAGATCATCAACCAAACCAGTTACCGGGAAGGTTATTCCGTCCTCTCTCTCGACGGATCGTCCACAGGCGCTAAGAACGGCTTTGCCACCCTCACGGATGTCGCCTCGACACTGGACGAAAGCATCATCGACCGGATTCTGAACTGCCGGGGCATCGCTGTTTCCAAATGGACCGGCCAACGCACAAAAATCACCCATCTTGCGAACCTGATCATTCAAGACCTCGACGTCGATCCCCGCCGGATGCGTCCCGCTCCCATATACATCGACTGGGAGAACGGGTGCTTTTTCACCTGGTCGGTTCCCCCTCAAAGGCTCGAACTTTATCAAAACCAAGGGGAGAACCTGCCGCTGCTCAGGCTCAAACAACAGCGATGACAAGGTCGGAATACGGAACAAATCCTTGGAAATGTTTCGAGATAAAACAGAATTCCTTATAAAAAAAGATCAAATCGATGATAGTGTTGATGCTGATACATAACTATCTTGTGGGAGCGCCTAAAACCTCGGCGTTTCCCGGCCACTCACCTCTAAGAAAAGTCTCCACAGCTGGATAAAACACATCCGGCTGCTCCACAAAAGGAAGATGTCCGGCTTTCCGGACGATCAAAAGCCTGGCATTTTGCAGCGACGACGCCCATACGCGCGCACCCTCCATGGGCAATGTGTCATGATTCCCCTGGATGGTGAGCACCGGCACCTGGAGGGATCGCACCTTCTCCCGCCAATCCCATTTCCCCAGCGAAGCGATGATCGCCGACAGCTGAAAATTGACATTGTCAGGCATCTCGTTCTCGCATTGGCATTTGTCGCTGCGGAACAGCTCAATTTTTGCAGGATCGTAAAAAACTCTTCTCATGTAGATTTTCCAGAATTCAGAGCAGTACTTTTCCGGATCGGATTGTGCTAGCCCTTCCGCCTGCATCTTTGCCAACTGGACCTCACCTTCGTTGTCTATGGGAGTCGTTGAAGTCTCGGCAAAAATTTCATATGTCGGGGAGATGGGGCCTACTTGGACCACTCGGTCTACATGTTCAGGATACTGGCGAGCATAAAGAACGACCAGCCCTCCCAAATAGGACCAGCCTATCAGCGAAAACTTTTCCTTCCCGAAATGCCGCCGAACGGCCTCCAGGTCAGCAACCTCGGTGTCCATGCTGATTCGCGAGGCATCTGCGACTTTGCTCGACCTTCCTCTCCCCCGCATATCGTAAAAAATGAGGGTGCGGCTCTCGCTTGCCAGCCTTTCGAATTCATATTCCATATAGATGGCCGCCGGAATGATGATCGTGTCTGGACCGCTCCCTATTGTTTTACACCGTAGTTCCATCCCTTCTTCAGCCGTCACGAGTCCTTCGCTCATAATAACCTCGGATTTCTCTTAATTTCCCATGCATCCAAACGCCGGAATCAGCACCAACAATATTATCGAAGCCAAGAGCCTCTTCATCTTAAACTCCTTTGTGTTCCAAGGAGAACAATATTCTATCTCCCCGCCATTTATGAATAATCGAAGTTAATACACAAATATCTGAATTGACAATCCATGTCAAGGCACAGGGATTCCGGCTATGACGGATCGATCAGAACAAGAGTAGAAAAATCGTGAGAAGGGATTCTCACCTCGCTTCCTCCCGGAATTTTTTCCGTTCTCTGATTTTAATCTTTTGAACCTCGCAAACATAAGGGGGGATATTACCGAAAGGGCATCCGGAGAAGGCCGCTGAAACGGGACAGACGGTGCATTGCTCCAAGTTCTCACAGAAAAGGCATTTTCTTTGGGGGGTTTCGTAATTGTCCATGGCCAGCCGGGCATAATGGCTGGAAATACGGAGAAAGGTTTTTTGGTATTCCCTGGTGAAGGTATCCAAATCCCCGAAAAAAAATTCATGGTACTCAGGAGAGCGTTCTTTTCCCCTGAGATGATCGGCGAAAAGATCACAACCCCAGATTTGTCCATCTGAAGTGACGGCCAGCCTGTCCTGACCGCCGGCACAATAGAAAAATCCTTTCTCTTCTTCCCTGAAACTAATGACCGGAATCTGTCCGGATTTTCTATAAAGAGCGACAAGAATCTTTCTCAGTTTTGTCATTTCGTCATCTAGCTTTGCAAGGGAGTTTCGATTCCAAGGCTGGATATAAGAGAGGGATAGATTGATGTCAGCAATACCCAGGTTCATGATAAAGTCCATGGATTCCGATAGACAACCGACGGTCTCCGGCGTGAAGACACTGTTGACCTCCAGATGAATCCGGGGATATTTCTGGATTTTTCGGATAGCATCCACGGCCTTTTTCAAAGTTCCCGGCTTTCGTTGGACATCCTGGGCCAGGCCGTCGAAACTGAATATGATGGAAAACCTGTGACCGGAGAGAGTTCGAAGGATATCTTCGGTGATTAAACTCCCATTGGTGGTGACAGAAAAAAGGACGGTTTTTTGAGGTTCCCTATTTTTTTCATCGAGAAATGAAACTATCTGCTGGATCAGGTCGAAGCAGAGAAGGGGTTCTCCCCCATAGAAATTGAGGTGGAAAGGGCTGCTCAGATGAGGCAAAAAAAAACCAGCGCCTTCCGGGCTGTAGCGAACGTCATGTTCTCTTTTCTTTTCTCTTTATAGCAGTAGGTGCAGTCGAAATTGCAGTCTTCGGTCACCACGAGGGTAAGGCTCTGGAGATTCATTCGGTCAAAAGGCTAGAAATAAGAAAAAAATAAGTTATTGAATTATCGATACTTAAACTTTGATGAATCTTCCTCCACCAGGACAAATACTGCCTTTTCCCGGCTGCGGCTTTCCCTGGAACGTGCGGTTTAAATAGCTGATCGCCCCTTCTGCATCTTTTTTCAGATTCCCCTCGGGCAATTTTTTTACAGCACCCCTCAAGACTTCCAGGCATTTTTTGACGTTCGGAGTGACAGCAATCCTTTTGCTTTCGGCCATTTCACTCTCCCTTGATGATTTTTTGGAATCTCTCTTCATTTCTTACAGGTTCGAAATTCCGATCGATCTCCAGGTATTTCAATTTGAAATATTTTTCTCTTATAATGTGCTCATCGGAGAAGAAGGACTCAAGATGTCCATATCCCAGCTCTTTTTCCCCCATTCCAAAGTATATCGAGGCCAGTTTGAATTCATCCTCGTACATACCATAATCTAGAGGTTTTATAGTCTCTATTTTTTGGGCCAGTTCGAGGGCACTCTCCGCCTCACCCTTTTGGGCAGCGATCATCGCCAAAAAAAACATCGAATAGATTTTGAAGTTCATCGGAAACTCGAACTGACGAAAAACATCTTCACTCTTATCCAGTTCACCAGAATAGTAGTAAATTTCCCCCAGCATGGCTTTTGAATACAAGGAAGAACTCGATTCTTCGATGAGCTGACAGACTTCTCTGGCTTTATAAAAATCCTTCTTCAGCATCAGAAGTTCGGCAAATCTGACATTGTTGACACCAGAAGGATTCAGCAAGAACGCTCTTTGTTTATATTCCAGAGCCCTTTCGAAATCAGCCTCATCCCCCTTCTCGGCGAATCTCGCCGAATAACAAAACCCGGTGATGGAATTCAACTGCGCGTGATTCGGGTATTTTTGAACGGCTTCTTGCGCCAGATTGAGGGTTGTTTCCAGATCCCCTTCATCGAAACAATCCTGCTTCAAAAGATTTATCTCGATGAGGGTGCTGTAATATTCGGGAAGATCGGGCGAAATCTGCTGCGCATTTTTCAGCAGGGCTTTCGCTTTGTCCAACCATTCGATTTTAGAATCCCACTCAAAATTTACATTGTGAGCATAGCACTGAGCCAACCCGATATAGGCCAAAGCATAGTGGTTATCCATTTCGGTGGCTTGAGTGAACAGGCTGATGGCCATCTCATTTGCATCAGGTGTAAATCTCCCCAAATAATATTTTCCCTGGTGGTAGAGCTTCCAGGGGTCATCATCCTGCTCCACAATCCTGTTCAGGACAAAGTTACCCTTTAGATAGGCATCATAAGCCCCGTAATTCTTAGTGCTGCCGCTGCTAGCTCTAATCAGAGAGCCGTCGTCCAGTTCAATGCTCAGTCTTTCGTGGATTTTATGACAGATGTCCTCCTCGATAGAGAATATGCCCTCCAGATCGCTGGCGAACTCCTCAGTCCAGATATTCTTTTTATCCTCCCCCCTGACCAGGCTCATGATTATCCGGATATCTTTCTCGCTCTTTTCTATCTTTCCGAGAAGAAAATAATCCACCTTCAAATCCCTGTGAATTTTCGAGAGGTTATCAGGCGTGTGCTCGTAAGGACCATCTTCGGCCGCCGGTATCACCTTAATTCTGTTCAACCGGATAAGGCTGTTCGTAATTTCGTTGGTCAGCCCCTCCGAAAGATACTCTTCGTACTCCGACGAATTGAGGTTTTCAAAGGGAAGAACGGCCAGGGTAGGCTCGCCCGGAAGCAACCCGGGTGTTCCTTTTAAAAAATAGAGATAGCCCAAAAATAGGGATAGCAGGATAAAGCCTGCCATCAACCCGATAATCAACCCTTTTTTTCCCCAGGTGCCCTTGTCTAAATGATTGCTGTTGTTACCTCTCTCCTTCATCCATTGATCGATTTCCGATTTATAAGCGAAGACCTTGGAACGTGGCGAATTTTCATCTATGCGGTGGATGGGCAGGCCAAAATCGCGTTCCCACCTATGACATGTCCTTATGTCTCTGTACAGGTACCTGGAAATTTCCTTCCATGACTGGAGAATTTCATTCTCTTTCATCGGAGGCCCCTGGTGCGCACGAATATTATCATAATTTGCTAAAATTTTGTCAAATGCGATGTTTTGTCCAGGGTTCCTCATACCGGAAGTTACCTTTCTGAATATAACGATACCCTCTATTTGACCAAAACGAAAGTGACATAATATGACATAATAGGACATTATGTGACATTTTTTTTCAAAATGTTGATTTTTGCTTGAATTAATCCAAAATTTAATTATGAGGGACCTCAAAGAATGAGACCTTCATGAAACAGAAAAAAATACTCATTGTGGATGACGATTTCGTCAATCTTCAAATGCTCAGAAAAATCTTCGATAACAACGAGTATTCCATCATTCAAGCGACAGGAGGATTCGAGGCTATAGAGGTCGCAAAAAAAGACCTTCCCGATTTGATCATCCTGGATATCGTTATGCCCGATATGGATGGAGGGGAGGTGGCCAACGTTTTAAAAAAGGACCCCTCAACCAAGAAAATTCCTATCATATTTTTATCTTCCCTCATAAAAAAAGAAGAAGAAAAATGCAGCAGTTCGAGGGAAGGTGTTTATCTTATGGGAAAGCCTTTCGACAGGGTTGAGCTATTAAGGAGAGTGAAAGAATTCACGATCAAAGCGCACATATGATATGTGTTGAAAAGACGATTGCCTTTTTTATCCCCGACGGACGATGATGGGAACCAAAAGGGATTTGGCTGAATAATCCAGGCAATAATTAACTTATCTTTTCTTTCGGCTAAGGATAAGCAACAAACGACGAAAAAAAAAGGCATTGAAATTCTCTCTGCCGTCGTGACCTTCCTCCTCTCGGTCCAAACGGCCTATTCCTGTCAATCTCTATGAATTCAATAAGTCAACGTGTATGCAATCATTTCTAATATGATAAAAGTTCAAGCCCCTTTTGACCTCGTCAGCTATGCATGATATAAAGATAACAAATTACTTCATCGGGATCAGCATGAAAGAGAAGGCTTTGTCGACGATTTTCGTTATTTCTTTGATTTGTATTGTATCCCCTTCATGCGGCCACAAGCCTAAAGAGGATATCGAGGTACTGAAATCCAAATTGAATTATGCTCTAATAAAGTCAAAGCCGCATGAGGCCGTAAGGCTGTTCGAAGAGTTGATCGAGTGCGGTGCCGATCCCGAGACGCTTCCTGTCAACGAAATTGCACGGCTTGTGCTTTCTAACATCGATCCATATCATGAGGGCCCGATCGAAGGCAAGGAATGGATCAAGCTGCTTGACCCCCTGGAGGATTATGTCTCCGGAACCTTGTTTGAACACCATATCCGCGGCCTTTATTTCATTGCGCTGATGAACATTGGACAACGAGAGAAAGCCCTCGAACTCTGGGATAAGTCGAAAGAATTCGTGGAATCATCGTGGAAAGAGCCGTATGTGTTCGATACCTCGAAGTTATCAGCAGATAAGCGAATGTCCCATAGAAGCCGTTTCTGGGCATACTGGTATTTCACTTTCGGATTCATTTCCTCAGAAAACCAGGAAGATAGGCTCAAAGCCGTCGAAATGGCCCAGAAGCATTACGACTGGGCACTCTCCTCTTCAGAAAAGGAGGTGATGGACATCCATTTAAACGTTCCTGCAAGCGAGTCTCAAATTCTACAAATGATGACTGATAGGGCCTATGCTTTGCTGGCCTACTGTTTGGTGGAATGTGGCCTTGCGGCTGATGAGGAGTCTAACCCGTTTCTTGAAAACCAGCCCCAAACAAACATCTGCTTCCAGCTAGTCGAAAACACGGGACTTGAAAAATGTGCTCTCAGAACCCCCTTTAGCGATCTCTATAACCGAATCGCTCTTGGAGACTTCGATAGAGATGGCTATGTGGATGTGCTTCTACCCAACCAAGGGCTCTGGCGAAATCTTGATGGCAGCGGCAAGTTCAGGCGCGTTGACAAAGAATGGGTGGTCGATATCGAGGGCCAGTGCGGCGCTTTCGTTGATGTCAACAATGACGGTTTGGTGGATATAATCACAGCAGGTCCTCATAAATTCGACGTATTGTTGCAGACAGAATCGCGAATATTCAAGCCTGTTCTTTATGCATCAAACACGATAGCTGAAAACGCCGCAGGAATCGGCCTTTTTGATGGTGACGGTGACGGTCGTATTGATGTTTACTTGGCCGGCTATGAAAATCCCCAAAAATTGGCCGAAGGCATGCAGGATGTCGTCCTTCACAATCAAGGAGATGGGAGTTTCGAAGATGTCACGGAGGTCTGGGGCTTTTCGGGTGAAGATGCAATGCTGTGCGCTATGGGAGTAAGCCCGGTCGACTATGATAACGATGGCCGCACTGATCTTTACATTTCCAACTATCGTCATAACCGCAACACGCTGTGGCACAATATTACAGAAGAGAATCCTCCATATTTTTTTCAGTGTGCAGCTTCACCTCAGTTTGGAAACAAGAAACAAGCAGAAATATCAGACAGAATAGAAAGAAGTGTCGAAGGATGGGGACATTCGGGGGGCAGTGTGTGGGGAGACCTCAATGGTGACGGATTTCTCGATTTCGTATGTGCGAATTTAGCGCACCCGGTACTGGTTTTTTTAGGATATTCAGACATCTCCCGTGTGTACCTGAACACTGGCAGCGCCTTCGAAGATAACACGTTTAATTCGGGCTTGGTATTCCGCGAAACGATCGGGGATCCGATGCTCGCAGATTTCAACAACGACGGCCATCTGGATCTATCCATCATCGGTTATTACAGAGTCTATGCTAACCAGTTATACGAAGGCGTTGGAGATGGAAGTTTTAAAGAAGTCACGTTCCGCACAGGAGCCTTTGCCTGCAATGCTGTAGGCCAGGCATCAGGTGATTTCGATAATGATGGCGACCTCGACTGGTTTGTGTTCGACGGCAACAGGGGAATGCTTCTTTATGAGAACAAATTGATCAATAATGGAATAATCCCAGAGACAGCCAACTGGATTCAGATCAAGTTGCACGGTGGCAATTCTGTCAACACCATGGCTTACGGGGCAAGAGTTACGGTGAAGGCAGGTAACAGGCGATATGTGAGTGAGGTAGCTGGAATGCGTGGATCCTCAAACTGTGACGACCAGGTCATCCACGTCGGCCTCGGCGGTTATACGGGAACTGTGGATGTGAAGGTACGGTGGATCGGTGACAAGGTTCAAAAGGTCAATGGGCTTTCGATCAATCAGAGACATGAGATATATGAAACTTTTAAAAGCGATAAGTAGCGCCCAGGGCACATCACAATAAATCGCCAAATGAACGAAAGGAAAGGATGATGAATTTGCGATCAAGGCTTTTTTTAAGCTTATCGTATTGCTCGATCCTGCTCCTATCTATCTCATGTCAAAAGCAAACCACCACTTGGCAGGGGACCATTGAAGAAATAGATGGGGTCACGGTCGTTAAAAACCCTGGTGAGCCGATTTATGGAGAAGAGGAATTCCGGCTCGAGGAAGAGCTGACTATCGGTAAGGGTGAGGAAGATACCGACCCATTTGAGTTGATAAGTTATCTTGCCGTGGACGATGAAGAAAACATCTATGTCTCTGACACAAGAGCATGCCATATCAGGGTGTTCGAGAAAACCGGGAATCCGGTGAGAACCATCGGCAGAAAAGGAGAGGGGCCCGGGGAATTGATGTTTCCTGCTGCCATCCAGGTTTTGCCCCAGGAAGAAATCGTGATTCAGGCGCGTGTATTCCTCCATTTTTTCACATTGGAGGGCAAATTTCTCAGGAGATTCAATACAAGTTCCATTCGGGGGCCTTTCGTTAATTCCAAGGGCAACATAATCGCATGTGAAGGCATCCGGACGGATACGGGTGAGGAACAAAAAAGAAGCCTTAAAATGTTCGATCCGGAAATGAATCCGATTGTGACGCTGGCCATCAGCCCGCTGGAAACCAGAATGCCTAAAGTGCATTATTGGGAGATGCGCTGGAGTTATAATCCACTCAGTTGGGGCTTTACCCAAGAAGATAACATTATTTGGGGAGATAAAAGAAAATACGAATTCCATATCCTGACTTCTGAGGGAGAACTGGTTAAAAAAATCACGGCCGATCACGAACAAAAAGAAATGACAAACGAGGATAAAGAAAGATTATTGGATGAATGGTTCGATGGGAATCCTCCTCCCTCGGATTATACTTTTATATTCCCCGAACATTTTCCTGCCTTTCATAATTTTGTCTGCGATGCAGATGGGAGCCTCCTTGTCCAGACTTATGAGAGAGCAGAAGATGGAGAAAGGAAAATTCTCGATCTGTTCGATGCTGAGGGTAAATATCTAGCCAGGATACCATTGAGAGCCCGTAATTTCCTTTTGAACAAGGGCAAACTCTACACTATAGAGGAGGATGAAGACGGTTATTATTACGTCAAGCGGTATGGTTTTGTAAAGCTAAACCCTCGGTAAAAATTTCGATTATCTTCTTACCTTGAATTTGAGGTCGAATTTCCCGCCTCTCTTCAATCCCGAACTTAGCAATTCTTCTTATTTATGTATCTATTCCCAATCCCCCGTTTTCCTGCTTTCCTGATCCGATGTGTGGAAATTCTTCCTGATCGAGATAGACTTTAAGGGAAAAGCAAAAATGGTTCAGAGTCTCTTTTCTCCATTTTTGATTGAATAGGGGGGTACCTTAAGGAGCGTCCCCTATTCTTCATTCCCGGTTTTTGTTGACTGAGGCGCGTTGAATGGTGTAAGTTTGACGGACAAAAGCATCGAGACATGATGCCCAAATAGCCACAAAGGAGATGTTCATGAAATTTTCATCTAAAAATGCTTCACTGAGCAAAGTCTCGTTATTTCTCGCTATCCTGGTTCTGTTTTCTTTCTCCGCTCAAGCGGACCAGGAAAATCTTTACAAGGAGGGTTACCTTCTTCCTTCTGATCTCGTTCAAGATATCCTCAGCAGGTCGAGTCACTTTGATACCCTGGACACTCTGAGCCCGGATAAGGAACACTTTATGATTCCCATCGATGCGGAATTTTCCTCCCTGAAGTTAATGATCCAGAAAACTTACAGACTGGCCATGCTCGAGTTCTGCCCGGATGTAAACCGGGAATGGCGGCTGTCCACCTCCGGGACCAAAGAGCTAAAGATCTTCTCTCTCGAGACAAAAAAAAGTTGGATGGTCGACCTGCCCGATGACGCTTTCATCAGCGATATGACCTGGTCGCCGGACGGAAAAAAGATCGCCTTCCTGGCCCATCTTCCCAAGGGTACGCAGGTGTGGACAGCCGATGTCGAAACCGGAAAAGCCGGCCCCTTATGCCGGGCTTATGTAATGGCCACCTTGGGCGCAAGCAGCCGCTACCGCCGCGGCGGAAGAGCCTCCTCGATGCTCCAGTGGACTTCGGACGGGTCGGTCATCACACTTTTGGTCCCCAACAACAGGGGCGAAGAGCCGAAAAAAAACACTATACCATCCTCTCCTATCATCCGTCACACCCGTGAAAAGGCCGCACCCACACCGACCTACCCCTTTCTTTTGCGCACGGTCCATGACAAAGAGCTCTTCCGCTACTACACCACCTCACAGCTGGCAGAACTGTTTCCCGGCAAGCCACCCCGCCTGCTCGGAGAGCCCGCCATGTACATGAACATATCCCTCAGTCCGGACGGGAAATACATCCTGACGGAGAAGCTGACCGAGCCATTCTCCTATATCGTCAGCTACCGCAGTTTTCCCCAGGAACTCCAGGTCATGGACATGGAAGGCAAAGTTCTTTCCACCATCCGAAAGACTCCCCTGCAAGAAGCCGACGCCAGAAGAGACGGCCGGGACCCCTCCGCCGACATGCCCCGGGATGTCGCCTGGCGGCCGGATGGCAAAGGTCTCTCTTTTCTGTGGCGGGAGCCCAGGCCCGAAAAGGAAAAAGACAAAGAAGAGGCTGATCGGGAGGAAGAAAGAGAAGAAAGGAAAGACCGCCTGATGCTGCTGACACCTCCCTTCGATATGGGTCAGGCCCAAACTCTCATCACCAGCCAGAAGCGTTTCAGTCAGGTCTCATACGAAAGCGAGGGCCGGTTCGTGTTCGCCCGGCTCAGGGGCCGGGGCGAGGACTGCCAAACTGGAACGGACATCGCCGCCTTCGACCTTAGAGAATCCCCGCCCCGGAAAATCGTCCTCCTCAAGGACGTCGAAACAGAAGATCCGCTCAAATTCCCTGGAGATGTCATGACACAGAACACGAGCAACGGAATTGTCTATGCGCTCACATCGAGCGGAGCAGAGCACGTCTATCTTGAGGGAAACGGCTACCAGGAGGACTTCAGGCTGAAGCCCTTTATAGACAGAATCGCCATCCTGACAGGTGAAAAAGAGAGGGTCTTCGAGGGTTCGGCCGACCTGTACGAGCATCCCCTAGTCCCGATGGACGGGGACCTGAACGCGCTGATCATCAGCCGGGAATCCCCCACGGTTTTTCCAGACAGTTTTCTCTGGAAAAAAGACGGATCCCTGACAAAACTCACGAATAACAAGAATCCCTTCCCCGAGTTTGCAGGCTGCAAGCGGGAGTATTTCGAGTTCACCCGCCGTGATGGGCTCAAAATCCAAGGTAATATCTCTTTGCCCTCCGATTTCCAACCGGGAAACAACGTTCCGGCCATCTTCTGGACCTATCCCCGGGAGTACACCTCTGCCAAAGACTACCAAAGATCGGCTATCCGAAGCCATAACCATAACCAGTTTCCCCGTCTCAACAAGCGCAGTGCCTCCGATATCTGGCTCTCTCAAGGCTATGCCGTAGTCGAACCGGACATCCCCATCATCGGCAAAGGCGACAGCTACAACAATAACTACGTGGCCCATCTTGTCGACTCCATGTACGCGGCCATCCGCAAAGTGGACGAGCTGGGATACGTGGACGTCGACCGTCTGGGACACGGCGGGCACAGCTACGGCGCCTTTGCCACGGCCAACATACTGGCACACAGTCCTTTCTTCAAGGCAGGAATCGCCGGAGACGGGGCCTATAACCGGACCCTGACCCCTATGACCTTTCAGAGGGAGCGCCGTTTCATCTGGGAGGCGCAGGATATCTACATCGAGATGTCGCCCTTCTTCGAGGCCGATCACATCGACACCCCCCTGCTCATGTACCATGGAGCTGAAGACAACAACACCGGAACCTTCCTGATTCAGTCGGAGAGGATGATCCAAGCCCTCACCGGGTTGGAGAAAAACGCCGTGCTTTACATCTACCCCTTCGAATCACACGGACCCCGATGTAAAGAAACTCTTTTGGACATGTGGGCCCGCTGGCTCGCATTCTTCGACACCTACGTCAAAGAAAATAATGGAGGCGATAAATAGGTACTGGATACTTTGGCACCTTTTCGGAAAATTGAAATGAGGCTCATGATGATTCTGACTGCTTATTTTATCTTAGATTTTTCTTCAAGACCCTGAAGAACAGGTCGGCGTAGGCCTTTCTTCTTCCTGTATCGTTTATTTGACCCGGCAGCTCGAGGTGGAAATTCACATCGATCCTGCCGTTTTCCTCCCTGATGACGACATTCATGACCGGAGGCAAATGATCGGGATCAGGATTCGTTTTCGCCACTGCTTTGATAAGACCGACTCCTTTCGCGGCATTCCTGACAACAAAATCGACTTCCCCCACAGATCTCAAAGCCGCTGACCATGTTTCATCAAAAGAATGATTTTTAAAGGATTGTGTCCTCTGATAGATACCGATCGGTTCATCGTGCGGTAAAGAGGCACAGCCTATCAAGCCTAATATAATGAATATAAGCCCTAGAGTTCTGAGTTTCACTTGATCTCTTCTCCGCCTAGTGACTCAATCACTTTCGCATCCACCCAGTAAATGCCTTCCCCATCCTGACTCTCTTCCCTATTGCTCGTGAAAAAAAGATATTTGCCATCTGGTGTCACTTAAGGTCGCGCCTCGAATCCTGATGAATTTCATGAAGGATTCCTTCATTTTGGCAATTCAAGAGTAACCGTTTCTGATTATTTCTGTCAACTCACTTGATCTTCTCATCCTCTTACTTTCTCTCCCATTTATTGTTAAAAAAATCCAAAATTCATGCTGATCGAATAAAACTTTTTCTCATGGTATAGACCCTTCCGGCAAGCTCACATCATATCCCCAGTTACATCCATCATAATCATTTCCGTTTCTCCTCCTGAGCTTGGAATTTTCCCGTCGAGCCTGTATTCGGTGATCAATACCGGATATAGTTCATGGCGCAGCAATTTTGTGCTATCTGGACCAAATTCTTTCCAATCTTTTTGTCTGGCTGAATAGTATCGACCGGCCGTTCCTTCATCGAAGAAAGCTATGCCCAATGCACATCGAGCATAAAAAAAGTTCTCTGCCGCGTTACCCGTCAACGTCATTATTTTTCTCATTTTGATTCTCCTTACCTGCTCCTCATTGGATAAATTAAGCGGAACAAGGAGAAAAGTTGTTATGGAGTTGTCAAAGGTTTGCAAAGAGTTTGTTAAATACCGGTTGTCCCATAAAAAGGATAGCCGATAAAATCAATGGAAATGGTTAATGGAGAAATCCAAAAAAGTGGACTTCAGGCATGAATTCCACTAAACTGAATCTTCATAGAATACACAATCCTGTTAAGATGTGAAGTCATGAGAGACGCGGAAATGAATGACATGTTGAAAAAAATAGCAAGGTATATGTGCCTCACCGCACTGGCTGCGGTGTTGACGACGAATTGTGCTCCGCGTCCCAAGGCCCTTCCTGAGCCTGAGCCCGTAAAGCCTCCTCCCCCTCCGTCCGGATTCGTTATGAAACCTTTCCACCGGTCGATGAAAGAGGAAATGCGGAAGTCATACGACCGCGCAAATGAAATCATCGTCGGTGTATTTACAGGGATTCACCAGGATGAAAAAGGCGGCCTCACTTACTATTTCAGCGATTTCAGCCGGTTCGACAAGGAAACTCTCTCCTGGGGGCCTTCCCAAAACGTCATCATGCAGGTTCGGCCGGACAAGTTCGAGCCAGAGATCATCCGGCGGAATGAATTCAGAACACTGATAGACCTCGATAAAACCGGTATCTGCTGGGATTTTTATCAGGGAAATCGCAATGTCTTCCTTGTGGAAGGAAAAATGAATCTCATTTTTCTCGAACTGGGCTTAGATGAGTCCACCGGCGATTCCTACAGGAAATTGCTAGATGCCTATCCGGTAACCGATGAATGCAGGGCCAAAGATTTGTTCGACCTGATGATTCAGGATAGGGCAAATTCTCTCATTCGTACCGCAGGGAATCGACCGGGTTGGCCGTGGCGGCCTTGATGGTGTGATAGCTTACCGTGAGGGCGGCAAGGCCCAATATAAAAATGCTGGGGATCAGTAGAAACCAAACCGAGAATCCCATCCGGTAAGCAAAATCCGCAAGCCATTTATTTAAAATATAATACGCCGCCGGCAAAGCAATGAGGTTGGCAAACACAATCCATTTGACGAATTCTCCTGTCAGCAGCCCGGCAATCCTTGTGGTGGACGCCCCGATCACCTTTCTTATTCCGATCTCTTTGGTTCTCCTTTGTGTGGTGTGGGCCGTCAACCCGAGGATTCCCAAACACGCGATAGATACGGCAAGAATACCGAACCATCTGACCAGGGTGATTACTCTTTCCTCCTGACGATAAAACCTGTCGAAATAGGTATCGAGAAAAAAGTAATCGAAGGGAATGCCGGGAAATACGCTCTCCCAGGTGTTTTTGACCGATGAAAGCGTCTGCCCGATATTCTCGGTGGACAGGGCAAGGGTTATATAATTGTAATAATCCGGCCTGATGGCGATAATCAGGGGGCCGATTTCCTGCTGAAGGCCGAAGAAATGAAAGTCATTAACGACACCGATTATCTCCCCCTGAGCTCCGCCATAACCTGAATAAATCGTTTTTCCCAGGGCCTCCGTCGATTCGCTCCATCCGAACTTTCTAACGGCCGTTTCATTGACCATGAAAGCGGATCCTTGATCCTTAACCAGTTCTTTCTGAAAAAGCCGTCCTGCAGCAAGCGTTATCCCGTATTCAAGTAAAAAGTCCGTATCCACGAACAAGTAATACATCCACTGGCCCATGTCCTCCGCCTCATTGACCAGGTGCACGTGGGCACCATGAGCCAACCGTCCAGGAACGCCCGAGGATACGGCTGCCCCGGTGATTCCGGAGTGCCTCAGAAATTCTGCCTTGACGGTCTCATAATTATCTTTGATACTTGCCCCCTGCCGGACGGGGATGACGATTTTCTTTTCCTTTTCAAAGCCGAGGCTTTTGTTTTTCATATACTGAACCTGTTGAGTCACAACGATGGTCGCTGCTATAAGGATGAACGAGACGACAAACTGCCCCACGACCATGGCCCTCCTCAGGCTGTTCCCTTTAGAACGGCCTCTGTGCTTTCCCTTCAAAATGGCGATAGGCCTGAGGGCGGAAAGAAAAAATGCGGGATAGCTGCCGGCGATCACACCGGAAAAAAGGACGATCCCTACTAGGCCGACCAGGAGGTCGAACCGCATTAGGTCCTTCAAGGAGTAGGGGCTGCCGGTCAGGTAGCTGTAAAAAGGCAGAAAAACGATAACGACAAGATACGCCAGAAAAACAGCCAGCAGAGTGGTCAGCATGGACTCGCCCAGAAATTGGACGACCAACTGTTTACGCACAGCCCCCACGATTTTCCTCAAGCCGACCTCCTTGGTTCTGGCGGCGGCCCTCGCCGTGGAGAGGTTGATGAAATTGATATTGGCGATGATCAAGATAAGCCCAGCGATCACCCCGAAAATCAAGAGATAAGTCGGATTTCCCGGAGGCTCCAGTTCTCCGGAAACATGGGAATAAAGATGAATGTCTTTGAGGGGCTGGAGAAAATACGTGTATTTATCTCCATCTTTGATATCCTTATGTGCGTTGGCGCCGGCTTCGATCTTCGGGAGCAGTTCTTGAACGTCGATACTGGGGCGGAATTTCACATAGGTATAGAATACATTCAAATGCCAATGACTTTTGGCCCATTCCGGGACTTCGCTCTCGAGCATGGAGGCCATAAATCCGCACTTCAGATTCGTGTTTTTCGGCGAATCGGCCATCACTCCGGTTATGATGAAATCATCCCCGCTGATTTGAATAGTCTGGCCCACCGGATTTTCATTTCCAAAATACTTGTGTCCAGCGGATTCTGAGATCACCAGGGTCCCCGGCCGGAGGAGTGCCTTTTCAGGATCCCCCTGTATAAAAGGGAAAGACAGGACATCGAAGATCTCGTTATCGGCCCGGATGAGATTGTCTTCGTAGTAAACCGTCTCTCCCTTTCGAACGAGAACATTACCAAACCTCCGGAAGCGCGCAACGGCCTCAACCTGGGGAAAGTTTTCCTTCAAATAGGGCGCCTCGAAAAAGGATACAGGGGCAAAAGTCCTTTTGAAGGCTGGTGTGTCGATGTCGATGCCGAGACGGTAAACCCTATCCGCATCCCGGTGATAGTTGTCGTAACTCGTTTCGAAACGGATATACATCAGGATCATCATACAGCAGGCCATGCTCACCGCCAGCCCGGAAATATTGATGAAGGAGTACACCTTATGCCTGCGCATATTCCTTAAGGTGATTTTCAGGTAGTTTTTAAGCATGACCATGCTCCATGAAAAAGATAATTTGAGATATTGGAAGAGTGTTCCCACCGTACAGAACCAGTACCACATCCAGGACAGGATAGCTCCATGCCTGGCTAGAATATCGAAATAGTCTGCTTCGATGGCCTCGGCCAGGGCATGCTGCTTTTCATAATAAGATAACCGGGTGATGATCCATTTGGCGATCCGTGGCGGAGATTTTTTTCCGTTTTTCATCGCTTCAGTCAAATTTGACGATCGATTCTGTCAATCCATCCCAGGCAAGCTTATGGATTTCGTACGCTCGTTTCAAAGCCCTTTTGCCTTCAGCAGTCAGGGAGTACAGCACTTTTCTCCGGCCTCCCTGCCGGGGGACCGGATCGCTTTCTCCGGACTCGATGTATCCTTTTCTGATAAGCGCTGATAGGGTATTACAGAGGGAGCCGTAATTTATGGCCTTTCCGGTAATTTCTTTGATATGCCTTCTCAAAGTCACGATATAGGCATTCCCTTCTAGCCTCAAGATCGCCAATAAGATAAGTTCTTCGCGTTTTGTCAGCTCATACATCAGATTTCCATAGCGTTTATTTTTATTTTAAAAACATATATACATACAGACGTTCAGTCCGATCAAAAGGTTGTCCTGTTTTTAAAATAATTTTAAGCTGGAGATAGGCCGATAGTATTGTTCTCCCTCGGGTTCCTCGAGGGTCTAGGATTAAAAATCCTCCCTTTACTCATACCGGAGGTTGTCGGCGGGATTGGTGTGTGCTACTTTGATGCTGTGATAGCTGGCGGTCAAAAAGGCAACGAGGATGGCCCCGAAAGCCGCGGCCCCGAAAAGAACCGGGCTTATCCCCGTTCTGTAAGCAAATTTCCCCAGCCAGATATCGATAAACAGCAATGATACAGGTATGGCGACCACTATCGCAACGACAATCAGGAAAAAAATTTCCCGGAACATGATCAAAACGATCTGTACGGCCGAAGCACCCATGACCTTGCGCAAAGCCACTTCCTTGGTCCTTCTGATTGATGTGAAGGAGGAAAGCCCCAGAAGCCCCAGGAGGGAGATGATTATGCAGATGTACGAGAACATTTTGACCAGGCGATTCTGCCTGCGGTCAGCATCGTACAACCGGTCGAATGATTCATCCAGAAAAGAAAATGTAAAGGGCCGATTGGGATTGAATTTGTTCCATCTTTCCTCCAACCATTTCATGGTACCGGTCAAAGATTGGCCTTTCAATCTGACCATTATTTGGCTTGGTATCCTGCCTGGCATATTGTCTTCGGGTTTGGTGATCATCCGGATGAGCATGGGCTCGATTTTGTTGTGAAGCGATGTAAAATGAAAATCCTTCACAACACCGATCACATATCCATCCGTATGGGTGCCCTGGGTAATGTGTTTGCCGATCGGGTTATCCCATTCCATAAACCGGACCAGAGTTTCATTGACGATAAATCCTTTTTGTCGATCGGTGGAAAAGCTCGGATCGAAATCTCGTCCTTCAGCGATCTCTGCTCCCAGTGTTTGAACGAAGTCGAACCCGGCCCAGAGAACCCAAAAATTGTGCTCTTCCATGCCATTCCTGCCTTCAAACTTATACAGACCTGTGTTGGGAGCGCCGGGCTGTCCGATCGCCGTGGCAACCGAGATAATATCCGGGTTCTGGATAAGGTCCTGTTTGAAGGCCGGTATTTTTGGGATGACATCATTATCCCGTAGCCTGATGGATACGACATTTTCTTTCTTGAAGCCCAGGTCCCGATGGCGCATGAACTCGACCTGGCGGTTCATAAACAGCATAATGATGACAACACCTATAGAGACCACGAACTGGGATGTGACCAAAATCCGCCTGATCCGCACTCCTGTCCTGCCAGAGCTGAATCCGTCCGAAATGGCGGTCACCGAACGTATGGCAGAAAGATAAAGAGCGGGATAGATGCCGGATAGGATGCCGATGAGGAGAAAAAGCCCCAAAACGGCTGCGATTATGACGGGATCGTATAACATGCTTGTCTCCAGGTTGAACCCCAGACGCCGATTGAGCACAGTCAAGGACAGCAGAACCGTCCCGTAGGCGAATACCATGGCCATAAAAGATACCAAGAGGGATTCACCGAGGAGTTGGAAGATCAGGTTCTTTTTTCCCGATCCTAGCACCTTTTTCATCCCGATCTCGCGGACGCGGGTGGAAGAGCGGGCCGTGGCCATGTTCATATAATTGACACACGCCAGGATAAGGATGAATATCCCGATGAAGAAAAACGTGTAAAGATAAGATCTGTTCCCCAGTGGCATTTCACCCCTGAAACCGAAGGTGTTGTAGTGGATATCCTTCAGCTCCAGGAATATAGGTTTGTAGACTTGTCCGTAAGATTCCTCATCGGCTTTGAAGTATTTTTCATAAAAGGCGGGAAATTTTTCGTAAAAGGCGGCCAGGTCATAATTTCCAGGAAGAAGAACATAGGTGTAACCGAAAACCTCGTACATCGACCATCTCAGGCTTTGCTGGTTTGTATCCCAAGTTGAGTAAGAGATAATTCCTTCTATGGGAATATGAGAATTTCGTGGAGGATCTTCTATCACACCTGTGACTATGAAGTCGCCTTGGTTTTCGACCTGGATAACTTTCCCCAAGGGATTGTCATCGTCGAAATACTTTCTGGCGAGGGTTTCGGTCAGCACGATCTTGTCAGGATCTTTGAGGCAGGTTTCCATGTTTCCCTGCAGGATTGGATAGGTGAATACCTTAAGAATACTCGGATCGGCCAAAACAAGCCCCTCCTGGTAAAGCCGTTTGTCACCGTAACAGAAAAGCATTTCCGGCAGCGGAAAAATCCGCACGAAATTTTCGATCTCCGGGTACTCCTCCTTGAGCCTGGGGCCGAGAGCAGGAGATGTAACAGCGTACAGCAGAGGTTTGCCAGAGGTGACATAGTTGGAGCTTATCCGGTAGATTCGGTCGGCATTCTCATGGTGCTGGTCATAGGTCAATTCGTTCTTTAGGAATACCGTGATGATGATACAGCAGGCGATTCCCGTGGAAAGCCCGAGAAAATTCAGAAAATAATGGAACTTATCTCTTTTTATGAGCCTTGAGGTAAAAACCAGATAGTTTTTAAACATGACAATACTCCACAGAAATTGATTTTTGAAATAGGCGAAGATAGATTTGAAAGCCTGAATCCTGTAACAAAGACGGGCTTTTGCAACACCCCTTTCGTCGGCTATGCTGTTGTAGACCTCTTCCAGATTGCCGATAGTGGTAAAGATGCCCTCATCAGGAAAAAACCGCTTAAGAAGGCACTCTGTGAAGCGTGGAGGTCCGGGGAGAAGTTTTTTTCTCATTTTTTTGCCTCGGATAGGGAGAGCCTGGGAATGTCATCCCACATACTCTCTTGAAGCTTTTTGATATCGAGCAGAGCTTTGATGCCTTCGCGGGTAAGTTGATACATACGTTTGCTGCGGCCCCCTCTTTTCTGCGTGGGCTCCGACAGATAAGAGGACAGATACCGTTTTTGGACAAGACGATCCAGCGTCACAAAAGTGGCACCGAATGACCAGGTTTTTCCCGTGATCTTGTTCACTTGATCACGGATGGTCACAGCATAAGCGTTATCCTGGAGCTTCCAAATGGCCAGAAGGAAAACCTCCTCGGGCCTGGATAATAGTTTCATATTGAGCCTCTCATGTTCATTTTACCTAAAATTTAAAACAAATACTCCGTTTTGTCAAGCATTTTTTGTTTTAATTTTTAGGTAAAATAATTCTCATTCGGCAAATCTTGTGAATTCTTGTCGAGAAACTTGTGCTTATTTTAATTAAAGAATTCGGATGAACGCATGCTAGTAGCGAGCGCTATGATGTGACCTGCCTCTCTTTATTGATAGGCATTCCGATGGGAAAAAGTTTGGAATTCACTTTCGCCCTCATACCCCAGAGAATCCACAGGATCGGCCATTGGCAGCTTTGATAGGGCGAATATATTGGTATCGATATCGCTGATCTGATCCCCTTTCTTGAGAATAAAAGATAAGCCCAAGCGTTATATTTTACGGAAGAAGAATCATAAAAATGAATAAAAGTATTGACAATAGTATTAACATTAGTCATACTATATGTATGAAGACAGCGATCTCCGTCCCTGATCATATCTTCGAAGAGGTGGACAAACTTGCCCGGGAAAACAAAACCTCAAGAAGTCAGATATTTTGTACGGCCGTCGAGGAATATTTAAGAAAAATAAAGGCCCATAAGCTGCTTGACGCTTTAAATTCAGTCTATGCGGACGAGGCAACTGCAGAAGAAAAGCTGCTCCGTGCAAAAACCAAAGAATATTATGAACGGAAGGGGCTCGAAAAGGATAAACCGTGATAATTAAACAAGGCGATATTTTCTGGGTGAATCTGGGTCCTCCCAAAGGCTCAGAGCCTGGCTATCGCCATCCCCACGTCGTGATCCAAAATGATGTTTTCAATGCGAGCCGCATCAACACCGTTGTTGTCTGTGCCCTGACGACAAACCTGAAACGGGCCCAAGCTCCGGGAAATGTGACCTTAAACAAAGGTGAGGCCAACCTGACAAAAAAAAGCGTGGTCAATATTTCTCAGGTGGTAACGGTCGAAAAGTCGGATTTAAAAGACAAAATCGGTTCTCTCTCTTCAAAAAGGACCCAAGAGATTATCAAGGGAATAAAGCTTCTGGCCGAGCCTCTTCCGGATCCTAGGTTATGAAAATGTATTTCGCCTCTCCCCAACCGATCAAGCTCGCATATTGGCCTTCTTTTCTTCATCACTGTGAGCTCTTTGTTAACGTATACTTTTCGTAACCTTACTATTCATATCTCAGCGAATCGACCGGGTTGGCTCTTGTGGCCTTAGCGAATTGTGCACTTACGGAGGCGATCGCGATTATAAAGGCAGCGACTCCCGCTAAGACAAAAAAAGCGATATTGAGATCGATTCTATAGGCAAAAGACTCCAGCCATTTACTCATCCCAAACCAGGCCAGAGGCCAGGCAATACAATTGGCCAGGGCCACCAGCAGAATGAACTCCTTCGTTAAAAGCACAATGATTTTCGACGCGCTTGCCCCCAATACCTTTCTGATGCCGATCTCCTTGGTTTTTTGTTCTGCCGTAAAGGAGGCCAACCCGAATAAACCCAGGCAGGCGATAAAGATCGCTATCAGCGCAAAATAGTTAAAACTCGACGTTATTTTTCGTTCGTTTTTATACATAGCATCGAGTCGCTCATCGATAAAAGAAAACTCGAACGGATATTTTGGCGAAAATTTCTTCCATGTGTCTTCAATATACTTAATACTACCGCTTATGTCATGGGCGCTTATCTTTACAGATATATAATTAAAATTTGTACTATCCTGTATTCCTATCCCTAGCGGTGTAATGGGTTTGTGCAGGGATTCAAAATGAAAGTCTTTCACAACTCCGACGACCGTTCCGGAAATTTTCCAGAACCCGAACATCTGGCCTATCGGCTCCTTGAATTCCAGACTTCTCACCGCGGATTCATTCAGAATATAGACCTTGCCATCATCTCCCATTTCTCGAGAAAACTTTCTGCCTTGCACTATCTCCAAGCCATATAAATCGAAAAAGTCGTAATCAACAGACAGTCTATAAAAAAACGGATTTTCGTCGGCGGATTTCCCTTCCCAGTGGGGAATATTCGACCATCCGATCCGCGTCGGCAAACCAGATGAAGCCGAGACTTTCAGTATTCCGGGATTTTTCAGCAGTTCGTTCTTGAATGGCTCCAGATCATCCAATCCCCTTCTGCTAAAAGTAAGTATCTGGTCCTTGTCATAACCCAACTTTTTGTTCCTGATATAATTCAACTGATGGTAGAGCGTGATGGTGCTTACAATCATAATAATCGATACGGCAAACTGAACCACGACCAGGGAGTTTCTGAAAAAAACACTTCCCCTGGATTTGTTTCTTAAATTTCCCTTGAGTATTTTGACCGGCTGGAAGGAAGAAATAAACAAGGCCGGGTAGCACCCGGAAACGACACCGACCAGTACGAAGATTCCCATGATTGCCATTATCAATTTCATGCTCAAAAAGGCATCAGCACCAAGCTCTTTCCCGATAACAGAGCTAAAAACAGGCAGGACTACCAACACAATGATTATTGAAAAAACCAGGGCAATAAACGTAAATAAAAAAGATTCTCCCAGCAACTGTCTGACCAACTGCCTCTTGTGAGCCCCTACGACCTTTCGCACTCCGACTTCTTTAGCTCTTGAGGCGGAACGGGCGGTTGAAAGATTTATGAAATTAAAGCAGGCGATAAAAAGAATGAACAGCGCGATGCCGGAAAAAATAAAGATATATCTGATATCGCCATCGCCGCCCGTGTCACCGTTAAAATAGATGTCTTTTAACGGCTGAACGTGAAAAGACCAGGTTTTGCCGTTAAATCCTTCCAGGTCGTATTTCCTCAGCTTGTCATCGAATTGTTCCAGATCAATTCCGGCCGGAAGCGTTAGATAGGTATCGAAACCATTATTCAGCCAGTGTGTGCTTTCCCAATCCCGATCCCATAGGGTATAGAGGGTGTTGAACGAGGCCAAAAAGTCGAACTTGAGGTGGGAGTTTTCGGGAATATTTTGCAGCACACCTGTAATCATGTACTCGCGCTCATCGCTGGTTAAAATGGTTTTCCCGATCGGGTTTTCTTCTCCGAAATATTTTTCAGCCATAGACTTCGTGATCAAAAGCGAAAAGGGATTGATCAAGGCAGTCTTTTTATTTCCGGACACCAGCGGAAAGGTGAAAATCTCGAGGAACTCGGGATCAGCGAAAAGGACATTTTCATCAAAAAGCTGTTCGTTCTTTTGAAACACCACTCCCCAGTTTCTGATATTGGCAATTAGCTCTATCTCAGGCAGATCATTTTTCCAGGTCGGTTTTAGAATTGTGGGCGTCGTAACCCATAGATCTTTGGTGCTGCCTGTAACTTTGTTGCCCGGTTGATGCATGTACACCCGGTAGATATTATCCGCATTCTCGTGAAATCTATCGTAACCAAGCTCGAAATCGACGTACAATAAAATGAGCAGGCTTCCGGTTAGACCGATTGTCAGCCCAGCAAGATTCAACAGTGAAAACATTTTTTTTCTTTGGATCAAGCGAATCACAATTTTTAAATAATTTTTCAGCATGATGAATCTCCATTTCAATCTAAAAAGAGCGTCTTTGAAAACGGCATCTAGGCTCTGAGCCCAGAACCAGAGGCAGGCTGAAATATAGCCGCGCTCTGCGTTTATCCTCGCGAATACCTCCTGCATATCATCGACGATAGCATGGTTTGTTTGATACCGTTCAAGATGCCTGACGAGCCAAACCGCCAGCCGTAGCGGCGAAGAGAATTTTGATGATCTCATCTCTCTTTTCAGAATGTATATTTATAAATCCCTTTCAAGATGGCTTCCTGGAGTTCTCTGGCCTCGCGCAGGGCTTCAAGACCGGCCTTGGTTAGGGTGTAGTAGACTCTTTTGTTTCCTCCGGCCTGATTGAGGATTTGCACCGCCCGGGAGGTCACATAGCCTTTCTTCGCCAGGTTATCCAGGGTGTTGTACAGAGTGCCGAAGGTGAATGTCCTTCCAGTCATCTCTTTGATTTTATCCCTGATCTTGACTCCATAAGCTTCATCTTCGAGCCACCAAATGGCTATCAGAAAAATTTGCTCGTTGACCGATAAAATTTTCAATTCAGGTCTCCTCTTATCTCTTTCTCAAACAAAACGAATTTATCGTAATGTCATGTTGTATAGACGCTGCTTAAGTCAAAAAGGTTGCGGGAAGATTATTTCTTATTCATACCGCAGCGAATCGACCGGGTTGGCGGTGGCGGCTTTGATAGACTGGTAGCTGACAGTGAGCAGAGCAATGAAAAGCGCCGATACCGCCGACATCACGAATATCCAGAGTCCAAGGTTGACACGGTAAGCAAAATTATGCAGCCATCTGTTCATGAAATAATAGGCCACCGGCCAGGCAATGATGTTGGCGATAATCACCCATTTGGAAAATTCTCGAATGAGCATTCCAACAATACCCGGCACCGAGGCTCCCAGAACTTTGCGGATCCCGATCTCTTTGGTTCTCTGCTCTGCTGTGAACGATGCCATTCCCAAAAGCCCGATACAGGCGATGAAAATGGTGAGTCCTGAAAACCATCGGAATAGAGTGCCCATCAACTGCTCTCCACGGTACAGGCTGTTCAGCCGGTCATCGAGGAAACTGAATGTGAAAGGATGGTCCGGTGCGAATTTCTTCCACAAAGTTTCCACGTATCGGATCGTCTCCTGTGTCCTTAGGGCATCGGGAGCAAGCCGGATCACCATATTGCGAAACATGGACGGCTCGCTGATAAATACCATGGGTTCGATGGCGTAGTGGATCGAACGGAAGTGAAAATCTTTAACCTCTCCGATGATATATCCCTCCGTCATGTTAATCACAGCCCGCTTCCCTATGGGAGACTCCAATTCCATCGCCCTTACGGCGGCCTGGTTCAGAACAAAACCGTATCGATCGGTCGATCGCTTTTTGGAGAAAAAGTCTCCCCTAGCCATTTCCATTCTGAACGTTTTTACATAATCCTCATCCACCCACAGAATTTTCAAATGGACTTTCTTTTCGGTGATTTTGCCTTCCCATTCATCGGCCAAAGCCCCACTCTGCAGGTTCATCGGCAAATTCGCGGTGGCCGTGGCGCCTAGAATATTCGGATTCCTCATCAACTCTTGCTTTACTGACTCGTACTTGTCTCGCATATCACGCTCCATGGGCACGACAAGTAAATGCGATCTGTCATAGCCCAGATCCATTTGACGGATATAACGAAGTTGCTCTTCCACCGACAGAACTCCTGTCATCACAGCGATAGTCAAGGTGAACTGGAGAACGATAAGCATTTTGCGTAAGAGTGATTCACGTATGGATTTACCTTGCGCTCTTTTTAAGACTCTAATGGGCTGGAATGAGGAGAGAAAGATGGCCGGATACGTTCCTGAAACCAATCCAGTGAACAGGATAATGCCAAGAAGGCCAAGGAGCACAAAACCCTCTTCCAAAATAGCCGGGGAAATCTGTTTGCTCACCAATGTGTTGAACACCGGTAATAAAAGGACCGTGGCTCCCAGAGCGAAAAAGAAGGCCATAGCCGTTACGACGATCGATTCGCTTAAAAATTGCCTGATAAGCTGACCTCGTTTCGCCCCTACAACTTTTCTGAGGCCGACTTCTATGGAACGCCGGGCTGCCCTTGCCGTGGAGAGATTGATGAAATTTATACATGCAATCAACAGAATGGCCAGAGCGATGAGAGAGAAGGCAATTACACTTTGCCTGTTCCCGTGTACGGCCATGTCGAACATGTAAGGAGGATCGAGATATATCCGTTTCAAAGGCTGAAGTTGATAGGATACTTCGAGCTCCGGAAAGTTCGCCATATGACATTCTGTCATTTTCCGGGCAACCTGTCGGACATCTGCATTATGGTCCAGCATAATGTAAGTGAAGAAAGATATATCCGACCACCGGCTCAAATCCCTTCCCATTTTTTCTAGATGACTGAAATTCACCAGGTAATCGACGAATGGAATATGAGATTGGGAAGGGATGTTCCGGAGAACCCCGGCTACCGCGAATTCCCATCTTCTTTCTGTCCGGAGGACTTGGCCGATGGGATTCATCGCGCCGAAGATCCTTTTCGCTGCGCGCTCTGAAATAACGATCGTACCGGGATCAGCGATGGCTTTTTCAGGACTCCCCTGGACGAGGGGAAAAGAGAACATTTTAAAAAAGTCGGGGCTGACGAACAGACCTTTTGCTTCGAATCGGCTGTCTTGATATAAAAATTCCATCGAACCTGGAGAAATCCTAGCTGAATAGATAATCTCCGGGATTTCATTTTTTACCGCAGGCGCCAGTGGTATGGGTGTGACCGCTAATTTTTTATCAGCACCCACACTGGGATCCAAAATGACCGCTCTGTAGATTTGGCCGGCATTCACGTGGAACCGGTCATAACTCCATTCATCGTGCGCCCAAAGGAGAATCAACATGCAGCATACAAGACCTATAGTCAGTCCCGCTATGTTGATCGTCGAATACACTTTTTGTCTTCGTATGTTTCGTATAGCCGTTTTAAGGTAATTTTTAAGCATGAAGATGCCCCCTTCGATGGATTTTTCCATCAACCTGGGAAGAGATCTGGCGAACTGGCTCCAGAACCAGCGCTGTGCTGACCTTTGGCCTCGGATAGTGAACCGGTCCTTATAAACTGAATCCATAAACTGCGCGAAATTCTCCCGCTCTTCCAATTCCATGAACCCCAGTAGAAAATTCAACGCCTTCCTGGGAGGACAGGTTTTTTTATTCATCGGCCCGATTACCCCGGATTGAAGAGGAGATGAAATCCTTCCACATCGGTCCCTGCACCTTCCAGCTTTCCTTCAGGGCCTGGATCCCTTTTTCGGTCATGAGATAGTACCTCTGTGCCTTTCCTCCCCGCATCTGCTTGGGCTGCCCTTTGAAGCTTTTCACAAAGCCCTTTCTCTTCAGCTTGTCCAGAGCAATGTAGAGCGAAGCGATGGCCCACTCTTTGCCTGTCTTATCGAGCAGATATTCCCGAATATCCATCAAACCGGCGGGTCCATCCTGATGGAAAACGGCCAGCATGAAAAGCTCCTCCAGCTTGGTTAAAAGCTCCATATCCAGCTCCTAATAACTCCTATTTGTCTCTGTTTCCACTCACGGTTTCATTCATTTAATTAAATAATTTAATTATATAAATAAATACGCCCGTTTCAGAAAAAAGGTTGCCATTTTTTTTGGGAAATATTTTTATAAGGTAATATTCACTTTCTCACTCATACCGTAGGGAATCGACCGGGTTTGCCGTGGCGGCCTTGACCGATTGGAAGCTTACGGTCAAAAGCGCTATTCCCAGAGTCAGCCCTGCTGCACCTAAAAAAACGCCGGCGCCGATCCCCGTCCGGTAAGCGAAGTTCTCGAGCCACTTTTTCATGACGAAATAAGCCGCAGGCCAGGCGACCGCACTTGACACCAACACGCACTTGGCAAATTCCTTGGACAGAAGGGCGACGATCTCCATAGAAGAGGCCCCCAAAACCCTGCGGATGCCGATTTCCTTGGTGCGGCGCTCGGCCATGTAAGCCGCCAGGCCGAACAACCCCAGGCAGGATATAAAAACCGCCAGCACGGCAAAATATTTGACAATCGTTCCGATCCTCCGCTCCGACCGGTAAAGGTTGTCGAAATCGTCATCGAAGAACTGGTACTGGAAAGGATAATGGGGTTCGAATCTCTTCCATACCCCCTGCATGAAACGGATGGTGGCATCTAGATCTTGGGGACTGACTCTGGCAAAAAGATAGCGAAATCCCTCGCCTGGATCGAACAGACACAAAGGCCCTATTTTCCAGTTCAAGGTTTCGAAATGGAAGTCCTTGATCACGCCCACTACAGTTCCTTTGCGCCTGTTTATAGTCAGGGACGCACCGACAGGATTTTTCAATCCTATGGCTTTGACTGCGGTTTCGTTCAAGACAAAATTATTCTTGTCATCGGAAAATTCACGGGAAAAAAAGCGGCCCTCAACCATCTCCATGCCGAAGGTCTCTAGATAATCCTCATCCACATTGTTCAAAAAGACACGGACATTCTTTTCCGCGGTGTCCCCCCTCCATAAGTCCGAGGGGGTGCTGTGGAACTGCCTGCTGAGAGCCAAGGATGCCTTCAGGATACCCGGATTCCTCAGAATCTCCTGTTTAAAAGCATCGCAATTTTCCATAAGAGACCGGGTTAAGGTCAGGACCACCATATGATCCTGATCGAAGCCCAGTTTCTTATTCCGCATGAATCGAATCTGGCTATAAATGATAACCGTGCCGATAATCATGACAATCGTGAGAGAAAACTGGGTGACAACCAGGGCCTTGCGAAAAATCTTCTGCGCTTTTCCCCGCACGTTTCCTGATCCTTTGAGCACCGTCACAGGATGGAATGACGAGAGGAAGAACGCAGGATAACTCCCCGCAACAATACCTGTAAAAACCGCAATCCCTAAGAGCCCCGCATAAAGGGCTATATTGCCCATCAAATCAAGAGAAAGCTCCTTGGCCGTGATACGATTGAACACAGGAAGCAGGATCGCCACCAAGACCAGGGCAAAGAAAAGGCCGATGAAAGCCTGGAGAATCGACTCCCCGAAAAACTGCCGGACGATGTCCCGCCTCCTGGCACCCACCACCTTGCGCATCCCCACTTCCTTGGCCCTTACTCCGGATTTGGCCGTACTCAAGTTCATAAAATTGATGCAGGCGATGAGCAGAACAAAAAAAGCGATCAAAGAAAACACATAAACATATTTGATATCCCCATCGGCCCCGATCCCCCCTATGGCTTGAGAGCGCAGATGGATATCCTTCAAAGGCAGTAGGTGCATCTGCACATTCTCGAAAGAGGAAACATGGGATTGATAGTATTCCGTGAGCCTTCGATCCTCGATTTTTCGGCTCTCCGGATGCAGCAAGATGTACGTGTAATAAGACCAGTTGGTCCACTGCTGGAGATCGACCCCCAGTTCTTTCAGGAATGTGAAAGGCATAACGATTTCGAACCGCAAGTGAGAATTCGTGGGGATGTTTTTAAATACGCCCGTCACCATAAAATCGGTCGAACTCCCAATGGTCAGGGTTTTTCCCACAGGATCGCTGCTGCCGAAATATTTGAACGCCTCCCGCTCGCTTAAAACCACTGAATGGGGATCGGCCAAGGCCTTAGCAGGATCACCCTGTATGAAAGGAAATGAAAAAATCGCGAAAAGGGAAGAATCCGCCAGAAAGACATATTCTTCCACCAACCTTTTACCTTCGTGGCCGACCAGAATATTCCTCAAGCGGTACAAACGGGCGGAATCGATGATATCGGGAAAATCCTGCTTAAGGGCAGGGCCGATCCCGGTGGGGGTGGAGCTGAACTTGACCCGGTTGCCTGACCAGAGATCGGAAAAACAAACCCGGTAGATTTGGTCGGCATGGGTATTGAACCGGTCATAGCTTATCTCGTCTTGGACCCAAAGCATGATCAGGATGCATACGGCCATTCCTGCGGCCAGCCCGGCGATATTAATGATCGAGTACCCTTTGTTTTTCCTTAGATTCCTCAAAGCCACTTTGAGATAGTTTTTAAACATGATGAAACTCCAATAAATCGAGGTTTTAAAAAAGGACGGCATATAGATGAGAACCTGATGCCAGTACCAGGCTCCGGCGCGTAATCGGCCGCCCTCTTCGGCGATGGCCGCAAATTCCTCTTCGAAATCCCCTTTGGCAGAAAACTCCTCCCCTGTTTTGGCCAGGCGGCCGAGCAGCCATTCGGCCAGTCGTGGGGGGTGGCACCGTTTCCGGGTCATGATCTCTACTCCTGAAATGTCCCCCTTGGGATTCCTTCCCAGATGACATCTTGAAGCTCCCGGGTTGTCCGGAGGGCTTCCCGCCCCGCTCGAGTCACATAGTAAAGGATTTTCCTGCGGCCTCCCCTCCTGCTGGTGGGATCTCCGACGCTTTTGGACACGAAGCCTTTTTTGTGAAGCTGGTCCAACAGGCTATAAAGGGTGCCATAAGGATATCTCCGGCCTGTCACCCTGGCCAATTCTTTCCGGAGGGTCACGCCATAAGCATTCCCCTCCAGCCGCCACACGGACAGCAAAAGGATGAGCTGCGACATAGTCAGTTCTTTCATAACAGTTCCTCTTTCTATTTGTACGGAAAAATAGGACAAACTGTTGACCAAATAAAAAAAGTCATGAATTAGAAAATCTTCCAGGTGAATTTTCTAGGCTTTTTCTAAACTAAGAAAGGTCAGCAGCTTATTGAAAAACCAGTTATTCACTCATACCGCAGGGAATCGACCGGATTAGCAGTGGCCGCCTTGATAGTTTGAAAACTGATGGTGAGAAGAGCAATGAACAGAGCGAGGCAAGCAGCCAGGGCGAATATCCACAGCTCGAGATCTATCCGGTAGGCAAAATTCTGAAGCCATTTGTTCATGATGAAATAGGAAACAGGCCAAGAGACAAGATTCGCGACCCCGACGAGAATTAGAAAATCCCTGGACATCAGCCCGACGATATGCGAAACCGTCGCCCCCAGTGTTTTCCTGATGCCGACCTCTTTGGTCCGCTGCTCCGCCATAAACAAGGATAATCCGAAGAGGCCGAGGCAGGAAATAAAAATAGCCAGGACCGTGAAGTAGGTGATGATCCTGCCCACCTGCCTCTCTTTCTGGTAAAACCGGTCTATATTCTCATTCAAAAAATGAAATTCGAAGGGAAAATTGGGATTGATCTCTTTGGTGACATCCCGGATGAATCCTATGGTATCTTGGATATCTTCATTTTTCATGTTGATGATCAAATAGTTATAGAAATAGGGGAACTGCACATAAAACACGGGTTGAATTTCGTTATGCAAAGACGCATTGTGGACATTCTTCACGATCCCGATTATCCTGCCCGGATCCCTATCCCACATTTTGAATGACTTCCCGACAGGATTTTCTATCTTCATCGCTTCGATGGCCTTTTCATTGATGATGAACTCCCTGAGCAGCACGTTGTCCGGGGTTGTCGTAAATGTTTCGCCCTCGAGAAATTCGATCCCGACGGTCTTGAAATAATCCTTCTCCACGCTGACGAAATTCATGCTTCCCCGTACATCGGCCGGTTTACCTTCCCAATCGAGGGCGCCCGCAGTATTGCCTGCAAAATTCGGAAGGCTCAGCGCGACCGTTACCGAGTTGATATGGGGATTTCTCAACAACTCGTTTTTGACCGTGTCATATCTCGTTTTCAAATCACCCAAAAGGTCCATGTAGACCAAATGGTCCTTATCGAAACCGAGCGCTTTGTTTTTTATGTAGATCATCTGCTTGGTGATGACGATGGTCGAAATGATCAGGATGATCGAAATCGCGAACTGAGCGATGACCAGTATTTTCCTTAGAGAAGAGCCGCCCGAGCCGGCCGAAGCACCCGGCTTCATTATTTTAGCGGGAGAAAAAGAAGACAGGTAGAATGCAGGATAAGTTCCTGAAATCATCAGAGTAACGAAGGCGATACCGATCATTAAGAGCAGCAGCCCGAAATTCCCGGATAGGGACAAGGTCAGCGTTTTACCCGAAAGAGCATTTAACCTCGGAAGGAAGAGATAAACCAGACCGACCGCCAGAATAAATGAGATAGTCACAATGGCGGCCAACTCGGAATAGACCTGCCTTCTTATGGAGGGCTTTCCGGCCCCGACCACTTTTCTCAATCCTATCTCTTTGGCTCTTTTCCCCGCTTGGGCTGTCGTCAGATTCACGAAGTTTATACAGGCGATCAGAAGCATCAGGATAGCAATGGCAGAAAAGATAAGCACGAATTTAAAAGTGCCGTCGTTGTTCAACCCGAATAATCGAAGATTTTTGTAAGGGTAAAGTTTCAGTTTATGGGTCGATCCTGGACTGTTATCTATAATGTCTTCAGCGATCTTCTCCGAGAATGCGTCGGGAGTGACATTGTCTTGCAAAATAACGAATCCATTGTAGTTTTCATACCTTCCCCAGTTATCCATTTCTACCCGGTCGAATAGCCCGAAATTCTCGAAGGGAATCAAATAATCGAACCGGATGCTGGAACTTCGGGGGACATCTTCGATGACGGCTCCCACCGAAAAAACATACTTGTTTTCCAGTTTGATCGTCTTTCCCAAAGGATCCTCGGTACCGAAATATCGCTCGGCCATACTCTTTGTAAGGACCATCGTGTTGGGATCCATCAACGCGGCTTTCGGATCGCTCAAAACGGCCTTGAACGAAAAAATATCGAAAAGTTCAGGGTCGGCAAATCCGCCGTTGTCTTCGAAAACATTGTTCCCCTCGTAAGAGAAGAGCCGCCTGCCGCTGTCTTTAAACCGTGACGCATCTTTAATATCGGCATATTTTTCCCTCAAAAAGGGAATCAAGGGTGCCGGCACCGAGGAGCTAAGGCTATTCGGATTTTCCGGAGGATAATGGACGACGCAGAAAATACCGTCGATATTTTCGTTGAATCTCTCGTAGTTCAATTCATCCTGAACCCAAAGCGTGATCAACATGCAGCAGGCCATCCCTATCGCCAGGCCGGAGATATTGATAAAGGAATAGCTTTTGTGCTTATAAAAGTTTCTTAGCGCTACTTTCAGATAATTCTTAAGCATGACAAGCCTCCAATAGACTGTAAATTTGACGAACGGAGAAAGGGACCGGATCAGGTGTCCCCAATACCAGAGACGGGCAAACCAAGGACCTTTTGTTTCGAATATATACCCGTATTCTTCGCGGAGATTCTCTTGGATGGAGGATCGGTCTTCCTCCCAGGAAAGCCTCTCGACGACCCATTCGGGAAATCGAGGAGGATGGGGATTTTTTCTTCTCTCCGGGCTCATGGTTCTTCCAGGGAAAACTCGTCGATGTCTTTCCACATGCGTCTGTGTAAGGCGATGGTATCTTTCAGAGCCCTAATTCCTGAGGCAGTTAGACTGAAATAGGTTTTGCTCCGGCCCCCTTTTTTGGGAATGGGATCTCCCAAGGACTTTCGGATGTAGCCCTTGTGGTCCATCTGCCTCAAGAGGCCGTAGAGCGTGCCGTAGGTGTAGTCCTTTCCTGTGTCCTTGCGGATCTGTCTTCTTATGGACACCCCATAGGCCTCATCCTTCAAACGCCAGATAGCCAGAAGCACCATCTCTTCCGCTCTGCTGATCTCTTTAACTTCTTTCATTTCCTTCTCTTTTCCATTTATTTGCGTTTCACAAATATATACGTACGTTTTCAAAAAAGGTTACACAGATATTTTCCAAAGGTTGTCGACAATATGGGGACGTCCCATTTGGGGACACCCTATATTTCAATCTTGGATTTTTATCAATGATAAATTACAGAGTGTCTCTGAATGGAACGTCCCCTATTGTTATCCTCGAAGGACAGTTCAGGAAGGCTAAATCTTCAATGCCGCTCGGACATTTCCCCGCACCTTAATTAGGGACAAAGCCTTTTTCTAATAGGAGTATTTCCGGGAAATGATGTTAAATCGACGACGGTTGGTTTTCTATGGAGTGCTTTGGCCGAAGATCGGTCTATTCATACCGCAGGGAATCTGCGGGGTTGGCCCTGGCGGATCTCATCGACTGGAGGCTGACGGTAATCCCCACGATCGAAAGGACAATCGAACCGGAGAGAACGAACGGCCATAGAGTCAAATCGACGCGATATTCGAATGCCTGGAGCCATCTGCGAACCATGAAAAAGGCTATGGGGAGAGCGATAACATTTGCGATACAAACCAGCGCCATCAGTTCACCATTCAACATCCGGACGATGCTGAAAACCGAAGCACCCAACACCTTCCGGATGCCGATCTCCTTGGTTTTCTTTTCCAGGATGAAGAAGATCAGGCCGACGAGGCCGAGGAGAGTGAGAATGATGGCGATAAAGGAAAAAAATAGCAGAACTGTCCCCAATCTCAGCTCCGCCAGATACAGGGCGTTGAAAGTATCATCCAAAAAACTGTAGTCGAAGACGAAAGAGGGATCGTAGGCGCGAAAAGTCTCACGGATAAAGTCCAGCGTTTTTCTTACCTCAGCGGGTGCGATCCTGATGGATAATCGGTTAGCCCGCTCCGGACGCAGCAGGAAGAACATGGGCTCGATCTCCATCCTGAAAGAGGAAAAATGGAAATCGCGCGCCACCCCGACGATGCGGCCGTCCTCTATATCCCAGCGGGAGAATTTTTTGCCTATCGGATGGGTCAATCCAAGGGTATCGACTGCGGTCCGGTTGACGATGACGGCCTTCTCCCCGTCCGTGGAGAAAAGCGGCGAGAACTGCCGTCCATCCACCAGCTCGATACCGTACAGATCGATGAAGTCATAATCGACATAACAACAGTATATCTGCCCCAGCCGCTCCATCTCCCCGCTATCCCCCTCGACCTCTGCCGAGCCCACATTTCCTAAATTCAGAGGGCCCCGATTGTGCGCTGCCACACCGAGGATCGACGGGTTCTTCAGCAGGTCCAACTTGATATTCTCGAACTTCCCCCTCAGTTCATCCTCCCAAACCAGGAGCACAACCACATGATCACGGTCATATCCCACATCGGTGTACTTGATGTAATGAAGCTGTTTTTGAATGACCCACGCCGCCAGAATGAGGGTCACAGAAATACAGAATTGAAAAACCACCAGGACATTCCTCAGATTGACCGGCTTTCTTGATCTCCCCTGCCAGACCGTATTTTTCATGACATCTGCCGGCCTGAAAGAGGCAAGCAAGAAGGCCGGGTACACGCCGGAGGAAAATCCGACCAGGAGATAGACGGCTGCCAGGAAGAACATATTGGATATCGTGAATTGATCGGCGAACGTCACCGATATGCTGGCAAAGGCACCGAACAGGGGGAGCAGAAGGAAAACCAGCCCAAGGGAGAAAAGAACAGCGATGAGCGAATAGGTCAACGATTCACCCAAAAACTGTACGATAAGCTGGGGACGCTTGGCCCCGATCGTTTTCCGTATCCCGATCTCCTTGTTGCGCTGCGAAGCCCTGGCCGTGGCAAGGTTCATGTAATTGATGCAGGCGATGGCCAGAATCAGGCATGCGATGGAGATCATCAGGTAAACGATTTTGATATCGCTGTTGTCCGATATCTCGAAATTGAGGTGCGAATGGAGGTGGATGCTGGTAAGGGGCTGAAGAAAATAATAAGGCTTGGTTTCCTCCGAGTCATAGCTATGGTACTGTTCTACGATTGCCGGAAATTTTGCCTCCAATTCTGCGGGCCGACAGCTATCCTCGAGCAGCACATAGGTGCAGTAATTGATATTTCCCCAGAGTCGGACGTCTCGATTTCCTCTGGCTTCTAACGTCGCGAAGGAGAGGATGTAATCGAATTGAATATGGGAAGTCGGCGGCACATTTTCCGCAACACCGGTGATTCGAAAATCCATTTCATCGTCCAACTGGAAAACCTTCCCCATGGGATCTGCATCTCCGAACAACTTGTCTGCCAGCCTCTTACTGATGACCGCGGAGTAGGGCTCTGCCAACGCTGTTTTTGGATCGCCTTTAACTAGCGGAAAGGAGAAGACCTCGAAGAGTTTCGGGTCGCCGTAGATGCCCTGTTCCCTGAATTTATTATCCCCGTAGGACAGGGGGCTCGATTCCCTTCTCAGGCGTGTTGCCGCAACGACTTCAGGATAGGTGTTTTCGAGGGTAGGTGCCAGGAGGGCCGTCGTCAGGCAGAAGTCCATCGAGCCCTTATAGTTCCAGGCCGGCAGATGAATGGCCACACGAAATATCCGTCGGCTGTTGACGTGGAACTTTTCATAACTCAACTCGTACTGAACATAAATCATCAGCAGGAGGAAGCAGGTCAATCCCACAGCCAAGCCGAATGTATTGATGAAGGCGTGCCCCTTCTGCCGTTTCATGTTTCGAATCGCGATCTTCAGATAATTGCGGAGCATGTCCTCCTCTCAAGCTCGGATAATTTCAATTTACTAGACTCATCTTGAATGTAAAAGGTTGACCGGAGATTTATCCTGAATTATTCATAAAGCACCGGGGTCAGCAGAAACCACGCGGATAATTCCGGCAGGTTGCATTGAAATTCTTTCTTGTTTGATTACTATAGAGATGGAAAGATGAAAAAAATGCCCGGAACTCAGACAGGTACGCTTCATGTCTTCTCAGACAGGGATTTTACCTCACGGGTCATCGAGCTGATCAAATCCATCCCAAAGGGTAAAGTGGCCACCTACGGCCAGATCGCCTGCCTGACCGGTTTTTATCCTTCTGTCCTCCGGGTGGTCTGGATTCTCCACTCCTGTTCGAAAAAAGAAAGGCTGCCCTGGCATCGCGTGGTGAATCGTAGGGGCACCATTTCCTTGAAGCCCGGAGCAGGATATGAAAAGCAGAAGGAAATACTCCTGAGAGAAGGAATCGTTTTCGATGAAAAGGGTCGGATCGACCTGGAGCGTTTTCTCTGGAATCCGGACGACTTCCCTTTTCATAAAAGGAACAAATAGTGCGGCTAGGGGCTTAACGTAACGACTCTCTTGCTTTGGGTTCTTAGAAATGGACTCCGCATTCGACTGGCGTGATCGCGCAATCGACGAATGCGATCGGTTCAGTTTGACTAATCCGACCATAATCATTATCTTACATCTATCCCGGAAGGGGTATAAAGGAGCAGATAATATGAAAAAAATGAAAAGGTTGTCAGGGATTCTTTCTATCTTTGTGCTGTTTGTCTCATTTATGCTAATAGCGGCAGCGGCCGGCGATGCTCAAAAAGCGGATAGAGTCTACATAAACGGCAACGTCTATACTGTGGATGAGGAATTCAGCAAAGCGACTGCTTTTGCCGTCAAAGACGGTAAGTTCATCTACGTGGGAGATGAGGTTGGAGTACAGGCTCATATCGGTCCCCTCACCTTCGTTTTCGACCTGGAAGGAAAAACCGTGATTCCTGGCCTGCACGATGCCCATGTACATATCAGGTACGGAGAAAGAGAGCTGTATCCGCGAATTCCGGACATCAGGCCGGCCATCGGAGAGTGGGCCTCTGTGGAACGGATGCAGGAGGTGATCAAGCGCTGCCTGGCCACCGGGGAAGGAATGCGTCCCGGGCCCGAACCGCGTTGGCTGGTATTGAGCGGCTGGATGTCTGATGTTTGGGACCCGCCGGAATTCCATAAGGAGCTGATCGATGCCGCCGCCCCTGATAACCCCGTTTTTATCAGCCGGTACACCCATGGCAGCGGAGCCAACAGCAAGGCCCTGGAACTGGCTGGCATTACCCGGGAGACTCCCGATCCTCCGGGCGGTCATATCAAGAAGGACAAGAACGGGGAGCCCACGGGAGAATTCGTCGAAAGGGCACCTTCGCAATTGACCAAACTCATTCCGCCTCTGCCTCCTATGACCGATTATGAAATAAGCCGTAACCTCGTCGAAGGAACCCAATTGGCCGTGGCCAGCGGACTCACCACCATCCACGGTGCCAGCATGACGAGCTACGATGAGGTTCAAAGACGAATAAAACTATATGAGGTGGGCTTGCTCAGGATTAGGATCAACGAAATGGTGAGGGAGAATGCGGCCAAAAAGCTGGGCAAGCCGTTTAATTATAATAACAAATATTTCGTGCGGTCGGTCAAGGCCTTTGCCGACGGCGCATTAGGGTCGAGAGGGGCGCTTTTCCTCGAGGACTACAGCGACTATCCGGGTTACCGGGGAGAAGCGAGAGAGAGCGAAGACGAGATAGCCAAATCGGCGACCGAGCTGCTGAAAATCGGTTTCAATATGAGAATTCACTGCATCGGGGATGCGGCCAACCGTGCCGCTATCAACGCTTACGAAAGGGCTCTGAAAGCGACCGGAATAGACGGGAAAAAGGCCAGGTTCGCTCTCGAGCACTGTCAGGTACTGACGGCCGAAGACGTACCCAGGCTGGCCAAGCTGGGAATCGTCGCTTCCATGCAGCCTCTGCATGCCACCGAAGACATGCACTTTGCGGAATCCAGGATAGGGTCCGAACGTTTGAAGTATGCCTATATTTGGAGCGATTTATTGGATCTCGGTGTTGTGGTAGCCACGGGAACGGATTATTCCGTCTCTCCATACAACCCCTTTTACACCCTGCATGCAGCGGTCACCAGACAGGACCGGAACAATAACCCCCCGGGCGGCTGGATTCCGGAACAGGCCATGACCAGGGAAGAGGCTTTACGGGCTGCCACCATGGGCGGGGCCTACGTCATGTTCGCCGAAGACATCCTGGGATCCATCGAAGTAGGAAAGCTCGCCGATTTCGTGGTCATTCCCGTCGATTACATGACCATCCCGGCTGAGGATATCTGGAAGATCGAACCCGATATGACGGTCATCGGAGGAGAGGTCGTCTACACAAAGCCGTTGCAGGCGCAAAAATAACCTGACCTCCGCCTCATCATGTCCAGTAGGAACTCCTGACAGCAGCCGAAAAGAGGAGGATCGGCTCCATAAGTCCTTCACATCATGATCAAATCTTTTCTTTCCAATGCACACGATTCATCAAAGGCGTGTTCAATCTTATGGCTCCCGGTTTAGGACATATGGCTGCACAACAACCGCCGTACCAACATTCCCCAGGGTAAGCCACCACAGGAGGCTTTCCTTTGTCGGGGTGGGGAACGAGGATGTCGACCTGGCATACCTCCACACATCTGTTGCAGCCATCGCAAATCCCCGCGATAAAAGTAAGCGGTTTTAAAGCGGCTGTTTCAGGATGGATGCAGACTTTTTTGCTTTTCATGATTGGCGTTCTTCTAAATAGTCTGCATTATGAGATTCATAATTTCTTTCCAGAGAGTCGTAATAATCCAAAGGCTTTTCGCCGGTTGCGACTTCGTCGTTCTCGCACTTTATCGTGACGAGCTTGTTCCACCCAGGAGGATCTATTTCCGGAAAGTCTGACCTGCGGAAATGCAGCGGTTTTGAACTTGCTCTACGGGCCAAACAGGCATTAAGGATTATTTCTGCATTGGTGATGACATTCAAAACTTCCAGCGCGCGGACCAGTTCATGGGGATTTTTCGCAGAAAGCTGCGGAGCTTCGCTATTTTGTATATCCTTCAGCAAGCCCAATCCTGTTTTCAGAAGTTCTTCGCTTTTTATATCTCCGCAATAGTGCTGCATAAGTCGAGATAGGCGCATGTTCAATTCCTGCCATCCGATTCCATCGATCCGCTTAAGGGGAGCATAAACCCTTATCCGTTCCTTTTCTGTTTGTTCACTATCGATTTTTAAAGCATCCGCCTTCTTTGCGTATGCGGCGGCGTGGCGTCCGGCGTAATGTCCTGTCGCTGCGGCGTGCCCATGGCAGTTCGAGGCAAAAAGTTGATCCCCCGCTGCATAAAGCCCTCCCAAGTTTGTCCCGAGTTCCCAGTCATTGACCATGCCTCCGGGCAGGCCAAAAAGCTGCCGTTCCTGGGGAAGGAATCCTCCTGATTTCCATCCTTCGCCGTAACTCTGAAGCAGATGTTTTTTTGGATCAAAACCGGCTTCGGTGTAGGCTTTCAGTACAGGTATTTTTGTTTTGCCTTCCTCGCCGACCATCAAGCCCCAAATGGCCTTTCGTTCCTGTTCCGGCATGCTGGTCAAATCAGCATAAAAAGGCAGTTTAAAGCCGTTGGCCATAAGCTCTTCAACAGGGAGAATATCCGGCCCTTGGAATTCATAGTTAGGGATGTCAGGTTCGCCTCCGCCCTTTAAAAAGAGCCTTTGCCCTGGAGCAGGCCGGTACCTCTGGGATATATCTGTAAGGATGCGTCCGTCCCTATCCGCCCAAGGAATCTCTCTGCCATCGGCATCGACCATGTTGCAGGCATACCATGTGTTGTGGGTGTTGCCTGTTCCATAAGGTGGAAAACTGCGGATGCCCGACCATTCCCCTTTTACCGATTTTTCCATCATCGCAAATTCCACGCCCGCCTTCCATCCCATAGCATGGCCGTCACCCGTGCACTGGGGCGGCCGGAACTCGGATAGTCCAGGCAATCCCGGAGAAAACAGCCAGATCCGTGTGGGCCGAGACATGCACAGGACCGTAGCCTTGGCCTGAAAGATGATGAATTCGCCGGTGCGGCAGTTGACTCCTGTTGCCCCTACGACTCTTGCTCCTTGTTTGCCCCCTTGCATTAGTAAAGAAGTGGCCATAATCCGGTCGAATACATTAACTCCCAAGCGATGGCATTCTTTAGCAAGAGCAGGCTTGAAAGTCGTTCCCCAGACACGCAAGGTGAACTTATTTTCATAATCATAGGCAAACAGAAATTTTGTTTTTTCATCCCGGAACTCGGCTCCTTTAAATTCATCCTCTGTGTCCCGGATCTTTCCTCCTATTTTTTCAAGGTCAAGGAGGCGGTCATAGCCTTCCCGGCATTCGATGTAATGGGAGATACCGTTGTTATAACCGTGGTGGGCCTCGATCATGGCTTTTGTGAGTTCCTCTGGCGTGATGCGGGAACAAGGATTGGTGGCGGCAGACTCCCAATGGTCGCATCCCGAACCGCCGGCTCCGCTCCGGATTATTGCCCCTTTTTCCACGAGGGCCACCCGAACTCCTTTTTTAGCCGCCGCTATGGCTGCCCAACAGCCTGCGATTCCTCCTCCGAGGATCAAGACATCTGTGGTCACTTTTTGGACCTTGTCATACACGAGGGGATAGGGCCATTCCAGGCATTGGCAGGAATGATCTTTCACCTTGTTTCTCTCTATTCTGAATTTTCCTCTATTGTACCAGATACATCAAGCAGGATAACTTTTTTGTAAAGAATGAGGATTTTGATCTGAAGTCGCAAGGCTGACCGATACGAATACGACTGCGGAAACGGCATAGGCTATCAGTAGACCCAAGTCGATATTGAAAAGGCCTTGCAAAGGTCCGGGCACTCCGGCAGAGAAGGAAGCCACGCCTATGGCTCCGCCCACAAATAAGGCTGCGATAGCCCCTTTGGTCGTTGCTCCCTTCCAGAGAACACCGCCCAGAAGCGGCACGAGCAAGCTTGCCATGTAGGGATAATTAAAAATGATGATCGTGTACAATATTCCCTTGGCGTAGAAGGCGATGGTTATTCCAACCAAAAGCGTTCCCACAATGACTATTCTCGATAAGGTTTTGGAGTGTTTCAATTCGTCGAGCTTGACTGAAGGATGGAACACTTTATTGTAAAGATCCCGCGAAAAACACCCTGCCAGTGAAATGAGCAGACAGTTTCCCGTAGACATCGCCGCTGCGAGAAGAGCAGATACAACGAGCCCGGCCAAAACAGGGGGCAGTGACGCCTGAATCATTTTAGGCAGGATCTCGGCATTTTCGAGAGTCGGATAAATGGCCTTACCGGCTGCCCCGACAAGTCCCACACAAAAACTGATGAGGATCACGATTGCGCCGCCCAGGATACAGCCCCACTTCGCAGCCTTTTCGGATTTTGCCGATTGGTATCTCATAAAGGCATCGTAAGAAACGGATATGGCCAGAAGGAATGGAACGATGATGAATACAGCCTGGGAAAACATGCCATGGGGGATAAACGGTGTGGACAGAGTGCGTGCAGCGGTTTCGGAAATTGGGGCGCCCGATTGCAGCAGGGATATGACCGCTACAAGGGGAATGCCCAGGACGATTATGCCCAGTTGTAAAAAATTTACGACGGCCACACTGATCATTCCTCCCAGGACGCTGTAGAGCATGATCACGACACCGCTGATGATGATTCCGGTTTTATAATCGACCCCGAACAGGGAAAAGATGGTGCCTGCTGCCATGACTTGGGCGACAAAAATGCCGAGGAGACTCGGGATATTGGAGAGCCAGCCCCAGAAGCGCACCCATTTTTTCTCTCCGTAGCGCGAGGCAAAAAAATCCAGGGGAACATAGCCGCCTCGTCTTCTCATTTTGGATGCCACGAGAAGTCCGGCCAAGATCAATCCGCCACCGCACCCGATTCCATACCACATTCCGGGCCAAACACCGCTTTGGGCTCCCAGTTCAGCACCCCCTAAAATCACGCCCGCACCCAACTGGATGGCAGCTAAGGTGGCTGTTGTCAGGAGCAATCCAAGCTTTCTTCCGGCTATTAGAAAATCCGAGGTAGATTTAACCCGCCTGCTGAGGTAAAGACTGATCCCGACTGTCAGTGTGAGATATATGATAACGACAGCTAACAACATATTGAAAATGCTCTATTTATAATTCTATATATTAAATACAGGAAAGACTCAATGACTCTTTTTCACGAACAGATATTGCGGACCATGACCATCCCGGCCGAGGATATCTGGAAGATTGAACCCGAGATGGCGGACATCGGCGGCGAGGCCGTCTACACAAAGCCGATACAGGCGTAAAAAACGACCCCTTCCCTGTCTATGTAACAGCGACGTAGCTCGATTATTTGGCAATTGATCCTCGAAGTCTATTCGGCCGCCTTCTTTTCATAATGTCTAAAAGGAGCCCGAATGTTAACTCCTCATGACAAAAAAAAAGGCGGCCAGGGGACCGCCCTTTTATATCATTCCCGAATTCTACTTGAAACTGTAGACAGCCGCCACATAAAAGGACCAGGCCTTCCCGGTTGTATCGTACAAGTAGGGGGCCAAATCATCAAAGAGGTAATAGGAAACGACTCCCTTGAATGCCCAAGTCTGGTTGAACATGTAGTCACAGCCTACTTCACCGATCAGTTGCTTGGTGTGTAGATCGGAATATTCCACGGCCTCTTTAAGATCCACAAATTCGAAGGGGCTGGCCGGGATATTATCGAGCTGCGCGGGATCCAGATCGAGATTCATCATCTTAGCCGCCGTGTTGTTGTAGGTGATATTGGCGAAAAGGGACACCCTATCGTCAAGGGCATAATTGGCATTCAAGAACATGATGTGGGTATCGATATCATAGTCTCCGGGGTCGATGAGTGTGCCGGGAAATCCACCGATGATGCCCCCTCCACAACCTTCCAGCACAGGGATGGCAAACAAGGTGTTCAACTGCTCTCCGTAAAAATAATAGGCCCCTGTCAGGCTCAGTCTATCCTGCGGTGCAAGCCAAATATTGAGGCCATAATTGAGGACATCATTGCTCCAGGTAGAAAAGTTCAGTTTGTCATTTATCTCATCACGGTAGAGGATGTTCCCCGAGATCGACAACCTGTAAGTCGGGCTCCAGCTTACGAGGGCTTTGGCCTCCTTGACATCGGTGGGAATATTGGTCAGGTCCGCCTCTCTGGCTTGATGGAAAACATAGAACTGATTTCCCGCAAATGGACTTGGAACGGAATAGGTTTGAATTTCAGGCGCTACGGCAGCCTTCAGGTTCGCGAAGGGGTTGCTGGTGATCTGGAGTTTTCCATTCAGGGTGAACTTCCAATCTTTGTTCGGTCTCATATCGACTCCAGCTTTGAAGGTATGGCTTTGCGTCTCGGAGACATCATAGTTATCACGGTCGATATTTTTGTACTCATAGTTCAATCTGAGCTTGAGCATCTTGTTCAGGCTGTACCTGAAGGAGGTATCAAAATCCAGAGTATTCCGGGATAGAGCCGATTCCCGCGTCCAGTCCGCTTCCCCGAACGAGGGATAGGCTTCGACAAAAGTCTTTCCCACGTTGGGTCCGGCTATATTTACGGGTTCCACGACATCGACAAAGACCGAATCGTTCTTGATCCTGATTTGACTGAATCGAGCATTGAAAAGTCCTCGCTGCCCCACTCGAGCCGAAAATCCTCCTGCAAAGGAGCTGTTGGCCATCTCGAGGTCCGAAAACCTGTTTTTCACCTGACTGTTGACATAATGGGCAGTGACCATGCCGAAATCAGAGACAGGCACTCGAGCTTTTACCATATGTGTCTGCTTGTCCGTGTCCGGAAGGATATCGAAAGGAAGTGCTCCATCCGCCGCATCGTACTGGATCCGGCTGTCGAACACGGGGACAACCAGTTCGGGATGCAGCTTTTTCAGATAGGTATGGAGGGGTGCGGGTTCGGCTTCGCGGAACTGTCTTTTGGTGTAGGAGTAGTCCACACTGACCACACCAAAATTCAAATCTCCCCCCAGTTGATAATCCTTGGTGCTGTTATTGATGTCTCTGGTTTTGGCCACCACATGGCAGCTCGAACACTTGCTCAAAGTCCTGGCCTGGTACCGGCCTTCTCTCTGCTCGTCGCGGTAGTTGGCGTATATCTTCAAAAAAGGAATATCCGGTATGGAAATCTTGGTTTCGCTCTTGAACTCTTTTCTTGTGATCCTGTACTCCTTGTTCGGGTCGAAGTTTGTGTGCAATACTCCTGACCTCGCCTCACTGGTCACATCCAGATTGGTGAGGGGGTCGTTCCCCAGGCGGTGGGGCAAAGCATTATAGCTGAATTTCTGGTCGACAATCCTGTCGATATCGAGTCTGACCAAGTGCTTTTGATCGTTGCCGCTTTCATCGAAGGCGGCGTCGATGGCATAAAAAACTTTTTTATAGGATCCGACAGCTATAGCATTCACCACCGGACGAATGCCCTCATTCAGGGGCCTGTATTCGCCGACTTTTCCGATATAATCGGTGACACTGTTAGCCCGGACACCGACGCTGACGCTCGCCTTCACCAAGCCCCCCTCTTCTTCCTCACTCCAGAGCCACGGAGTGAACAGGATAGCCACAAGAGCAACAAAACCAATAACTTTCCTCATTTTCATCTCTCCTCTCATCTGATGATCCCTTGTCCCCTTCCAGGAACCGTTTGAGACGGAAGATCGGACCCATGGACCCTGAAATGGCATTGGGTGCACTTAGTCAGGAAAGCCACCCGCCATCCGGCTTCACCGAAGGGATTGTCGGAAGAGCCTCCTGCAGGTAGGGTTTTGGGATGAGTTAGACCCAACCGGCCGGCATGAAAATGAGATTCATGACATTGGAGGCAGAGGAACGGTTCGTTCTGCTTGAGGAGGTTGTCGGCCACCGTGCCGTGAGAATCATGGCAGATCGCGCAGTTCTCGAGCACTGGGGCGTGTTCGAATATAAAAGGCCCCTGCTTATCGGCATGACAAAACAAGCACAAATCGTTGAGCCTTTCCGTCGTTTTGAGGTTATTGACCAGAGAACCATGATGCTGATGACAGGAGCTGCATGTCATCTTTCCTTCCCTTAAAGGATGACGGGAAGGGAAATTGGATTTGGTCATGATGTCTTTGTGGCAGTCAAAACAGAGCTGCGGATCAGGTTTTTTAAGTCCATCCTCATCATGGATCGAATGACAGTCCGTGCATCCGACCTCGCTCAACGCATGATCTCCCAGGTTCCAGTCAGCCATCTGCAACGACTGATGGCACCTGAGACATGCCTGAGAAGCGACATCGGCCGACACATTCTTGAAGCTCAATATTTTAGCCGGGTCCGCTTCTTCCATGTGTTCCTCGCCGGGGCCATGACAAGACTCGCATCCCATTTGCATCCCGCCCGATTCGTGGGATTTGAGGCGGTGATGAATGTTCCCGACATTTTTCAGAGCGAGGTCTTCGTGGCACTCCAGACAGGCCTGATCGCCAACCTGGCCTCTCCCTATGCTTTGTGCCGATGAGGCTAACACGGCAAACGAGAAAGCCAGAAGCAGCGACATTACAATGATCAAGGGTATTTTTTCGCGCATAAGCTTAACTCCTTACTCTATATATAATTTAATATTAGAAGATTATAAATTTATTATTTTAAATGTCAAGAAAATTATAAATATCTATTTATTTTTTCTTAAAAATAGTTTATAAATAAAACGATATGGAAAAATACCGCTATTACGAGCTTCATGCAGAGATCTGCAAGAACTTCGGCCATCCTAAAAGGCTATTGATTATCGATTCCCTCAGGGAGAGAGAGCTTACAGTCGGCGAAATATCGGAAAAAACGGGGATAGACCTTTCAAACCTTTCCCAGCATCTTCATCTCTTGAGGGAAAATGGATTGATAATTCCCAGGAGAGAGGGCACCAATATTTTTTACAGCCTTTCCCATCCGAATATCATCAAAGCTTACGATTTGATATCCGACGTACTCACCCAAAGCGTATCCGAGTCGGCAACGATCTTAAAAAAGAAAAAAAAATGAAGAGTATTCTGCGCGGTAGTTCAGACGTTGAAAAAACCGGCCTGTCCAAATCATAAGGAGGAAAAAATGAAAAATAAATTCGCCTTAGGCGTCTTGGTGATAGGGCTCATTTTTATTTCCAGCTTGCTCAGCCAAGAGTTTTCCTACGTCGGTGCGGCCAAATGCAAAATATGCCATAGAACAGAAAAACAGGGACAGCAGTACCCCTTGTGGGAGGCACGAAAGCATTCCAAGTCTTTCCAGGCCTTCTCTACAGACCAGGCCAAAGAAATCGCCCAGGGAGCCGGCGTCGACAACCCGGCCGAAAGCCCCAAATGTCTGACCTGCCATGGCCCCCTTTTCGAGAAGGCGCCCGAATTGAAACAAGAAGGAGTGACCTGTGAGGTCTGTCATGGGCCGGGAAGTGCGTACAAAAAATTGAACATCATGAAGGAGCCTGCCGAAGCGGTGAAAAACGGGCTGAAACTCTACGCCTCAGCCGACGCAATCAAGGCTCACTGCCTGACCTGCCATGAAAATGCACACGGCAAGAGCTTCGACTTCGCCGCAGCCTGGGAGAAAGTGAAACATCCCGTTCCCGAAAAGGAATAAGACAGGAACTAAGCATCTCGCCGCTAAGATTTGAAATTCACCTGACAAGAGGGATGTCGCCTAAAATGCCCCAGATGTATCCTCCCATGCCTTTGATGTACCATCTCCCGTTTGACGGCCGCCATACGGCCATATCCGTTTTGCCGTCCCCATTATAATCACCTGGCACAGGGATGTCTCCTGCCTTCCCCCATGCTGCACCTGCAACGCCTTTTATATACCATCTGCCGTTCGCAGGCCGCCACACCGCCATATCCGTTTTGCCGTCTCCGTTGTAATCTCCGGGAACGGGGATATCCCCGGCAATCCCCCAAACTTTATTGCTAACACCTTTAACGTACCATCTGCCGTTCGCAGGCCGCCATACGGCTATATCTGTTTTCCCATCTTTGTTGTAGTCTCCGGGAACGGGGATGTCTCCAGCGACACCCCAAACGGCACTGCTAATACCTTTGATGTACCATCCTCCATTCGTCGGTCTCCACACCGCAATATCTGTCTTTCCAGAAACGTCTCCGTTATAATTGCCGGGCACAGGGATATCGCCAGCAATACCCCAAACGGCACTGCTAATACCTTTGATGTACCATCTGCCGTTCGCAGGCCGCCACACAGCCATGTCGGTTTTCCCATCTCCGTTGTAATCTCCATTCGCAGGAATATCCCCGTTTCGACCCCAAACATAGCTCCCCATACCTTTGATGTACCATCGGCCACTCGATGGCCTCCACACAGAAGCGTTAGATTTGCCGTTGCCGTTGAAATCGTGTCCGTCGATGATAGCAGGAAGTACTGTCAGTTTTGTGATGAAGGCATCGCTAGATCCAGTTGACAACTTGATATCCAGGACTCCAAAATCAAAACCAAAATTCATCCCCCCCTGAAAATAACCCGCAACACAGATATTACCTGGTAGATTTGTGGTGATTCCCCAACTCTGCTGCGCTTCAGGCCCACCTATCCTTTTTGTCCGTCCGTAGCCCCCATTAGCATTGATCCTGGAAATAAAGATATCTCTTGGTCCTATGGACGACTTGGAGTCCGAGATCCCGAAATCAGCCCCAAAATTCACAGTTCCCTCGAAATGACCTGTGATATAAACATTTCCTGCTGCGTCTGTGGTGATGCTATCTCCCATATCCTCCGAAGCCCCTCCCATCCGCCTTGTCCATCCGTAGCCCCCATTGGCATTGATCCGGGTGACGAAGACATCAAAGGATCCGGCAGGCGTCTTGACGTCTTTGGTGCCGAAATCAGCGCCAAAATCTACGGCATTCAGAAAAGTACCCGTAACATAGATATTTCCCGCTGGATCTGTGGTGATGCTGTAAGCGTTATCATTTAAACCTCCACCCATCCGCTTTGTCCATCCATAGCCCCCATTGGCATTGATCCGGGTGATGAAGATATCACAACTTCCAGCAGATACTTTGGTGTCCGCAGTCCCGAAGTCAAAGCCGAAATTCACACTTCCACTGAAACATCCTGTAACATAGATGTTGCCTGCCGGATCTGTCGTGATACAATAGCCCAAATCCCCATCCTCTGAATTTCCGCCCATCCTTCTCGTCCATGCGTATGTGCTATCAGCATTGATTTTGGTTATGTAGATGTCATAATCCCCAGCGGCCGTCTTGGTATCCGTAACCCCGAAATCGTCGCCAAAGTCCACGGTTTGGGTAAAATAGCCAGTGATATAAACATTTCCTGCTAAGTCCATGGTTATTTCTTGTCCACTATCCGTCGAAAGTCCGCCCATTCGTTTTGTCCAAACGTAACCTCCATGAGCATTGATTTTTGTGATGAATATATCGAAATTTCCGGCAGGCGTCTTGATATCCGAAGCTCCGAAATCAGTGCCAAAATCCACGATTGATGCAAAGCTCCCCAGAACGTAGATATTTCCTGCCCGATCTGTCGCGACACTCATACCGAAATCTTCGAAAAGTCCGCCCATCCTTCTAGTCCATCCATAAGTGCCATCTGCGTTTATCCTGGTGACGAAGATATCTTCCTGTCCGACAGCCGTTTTGATGTCCATGGTTCCGAAATCGGCACCAAAATTTACCGTTCCGTTAAAACCTCCCGTGACATAGAAATTTCCTGATAGATCCGAGGCGATACCGGAGGCTTCATCAAATGAAATCCCACCCATCCTCTTTGTTTCGACATATGTCGCTTGATAGGCCTGTCCTGTACCCGCTATCACAATTGAAACAGTGGCTATTAGAATGAGATCGGTTAGAAACTGCCCAAGCTTCATCTTTTGATCCTCCTCCTCTATCTTTTTTATTCGTGTATATGTTTATTCAATAAAGAACCATTGTCAATATCCGGAATATGTGTGGATTTCTAGGTTGAGATACAATTCTTTTAATGTCATAGTGTCAGGCGAAGATCAACTTTACAGGAGAGGCAGTCCAAAGTAGATCCGACAAAGGATTCATTTCACTTATTTCCTCTTGCTGGAGATTGAATAAGAAATATGGAAAGCCCTGTACGAATAGATCTATTCTTTAAAGTCTATTTGACCAGGGGGATATCGTTTATCTTACCCCAGACGCTGCTGCCTATGCCTCTAAGATACCATCTTCCATTCAACGGCCGCCACACCGCGATGTCAGTCATCCCATCCCCAGTGTAGTCTCCGGGCACAGGATAGTCTCCTGAGGTTCCCCATGCATACGATCCTGCTCCTCGAATGTACCACCTCCCGTTCGATGGCCTATACACTGCTATGTCTGAATCTCCATCCCCATCGTAATCTCCGGGCACAGGAATATCGCCTTTTGTTCCCCAGGAATAAGTCCCTATTCCTCGAATATACCACCTGCCATTCGATGGTCTATACACTGCTATGTCTGAATCTCCATTCCCATCATAATCTCCGGGCACAGGAATATCACTTGATGTTCCCCATGCATACGATCCTGCTCCTCGAATGTACCACCTCCCATTCGATGGCCGCCATACCGCGATGTCTGTCGTTCCATCCCCATCATAATCTGCAGGTACAGGTTTGTCACTAAGCGCCCCCCATTTTATACCTGTCATTCCCCTTAAATACCACATGCCTGTATTAAATCTCCATACGGCAATATCTGTCGTTCCATCCCCATCGTAATCTCCATTAACTGGGATATCCCACCATTTTCCCCACGAATAGCTCCCAACATCTTTGATATACCATCTCCCATTCGAAGGCCTCCAAACTGACACGTCTGATATGCCATTTCCGTCAAAGTCATGACCGCTGAAAACTGGAAGAGCGAAAAAATATTCATCTGCTCCTATATCTCTTTCCTTTATCCCATCGATATCTCCATCGATAGATGCCCAATGGCCATCAAAATCGAAGCCATAATTATCACTAACTTTCCTCCCGACGTCGATACAGGGAGAGGAGTGCCTTAGATGATAGTCGCTGGTAATCATTGGATATAAATCGATGTTGTCTGCGGAGTATGTCCAGGAACCTTCCAGACTCGTATAATCATTGTTGTATCCATGATTCGTCGTTAAAGCGCTCAGGTAAATATCTCCTCCTGAACTTTTGGACAGGTTCAGCCAAATGATATTGTTCTCAACAGTGATATTCCCCCCTTCATCTCCATCGAGGTGGATTCCTCCTCCGTTCGTCCAGGCCAGATTTTCCATAATTGTATTGTGGGTTAGATTGACACCTCCAGGATTGCCAGAAACTGTTGTATAAGACCAACAAAAGGCCCCCCCGCCCCTATCTCCTGTGTTCCCTATGATGAGATTACGCCACAGAGAGATACCTCCTGCCCAGACTTGAGAAGCCCAATTCTCTACATAGACTCCGCCGCCGCAATCATCGGCTTCATTGTCTTTAATGATATTAAAGTCTATTTGAATGAAGCCACATGTCCCTGAATCCGTGAAAGATTTCACCCACAATCCGCCTCCATTGCCCCCAGATTCGTTGTTCTGGATAATATTACGTAGGACTTTAATATCACCAGCTTTCCCGTCCCAATCCATTGTCAGGATAGAGAGTCCGCCCCCATAGCTGCTCGAATAACCATTTTGGATCGTTAAGCCATTTACCAAAATATCACCGCCGGCCGTGTTTCTCAACTCGAGCACTCGTCCTGTACTGCTCCCGTCAAGGACAGTTTTGGAGGGATCACCTACTCTATTTGCATATCCTGGGATGTATCCGCCGCGTAATTCAAGATTATGTCCTTCACTCGAATCAAAGACAAAGTGTCCATAATATTTCCCCTGCACGATCATGATTGTATCGGCCTCCCCATTTGTCTCTGCTTCAGTAAGAGCGCTCTTCAACTGGGTGACTGTGCTCACAGGGAAATCCTCTCCCCATAAGTCAATTTCGAGGGATGCTAGAGAAACAGCGATAAAAAAAATCGAAAGAAAAATTCTTCTCATGTTTGACCCCCCTTTTTAATCGGAGTATTAGTTCCTTTCTTCATTTTCCTCGCATATTCTAGTAATCTATCGAACCAACGGGATATCGCCGAGTATGCCCCAGAAGTATCCTCCTATGCCTTTGATGTACCATCTCCCGTTTGACGGCCGCCACACCGCCATATCCGTTTTGCCGTCTCCGTTGTAATCACCTGGCACAGGGATGTCTCCTGCCTTCCCCCAAGCTGCACCTGCAACGCCTTTTATATACCATCTGCCGTTCGCAGGCCGCCACACAGCCATGTCGGTTTTCCCATCTCCGTTGTAATCTCCGGGAACGGGGATATCCCCGGCAATCCCCCAAACTTTATTGCTAACACCTTTAACGTACCATCTGCCGTTCGCAGGCCGCCATACGGCTATATCTGTTTTCC
>CAYNVQ010000010.1:0-185062 GCA_964400735.1 uncultured Eubacteriales bacterium | reverse complement strand
GTGAACAGCTAATCCGCAAGAAACGGAAATGACCCCCACTTTTTGTCATAGAGCCTTCAGTGGCTTGACTTATACAAACCCGTATGTTATTGAATTTTTTTAGAAGTCAGTTTTTTCTAAATTCCCAAAAGCAGGAGGATGATCATGCGTCTGTTATTTATCGGATTTGGGACGGTCGGTCAGGGTTTGGCCGAACTTTTATTGGGGAAAAAAGCTTTTCTTTCCGAAAAATATGGAATGGATTTCCGAATAGTGGGAATATCCGACAAGATAAAAGGAAGTTTGTTCAATCCTGAGGGTATCGATCTCCAGGCGGTCCTGGATAACGCTGCTGCTGGGAAACGATTGTCGGACCTGGAAGAGAAGACATTTGAGGGAGACGCGCTGGATATGATCGGGCAGGCCGAAGCGGATGTCATGCTGGAGGCAACATACACGGACATAAAGACAGCAGAACCGGCCACATCCCACATCCGTACAGCTTTGGAGCGCGGGATGCATGTGGTGACCACCAATAAGGGGCCGGTTGCCCTTCATCATAAAGACCTGGAAAGAATCGCCCGGGAAAAGGGCGTGCGGTTTTTGTTCGAAGGAACAGTAATGAGCGGAACCCCGCTTCTCAACCTGATGCGCGAAAACCTGGCGGGGTGTCAGATCAAAGAGATCAAAGGGATCCTGAACGGCACCACCAATTATATACTGACCCGTATGGAGGAAGGCCTTTCCTATGAGGAGGCACTGCAAAAAGCCCAGGAGCTGGGGTATGCCGAGGCCGTTCCCGATGCGGATGTTTTGGGCTGGGATGCCCTGGCCAAAGTGACCATACTGGCCAAAGTGTTCTTTGGCGCAGAAGGGAAGCCATTCGATTTTCCCTGTGAAGGAATAACGAACATAACTGCGGCTGCCATTGCCGAGGCCAAAGGCCGGGAAAAGCGTTTCAAGCTGATCGGAAAGGTCTGGCAGGATGGGAATCTCGTCAAGGCCTCGGTAGGCCCCGAAGAAGTCGATTGGACGCACCCTCTTGCTTCGGTCATGGGGGCGACCAATGCGGTTACCATCACCACGGATGCTCTGGGGGATGTGACCATCGTCGGGCCGGGCGCCGGAAAAGAAGCTACAGGATTCAGTATGCTTGTCGATTTAATCACCATAGGAGGCAAAAAATGAAAATGCTGTTGAACGGCAAGTGGGTGGATAGGGAAAAAAAGATCGATGTGCACGATCCTTTCGACAACTCTGTCATAGATACGGTCCCCAGCGCCACAAACGAAGATGTGGAAACAGCGTTGGATGCGGCCGTCCGCGGATTCGAAGCGGCTAAAAAGATGACCGTCTTCGAAAGGGCCCAGATCTTGTTCAAGACAGCGTCGATCGTCTCGGAAAATCTCGAGGAATTTGCCCGTATAATTGCAAGGGAAGGGTCCAAAACCATTCGAGAAGCGAGAAAAGAGGCTTCCCGGTGCGTGAACACTTTGACGGTTTCGGCCGAAGAATCCAAGCGCATCCTGGGGGAGACCATTCCGTTCGACTCCTTTCCTGGAGGGGAGAAGAGACGCGGATACTACTACAGGTTCCCTATAGGCGTGGTCCTGGCCATCACGCCGTTCAACGATCCCCTCAATCTTGTGGCCCACAAACTGGGGCCGGCCATTGCGGCAGGGAATGCCGTTATCTTGAAACCCGCTACCGTCACGCCGCTCTCGGCGCTTAAACTGGCAGAAGCCTTTCAGGAGGCGGGTTTACCCCCCTTGGTCCTTCAAGTCATCACGGGATATGGAAGCGTGATCGGGGATCCGCTGGTCAAAGATGAGCGGGTGAGGATGATCTCTTTTACGGGAGGAGTGGAGGCAGGCAAGAGCATTGCCCGAATCGCCGGGATCAAAAAGATGGGGATGGAACTCGGTTCTGATTCCCCCGTCATCGTCTGGGAAGATACGGACCTCGGCTGGTCGGTGGAGTCCTGTGTCTCCGGGGCTTTTTGGGCGGCCGGACAGAACTGCATCGGGGTTCAGCGCCTCTATATCCACCGGGGCATCTACCAGGATTTTCGGGACAGATTCGTGGAAAGGACGAAGAAATACCGGATAGGAGATAAGCTCAAAGAGGAGACGGATATGGGGCCCATGATCACTGAGGGTGAAGCAGAGCGAGTGAAAAATTGGATAGACGAAGCCGTCGGAAAGGGAGCGAAGGTCCTGACCGGTGGAAACCGTCAGCAGGCCCTCGTGGAACCGACGGTTCTGGAAAACGTTCCGGAAAATGTGGCCATCCACTGTGAGGAAGTTTTCGGCCCGACGGTCAATCTCTATGCTGTGGACGATCTGGATGAGGCCCTCAAAAAAGCCAATTCACTTCCCTTCGGGCTCCACGCGGCCATCTTCACCCGCAATGTGGATGTGGCCTTCAAAGCTGCCTATGGTCTGGATTGCGGAGGAGTGATGGTCAATGATTCGACCGACTATCGATTGGATTCCATGCCCTTCGGAGGGGTCAAATATTCAGGTTTGGGCAGGGAGGGTATCAAATTCTCCCTCCAGGAGATGACCGAGCCCAAGGTGATCTGTTTTTATCTCCCGGAAATTTGAGATTCGGAAAATATGGGGACGTCCCATTTGGGGACACCCCATATTTCAATATTTGCTTTTTATCAAAGATAAATTATAGAGTGTTCCTGAATAGAACGTCCCCAATTGTCATTTCCCTGCTCTTTTATTCCTCCTCTGTTTTGCGTTATACAGGGAATGGCCTTGAATTCGAATAAAAGCAAAAAGGGGCAGCGGAGTTTAATCTCCGCTGCCCCTTTTCTGTTCGTAATTCTTCTTCTGAAATCCGCTGGAATTCGTTATTTCTTGACTTGAGATTCGACCCACTCGGTGGTCACGCTCTTGGGTCTCTCGATGGCCAATCCCAGAGCTCTATCCCAGATAAGCGAGGAAAGAACGCCGATGGCACGGGAGGCGCCGAAGAATACGGTGTAGAAATCGTACTCGGTGACACCATAGTGGAGCAAAAGCACTCCGGAGTGGGCGTCGACATTGGGCCAGGGATTTTTAGCCTTGCCCTGCTCTTCCAGAATGGGGGGCACGACATCGTACAGAGCGCTCACGACCTGGAAGATCTCGTCATCGGGGAGGTGCTTTAGGGCGAATTCTCTTTGAGCGACGTAGCGGGGATCGGTCTGGCGAAGAACGGCGTGCCCGTATCCAGGGATGACCTGGCCGGAGTTCAGAGTTTCCCAGCAATAGTCTTTCAGTTGTTCTTTGGTCGGAACGCCGCCCAATTTTTCCATCAGGTCCATGACCCAGCGGAGCACTTCCTGGTTGGCCAGCCCGTGCAAAGGCCCGGCCAGCCCGTTCATGCCGGCCGAAAGGGAATAATAGGCATCGGAGAGGGCTGAACCGACGAGATGAGTGGTATGGGCCGAGACATTTCCGCCTTCATGGTCGCTGTGGAGCACCAGATACAGCCGCATCAATTCTTTGAACTGTTCGTTTTCGATGCCGATCATATGGGCGAAGTTTCCGCCCCAGTCCAGGTTGGGATCGGCCGGAATGTGCTCGTTGTTTTTATAGCTTTTGCGGTAGATGTAAGAGGCGATCATGGGAAGTTTGGCCAGCAGGTTCATCACGTCTTCGAACATGGGATCCCAGTACTCCATCTTGCTGATGCCTTCTCTGTACTTCTGGGCAAAAATAGAGTCCTTCTGGAGGGTGAGGATTCCCTGGGAGAATTGGGTCATCGGATGGGTATCATTGGGTATAGCGTTGAGAACATCGATCAAATATCCGGGGAGGGCGCTTCGCTTTTTCCATTCTTCGGTGATTTGCTGGACGTCGTCGTCGGTGGGAAGCTCGCCGGTTAGAAGCAGATAAAATATTCCTTCGGGAAGAGGCTCTTCCCCGCCAGGGGCCTTGGGCAATTTCTGTCGCAGCTGGGGAATGTTGTAGCCGCGGAAACGAATCCCTTCCATCGGGTCGAGAGCCGAGGTCTCGGTGACCATGCACTTCACACCGCGCATTCCTCCGTAGGCCTGGGCAACGGTCACATCAGAGATTTTGACATCCTTGTACTCTTTGAGCATGGTTCTGACTTTGTCGCGCATGGGGTCGAGCTTTGAAGCAAATTTTTCCTTTAATGAAGCCATAAAAATTCCTCCTTTAAGATTTAGAAAAATTCCTCGATAGATTCGATGGATAAAAAATATAACATTGAATATAGGCGATGTCAAACAAATTCGATTTCCTCAATCGGATAGAGAAGTGATGCCGGCTTTGAGGGGTTTTTCGCTTCCCAGCGATGAATATTTTTCCGCTGGAGATCGTATTCCTGATGAAGCGAAATTAGCTCAATTCCGTTTTTTTAGGGAAGCGGGAAGGGCTGGATTTATAGGCCCCGAAACGGTAATTTTATTTGACTTTTGGATGCTTAGGTAGTTTATTATGGAAAAAATGGAAATGGATCCCATTCACCTTGAATAATTGGTGATAGATAAACGAGATAAAATAAATAGATAAAGGAGAAAAAAGATGGCCGCTTTATGGATTTTATTGATCATCATCGCCGTTTTTATCTTCGCCGCGGTAGGAATCTACAACGGACTGATCACCTTGAGGAACCGGGCGGATAATGCCTGGGCCCAGGTGGATGTTCAGCTTCGAAGGCGATACGACCTGATTCCCAACCTAGTTGAGACCGTTAAGGGTTATGCCAAGCATGAAAGGGAAGTTTTCCAGAAAGTGACCGAAGCGCGGGCCCAAGCCATCAATGCGGGAACGGTGGCGGAACAGGGAAAAGCCGAAAACATGTTGAGCGGAGCCCTGAAATCCCTTTTCGCGGTGGCGGAAAACTATCCCGACCTCAAGGCCAACCAGAATTTCCTGATGCTTCAGGAAGAGCTGGCCGGCACCGAAGGAAAGATCGCCTATGCCCGGCAGTTTTATAACGACACCGTCATGAAGTTCAACACCAAACAGCAGGTTTTCCCTTCCAATATCGTCGCCAACATGTTCGGCTTCAAAGAAAAGGAGTATTTCGAGATTGAGGAGCCAGCGGCCAGAGAGCCTGTCAAGGTCGATTTTTCCTGAGAAGAACGCTTAGTAAGATTCTATTTTAGACAGAATATCCGATGTATGAGCAGATCACGCGCAACAAGTGGAGGTCCTTTTTCCTGATCCTGTTTTTTCTTTGTTTGATCTTTGCCCTTAGTTGGGCTTTCGGAGAGCTGACGGATTGGGGGCCTCAGGGTTTGGTTATCGCCGTGGTCATCGCGGTGGCCATGACCTTCGGCAGTTACTACGCGAGCGATAAAATCGTGCTGGCCATCAGCCGGGCCAGACCGGTGGAAAAAGCGGATTATCCTTACCTGTACAATGTTGTGGAGGGTTTGGCTATCGCGGCCGGTTTGCCCAAACCCCGCTGCTATGTGATCGACGATACGGCGCCCAATGCTTTTGCCTCGGGCCGTAATCCGAAGAATTCCGTGATCGTAGTCACAACAGGATTGCTTCAAAAATTGAACCGGGCCGAACTGGAAGGCGTGATAGCCCATGAGATGTCCCATATCAAGAACTACGATGTCCTGGTCCAGACTCTGGCCGTGGTCATGGTCGGAGTGGTCGCCCTTTTGAGCGATTGGATCCTCAGGACATTTTTATGGGGAGGGGGGCGAAGACGTTCCCGGGAAAAAGGTGGAGGAAATGCAGGCGCCATCTTTATAGTGGTGGCTCTGGTTCTGGCTGTCCTCTCGCCCCTCGTGGCTCAGCTTCTCCGACTGGCCATATCCCGGAAGAGGGAGTTTTTGGCCGATGCCAACGGGGCATTGCTCACCCGATATCCGCCGGGTCTGGCTTCGGCGCTCCGGAAACTTGCAGCGGACAAGGAACCGCTGGAGGCAGCCAATAAGGCCACGGCTCATATGTACATCGTGAACCCGCTCAAAGATATCAAGGGGGCGGTGAATAAACTTTTCAGCACCCACCCGCCGATCGAGGATCGTATCGCTGCCCTGGAAAAGATGTAAAACGGTTGAAAATCAGGACCCTTTAATATTATAATTGAATCCCCTTGGCGGGGTCGTAGTTCAGTTTGGTTAGAACGCCGGCCTGTCACGCCGGAGGTCGCGAGTTCAAGTCTCGTCGGCCCCGCCATTTTTTGATTTCAGGCAATTTTTGTAAGTTTCTCTCAGTCCACTCAGCTGCGTGTTTTTCCAATCCTTTATCGAAAAGCCCTTCAAATACTTCGTTATGAGTAAGATAGAATCGCATATGTGGAGATTTTTCGAGCACATATTCTTCCATCTCTCTAATTTCCACAGTTCTATACATGAGTTTAAGCATTCGATGTCTCGTCTCCATGCCTGATTGTAAGTATTTTGTTTTAAAGTCTTTAGCTAGTTCTACGATTTCGACCACATCATCAACAGATTCGTCGTTTTTGTCCTCAAATTCCCGTATTTGATCCTTAATTTCATCACGTTCTTTTTGATATTTTTTTATTTGCGTAATTAGAATATTCTCAAGATCTTTATCGTCATGGATATCGGCATACTTGTCAGTGAGGCTGCTGATCTTTGTCTCAATTTCGGTGTGACGTTTCCGTAGGTATTGAAGTTCGTTCTTCAAAGCTCCTTGAATTTCTTGAAACTGCTCTCCCAGATCCTTGATTAGCTCTTTCATAACGTTTTCATCGGGTAAAATTAGGTTCATATTCCTCAGTATAGCGTTCTCAATATCCTCCAGCCTGATTACCAGACTACAATGGCGGCAGTAGTAGTAATGGTATGTCTTTTTCTCTCCAGTCGTTATGAGAGTTTTCGTCTTTGGCATCCAGACAGGCGACCGTCCGCATTGGCATTTTAGAATTCCTTTTAGAAGATGATCCACTCCGTAATGACCAGCCCTGTTCATTCTTTTTTCATTGAGGATTTCTCTGATCCGTTCATGCTCAGCTTTTGTGATAAGTGAGGGATAGGATGGCGGCCTATCATTATCAATACCCCTGTTCGACCAAAGTTTTCCAGCCCAACGGAAATGTCCGTAGTAAAAGGGATTAGTAAGCATGCGATGGGCTTCACCCTTTGACAAAAACCTGCCGATTCCGTTGTTATGGACAGTCGGCCTTGTATTCAGCCCAAGATGTCTCGTTTGCCTTGTAAAAGCACTGAGAGTGAGGTCGCCTATAAGGAAACGCTTGAGGCTTTTTCTTACAATTTTGTGGCGGTCGGGATCTAGCTCAACTTCGTGAGTGCGAAGATTGGGCAGATATCCGATTGGGGGGTATCCAGGATATTCGCCTTTTTTAAGCTTTTCATCAAAAGCAATCTTGACCCTTTTTCTTATGCGCTGTGAATACCTATCACCTTCCAAGATCTCCTTTTCATGATCTATTTCTGTTTCAAAATCGTCCTCATGATTCAAACGGAATTTTCTCCTATCTAGGATTTTGTGGAGTGTGAGATAGGATTTTTCGTTATACAATGTAGATTCTTCTATAGCATGCTTGAGACGGTAATAGTCATCCATGTTTCGGGATATTCGGTCAGGTGTAAAGAAGAGGAGATCATCCACTTTGTTGTTAGCTATGAAATCGACCATTTTAAAAAACTCAACTCTTTGCCCTTTTTTCCATCCAGATCTCATCTCTTGGAAAATATTTGTTAAATGGATATTGTTTTCGGTCGCATATTCTCTCGCTTCTGTGATTTGTGAAGCGATAGAGTATTCCTTTTGCTTTTTCTGACTTTTCCGAACATAGGCTATGCCGATTCGTTTTTTTGTCATGAGTACCTCCGAAATTAATTTAATTTTCAGGATACTGTGGCTTCGGAAGCCATCTCAGTAACATCTGTCTTTTTTGGTTCTTTGGCCTTAGATTCTTCGATTGCTTCCAATTCATCAAGCAAATCTTGTCCGATACCTACTAGTAAACCGAACACTCGGCAAAGATCACGCCGTTCATCAGACCCCCAAATATCAGCCCATCTTAGAGCATCTTTTCTCTCCAAAATATCGCCGATCTTTAGGATAAGTGCATCTGCTTTCCTGACAGCATTGCGGAGTAAGGCCCCGAAATCAGAGGCAGCGTCGCTTTCTTGTTTTTCCTTAGCGATACGTCGACTAAGGGTTAAGAATTGGGCTGTAGTAAGTTCTTTTTTGCTTTTTTTGGTATTCTTTATTTGGCTTTCAAAGAAATTTTTCGGTAGCTCGGCAATCTTCTGGTATCGGCTACTCTCATTGTAATTAATGCCAAGCTCCCCCAAATTCAATCTACCATCGTCGGAGTTTGATTTTCTATCTCCCCCACGACCCTCTCTCTGGTTTGTTTTAGCCATCTCTTTGAGCATCTCGCCAGCTCGGCGCTCTGCTCGAATACGAACCTCGGCACATTCATTTTGAACCTCAAGACTCATCCTGGATTTTTTTGTTAAGATCCTAAGGGCCTCTGCCTTGTCTCGGATTTGCCTTACCTCATCCACAGTAGAGGCCTTTTCAATCATGGCCTTTCCTTGGGATAGAAAATCCAAAGACTCTGGTGTTGCTTTTTCGATGTTTGTCATCTCATCCTCCTTGAAATAGATTGTGAGGACAGAGATAGGGCTGGGGTTGATTGCTTTTGGGGCAGGCAACGCAGTCTCATCATATCCTCTGACATGATGGGACCAATCGTTACCCAATAAGTGGATAACTACACCACAAGATGTCACCATTATGCTACCAAAATGGGGAAGCAATGTCAAGCTTTTTTTCAACGCAAATTCCTCATTTTAAAAGGTTTTAAGCAAAAAAGCCTTTATAGATCACTAACAAATTGCTAGGCTCAGATTGCAACGCTCTTAGAGCCGTTTTAAGGCCAAAAAAGGGATCAAGTAAGGGTAAGGGTAGGCCAAAAATGCAGGGTTTTTCTCTGCCGTTTTGCACAGATCTATTCCCCAACAGGGGTGCCCAGGCCAACAGAGCGCAGATAAGAGGCCTCTCGCATCTGTAGTATTTTTTGAAGATCTTTTTCAGGTCGCTTTTTGTAGATGATTTGTTGCTTTTTCTCTTCCTTGAGTTGTCCAGGATTCATCAGAACTGGAACCAAGATAGATTTCGGCTCGGCAATGATGACTTCAGAAAAATCGGAGTAAAAGCTGGATATGGGAATATTTCGCTCAACAGGAATTCCCTTCGGTAAGTGCAAACTATCATTCTGCTGGATGGGCAGCACCTCAACTGATGCACCACCACGATTGAGAAAGCGAGTGGTCGGAAAGGCCATCTCTTTTTTAAAGCCTGATCGCTTCTGACAACTTATCTTGCCCGACTTGAAATATGTGATTTTTGAATATGGCGCTAGAAAATGATTCACATCATCAAAGATCACAGTCAACGATGAAGAGGGCGGAATTCTGAGCATTCGGTGGATATAATTTTTTGGGCTTTGCAGGATCACAAATTGATCCTGATTATTCTTGATGACTGTTTTGAATTTCTCGCTCATTTCTTCACCTTTTTAGGAAGATGGTCGGTTAAGACCTTTCTAGTCCGTTTGTCAGAATTTTCCGTTGGTCCCATCGGAATGATGGAATCTGTATTTTTAATCTTCTTACTTTTTTTCTTCATTATCCTCCTCCGAAGGCTTAACGCCTTGGTTGTAGAAAATGCCTTTCTTGTAGTCCTCTATGGCTTTTTGATGTTCTCTCCTAGCATCACCAGGAGCAGAGAGCCAATGAGGGCCAGAATTCATAACAATCCTAACTTCTAGCCCATGACTTCTAATGACGGTGTTTTTCAGTCTGTTTATGTAACCTTGGACCAAGTTAGCGAATACGTCCTGCTGCCAACTTTGGTCATTAGCTGATGGGCAGATGAAAATCAGTTCGGCCACTATTCGCAATTTGCCTCCATCAGATCTACTTTCTCATCAGCAGAAACTGAGATGTTAAGACCTGAATATTTGAGTCCAAATTTTAGGCGCTTTTTGTCCAGCTGGGTTACAAAGGCATTCACCGCTTTTTTGAATCTGTCCTCTTTCATAGAGCCAGAATCTAGGTTGATTATGATGGTTGCTCTCATTTCTCCATCCCTTCTTTGAATTGCTGAAAGTCGCCACGATAGCCAGCAGATCTGGCATGCTCAAAGAGCAATCCCAATTTTTGATTTTCTGTCAGGGTCTTTTCAAAGATGGAATTGGCAGATTCAATGAGATTGGACTTAGTAATTGCGGTGTCATCTCCATATGAGGGAGCGCTGACTAGATCTATTGAGGCCAACTCATATCCAGGCTTGACATTGCCCAAAGAATCAAGCTCTCCCTTGCCACGAACTGATGCTCCAAGGCTTACATTGTTATCAATCAACACCTTCAAATCTTTGCCTTTACTGGTGTTCAAGATTAAGCTTGTAGCAATGCCTTTTTTAGTTTTCGCATCCCACTCAACAGAATCAATCACATGAGAGATCTTATCCAATTCAGTGTGGGAGGAAAGGGCTGGGTGATTCAGTTGACCAGCAATATTCTTTTCTCGCAGGCCTTTTCCAAAATCCTTAATAGCCTTTGATAAAATTTCGCTACTGTAGGTGCGGTCATTTTTATTCTTTTTATCACCCACTATGAATGTGTATCGCAGTTTTCCGATAACACCGTCCTCAGCCTTTTCATCTAGGCGAAGATCGGTCGCTTTTTGTTCTAGAATTTCAATGAGTTTCAATTTTGTCTCCTATTGTTAGGTGGCTGGGTGAGGTGAAACCAGCGAAACCCCACCCAGCCTGAGTGTAATATGAAGTTGGGATACGCTGACATCAGCGCTCCCATCGTGTGTTTTGAGGGAAGAGATCTCTCCCTTCCCTTTGGAGTAATGAAAGAATTGAAAGAATTGAAAGAAATGTCAGATCTCATAAGGGTAGAGCCAGCGACCAGCAGAGTGATAGAGTCAAAAAATGGAACGGAATTTTTCGAAGTCAATGAAGAAACTGCTGGCCGCCAGCTATGTTCAATGAAGAAGCACAAGTGCTGAAGATCAAACAGGTTTTTATTTCCCATTTTTTCTCAAGTGTTCATATTTGTGCTCAATGAATTTCTCAGACAATCCAAAGAGCGATGCTAGCCGAATGACCTCTGCCCCATACTCACGCCCATCTTTACGCTTACCTTTAAGGGAGCGAAAGATGTACTCATCCCTCACCATCCGATTAAGCGTTATTGTACTGGGGAGATAGATAAGCTCTCCCGCAAATTGCTCTAAAAATGAAGCTGCTGTGGGTTCGCCTAGAAAATCAACAAGTCTTTTTAGCCTAGGGAATTCTCTAATCAGCCTAGGCAAGCTTTCATGGATAGGCATGAGTTTTGTTAGATCTCTCGCCATTCTGACCTCCTTATTGCTCATTTCCCATTATTCCTATCATATTACTCATATTTAGTTCCGTTCTTAAATATAAGTGGCAAAATTTTAAAAGTAAAGTGATTTCTTCCAATTTCTTGAACATATTAAAAGCACTTTTTAGAGTGCTAATAGGGAATGGAGTAAATGCTTTGTTTAGAGGTTTTTAGAAGTGTTTTTTGTGCTAATTAAGGCAACTAATTAGATCTAGAATAGATCTCTGTGCAGAACAGATGCAGAGGCCTGCAATATGTTGTTTTAGAGCTAGATCATAGGCTTATTCTTTCTCTAGCTCCTTCCAGTTGTCTTCATATGATTCTAGATCTTTCGTTGATAATGCGCAGTGGGTGGATTTCGGATTTCGCACTCTTCGCTGGTTATGAGCGAGATTCCATGCTAAATGTTTATTGTATTGTATTTCTTGCACATCTCGCTTTCTTAAAATAAAAAACCTATCCTCTCCATATTCTTCACCAAGCTGTACATAAACATAAATGAGATCAGGACGTAAGATCTCTTTCTTACCCTCAATTATTTGTCTTCCATCTTCTGTAAACCGAATATTCATCCAGTCGAGAGAATCGCCATGGAAAGATCCTTTTATTCCTCGCTTTGCTTTTACTTGAATGGGAATGGTACGGAGTTCTTTATCAGCTACTACTAGATCTATATCAGGCAAATTGCCAGCAAAGGGCGCAGAGACATAGTCTTTTCGATATAGCTCTGCGCACACCAGATGTTCGGCCAATTGGCCTGCCAAATAATTCGATCTTTTCTTTATTTTCATCTGGCCTCCCCCATGCTATAACGAGTGTCTCAATCTTTCTGAGAATTCGTATTCTCATCTCGTTTTAAAGTATCTTGAATTATCTCTTCATATATCGAATGCAACCTGAACATTGCCTTAACTGAATCAATTATCGCTATGAATACTAACACGACTAGACAGAGTATGATTGAAGTAAGGAATATTTCTTTAGTCAAAAATGTAATTGAAATTGGCCACCTCACATTTGGGAGGTCTATTCGTTTTAACAAGGTAATCAATAAAACGACTGCTATTGAAAAGACGACGAATAGTACATTCTGCTTTAATTCACTAACCGCACTGCGGATAAACTTCAAGAAGTTTGATAACTCCTGAAAACTAATCTCAGTTTTAATTTGAAGCAATGTATACAAATTTCCAAGACTTCCCAGAAAAACTCCTATTGCTCCAATCAACAATCCTGCAAGAATGGCTATGCTTGATATTGTGAAAGATTGCACTATTTCCGAAATTGCCTTAGGATTCAGCAAAACAATGCAATAGCTTGAAATTAACGCAAAAGCAATAAGTATTAGTTTCTTAAACTTCATGATTATCTTTCTGGAGGAATTCTCGTAATACCTGCTTTAAAGTTTCTATATTAGCCCTTTCTTCAGCTTCAACAGTTACAGTTAAAGCTTGTTCTGAGCTGCTATGGGTTCTTCTTCTATTATTTTTTTTAACTGAAATTTTCCAGTATCCACCACCCCTATCTGCATATTCTTGGAAGCTAGTTATTCTTTCTTTCGGCACATTTAACTTGGCCTGATCGTTTGTTAGATCAAACTCCGCTCTATTGTTATTAAAGATCTTTTGTAATTCCTTTAGGGCTTTATCTGCCTCTTCATCTGCGCCAAATAGATTAGGGGAATGCAGGACAAAATGTATTCCATATACACCATCAGCAGAATCAATAATTTTCCAAAATGCCTTTTCTTTAACTAATAATTCAAATGCAACTGAATATCCATGTGAAAACATCTTATAATTCGCAATTTCTTGCAGATTTTTTTTGAATGAATTCATACGAGAGATTACTTTAGAATCATACTCCATTACAAGTTTTTGGTGCTTTTTTCTCATATCGCATATAAATCCAACAAAGGGCCAATCTTCACGATCTTTCTCTTTGATATCATCTGGAGTTTTTTCATAAATGTGAGTATGTTTCTTTCTTGATAGTTTCCCAATAATAATGTTTTTATCATCTTCAAAACTAAGTTGCTCTTTATCTTTTATGCGAACAGCATAATCAACACCCTTTGCAGTTGTGAACTCTTGATTACTAAACATTGCTTCTTTTAACCAATCCCTTTGAGTTTCGTATGGGACTGGCTTAGTGAAAAGATGCTCCTCAATTGGAACAATGAAATAGGTAAAACATAAATGTTTGATATTCCCCATTTGCTCACCTCTTTTTCATCACTTTATTTATTAGTATCTTATCACCATGAATTCTATTTTTCAAAGCTGTTATAAGCGTCCTCAAGTTCTCTGTTAGCTGAATCTAAGAACTTGCATGTATATCCATTTCATTCCTATAATATTGGTAATTAAAAAGTTGAAATAGGTCAAAGTGGAGGTCTGAATATGAATTGGACTATTGAACAGATAACGATAAAGCTAAATGAAATTAAGTCAAAAGGCTTCCTCCCTATCCCACCAGGGATGTATCGTCGAGACGAGGGCGTAATCGGACAAATATTAGAAAGAGAGTTCCACATAACTGAGAATAACCTTAGCATCAGGGATTTGGGGAATTTTGAACTTAAGGGGATGAGGAAGAAATCTGGCACATTAACGCTTTGCCATAAAACCACAGAAACAGGATTAACACCTATTCAAGTTTTTGATCGATTCGGATATGTAAGACCTTCAAAACGAGACCAGTCAGTCCTTAAAAAGAAATTGTTTACAACAATCACAGGCACTAAACCAAATAGCCTTGGCTTCATTTTAGAATCTCCAGATCCCTCTTCTATAAATATGTATTATGAAGAAGAATTCATATGCAGATGGAATCTTGAGGATTCCATAGAAAAAATAGACCGAATTATCTTAGTTATGGCAGAAACATGGGGAAAAACCTTAGCAAGAGATGAGCAGTTTCATTTTGTTGAAGCTTATCTTCTGGATGAATTAAAGAATCTGGATGAATTGGTTAAAAGCGGAGTGATTGTTATAGACTTTTGTATTGACCAGCCAGTAGGAAGCACAAGAGGTCCCCATGATAGAGGGCCTCATATAAGAATACCAAAAAGCAAACTTTTAAAAGGTTACAGAGACGTAAGGAAAATACTGTAATTCGCCTATTCTTAATCTACTGGTTTCCGCCAGAAATCTAAAAGATATTCGAAAGTGACCCCCATTGTGATGTAATTACTTGGCCATCCGAAAATCCCTATTTGATTTACAATATTTGTTCTATCCCAGATTATAATATTCCTAAGTTCATAACCACGTTTTCTTAATTCCTCTATTAGTGCTACATGAATGGTAATTCTTTGATTTTCCCACCACATATCAGGGACATTAATCACACAATGCGCTTTTGGGCGAAGAAGAGGCAATAATGACTCAAAGATCTCACCCATCACATCTGTATAAATTTCAAGTTCCATAGTACCAAGATCTCTAGGATCTTGCGAATATTGTTCGACTTTCCCTAGCTGTTCATTTTTTCTATATCTTCTAGACTTATTCTTTCTTTTACGATTCAGAAGATTAGCATAGGGCGGTGATGTCCAAATCAGACTTACTGTTTCAGGCTCAAGGTATGATGGAATATTCCGAGCATCATCTTCGATTGCAATTTGTTGAGAATTTCCGAATAAGGTTTGATCTTTTAGACGATCTTTACTTAAGCTGATGTAATCCTTTTTCAAATCAAAGCCAACAGCATTTCTGTTACAGTCTTTTGCTGCTACTAGAGTGGTCCCGCTCCCGACAAAAGGATCTAATACTAGTTCACCTTCATGTGAAAATAATTCAATAACCCTTTTTGATAGAGAAATAGGAAAAGTTGCAGGATGGGCTTTTTTATCTCGCACATCCCTATTTTCATAATAGAATTGCCATACTCCAAGTTGGTTTTTCAGCCACTCTTTTGGAGTCAGACAGTTAATGTGACTTTTCTTGCAGTCGCATGTTCTTCCATAATTGATATTTAGTTTCTTTGATCGGCTTTTTGTGCTTTTTTGTTGTGGGGAGGATGCGATCTGTTTTGCCATTATAGTTATCCTTTCTAAATATATATCAATGCACGTTTTTATGTCAAAAAGTCAAAATAGCAGTATTTGAAAACACCTCATATAACAGACGGAAGCGATTAATTATATTTCTCACGAAGTATCTTTTAAACAAAAAACCTATTCTCCAATCTTTCACGAGTCTTAGCTATCCAGTCCTTGTGACCAAATTGACCGTAGTATCGGATTGTTGTGCCGACATTGCTATGACCTAAATGAGATTGCACATCATAGATGTCCGATCCGTTCATGAGCATATGGATTGCGCAAGAGTGGCGCAGAGTATGAGGATGGCTCTTCTCTCTATCAAGACCAGCTAATTCTCCATATTTCACCATCATCTTCTCAACGTTCATGGCGCTCATGTGGTGGAGCACAGAGTGCGAAGAGAGGAAGAGCCAAGGGTTTCCGTCTGCGTTCGCCATTTGAGCACGTTTTCTTAGCCATCTTTTGAGATGTATAGTTTCTTCTGATCTTATCGGGAAGTGCCGAGAGATCCCTCCCTTTAAGCGCTTAATGTAAATTTCCTTTGGAGAGTGCAGATCGGGGAGAATATCCGAGAGGCGGAGGGCGATAGCTTCGCTTACTCTTAGGCCATAGAGGTACATCCACTTAAACAGCAGATGGTCACGGGGATTCTTTTTAACCACAGAGAAGAAAAGTTTGGTCTCTTCCTCGGAGAGGTATTTGACCGACTTCTGAGGAGTGTGAGTTTGTCCCATCTGTCCTCCTTATTTATCGCTTTAAACCAGCGATTAGATATACATTGTCCTATTCATGAAAACCAAAGCCTGATGCTTACTTGTTTTCAAGAAAGGAATTGCTTTACGTCAGGCGCAGCAGTTATGTCTTCTGCCTTAGATGGTTCATATCCACGCTCAGATCTAAAACGCACTAGCGCCTTTCTCATCGCCTCAAACTCAGATTCAGCAGGAATAGATCTTCTCCAGGGATGGCGATCTCTAATCCTCACTCGATAAATCATTTCTTCTTCACATCCCTCAGGGTCATTTTCCCAGCCTCAATCTTTCGCATTATTCGCTTGGCCTCTTTTGGGGAATAACCCAAGCGAGCCAAGCGGACTAGGGTAAGCCAATTGCGACCTTCAAAATCAACGCCTATTTTGTTCACCTAATTGTTCACCTATTATAAATATAATGATTTTTATGGAAAAGTAAAGCTAAAACAAACAAATATTTTGCTTATTGTAGTGCTACCCCTGGGGTGAGATCGGAGAGACATAAGGCTTAAAGCAGAGTTTTACAAACAAAGCTATTAGATCTTAGTTATTTGGGGAAGATCTGAGGTTGTGTTTTATGTGGGCGAGGATGGATAGGTTCAAACTTCCCCCGAAGTCATATTCTATAGGTTGGCGGGAAGCGATAAAAGCAGTATAATTATCCCTCAGCAAAATGACCCAATATCAAGATAAGATCAATGATATTCTTATAAACGCCGAACGCTATCATTCAGCATATTATGCAGCTAATACCTTCCGAGGGCCTAGCCTCTATTTCCACAGAAGATCACTTGAGGCTAAAAATTCAGCAGACTTCTCTCTTTATCTAGAATACATTTATGCCACTCTGGCCTCTTGGGGAATGCACAGAATGGGCAAGGGCGGCTCAAAAATGCAGAGCTTTGAGATTTTTCAAAAAAGTGTAGAAAAAATAAGAGAAGAGATTAAGGCAGCTGAGAGCATTTACTACAACTCAGTTAACACTGAGGATTGGAAGCTCTTAAGCAAAATTTTTTTTAACATAAACGTAATGGCGAGCGGAACTACCATAGTTGGGAACTCAAAGGTTATGGCACATCTTTTACCCAACATAGTCCCCCCAATAGACCGAGAATATACGCTCAAATTCCTAAAGGGGAACACAAATATCAAAAATGATATTTTTTATGAATGGAGATTGATGCAAGAAATCATCTCAGACTTTTTTATTCCTGTCGCTGTAGAGCAGAATTTCAATTCTCTTGCCCAAAGCTGGATTTCTAATCAATCTCAATTTCCATGGGATACATCAGTGCTAAAAGTAATTGATAACCTAGTTATTGGTGTGAGGAAAGTTTATACCTAAACTAAGATCTAAAGATCTAGTTAAAAAATTCATATCAACAACAAGGAGGAGAAAATGAGTCCTATAAAATTTCTAAGGCGGCATTGGAGCAAAATTGGCCTTTTTTCAGCAATGGTTGCAGGGGCCTACCTAATATTTGCTTGGAATGAGATTGTCCTTTTACAAAAACTTCTTCTTTTCAACTTTATTGCCGTTCTTATACATCAGTTTGAAGAATACAGTTGGCCAGGTGGATTTCCAGCCATCGCAAATAAAGTTTTTATGCCAAGTTTAAAGCTAGACCGCTTTATGCACCCGTTGAACCAGAATTCGTCCATGGTGGCTAACCTTATTTTTGCATATGGGTTCTATTTGCTTCCAGTCTTTTTCCCCAACGTGATTTGGCTAGGTTTAGCACCTGTCCTTGTCGGCTTAACTATGCAAGTCATCGGCCACGTCATTTATGTGAACATAAAGCTAAGGTCATTCTATAGTCCTGGCGTTTTTGCCACTGTTTTTGGTCACGTCCCGATTGGTGTGATTTACATACATCACATCATAGCAAATAACCTGGTGAACTTGGGGGATTGGTTGCTTGCAGTAGTTTACATGACTGTCTCTATGTTCCTCGTTTTCTATGTAATTGAACAAAAATTGCTCGGTGACAAAGATTCACCTTATCCTTTCGACCAAGACCAAATGAAACGCTTCGACGTTGAGAAGAAATTTGAGCGTGCCAGACGATAAGGAGAAATGAACTTTCAATACTGCTCATAACGTCGGGTCTTGCCCATTTTACTAGTAATTATATCTTCTAAGCCCACCTGCACAACATTCTCCAACAGGCGCAGCAGAAGGCATGCTTCATATCAGATCGGCCCTAGAACAGATCTTCTCAAAAAAAGGAATCACCTACCAAAAATGAGGCGCTCAGATGGGCACAGAGAGTCGATCTTTCCCTTGGCTCTCCAGAAATTTAAGGCAGACAGTAAATCCAACTCCTTTATTTTCTTCACATTACAGGAGACCTCTCTAAACAGGCCCGTTTTAAGAATAGTCAAGGTAGGGCAAAAACAGCCATTTTTCGATCTCGAAGATTTAAGAGCGATAAAAGAATCAATCCCAACAAAGGGCCATCTTCAAGCACAGAAGCGAACATCTGTTCGCTCCGAAATAGCGCCGAGACTTAGGCTCCGTACCCCGATCTCACCGTCCCTTTCTCCCTCTCCCTTTGGCAACTGTATAGTTTATGAATATTAGCAGAAAGGAAATTTTAAAGAATTGATAATTGCGGGGAGAGAAAAATGCTATTCTTTAAATTCTTTAAAGGTATCCGAATCTTTAAATTATAAATTCTTTATATTCTTTAAATCCTTTAAATTCTTTAAAGAATTGATTAATTTTATTTCTTTTTCTTCTGTTAAACTCTCTCTACCCCTGTGGAAGTGTTAATAAATTTAAAGAATTTAAAGAATAGCATTTTTACGCCACGGGGGAACGCAATTCTTTAATTTTCTTCCTTCCCTGGAATGAACCATACCCATTTACCGTCGCTGCCACCTTCCCTTTTACTTAAAATTCCCATCTCATTCCTGGCCCTGTTAAGGGTGTGTTCCGAGATCTCCCACCATTCTTTAGCCTCTTTTATCAAATCAGCCGCAGGCATAGGCTTACTTCCATATTCTTTCAACTTATCTTCCAGAAAACGTTTGGCCTTGTTTTTCTCTGTATGCCTTTTCTCTTTCCTAACCTCTTTTTGCCGATCTAGGATGGTTGTGGCGGTGATTGTTTTATCGGAGCGGAGATATTCTACTCTAGGTGCGGTAATGGCTCGCTCTTCGTCTACCACTGTGTCTTTTAGTTCAAAAATGAAGGTGCCTTGCTCTTTTCCGAGATTATGCTTCACTGGGATAAGATACCTTTCCTCTGACTCTGGATCTCTGTCTACCAGCCAAACGGAGCGAGCGGTGGCAGTGAATCCAGTTGATCCCATTACTCTTTGGACAATGTTTTCCAGTTCAGCTCTCTTATTCAGATGCATAACGCCGATGACGGTGACGTTTCTCTGCTCTGCTATGTCTTTAAGCGGTGCTAAAACGCTTCTAACATCTGAGTCCTTGTGGGTATCTACTTTCCCCATATAGGCGGAGATAGGATCGACTATGAAAAGTCTTGTATCTGACTTTTTCTCTAGAAGAGCATCTAATTTTCCTATGTCTCTGTGAAAGTTAAATAGCTGGCCCTCTTCGTTTACTCCTGTGAAAACCTCTATCGCTCCTTCCTTATCATCATATCCATGGGCAACTAAGCGGGGAGTGATTGTGTCTTTCAGAGCATCTTCTGCTGATAGAATGATGACTCTACCTTTCTTATTCTTACTTTCTGGATCATCGGGCCAAGGCTTGCCCATAGAGACATGGGCAGCAATCATCATAGTGATAACAGATTTCCCCACTCCTGGATGGCCCACTATGAGGTTAAATTTTCCGCTGGGAATACGCCCAGGCCAAAACCAATGGATTTTTTCCATCTCTTTACTCCTGATTATTTTTGTTTCCGCTTTCTCATCGCTCCATATGCTCTCAATCTCTTTTATGGCACCTACACTTTCAGCGCCTAAGCTTTGGCCGTCTTTCCCCATCTTATTTGAGAGATAATGAAACTTGATGAATTCCTTGGTTGCTTCTTCTAGCCATGTATTATCTTCACTCTTGATGCTGGCACAGATGAATTCCATTGTCCTCTCGGTCGAGTCTAGCCTATCTTTTTCTATATCTTCAAATTCTTTCTCTATGATTTTGAATACTTCCTCCTGGATCTCAATAAGGCTGGGCATTCGCCTTTTCTTTTTCAAGAACCCATCTGTAAAGCGGAAAGCCCACTTGAAGACAATGTCGCTGAAATCTTCCTCCCTTAGGAATTTTCTACTTTTGGTGAAGATGTCTTTTGATGAGATGAGATATTTGAGGATCTTTCCTTCATCTTCTTTCGTAAGTTGTTTTCGATCAATCCTCAATTTTTCTTGTTGATTCTTGTTGTTCATTCTTTCTCCTGGATTTTTCAAGTTTAAATGTTTCTCCTGCAAAGATGAGATCTAGAAATTCCCCTGTCTCAACGCAGGATGAATAATGCTGGCGCATCACAAGCCAATTCACACCGTCCTCTGTGACGAGTGAGACTTTAAGACGCACATGTTTACCTTGTTGGATAAGGCTTTCCAACTTTTCTATAGAGTTTTTCATTGTTTCTCCTCTACCCTGATGGGTGACTAAGGGTATAAGCTAGGCCCTCTTGGGAACACACGTCTGCACACGTCTCTGGGCCTCGTATCCTGGGGAAATGGGCTGTTTTCGTTCCCTTTTAGTGTTTTTAATAGATCTAGATCTAAAAATGCTTAGATTTCGGGCCTCTATGGCGCTCTTAGGGTTGGCGGTGGCCCACCCAAAAGGGCAGGCCACCTGTAGCGTTGGGATACGCTTTGCGCCCAGGAGGTGGGCGCACTTCTGATTCATTCTAGGCGCTCTCTTCCTTTTCTCTTTGCTGAGCCATCCGATCCCTTATCTTTTCTATTTTGGCCTTATTCTGCTTGAAGTCCCACCCTGCTGCGGCCAGCCGCTCTGTACCTAGCTTTTGAAATTCATGTTCTAGAACACAATAGACAAAGAGTGCTACTAAATTATTCCCAATAAATTCTGGCACCTCATTGCTTCTGTAGATCAAAAAATCGTTATCCAATACAATGCTGATTTCTTCGATATCACGATTTAAATAGATTTGAATCTCTGCTGGAAAAGTAAAGAGGTGAGTGCGCTCCTTCCAATTTGAATAAATTTCCATTCCATCCAGTTTGAAATTGACTCCCTTGTTATCTCCATCAAGATCCTTGTGCAAACACCAGCCCTTTTCAATTTCTAAACTGACTTCCCTAACATCTTGAGATACATTCCACTTGCCCTTATCAATATTGTAATAAATCATTCTACGTTCTCCTCTGCTGGCTCAGCCAGTGGCTCAATAGACCAGTCTCTTACATACTCATCCAGCGGATAGCATTCAAACTCAATAATATTGGTTGATCTTCGTGGCATTTCTCCAGTTTCTTCAAACCTCTCAAGCCCATTAAGATAGGTTCCTCTGATGCCCTTTCGCCGCAGGAGTTTACAAAGCTCTATATGGCCAGAGTGTCTTGGAAAGGTGGTGAATATGCCTCTACTACTGTTACTAAGGAATTCGCATTCTGAGATTGCGTAGGCCTTTCTCTTTAGTGAATTAGTAACATTCAGCACCCAGCCTTTTTTGCCCTCTACCTTCACTACATGAATACCAAGTAGATCTCTGCCTCCAGCTCTTTCTGGGAAGTGAGGTTGATAGAGCTTTCTCTCCCCATCTACAGTGTCCATTGCCCTAGAGCCATCGCTGACTCCAACTTCTCTCTCAATTCTTTCTTTCAAAATATCCTCCAAAAAATTTATTTCCAATGCCAGACTCTCACACAGACTGCGGCAATGGATTTCCCTTGATTAGCTCCCGCAGCTGTGGGAGAATGAGTGAGATCTCTTTAAGACAAGAGAGAAACGCTAGGGATTGGGCGAGGCTTTCTGTTCTAATCTTGGTATGGGAGCCCCGCCATCTGTTATCCCTGGATTTCCCCTGAAAAACACCTTACTTTCTATCTCTTTCCGTTTATGCATCCATAGGCGATTTTAAGCATTTTTGGTGACCAATCTGTGACACGGGGAGAGGTCTGGCTTTGCTCATTGAATCGCATTCCTTTTTGTGGTACAAGTAAAAAGGTCACAGCGAGGTGGGTAAGATGCCACGAGTCGTATCCAGCCAAATAGTTGAACTCATAGATCAGACTATCCCTAAAGCGAAAAAGCAAGCTGATGAGGGTGGCGAACGATTTTTAAGCCCTGATCGGCTAAGATGATTGATCATTATTCGGTATTGTGTTTTCGGAGGTGGAATATGAAAAATATCGTGCGAATAGGCTTTAGCGTTAGCTTGCTTCTTTTCTTTTTGGGCGCCGGGGAGGCCCAGAAAATCAGGACGGTGGACGGCGTCATCGTTGTCTCGAACGGTAAGAGACCGACTCATCCACCAGGCCAGCCCACTCGCATCACGCTGACTGAGGAGCTCACCGTGGGCTTGAGTAAAAACCCGGATGAGACCTTTTCCGAGGTGAGCTATCTTGTCGTGGATGGAGAGGGAAAGATATATGGCCTCGACATCAAGGAACAAAAGATCAAGGTGTTTGACAATAATGGGGAGTTTCTCCGGGCAATCGGTAAACAAGGACAGGGTCCCGGGGAATTCGGCCTGGCCGCTGGTATTCAGCTTACGGGCGACAATCTCCTGATGGTCGAAGACAATGCGCAAAGGCGGCTAATCCTATTCAAGCCCACCGGCGAATTCGTAAGATATATCTCCCTGGCCGACAAGATAGGCTTGGTGAGTCTCATACTAGACGCTCAGGGGAATTACCTGGGAAGAGAGGTGGTTTTTAGCGACGACAATGAAAAGATGTTCTTTGTGGCCAAGAAATTCGATCAGGACCTCAAGCCGCTCTTCACATTTGATAAGATAGAGGCCCCTATTCCCGGACCGAATACGAAAACGAATTACATGGAAATGATGTCGTTCTACCAGTTTGGCCCGGAGGGAAATATTTACTATGGCAGGAACAAAAATTACGATATCAAGATATACAGCCCGGAAGGAAAACATATTCGAACGATTGAGAAAGAGTACGATCGAACAAAGCTCATTCAAGAAGATATAGACGAGATGTTTGCCGGATCGCCGGACAAAAGCTACATGGAGCGGTTCGAATTTCCCGAATATTTTCCGCCTTACCAGTCTTTTAGGCTAGACGAGCAAGGACGGTTATTCGTCCGAACCTTCACTAAAGGAAAAGCAAAGGGCGAATATGTGGTCGATGTTTTCGATACCGAGGGACGCTTTATTACCCAGTTCATCACCAAATCGGATTTGAAGCTCATTAGGAAGAACAAAGCCTATGGCGTCGAAAAGACCACTGAAGGTTTTGTTGTGATCAAGCGCTACAACGTTACTTGGCAGGATTGACATCCCACACGTGGGAAGCCAAAGTCTCACATTTCCAAAGTATGCGGATGTAAGCGACTCATAGCAAAATCTTTGACACGGGGAGAGGTCTGTGTGTGGAAAGAAATCTAGCTTGCAATATAACAAAGCTATTGATAACGTATTACTGTATTTTCAGCATAATTTTGAGGGATTCACTACAATTAGACGATATTGTAGCGATAATTCTCTAAAAATAAAGCATGCTGTTTAGCAATTGTTAGGCCACTAATGTTCGGCTATTCTCGGGAGTAGAAAATAATGGGATGTTTTGCAGTACATCTAGGAGATTGTAGTGGAGGATTTCGAAAGAACATTATATCTCTCGATCGGTCCTGGCGATCGCCGGAAACACGGTATAAGTTTCAGGATTTCCATGGCAAAAACCTGATGAACCGATGGTAATTGGAATTAACACACTTGCTTCTAGAATTCTTTGTAGCCACCATAATTCTCTCCTTTCTCCGCTTGATAAAACTGCCAGTGAATTCTTACTTGCCCTGAAGTCGAGCTTTGATCAGGCATTCACAAACGGGGAATTTGCTCCTGCGGTTTTTTCCATTGATGGTATTAAGCTTGAGCTGTGGCTACTTAAGATACTCTGCAGCATATTTGCAATCTCCAGAAATTTTGAAATACCTGAAACGAAACAATAAGCCGATATTGAGTATATTCAATATTTGTTATATACTTCGCCTAGGCTCTTTTTTGCGGGCCGGAAAGAGTGTGCACCCAATAAATCCCCTTACTTCCCCTCTATTACCCACGGCGGCCCGCTCTTTTTCTGTTGTCCGTAAATAATGGATACTGGACATAGAAAAGGAAGGCTACAAATGGGGATTCAAAACTTTAACAAACTCTTTACAAATTCTTAACAACTCACTGACAACTTCCATGCTGATAGGGATTATTTTGTTCATTGATTAGTAAGAAGGAGAATTGAAATGAGAAAAGCAATTTCTTTGTTCTTAGTATTTTCATTCCTAGTAATTTCGGGGGACATATTTGCAAAAGAAAGAAAGGGTGCAGATGTAATTATTCAGAGAATTGATGGAACACAAGTAAGGGGTGAGCTTATTGCAGTCAAAGAAGAATCTATATTGTTATTAGATAGAGATATGGGAGTTGATGTGTCAGTTGATATTGAGGACATTATGGCGATTAGAATTGTGAAAAAAGGGAACGCTGGTGGAGCATTTTTAATTGGCGGAGCTATAGGGGCCTCTGTTGGATATCTGACCTATTCAAAGCCAGAAAGTAAAGGATGGATTACTATTGATTTTGGTCCAGGTATGAATGTAGCTGGATTTGGAATCTTGGGGGGACTGATTGGGTTGGTAATAGGGGCATTTTCGGGAACAGATAAAACAATCCAGATTGAAGGAAAGTCTGATACAGAAATCCGCGGGATTTTAGAAAAACTCAATCAACAAGCCAGAGTCAAAAACGCACAGTAATATTCACATTCCCCCAGGGACTTTTATTTGATCTCAAAAGATGAGCGAATGCTAGTAGTTAATAAATCCAATAAAGCTGAGATGCTGTTTTTCTTCCTGATCTAGAAACCTAAGCAAAGCCTCCTGTACTACATTGGACCTGGACCTAAACCGAGGTTTCCGGTATTCATCCAATCTCTCTGTAAGCTGCCTATTCATCCGGTTTTGAGACGTGATAGATATTCATGTTTTCCTCCAAAATTTGATTTTTTGACCTCTAATTTAAAGTTAAATTTGAATTATACAGTTGTTAACAGTAGTAAACGAATAAAAACAAATAAATTGATATTTTTCTTAATTTTCAGGGGTGAAATTCAATTTTTAGGTGAGATTTTAGATAGAAATGGACCTGAAAAGGCCCTGGGGCACCTCATTTTATTAAAGAGACCCAGTCCCCCCCTTTGAGGTTCTTGCTGAGGATAACCTGCTCATTAATATAAGCAATGAATTTCCGACATTTGAGGAAGAGGGATTGCTCCAAGGGTTTTATTAGAGTTACAAGGATTATTTTTTAGCTATCCGTCGCAAATATTGACAAGTGTATGAATAGTCTATATGTTAACGGCAATGATTTATAGGATGGAGGGGCAAAATGAGTAAACTCATCACAAAGATTCTTTTTCTTTTCATTTTGTTTATCTCGGTTTCTTTTCAAGCTTCAATGACACAAATTCATGTTCCTCAGATGAAATCACTCGAGCAAGAGACACAGATCCGACCTACTCAAACGCAACAGGTCATCCAATCATTGAATGGATTACCCTCATATTTCATAGAGAACAAAGGACAAGTAAACGAGAAAGTTCAATATCAAGTAAAGCTCTCAGGGATGAATGTGTATTTTACATCGGAAGAGATAGTCTATCAGGTTTTTCAAAGAGAGAGTGAAGCGACAACATCTGAGAATATTCGAATGAAGTTTTTAGGGATGAATGGGGAAGTTGAGGTAGAAGGTTTGGAGGAGAGTGAAGCGAAGGTCAGTTATTTTATCGGGAATGATCCGGAGAGATGGGTACAAGGGGCAAGGACATATGAGAGGATAATTTATAGAGAGATATATCCTGATATTGATTTAATCGTGTATGGAGGAGAAGGGAGGTTAAAGCATGAATATAGAGTGAGTGCAGGGGGAGATGTCGAAGATATTAGGATAAAGTATGAAGGAGCAGAGGGATTGAAAGTGAGTGAGGAAGGAGAATTAGAGATTAAACTCGAGGGAAGGGAATTAAGAGAAGGAGTTCCTGTAAGCTATCAGGAGATTAAAGGGGAGAGATTTGAAGTTGAAAGTGGATTTAAGGTCATGGAGGATAATATCGCGGGTTTCAAGATGGGAAAGTATGATAAAGACAGAGAATTAATAATCGACCCTGCGCTTTTCTATTCCACATATCTTGGGGGAAGTGGTTATGAAGAAGTCTATGGAATAGCGGTAGATGGAAGTGGAAATGCCTATGTAACTGGATACACCGAATCCACTGATTTTCCCACTACTTCTGGTGCTCATAGTACAAGTTATAACGGAGGCCTTAGAGATGCTTTTATAACGAAGGTTAATTCTACGGGAACAGCGCTTTTCTATTCCACATATCTTGGGGGAAGTTTTTCTGATAGAGCCGGAGGAATAGCGGTAGATGGAAGTGGAAATGCCTATGTAACTGGATACACCGAATCCACTGATTTTCCCACTACTTCTGGTGCTTTTGATACAAGTCATAATGGTGGCGATGATGCATTCATAACAAAACTGAACTCAACGGGTTCAGTTCTTTCCTATTCCACTTATCTTGGAGGAAGTGATAATGACTGGTGCGATGGAATAGCGGTAGATGGAAGTGGAAATGCATATGTAACTGGTGGTGCTTATTCTTCTGATTTTCCAGCTGCTTTGGAACATCAAGGTTCGAGTGATGCATTCATAACAAAGGTTAATTCTACGGGTTCAGCATTGCTCTATTCTCTTTTTCGTGGAGGGAGTGGTCAGGATGTTGGCCTAGGCATAGCGATTGACGACGCGGGCAGTGCATATATAACCGGAGATACCAGATCTGTTGATTTTCCTACGACTTTAGGTGCTTATGACACAGGTTTAAATGGTAACTATGATGTATTCATAACAAAGGTTAATTCTACGTGCACAGCGGTTCTCTATTCCACTTATCTTGGAGGATCGCACGAAGATCGTGCCGAGGGAATAGCGATAGATGTAAGTGGAAATGTCTATGTAACTGGATACACATACTCCCCTGATTTTCCGACAACTCCAGGTGCGTATGATACAAGTAATGGAGGGAGTGATGATGCATTCATAACGAAGCTTAATTCTGCGGGGTCAGCACTTGCCTATTCAACCTTTCTTGGAGGGAGTGGTTGGGATGAAGGCCGCGGTATAGCGATTGACGAAGCTGGGAATGCATATATAACTGGAGCTACAAACACCTCTGATTTTCCCACTACTTCTGGTGCTTTTGATACAAGTCATAATGGTGGCGATGATGCATTCATAACAAAACTGAACTCAACAGGCTCAGCTCTTTCCTATTCAACATTTCTCGGAGGAAACAGCAATGATTGGGGTGATGGAATTGAAATAGATGGAGACGGAAATGTTTATGTAACTGGAGAAACTTCATCCGCTGATTTTCCCACAACCCCCGAGGCTTATGACACAAGTTATAATGGCGGTATAGGTGCATTCATAGCGAAGATTTCTTTTCCACTGCATTTCCCAATATTTGATGGACACGACTTTAATGGAAATGACAAGTCAGACATATCTGTCTTTAGGCCGTCGAATGGAAGGTGGTATCTAAGAGGGATAGGGAGTTATATTTGGGGGGCCGCAGGCGATATCCCTGTGAATGGAGACTACAATGGGGATGGGAAAACAGACATAGCCGTCTGGAGGCCGTCGAACGGCAGGTGGTATATCAAAGGTATAGCTGGTTCTGTGTGGGGGACAGCCGGAGACATCCCTGTTCCCGGCAATTACAATGGTGATGTCAATGGGAAGACAGAAATAGCCGTGTGGCGGCCGTCCAATGGTCGTTGGTATATAAAAGGTGTTGGTGGCTATGTTTGGGGAACCGGAGGAGACATTCCGGTCCCCGGTGACTATAACGGAGACGGAAAGACTGAAATAGCGGTATGGCGATCCTCCAACGGCAGGTGGTATATCAAAGGGGCAGCCGGTGCTGTGTGGGGAGTTGCAGGAGATATTCCCGTTCCAGCGGATTATAATGGTGATGGAAAGACGGATATCGCTGTCTGGAGGCCTTCTAATGGGAGATGGTATATCAAAGGAGTGGGTGGTGTTGTGTGGGGGGGGTCTGGGGATATCCCCACACCCGGCGACTATAATGGCGATGGCAAAACAGATATCGCAGTATGGCGGCCATCCAATGGTCGTTGGTATATTAGAGGGATAGGAGGTTATGTTTGGGGTACAGGTGGAGACATTCCTTTGGTGAAATAAATTCAAGTTGTTGAGGCGAGCGGAGCTAGGGGATGTGCCTGGGCTCTAAGATTGATCAGAGAGCAAACCTCTAAGGTATCTACGCTTCACTATATATGACGATTCTCATCCCTGGATTTTCTTACAACCATACCCCCACATTTGTAGATTTTCTTTATATAACCTGCTCTTCAATATAGACAATAAATTTAGAGCATATGAGGCTATTCGGTTTTTGACAAAGTTCTAGACAATTAGATAACATACGTATAAGTTTTAATATGCCTGATTGGAGAAAAGGGCCTTGAAAGGGATTATCGGGATTACAATTCTTAAAATTCTTGCTTTGCTAATCTATCAAATTAAATTTTAAGGAGGCTAAATTATGAGGAGAGCTCATATTTTCATTCTTTTGCTAGGTGTTTTTTTGTTTCTAATATGTGGGATATCATGGGCAAAGGATTTTCCCGTAAGCAATGCAACTGAACTTCAAAATGCTTTAACTACGGCTGAGACAAATGGTGAGGATGATGTTATCATGGTGGCCCAAGGCACATACATGGGGAACTTCACCTTTGCTTCTTCAGAAGGATTCGGCATCACCCTGCTGGGCGGCTACACATCCGGTTTCGCAACCAGGGTGCTCAATCCCTCGTATACCGTTCTAAACGGCAGCAACCTGGACCGCGTTCTCTATCTGGACAACTCCATGGGAGGTGATATATTTGTCCAGGGTTTCAGAATAATCAACGGCAGCACCGCAGAGATAGGTGCTGGGATCTATGCAGCCTCTTACTCCTACGGCAATGCAGGTATAATCACAATCACGGATAACATCATTGCGGATTGCACAGCCGGAGGTGGAATCGATACTTGGACATCGAATGAACACGATTACCAGGATGTGCATTCAAGCGACGAGGGAGTTGTAACATCCATTCTTTCTCATCGGAAAGGGGGGGGTACGATAGAAACCCAGGTCATTGGCTATTCTCCTGGTGATATCATCATCAAAAACAACATGGTCAAAAATAATACATCTACAGGGATTTCTGCTTCGACAGGGGGAGAACTTTACGGCGGGTCTATCTATGTTACAGAAAACACGGTCACCGGTAACACGGGCAGAGGGATATCCGCCCACGGCTGGGCGGGAAGCGTTTGGTTACAAGGAAACCGGGTTTCGGGAAATACGGGTGGAGGTGTTTGGACCGGCAGCTATTTATACCTAGGTTCAGGTGGGGATATGTTTCTCTATAACAATATCATCACAGGCAACTCTTCTATTGAAGGAGGCGGCATCCACGCAACCGCAGATGGAGATGCTTTTGGCGGTACCATTTATCTCGTCAATAACACCGTTTCAGGAAATGGGAGTTCTGCGGCTGGGGGCGGGGTATATCTGAATGCAGTTAATTTCAGCGATTTTGACCTCTACAATAATATTATCTGGGGAAATTCTGCAGCTTCAGGTGGAGACATCTATCTTGACGGTCTCGCCACAGCCAACGGCTTTAACAACGACTACAAATCCCTCTACGGAGGCTGGACTACATCCGGAGGAAATATCAATACCAATCCCAAGTTTATGGGCAGCAGCGACTACCGCCTCCAGTCGATCTCTCCCTGCATCGATATTGGATCAAATACTGCTCCCCTGCTCCTAACATCTGACTTCACGGGCGGTCCGAGGAGACTTGACGGGAACAATGACGGAGTCCTGACTGCAGACATGGGAGCCCACGAATATCTGGGTGTTTACATCTTTGATGGACATGACTTTGATGGGGATACCAGCTCTGATGGATCGGTGTGGAGAGCCTCGAACGGCAAATGGTATATCAAAGATGTCGGAAGCTATGTCTGGGGAGTACTGGGGGACATCCCAGTTAATGGAGACTACAATGGAGACGGAAAAACTGATGTCGCAGTGTGGCGGCCATCCAATGGAAGGTGGTATCTGAGGGGGATAGGAGGAGTAGCTTGGGGCATATCAGGAGACACTCCTGTTCCCGGCAATTATGATGGCGATGTCAATGGGACAACAGAAATAGCTGTATGGAGGCCTTCCAATGGGCGTTGGTACATCAAAGGAATTGCCGGTTCTGTTTGGGGGATAGCAGGTGATATACCCGTCCCTAGTGACTATAACGGTGATGGGATAACTGACATTGCAGTATGGAGACCTTCGAATGGCAGGTGGTACATTAAAGGCGTCGCCGGTTCTGTTTGGGGGACAGCAGGAGATATACCAGTTCCAGCTGACTATAATGGAGACGGAGTAACAGACATAGCGGTATGGAGACCTTCTAATGGAAGATGGTACATCAAAGGAGTTACAGGATCAGTTTGGGGAACAACGGGCGATATCCCAGCCCCTGGAGATTACAACGGCGATGGCATAACTGACATTGCTGTCTGGCGCCCCTCGAACGGATGCTGGTACATCAGAGGTATTGGAGTTTATATTTGGGGAATGCTTGGCGATATTCCTTTGGTGAGATAGGATTATCCATAGAAAAAATTTTCATTTAGATCTGGAAGGATGCGACCCCGGCCTTCCTGAGGTCGAGGATGCAAAGAATAGAATAGTTGGGTTGAGGGGAGAATAAAGATAGCAAGCGCAGCGGGGGCAGCAGATAATACACAGCTTTATCTAGGAAAAGATAGCTTATAATTATATCTATTTGGGTGGTGATTTGAAGGTGTGTTCCCTTCCGCCTTTCCTCATGAAATTTTGAATTTGTGCATTTTCACTTTGCTAAAAACCGGACATTTTCTTGTTGCGTTGACATTTTTCGAATTTGCGATTGACTCTCCCGGTATTCCTTGATATCCTTTTGCCAGCCAGGTGAAGGGATCGGCGGTGAGTTTGAATGTTCCGAATGGAAGATGGGCCGTTCGGCTTGATTCGAAGAGGCTGGATATGTCAGGAAAGAGCGGGGATAAAGAGTGGGTGTGTTAAGAGATAATTCATGAAGAAGGATGATGTCAAACAGGCAGTGTTCGGAGTCATAGAGAAATACGGAAAAGTCCTCAAGGATTCAACCCAGCGAACGTTTCTGATTTCCGAATCCACTCTTCCTTTCAGTAAAAAAGTGATAAAAAATGCCATAAGGGTGGCCTTGTTGATGACCGATGATGAAGACATGGCCGAGCAGTTGAAGTCAGGATACATCTCCCTGGCGAACTTTGTTTCCGACGAAGAAGTGAAAAGGACGAGAGATATCTCCCAGGACCTTTTTGCCTTTTTAGAAATGGATGAAGATAGAAAAAAGGAATTCATTCGAGACCGTATTAAAAGCGGCTTGCTGGGAGATTATGAGCGAGCGACGAAAATCGTCACCAAAATCGCCGAAGAACAAAAACGGCTCAGAGAAGAGATCGATGAATTTTTCGAGAAAAAAATGAATGAGGAACCATGAGATGCGGCAGCCTCATTAAGCTCAAGCCGGAATACGAGGAAAGATACATCATCCTTCACAAGCACACTTTCCCCGGAGTTCTGGACCGGATCCACAAGTCGGCCATCCGCAACTACTCCATTTTCCTGAGAGATGGGATGTTATTTTCTTACCTGGAGTATGTCGGGGATGACTATGAGGGAGACATTGCCAAGATCGGTCAGGACTCCGTGACCCAGGACTGGTGGAAGCTGACCGACCCGATGCAGGAGCCGTTGGAGACGCGCAAAGAGGGGGAGTGGTGGGCTTCGATGGAAGAGGTCTTTCATTGGAATGGATCAGGTGGGTCTGAGGGGAAATCTCGGAGAAAAGCCTACACCACGCGTGTCAGGAAGGGTTTCCAAAATACGATCATCGATACGTTGGCCGAGATATGGGCCGGTCTAATCCAAAAATTCCCGGTGGAATTCATCAGAGATTGTTCGATCTTTTATAAAGATGGCAGCCTGTATTCCTATTTCGAATTTACGGGGGAAAAAGCTGACAGGGATATCGAAAGGCTTTTAAGAGGGATGAAGGTCAATAAAGGCCGGAGTTGGGCTTCAATGGAAGAGGTCTTTCACACCGACTGACGGATTTCAGCAGACGGTCACCTCTATCCCTGTGGTGCTGATGGCATAATCGAAAAATCTGGCCAGCTCGTTGGGGGGATCTTTCTCCAATGCTTTCCGGGCAGCCACCGCGTCCTGCGGAGACCTGCACACGACCAGCAGGAAACCTCCTCCCCCCGCTCCCAGCAGTTTTGTGCCGTATATATAAGGCTCGAATTTCTCGAGGATGCTTTCGATTTCCGGATTGGATGAATCCGGATCGATCCTCTTGTTCAGCCGCCAGGCCAGGTCGATCAATTCACCGAACCGCTTCATGTCTTTGCGCGACATGGCGTCGACCATCAAAGGAGGGAAAGCATGCAATTTACGCAAAGTATCCATGGTGAGGCGATCCCGGTCCATGTAACGTCCGACGATATTCCGCAGGATATTTTTGGCCAGACGCCTCATTCCTGTGTAGTAGAGAAGGGTCTGGCCTTTGTTGGCCTCCGGATCGAGCACATCGGCTTTGACGAAGTGAATCCTGGGATCCGGCACGAGCCGTTTCTCGGTGGCGATCATCTTTACTCCTTCGACGGTTCCGCCGATCTGATCCTGCCACCCTCCCCCAGTCGTCAGCTCCTGTTCCAGCTGCAGCACCAGGTTGAATAATTCGCGGTCGGTAGTGTTTCTGCCGATCATCCGGTTGATGACCGACATCAGCACGGCTCCCATGATGCTCGATGTGCCCAATCCGCTGCCGCTGGGGATGGCAGCCAGCGTGGTCAGTTCGATACCGCCTCCGAAACAGCTCAACATGTCCTCCAGGGTTTTAACTCGCCCGGGCCAAACTGCCCTTTCAAGTGAAAATCCGGATAGAACCAGCGCCGCTTTGGCCAGCCCGAATTTGCTGGTGGCTTTTCTGTAATCCAGCAAATCGTCGAGATTTTTTATGGTAAGCCTTTGTCCATGGTCGATGGAGGTTATGCGGATGACCGGTTCCTTCACCACCCGTGCATAAACATGAATCGGGGCCTGGCCGTTGAGATTGACGGCGGCGTTGATCACACAGCCTCCCTGTTCCAGGGCATAGGGAGGGGTGTCGGTCCATCCTCCTCCCAAATCCAGACGGGCCGGGGCGCGGCCCCATATGATCTCGTCCGAGCGGAGTGCAGATCGGGGATGATCTCTCTTTTTCTCTTTGCTCCATACGATAGTGAGGCCCACGTTTTCAAAGGCGCATTCCTGAGCTTTCAAAGCCCATGAGTCCGTATCCAGGAGGTCACGTGGGTCCAGGCCCAAGTAAAGGAGCTTCTCCTTTTCAGCTTCCATCAAGCTGCCCGACGCTTTCTTCAGGATTTCAGCCCCAACCGCTCCTTTTGTTTTGGCACTGCCTTTGATGGCTGTTCCCAGGGTGTGGATGATCCGGGAGAATGTCAGGCGTTCGAGCCGGGCCGCTCCTTTATCCTCGTCGATGTAGCTGAGCGCTTCCTTCAGGATTTGGGTTATCCATTCCATCAAGTTTGACTCTTCGAGGTCCTCGAAAATGAAGGAGAGTTCGGCGGCCGAAAAACCGCTGTTCGGGCTGAAGATCGGCCTCAAGGAACTCCGGATGGCCTCGGTACGGTTTATTTTGCGCCTTATGAAAAAATCCTCGTGGGTGACAAGATCGGATATCTCGGACAGGCTGAACTTCCGGGCTTTTTGCCAAGCGGCGATGCACTCCTCGCTCGCTTGGGCCGGATTCAGCATCCAGAGCCATTTTTGATAATCCTGAGGAGAGGCGGCGGCGGGAAAAAGGCGGGCATTCCACAGGTTCCTCTGATCCTCTGCGAGGTTTTTATCCCAGATTTCTTGCTCTGAAACCCTCATCCCTTCAAGCCACTTGTGTGCCGGAAGGTTGCCAATCGTGGCCCCGGAATCCAGCGGCGTTTTGAAGGAATCATCGATACCGTAGATGCGGATAAACCAGACTTCCTCATCATCCACACGGCCTTTAAGAATATCGAGGCAGGATTTGGCCGGCAGCTCGAGAGGCTCTTCCACGTCCACTCCCGCCACGACATTTTCTCCCTGGAGGTTAAGAACAGAACCGAGCCGGCACCCTTCTACCCAGGATTCGGAAGCGAAGATGCGGCTCCCTTCGTTCATCTGGTTATTGATGTCCAGATAGATGTCCTGGGGAATGATCCCACGGTCCCTGCGGAGAAGTTCGGTGCCGCTTTTGATGATCTGCCTGGGGGTGCCGAAATGGAGAAAGGTGCAGTCCTGGAGGGTATGAACATAGAATGGAGTGTCGAGCAGGGCATCGAATACGGTCTTGAGAAAAGCCTCTGAAAGGTTGGACCCGCTGTCCCTGACTGCTTCGCGGAAGGCGGAAAACCGGACTTCGTTTCCCATGGCACAGCAAATCTCCCGGTAAAAATCGAGTCCGTGGGATAGGATTTCTTCAGCCAGGGGACCTGACCACTGAAGCTCCCCGTCTTCAGACGTTAGATCAGGGAGAGAGATGAGTTTGGCGGCCGTGGCTGCATCCAGTTCCATGATGCCGATGTCGAGCAAAGCCTGCCCGTAACGGTCGATGGCTCCTTTCTGCCTTTGCTGGTCGACCGAAGGCTTTTGCAGAAAAAATCGAACCTCTCCTTTATCGTCCGGACAAAAAACACCGTGGTTTTTGGCTTGTTCCGGCGAGATGGGGCACCCGATTCCGGTCACTCCTTGTCCTCTGAATCTGACATCATCCGGCGAAAAGAAAAGCAGGACATCTCCTGTGGTCACCACGATCTGACCTCGAGGCGAAGAGGGCGGAGGAAGTTCTCGATAGATGGGAAACTGCCGGTCGAATATGGTGTTTCCCAGAGCCGACTCCGGTTCACCGGGGATAGGGATGAAGATTTTGCCGCAGGGACCATAAGCGGGCAGCCTCCTGGAGTCCCCTCCGGCATGGATGATCAGGATGCGGAGGCGGTCGAGGGTTTCTTCGATTAAAGAAAATGGAATGTTCGACAGGCCGGGGATTTCGAGTTCTCGACCCAGGACTTTGAGAAGCGCGAAGATAGTGCTTCCTCCGCTTCCGACCCTCTGTCCCCCGGGATCTGCGACGACCAAAATGCGTTCGACACCGCTGAGCAGGCCGAGCTTTTGTCGTAGCTGCAGCTGGCCTTCATAGGCCCGGGCCTGGGCCTGGTTAGACGCCGTCACGATCAGATAATCCCACGGCTGAGAGATAGTATTCATGGGCAGCTATCGGATTTGGCGGCTGGCATCCACCTGGGTTTTGATCCAGGGATATGTCCGGGAGATTCCTTCTTTTAGCGATATCCTCGATTTCCAGCCGATGGAGCTGATCCGGTCGGCACGAAAATTACGGGCCTTTACCCCTACCGGCCCCTCAATATGCTTGGTGACGACCGACTTCCCTGCTACCTCGGTGATGACCCTGACCAATTCGTTGACCGACACGTATTCTTGGCGTCCGATGTTGACGCCGTCTTCCAAGTCGGAATACATCAACAGGAGGATGCCATCCAGGAGGTCGTCGATATAGGTGTAGGCCCGCATGGCTGTTCCGTCACCCCAGATTTCGATCGTCCCCCCATCATCGGTTTCGGCGATTTTCCGCGAAAGCGCCGCCGGTGCCTTTTCCCGTCCTCCCCGCCAGGTTCCCTCCGGCCCGTAGGTATTCTGAAAGCGGGCCAGCCTGACCGCCATTCCATAGCGCCGGCCGTAGGCCATGGCCATACGTTCTGAATACAGCTTTTCCCAGCCGTATTCGTTATCGGGCAGGGCCGGATAGGCATCCTCTTCGGACAGCTCTGGCTCTTCCGGTTCCATATCCCGGTAGACACAGGCGCTGGAGGAGAAAAAGTAGCGTTTGACGCCGCTGAGAGCGCTGGCATGGGTCATATGGATATTGACCAGACAGCTGTTGCGCATGATTTCACATTCGGCCGATTGAATGAACCCCATGCCACCCATATCGGCAGCCAGCTGGTAAACCTCATCGAAAGGATGCCCTTCGGGAGAGATCACCGATTTTTCGCAATTTTTCTGCTCTCTGAGGTCAAGGATAAGAAATTCATCGGCGGCTGTTTCGGAAAACTCGGGGTATTTCAGATCCACTCCCCGAACCCAGTATCCATCCCTTTTGAGCCTTTTGACGAGGTGAGATCCGATAAATCCTCCGGCCCCACAAACGAGCGCTTTTTTCATGTTCTTTTCCTTTGGCTGTAGTGATCACAATAAAGAAAACAACCTGGAAAATTTTATATCAGAGGGTAAGGATGAAGTCAATCGACGGACCATTGAAATGTATTTATTTTTGTTTGTCGAACTATTGAGGTTAGTATATAGTTATGCTGTGATCGCTTTAGGTGTAGAACCATTTCACCAATCTTTCGTATTAGATAAAAAGATGAATATTTTGTAAGATGGTCTTTTGACGTCAATTTTTTTTCAAATGATAAAAGCTTTGAATGAATCGAAGGGATGAGATGTATTATAGATTGAACACATCGAGTACCCTCATCGGACTCGATTATATAATCATATAGATATAATAGATCAGGAGTGAAACATGCTAAGAGACATCATCAAAAAAGAGATCCAGGACACCATCATGAGCCCCAGATTTGTCTTCACTTTCCTTCTCTGCACCATTCTCATCCTGCTCGCTGTGTACACCGGGATCAATAACTATCAGGCAGAGCTAAAGGAACACAGCGCAGCCGTGGCCCTGAATAAAAAGAACCTGGAAAGCCAGCAAAATTATCAGCAACTGGCAGGGTTGGGGACTAAGATCAACCGAAAGCCGGAGGTCCTGAGCACCATCGTCAGCGGGGTTTGGGAAGCTGTCGGCCGGGTGGCGACCGTCAATATCGCCTTTGACCCGAACTTGACTGAATCGAAATACAGCAGCAACCCGATTTTCGCCGTATTCGGGCCGCTCGACCTTTCCTTTATCGTGAAGATCGTCCTCAGCCTTTTTGCCATCCTTTTCACCTACGATGCCATCGTCGGAGAGAAAGAAAGGGGAACATTGAAGCTAACACTGTCTAACAAGGTGCCCAGAGATAGGCTGATCCTGGGCAAAGCCATCGGCGGTTTTGTCAGCCTTTTAATTCCCCTGGTCATACCCATGGTTCTTGGGTTGTTGATCCTGATGGTTTATCCGAATATTTCTCTGGGGGGAGCGGATTGGGGCAGGATTGCCCTGATATTTCTGATGTTTCTTCTGTACCTGTCCGTTTTTTTCACCCTCGGGCTTCTCGTTTCGGCCAGAACGAGCCGTTCCTCGACCAGCTTTTTGCTTCTTTTATTCATTTGGGTCACTTTCGTTACGGTCATTCCCAAGGCCGCGGTCATGATAGCCGGCCAGATCAAACCCATTCCATCCGTGCATGAAATCACCGCCCAAAAAGATGCCTATCTGCAGGAGATTCAGAAGGAAGCGTTCGCCGCGCGCACTGAGTATTTCAAAGGCCATCCAGCCCCGGGCGATGACAAGCCCGAAGAGCAAAAAAAATGGAGAGAGGACGTCCAGAAATGGGCCGAAGATCTCCAACAGGAACTTACCGGAAAAATCGATGAGAGAAACCAGGCTATCGAGAGAGATTACCAGGCCAAAATGCGTCAGCAGCAGGAATTGGCCGTGAATCTCTCGCGCGTTTCTCCCGCCTCGGCCATGATGTTCGGCACCATGAGCCTGGCCAGAACCGGAGTGAATGAGTATGAGAGATTTCTCAATTCTGTTAGAGCTTACAAACCGATTTTTACCAAGTGGGTCAATGAAAAATTGATGCAAGGGAATATTTTTAGCGGCGAACTGCCAAAACCTGAATTGTCCGATATGCCTCAGCACGAGTTCACGCCGGAAGGACTCAGCGAGTCGCTCAAACGCGTTCTCCCTGACCTTTTCCTTATGGTCTTTCTGATAATCTTGTTTTTTGTCGCCGCCTATGTTTCATTTCTGCGGTATGATGTCCGGTGACTGGAAAATGGATGCGTTCACTTTTATGAATTCAAAAAAGAGGGAATCATGTTAGAAACAAAAGATTTGACAAAGCGATATGAAGACGGGTTTTTAGCCCTGGATCATCTGAATATGAAGGTCGAGACCGGTGAGATATTCTGTCTGTTCGGGGCCAACGGGGCAGGGAAGACGACGACCATCAACCTCATCCTGGGATTTATCCCCCCGACCGAGGGAACGGCGCTGGTCGAAGGGATCGATGTGGTCAAGGAACCGTTAAAATCGAAGGAATATATTTCTTATGTTTCGGAAAATGTCATGCTTTATGGAAATTTTACGGCCTATCAAAACCTGGATTATTTTTCCAGGCTTGCCGGAAGACGCAACCTGAAGAAAACCGACTACGCAGAGGTGATGAAGCGGGTCGGGCTTCAGGAAGAGGCCTTTGACATGCGAATCAAAAATTATTCCAAAGGAATGCGTCAGAAGTTGGGAATCGCCGTTGCCATCCTGAAGGATGCTCCTAACCTGATCCTGGATGAGCCGACTTCGGGATTGGACCCCAAATCGGGCCAGGAGTTTTTGGGCCTTCTCCTCGAGCTTAGGGAGAAGGGCAAGTCGATATTTATCTCTTCCCATGACATATTCCGGGCAAAATATATTGCCGACCGGGTCGGGTTCATGCTTCAGGGAAAGCTCGTCATGATGAAGACGTCCGAGGACCTCCGAGGGGAGGACCTCAACAAACTCTATGTAGAGTACATGCAGGAGCATTCACCAGCCGGATAGGGCTTCCTGCGGCGCTTCGTCCTATCGAAGAATAACCATGGTGGAGTAAGGGAGGCCAAGATAAAATGAGAAACTTCATGAGTCTGATCGTCGTGTTTTTGTTGTTGAGTTTTTCTGTCCATTCCGTGTTCGGTCAGGAATACACACCGGCCCAGGAATCTCAGACACTCAAGCTTTTAGCTTTGAAAAGGGCCCAGCTTCAGCTCGAGATGAGGAAGGGGGAATTCGACAGGGCGTTGAAGCTTCAAGAATCCGGATTGATTTCCGATCAGGAATTCGTCCAGAAAAGGACAGCCTATTTGCAGGCACAGGTCGAATACCAGGAAGCTCTGATAAGTTTCATGGGAAGCGAAGCCCGGATTTCTGTGGTGAACGCCGTGAAATACCAGGATGAGAGCGGGAAAAAGTTCGTCCGCGTCTCCCTCCGCTATTCTTCGAAAGAGCTCAAAGAGTTGGAGAAACTGAATATCGACGCTAAAGAAATTTTTCCCCTCGATTTCCTTCGGGAAATCAAGGATGTCTATGTGTCTTTGCGGTCGGAAGGAAAGATCATCTCCGATCCGTATGAAAGGACCATCCCTTCTTTGGGTCTGGAAGAGGAAAAACAGGTCACCTTTCAGCTCTTGAAGGATGTGGAGAATCTGGACGTGAATGTTTTTTATTCAGGAAAGGACGAGACCACTTCCGTTTATTTGCAGAAAGGACTCAGCGCAAATATCGTCACGGTGAACTCTGCCCAATTTTCGCAGGAGGCGGACCTGGAGAGCGAGGCGACCTATGATCTGTCTCTGGAAAAATTCAGTGGAGAGGCGAATATTTTCCGGCTGAAGGTCGTCAACCTTCCCCAGCAGATTTCCTATGAATTCGTGGACCCCCAGACACAAGCCAGACTTTCTCAGATCAAATTCACCGAGGGTGTGACCAGCATGCAGCTGTCTTTGAGACTCTATCTGCCTAAGAATGCCGATGAGCATGTGGTCATCGATAAGCCCCTCGAATTTTACTGTCTGGCTCTCGATGAAGAGCAGTCGGCCAGACTCGATACGATGCTGGCCGAATCGTCTTCGCTGGGTACAAAGGAAATAGACAGCCTGAGAGCCGGAAAGGTCAAGCTGGAGATCATTCCTCGAGGAGTCGGAAAGGTGGAGGTCCAGGCCGTCAGCCTTTACCACGAGATAAAGTCCGGTCAGAACGTGAAAATGGAAGTGAGGGTCAAGAATACGGGCACACGCAGGCTGAACAATATCCGGATCTTCACTGACCTGCCCTTGAATTGGCGTTCCGAGATTGAACCGGATCTGATTCCGCTTCTCGAACAGGGCAAAGAGGAAATTGTCTCCATCGAATTTATTCCTCCAACCGATGTTTCTGTCGGGGATTATGAGCCGAAGATAAAGACAGAATGTATCGCGGATAATCGCCAGGTGGAATCCGAGGACAAAATTGTCCGCGTCCATGTCAGCGCCAAAACGAATGTTCTAGGGATTACGCTGCTCGTTCTATTTTTGGTGGGACTGCTGGTGGGAATTGTCATATTCGGGATCAAATTGACAAGAAGATAGATCTTTTCTAAAAGATCCTGTAAAACTTTGCGCTGCATGCCTGCCGGTTCCACTCGGCTTTAAAGGATTTAGATAATTTGGGGGTGTTTCATCTCGGACAATTTGGGGATGCCCCTATGGGGACATCCCCTATCACCGAACAAGTTTCTTGATAGAAGTAGCGTATAGGGTGGTTCCTTAAGGAGCGTCCCCCTATAGTTAATCTGTTGTTTTGATTTCAAATAAATTTCATTTTGTTTTACAATATCGGCTATAAAGATATATTTTTATTGCGAAAGGAGGCCTGAATGGATAGGTCCATTTCCAAATCTCACCTCGGCATGCTGATTATATTGGGGTCTGTATGGGGGCTTTCCGAAGCTGCTCTAGGTATGGGGCTGCGGAGCTGCGCCGCATTCGTTTCCGGCTCCTTGATGACCGGAGTGGCCCTCTTTTTTATGGCGGCGGGCTGGGTTGTTTCCAGGAGATTCTTTGGAGTATTTCTTATGGTGTTCATAGCTATGTTCTTCAAGATGTTCGACGCCCTGCTTCTCTCCTTGCCCCTCAGGCATGGAGCCATCGGCAACCCGATTTTTGCCTTTTTCATGGAAGCGATCGCGATTGTCCTTCTTCTGGCGGTTATCAAGGAAAAGATGATCCAGAAATTTCCCGGACAGGCCATTCTCGGAGGCATGGCGGCTGTGCTGGCCGTGAATTTTTTTCCTCTGGTTAAATTTGCGACAGGCGTTCCTGCCTGCGTGGTTCCTGGAACGGGCTATCCCCTTTCGCTCTATTATATTCACTTCGCTGTGCTGGCATCTTGTTTAACAGTTCCATTGGGATTCTGGGCCGGTTCGAAAATTAAAGACCTGGAGACACGTTTGATCCTCGCTCACGCAAGAAAAAAGCTCGATTATATTTTTTCTCCTGCTGCGCTGGTTCTTTGTATGGCCATCGTCGTGCTGCTGCGGTTGACATAGGGTCGTGACTCGTCTTTCATAAGGAGGAGAGAATGAGCAAAACCATTCGTTTCAAGCTCAACGGAGAGGAAAAAAACTTGACCATTGATCGAGAGCGCATGCTTCTGTGGGTGCTGCGGACGGATTTTCAGCTTACAGGAGCAAAATACGGATGTGGCGAAGGATTTTGCGGGGCATGCACAGTGCTGGTCGACAACGAGGCCGTCAGGTCTTGCCAGACTCCTGTTGAAGACATCGAAGGCAAAGAGATCATCACCATCGAAGGCCTGGAAAAGGACGGCAAACTGCATCCTCTTCAAGAAGCCTTTGTCAAGCTGGATGCCCTACAGTGCGGTTTCTGCACGCCCGGGATGATTCTGACCGCTTTGAGCCTGCTCATTAAAAATCCTCATGCCGGCCGGAAAGACATCATCGATGGGATGGAGGACAATCTGTGCCGCTGCGGGGCCCACACGCGCATCGTTCAGGCCATTGAAATGGCCTCCAAAGAATTAAAAGGAGGTTCCCGGCCATGAAAGAGAAAGAATATCTCGAAATGGATTTTTATGATATCGGCGCTTCCTTGTCGCTCAGCCGGCGGGAATTTCTCAAATTGGTCGGGGGAGGGGTCGTCGTCCTTTTTTCCCTCGGAGATTCTCTGTTTCTGGAAGCTCAAAGGCGTCCCGACCAGCAATTGCCCGAAGATTTCAATGCTTTTCTCAGGATAGGGGAGGATGGACGGGTCTCCTGTTTTACGGGAAAAATCGAGATGGGACAGGGCGTCATTACTTCCTTGGCCATGATGTTGGCCGATGAGCTCCAAGTCGCTCTGGATTCTGTGGATATGGTGATGGGAGACACCGACCTTTGTCCCTGGGATATGGGAACCTGGGGCTCGATGACGACGCGGTTTTTCGGCCCTCCTCTGAGAGCGGCTGCTGCGGAAGCGAGGGAGGTCTTGGTCGAGCTGGCGGCCGAGTATCTCCAGACTCCCGCTTCTGAGCTGAAAGTCGAAAACGGGGCAGTGTATCATCGGCTTCGAAGAGATAAAAAGGTCACCTATGCCGAATTGACAAAAGGGAAAAAAATTGCACGCTGGTTGAAGAAGGAGAAAGTCCTGGAGAAACCAGAGGATTTCACTCTGGTAGGAACTCCTGTCTTGCGCATGGATGCGGTGGAAAAGGTTACAGGCAAAGCCAAGTATAGCGGAGACATTCGGGAGCCGGGGATGCTCTATGCCCGGATCTTGAGACCGCCTGCCCACAGAGCGAAGCTGGTGAGCATGGATGCTTCAGCAGCAAAGGAAATCACAGGCACCCAGATTATTGAATCTGAAGATCTCATTGCTGTGTTGCACCCTGACCCCGAGCTGGCTGATATGGCGCTCAAAAAAATCAAAGCCAGATGGGAAAAACCTGAGGAACTGGTCGACGAGAAAAGTATCTTCGATCATCTTCTGCGGGTCGCCCCGGAAGGGGAAGTCGTGTCCCAGGCTGGAGACCTTGCCAAAGGGGAGGGACTTTCCAAAGCGGTAATTGAAAAAACTTACCTGGATGGATACGTCGCGCATGCTGCGATCGAAACCCATACCGCTCTGGCCAAAATGGAGGGAAAAAGGATTATAATCTGGGCCTCTACGCAGAATCCCTTCGGAGTGAAGGATGAAGTGGCCTCGGCTCTAGGGCTGTCTCCCCAGGATGTTCGGGTCGTCACTCCTTATGTGGGCGGAGGATTCGGGGGGAAGGGTAGCAATAGGCAAACCGTTGAGGCTGCCAGGTTGGCCAAATTGAGTGGAAAGCCAGTCCAGGTCGCCTGGTCGCGTGCAGAAGAATTTTTCTATGACACTTTTCGTCCGGCAGCTGTGGTCAAACTTAAAGCCGGGGTTGGCGACTCGGGCCGTATCACCCTATGGGATTACGGGGTTTATTTTGCTGGAGATAGAGGGGCTCAACATTTTTATGATATCCCTCATCATCGGACCATGAGTTATGGTTCGGGGTGGCGGGGAACACCAGGATCCCATCCGTTCGGGACCGGCGCCTGGCGGGCACCCGGCAACAATACCAATACCTTTGCCCGAGAGTCTCAGATAGATATTCTGGCAGCAGAAGCGGGAATGGACCCGCTGGAGTTCCGTTTGAGAAACCTTAAGGATGAGAGGATGATCCGGGTTTTGCAGGAGGCGGCTAAAAAATTTGGATGGACTTCCGGGAAGGCTCCGAGTGGCCGGGGATATGGGATAGCTTCAGGCATCGATGCTGGCACTTATGTTGCCCACATGGCTGAGGTGGACGTCGATAAAGAAACAGGACATGTCCGGGTGATACGGGTAGTCTGTGCTCAGGATATGGGCTTATCCATCAATCCCGAGGGGGCCAGGATCCAAATGGAGGGCTGTATCACCATGGGGTTGGGGTATGCCTTGAGCGAGGATATCCATTTCAGGGGCGGCGAGATATTGGACCTGAATTTCGATACCTATGAAATCCCAAGATTTTCCTGGCTTCCCCAGATTGAGACGGTCCTGATTGAGGACAAATTTGCAGCACCACAAGGAGGTGGCGAACCTGCCATCATCAGTATGGGAGGAGTCATCGCCAATGCTATCTTCGATGCTGTGGGAGCCCGGGTGCTCCAGCTCCCGATGACGCCCGAACGAATCAAAAAGGCGTTGTCCTAGAGGGAAAAAGCTTTCGTATCTTCTGGGCAGAATACACAGCAGCCGGAATGATGGGGCCTTCGACCAAAAATCCTGAGGAGATATAAAATCTTTTGATATTCCGTGGGCAATCGCTTGCGGTATTACGAGGTTCTTGCTCGGAGCTATCTTCCTGACTCTTTTTCCTTTGAAAATCGATACTCGATGGCTTTTCTGGCTTCAAAATAGATCTGGGAAATGGTCTTATCTAGAGTTTCTGGGCTCATTTCACCCTTCTCGAAACTCCTGATTCCCTTAATAAAGTCTTTCATCGAATACCCTGAGTTGTATTCTGGATAACGTTCGCTTATATAGCCGATTATAGCCTGACAGATTTCTAATCTGATCAATTCGGAAAAGTTCAGCTTGTATTTCTTAACCCCCCATTTGATGTATTCTTCCAGCCAATCAGGAATGAGCACCTGGTACCTTTTTTGCACGGACCCTCCTTTTTGATGAGCAATCGAATGCTCTCTGAGTTATTGCTAAGATATACTGACATAAAAAATACATTTTGTCTATAGTATAAAAAATAGTATAAGCAATGCAGTTGCAGGTGCTAGCCCGTGCTGCTTGCTGTTTCGGGGAAAGAGCCAGCGGCCGATGACCCGGATGAGAAGGGATAACGAAGAGTGTATTGCACGCCTATTATCCGGATGTGCATCGCCGACACGACCATAAGGAAAAATCCGGCGGAGGCTCAAAAGAGGCCGGTTTGGATGAATGAGCTCGGTTGACAAGATTTGCCCTAATTCTTTATAATTCTATCTTGGAGAAGACATGGGGGCGAACTGGATTCGACGGAGATAGTGAGACAAAGGCTGCATGTCGAGGTTCCGCCCACCTCGTAAAAAAGGTGGACCACAAACTAAGTGCAGAATCACTGCCAGTCGCTGCCTAACATGTAGGCATGCCGTCTCTCCTGCGTTTTCCTGCGGCGTTTGAGAGGCGTCGATGAGCAGGATAGCGACCTTGACCTGTCTTGAGTCTAGGAAGCGAAACACCATCAAGGCTGGCTCTAAGGTGTTTTTCTTCTTCTTTAGCCTTAGAGCGAGAACGGAGAAGAAGATAAGCATGTAGAGGCCTTCTGCCGAATGTCTTCGGACGCGGGTTCGATTCCCGCCGCCTCCATAAAATTTTGGAACGTCTAAAAGAAATTGTTTAGGAATAAAAGAGGAATCCCCAAATTTTCGCCCGTTTTCTTTCTCCTTTTTCTTTTTTTAGGAATCTATAGCCTTCCCCAAGGCCGGTCCCTTTTGAAGGTCGATGTACAGGATTATCAAGACTACAGCCGGGTCATTCTTCAATCCACCGCACCCTTGAGCACAAGCATAGAAAAGAGCGAGTCATATCTCTTTGTGAAGATCAGGGCCGGAGTGTCCTATAGGTTTCAGAGGGATTCTTTCCAAAGTAGGTTCGTTAAATCCATCGACTGGTCACAGGGAAGGGACTCTTTCACTTTAACCGTCCAAACCGAAAATGCCGACTTCTCCTTTGACTCCTTCAAACTGACCGATCCTCCCCGTCTCGTCATCGATATCTATCCGCACAGCTCTCGAGTGGAGGCAAAAGAGACAGATAGTTTGCCGGTCAACCCCCCGGCTGTCGAAAACAGTGGGGAGAGAAACTATCCTTCGCCGTCAGAGCCGGAATGTGTTGTTATCGATCCTGGGCATGGAGGTCTAGAGACAGGAGCAAAGGGAAAGTTCGGAACCTTGGAAAAAGACCTGACCCTTGCTATCGCCCTAAAACTGGCAGAGATTGTCAGACAGAAGCGGGCTTCCCATGTCGTGCTCACGAGAGACAGGGACTCGGATATCTCCCTCGACGACCGTTCGGCTATAGCCAACAACAACAAGGCTACGGTATTTATCAGCGTTCATGTGAACAGTTCCTACCGCAAAGGAGCGGCCGGCCCTGAAACCTTTTTTCTCAGCCGGAATGCTACCGATGAGGATGCCAGGCGTTTAGCATTCCTGGAAAATAATTCGAAAGAGCTGGAAAACAGTATCCAGTCTGATGACGAGGATGTCATCAAGATGATTTTGTGGGATATGGCTCAAACCGCTTATCTCAAACAGAGCAGCGAGCTGGCAGAAGACATCCAGACCGAACTCAATCTTTTGTGGGGGACGGCCAACAGAGGAATAAAACAGGCTCCATTCAAAGTGTTGACCGGAGTGGCCTGTCCGGCCGTGCTGGTTGAGGTAGCCTTTCTCTCCAACCCCCAGGAAGAACGGAAGCTGTTGACGGATGAATACCAGCAAAAGGTGGCAGAGGCCATTTACAGCGGACTGGCGAACTTTCTTCGAGGGAACTCTCGCTGACAGGACGACGGATGAGAAAAAAGAACCTGATCGTCCTCGCCGGCCTGTTCGTCCTCCTTCTTGTCCTTGTTGTGGTCTACTTCAACCTCGGTGGAGAGGGGAGGCTGGCGCCGGCTCAAACCATCCCTGTTTCCCAAGAGGAAGTGGGGTCCGAGGGAGAGGTCCAACTTGAGACCGTCGTCCTTTTTTTCCCTTCTGAAAAGGATAGCCTTCTCCATCGCGAAGAGAGGAATATAATCTCTGCCACCTCTGTTGAAGACCAAGCCAGAGCTATCGTTTCTGAGCTTTTGAAAGGTCCCCAAAAGGAATACGTTTCCTCTATCCCTCCGGAGACTAGGCTGAGGGACGTTTTTGTGACCAAAGATGGTATTGCCTATGTCGATTTTTCCAGAGAGATAACGGATAAACATCTATCCGGTTCATCGGCTGAAATCTCCACCATTTATTCCATTGTGAATTCCCTTGCTTATAATATTAAACCCATTAAAAAGGTGTTCATTCTCATAGATGGGGGAGAAAAAAAGACTTTGGGAGGCCATATCGATTTGACCCAGGCTTTTCTTCCCCTGTATGATCTGGTATCCGAATAGCGCCTTATGTCTGGTTTCGAAATCGGACGGATAATCCCTTGAAGAAAATGGTCACGGTGGCAGTTGTTGGATTTCCCAATGTGGGAAAATCCACCCTGTTTAACCGGCTGTTGAGAAAGAAGAAATCTCTTGTCCATTCTCTTCCGGGAATGACAAGAGATCAAGTCCCGGCCCGCTGTCATTTAGGCCAGAAGATTTTCATGCTGATAGACACGGGGGGATTTTTCGACTCCCAAGAAGATCCGTTCTCCTGGCAGGTCAAACAAAAAGCCTGGGAAGCCTCCCAGGCTGCCGATATCCTTCTTTTTGTGCTGGACGGAAAAAGAGGCCTTCTTCCAGGAGAAGAAGACCTCTTTTATTCCTTAAAAAAACTGAACAAACCGATTCTCGTCGTTATCAACAAGGTCGATACTCCCAGAGAGGAAGACCAGCTAGGAGACTTCTATAGATTGGGTGAGAAGAGGATTCTGGCTATTTCAGCCGAGCACAAGCGGAATCTCGACGCTCTTGAGGATTGCCTACTGGAGATCCTGCCCTCCTCTCCACAAAAAGAGGACCAACTGCAATCTCTCTCCATCGCCATCGTGGGCAGGATAAATGTGGGGAAATCTTCGCTCGTCAATCGTCTGAGCGGAGAAAAAAGGCTTATAGTGAGCGAGATTCCCGGGACGACGAGAGACAGCACGGACACTCTCATTCGAAAGGATAGGAAGGTGTTTTCTTTGATAGACACAGCAGGCATCCGGAAGCTGAGCCGCACAAAGGATAAAAGAGAAAAGGCAGGGATTGTCAAAGCCAAGAAAGATATCGATGAGGCCGATGTGGTTTGTCTTGTTCTGGACGCCCAGGAATTTCCCACCCGACAGGATACAGCGATTGCGCATCTGGCCCATGATTCAAGGAAACCTCTGATTATTGTTGTGAACAAGTGGGATTTGATCCCGAAGGAAAACCGTACCCACCGGGAATTTCAAAACAGGATTTACAGAAAGCTGGATTTCGTCTCTTACGCTCCGGTAGTTTTTGTCTCGGCCCTGTCCGGTCAGAGAATTATCAAGATACTCGATTTATCCGAGCTGGCTTATGCTAATGGAAACAAAATAATATCCACCCCTCGTCTCAATAAATTCCTGAGCCGGATGAATGTACATCATCCTTCTCTTTCCAAAAAAAAGGGAAAAATAAAGCTGAAGTACATGGTCCAGAAGGGAATCCTTCCTCCTTCGTTTATCCTGTTCTCTCATTCACGGGCGTCGCTAGATCCCTCTTACGAAAAATTTTTTTTAAAGAAATTGAGCGAAGAGTTCGATTTCAGCGGGACACCCTTATCCTTGAGCTTGAAAAAAAGCTGAGGCCAGGTGAGAGCAAAGGCAATTTTCCGTGTTGACTTTCCTCTTGTATTCCTTTATAAATTTAAGTTGCGACACGTGAACGGACTCGACGTTTAAGGAGGTCAAGATGTTCGGAAAAAAGACAAGATTTTTCGTGCCGATACTCCTTGTTGTGGCATTCATTTGGGTCACACCAAGCTGTAAAAAGCTGAACATTAACCAATTAAAGGCCAATCATCATTTCGCCAAGGCCAACGCCAATTTTACGGATAACAAGTACCGGCTGGCGATCGAAGAATATGAAAGAGCATTGTCCTATAATCCTGATTTGACCCAAGCGTATCGTTTTTTGGGAGAGAGTTATAAAAACCAATACCGGGCTGGCGATGAGAGCCCTGAAAATATGGAGAGGGCCGAGAAAGCCCTGGAAAATTTGAATAAGGCGCTTGACATGGAGCCCACAAACATCCAGATTGTCCATTCTCTGGGCGACATGTATGACAGGCTGGGAAGATTCGAGGACGCCGAAAGGATGTTTTTGAGGGTGCTGGAGTTGGATCCCACCAATATGGAAAACTACTATGTCGTGGCTGGATTTTACAACCGGTATACGGGTGAGCACGAGGAACTGGCAAAAAGAGCAGAGGATATGTACCTGAGAAGGATCGAATTGGACCCCGAGAACCATCAAGGTTATGCCTATGCCGCTCAGTATTATGACAATTTCAGGCCCATCCCAAAGTTCGATGCTGCCTATTCCATGCATGAGAAGATCCTGCAGCTAAAGCCCGACGATGCTTTAACTTTGTACGCTTTGGGAGTTAATCGCTTTCAAAAAGCATACCGCCTTCAGAATGTATTGTCGAAGCAGGAGAGAATAGCTTTGGCGGATGAAAGCGAGAAGTTATTGATGAAATCGAAAGATATAGACCCGGATTATCCCGATACCTATGCCTATATCAATATGCTCTACCGGAACGTCCATGCCCAGCTCTATCCCGATAGAAGCGAAAGATATATCCGGGAAGCTGACAGATATACGGAGAGGTACAACCAGGTCAGAAAGAGACAATTGGAGCGGTTGAGACTCGAGGAAGAACTGAAAAAAGGACAGGAAGAAAGATAATAGGATCGTTTTATTTTTTCCACTTTCTGTAGTTTTTACTCTTATGATACTCCTACCTGCTTAGAGCAGTGACCTTGGAATTACGCATCAAGGGGAATCCCTCCCGAACGTTCTGCCGATGATTTGACATTATGTTCATACCTCTGAAAGATAATAATCCAACTACACGTGTTCCTTATATCACCATCTTGATCATCGCGCTAAATGCGGGGGTTTTCTTTTTTCAGTTGTTTTCCCCTCAAGGATTGCAGTTTTTTGTCTATAAGATGGGAGCCATTCCCTACGAGATTACTCATTTCAAAGCCCTATCTCTGGTGTTAACGGATTCCAGGGAGCCTCTTGCCCGCCTATCGCCACCCCTGACCCTGATCGTCTCTATGTTCATTCACGGAGGACTTTTTCATCTGATTTTTAACATGCTCTATCTATGGATTTTCGGAAACAATGTCGAAGATTTTCTAGGGCCTATCCGGTTTATTCTTTTCTATCTGCTTTCCGGGCTGGGCGCCAGTATAACTCATATTCTGTTCAATCCCAACTCCCAAGTCCCCATGATCGGGGCCAGCGGGGCCATTGCAGGAATTTTAGGAGCATATTTGATACTGTATCCTCGTGCACGTGTGTTGACCTTTGTCTTTCTGTTCTTTATCATCCGGATCATCGCCATTCCGGCTTCATTTGTGCTCGGGCTTTGGTTCCTGATCCAGGTTTTGAGCATCGGAGCGGGAGGAGGCGTAGCCTGGTTCGCCCATATCGGAGGATTTTTAATCGGGATTCTCCTCATCAAGGCAATGACCAGGAGACACAAACCTCAAGTTTGGGTTCACTGAGCATTCCCGTGGAGCTGGAACAATCTCCTTTGCTCATAAAATCCGATCACGGTTAGGGGGATGTTTCAGGGGAAGGGTGTTGACAATTTCCATGCAATTTAGTATTTTATTCCATCGCTAGCCCTTAGTTTAGCTTAAGAAAAAATACTGAGGATTTATATAATGAAAACTTTTGTCCCCAAAAAGGAACAGATCGAGAGGAAATGGTGGCTGGTCGATGCTGACGGAAAGATTCTCGGACGGTTGGCCACGGAAGTTGCCTCTCTTCTCAGAGGTAAAAAAAAGCCGGAGTTTGTCAACTTTCTCGATAGCGGTGATTTTGTGATCGTGATCAATGCAGAGAAGATAAAGTTGTCCGGTAACAAAATGGAACAAAAAAAGTATTACTCCCATTCCGGCTATCCTGGGGGCATCAAAGAGAAGAGTTTGAAAGAACTTATGGAAAACAAACCGGAGGAAGTCATCAGAAAAGCTGTTTGGGGTATGATACCGAAGAATAAGCTTGGTCGGGCTGTTTACAAGAAGCTCAAAGTGTACCAGGGGCCTCGTCATCCCCATGAGGCTCAAAGACCTGTGGAATACCAGTTTTAGGAGGAATCGTGAGTTTAATCCAGTATTATGGAACGGGAAAGAGAAAAACCTCTATTGCCAGAGTGTTTCTCCGTCCGGGAAAGGGAGATATCACTCTGTATGTAAACAAAAGACCCCGGCCTTTTTCCGAATATTTTGGTCTTGAAAACCTTCAGCATATCGTCAAGCAGCCTCTTGTCATAACTGACACGGAGAAAAAGTTCGATGTTTTTATCCGGGTGAGCGGAGGAGGCGCGAACGGCCAAGCTGAGGCCATTCGTTTGGGAGTTGCTCGAGCTCTGGTTGAGTTTAACAAAGAGTTGAAGCCGACTCTTAAAAACTCAGGATTTCTCACCCGCGATGCCAGGATCAAAGAAAGAAAAAAATATGGATTGTTAGGTGCTCGAAAGGCCCCGCAATATCACAAGAGATAAAGGGAGGATCAGCGTTGGTATCTGTCACAATGAAAGAGCTTTTAGAAGCAGGTGTTCATTTTGGCCACCAGACAAAAAGATGGAATCCTAAGATGAAGGAGTTCATTTTCGGCCAAAGAAATGGAATTTATATCATCGATTTACAAAAGACAATCAGGGTCTTTAAAGAAGCCCTCCAGTTCATCAAAAAAACGGCCAGTGAAGGCCAGCAAATTTTGTTGGTGGGGACGAAAAAGCAAGCCCAGGATATTGTCCGGGATTATGCCCTTAAGTGCGAGTCCTGCTATGTGAACCAGCGCTGGTTGGGAGGACTGCTGACGAATTTCAGTGTCATTAGGGGAAGCGTCGAAAAGCTGATCGAGTATGATGAGATGCGGGAGGATGGACGTTGGGACCTTCTTTCCAAAAAAGAGAAGTCGAGGCTGGAAAAAGTTTATCGGAAACTCTCGAAGAATCTGGGCGGTATCAAGAATATGACCGATATGCCCGGGGCTCTTTTTGTGGTCGACTCCACCAAAGAAGAAATTGCTATCCTGGAAGCTCAAAAGTTGAAGATTCCGATCGTGGCCGTAGTGGACACCAACGGCGATCCTGAAAGTATCGATTATCCGATTCCAGGAAACGATGACGCGGTGCGAGCTATAGAGCTTTTTACTTCGAAGGTTTCGGAAGCGATTGTCGAAGGTAAAAAGGACAAGATTGAAAAAGAGCTCCAGGAAGAAAAAGCAGAGGAAACACCAACAGAAACAGAGCCTGTCCCTGAAATAGTGGAAGACATTCAGAAAAAGAAGGATACAGAGGCTCCGCAAAACCCTGAAGCATCGGAATAGGGAGGAATTGGGATGACGATTTCGGCAGAATTGGTTAAAGAGCTTCGTGAAAGAACCGGCATCGGCATGATGGAGTGCAAAAAAGCTCTTGCCGAGAGCCAGGGAGACATCGATAAAGCGATCACGCTATTGAGAAAAAAAGGGCATGCGCGGGCAAAGGACAAGATGGACCGAACGGCTTCGGAAGGAGCTGTCGGTGCCTACATCCATCTAAACGGGAAAATCGGTGTCTTGGTAGAAGTGAATTGCGAGTCGGATTTTGTGGCTCGTAACGAGGAATTCCAGAAATTGGTCAAAAATATAGCCCTGCATATAGCTGCAGCCGATCCCAGCTATGTATCTTCCGAGGATGTCCCCCAGGAAGTCCTCGATGAGGAAAGGGAAATCATCAAGGAGCAATTCAAGGATTCTGGAAAGCCTCCGGAGATCATCGATAAGATCGTGGAGGGAAAGCTGGGGAAATTTTTTCAAGAGGCCTGTTTGCTCGATCAGCCCTACATTAAAGATGATAAAATAACCATAAAGGATCTTGTGACCTCCTTTATCGCTAAATTCGGAGAGAATGTCGTAATCAGGAGGTTTGCCCGTTACGAACTGGGCAAGTCTCAATGATTGGGTATGAAAAAAAAATCAGATAAACCGGTCTATCACCGCATTTTATTGAAACTTTCGGGTGAATCTCTTCTTGGTAACCGTTCATTCGGGATCGATTTCGAGACCACAAAATCCATTGCCGAGGAAATTAAGGAAATTCGGGATATGGGGACCGAGATCGCCATTATGATCGGAGGGGGAAATATATTCCGGGGGACAAAAGGGACGGAAGCTGGAATTGACCGGGCATCGGCCGATTACATGGGATTATTGGCGACCATTATGAATGGGATCGCTCTCCAAGATGCCATGGAAAAGACCGGAATCGTCACCCGTCATATCTCGGCCATCGAAGTCAAAGCGGTAGCCGAGCCCTTTATCAAAAGGCGGGTCATCCGACATCTCGAAAAGGGGAGAATCGTCATCTTTTCAGCCGGCATCGGAAGCCCGTTCTTCACCACAGACACGGCCGCTGCCCTGCGTGCTTTGGAAATTAGGGCGGACGTTATCCTTAAAGCGACCAAGGTAGACGGAGTATTCTCGGCAGATCCCATGGTGGATAAATCGGCCAAAAAATACGAAACCATCAAGTACCTGGATGTGATCAAAAAGGGATTGAAGGTTATGGATGCCACGGCGATTTCTCTCTGTAAGGAGAATAGCCTTCCTATCGTAGTGTTCAACCTGAAAAAGAGAAATAATCTGAAGAAAGCTGTTTTAGGACAAAAAGTCGGAACGAAAGTTCATTGAAATTCTGATTATTTCCAAGATAATTCGCAACTTGCAAGGAGTCCTAAAACTCGAGGAAATTGAATGGGAAAGGGGAACGAGGATGGTTAAAGAAGTGCTGCGTGAAGTCGAGAGAAGGATGAAGACATCATCCGAACATTTCCGCAAAGAGTTGAGCAAATTAAGGACAGGTAGAGCCAATCTCGGGCTTTTCGAGGACATCAAGATAGACTACTATGGGACTCAGACCCCCATCAATCAGGTGGCTACTCTCGGTGTGCCGGACGCTACCTTGATCACGATTCAGCCCTGGGATCCTTCGGTATTGGAAACAGTTGAGAAAGCCATAAGGGGGGCCGATCTGGGGCTGAATCCCATAAACGACGGCAAGCAGTTGAAGGTTCCGATTCCTCCGCTGGACGATGAAAGACGACAGGATTTGGCTAAACATATTCGGAGCATATTGGAAGATGAAAAAACAGCCATCCGCAATATGAGACGGGAGGCCAAGGAAGAGATCGAGGAGTTGGAAAAGGAAAAGGAAATCACGGAAGACGATAAGTTCTGGGGGATCGATAAGCTCCAGGAGATAACCAACGAGTACAGCAAGAGGGTGGAAGAGCTGGCTGAATCCAAAGAAAAAGAAATCTTAGAAGTTTAAGCCGGCGGCGCTATTTCTTTCTAAACCAGTTTTCGACCGAACCGAATTTCGTACGGATCACCACGCCCCATCCGACGATGCTCAAAACGAAGGAAACGAGAGAGCCGATGATAGGGATGAATCCGATCAGACCGAAAACGACAAGCCCTATAATTGTGGCCAGCAGAGCGGAAGGTTGTTTGCCCCCAAAAGCCTTATAGATGCTGTCTCCCAATAAATGAAAGACGACCACCCGGCCGAAGATCTTGATGATCACGCCGATGGCGATCAATGCCAGAAGGATGGGAATCCCTATCAGGATAAAAGACAGCAGGACCGAGAAAATAATCAATCCGGTAAAAATGACGATGCTTAAAAAGCCAGTGCCGAAGATCGGCCAAAATGATTTTCGGACCTGCTGGGAGGCAAACGAAATCTGTTTAGGAAAGATGGCCACCAGGATGATGGCCAGGATGAACCAGATGACCAGCGTGACCAGCTTAAATATGATCAGGAGGGGCAAGAGGGAAAGGCCAAAAATTCCGACTAGACCTTCTTTCAGAAACTTGGCGACTTCTTCCGACGTGGCGAAATAGACGGTGTCTCCTTCTATTATGGCTTCCGGTGCTCTATCCAGGGAACCCCCCAGAGAAAGGACATCGCCTTCCACTTTAGCCGTGGAAGTCAAGACAATGGTCGACCCGAAGCCCACCACGGTATCGCCGACGTTGCCTTCGATGACGATCGTGCCGCCAAAGTTTATCACGCTTTCTTTCACCGTGCCCAAGACACGGATTTCTCCACCCCAGGAAACCACATTATCCTGAACCTCGCCCTCTTCAACCAGGACATCTTTTTTAAAAACGACTCCTTCGCTGTGCAGGGGAAGGAGTCCGAGAAAAACAAAGAGTATTGTCCAGCAGAGGAATTTTCTATTTATCATGCTTTTTCTCCAGCAAATAATTTTCTTTTGAGTCCGTAGAGCAAGAAAAACGATACGATGACGGCAAGAATGACGAAGATTATCTGTAATTCGGGATTGAAGAGAGAAGAGAGACTTGCCAGACCCTTCAGTAAAACGGTCAATATTTGAAAAATGACTTCTAAACTGGAGGAAATGAATTTAGCCGTTTTGGCCAGGATGACGACAGCATTCTGAAAGAGAGCGAGAGCTGAACGGTTAAGGTTGATAAGGAGTTTTGCCAGATTTTGCCCGGAGACAAGATAAATGGCAAAAAAAGCGAGCACTGACGAAGATAGACCGATGGAAGCCGTGACGATCCATTGCCGAAGAGATGTTTTCGGCTGAAAAATTCTGTCCAATATGTGCTGGGTGAAACCAGGGGGAGTTTTCCAAACGGGAAGGCTTTCCGAGGCCTGGATAAGCAGCCTCCTTTCTTCGACGGCTTGGCGGCAGCTCATACAGGAGGAGATGTGTTTTTCGATAGCAAGATTTTCTTCAGGAGAGAGAGCTCCCTCTAAAAAAAGATAGATTTGATCGATACGAAGACAGCTCATTCTTTTTCCTCCAGAAGCTTACGAATGAGTTCTTTGGATTGGAAAACTCTATTTTTCACCGTGCCGACCGGCAGCCCCTTTAGCTCGGCAATCTCTTCGTAACCGAGCTGGTTGATGTGTCTCCAGACGAACAGCTCCCTGAAATGGGGGGGGAGTTTGTTCAGGGCTCTCTCGACTTTTTCTCTCAACTCGGCCACCTCATACTGGGCACAAATGGGGGGATCATCGGAGGAGATCTCGAAGGGATATCGGTCATTCTCCTTTGTTCTGCTTCGATCCATGGAGAAGGTATCCAGTTTTTTCTTGCGCCAGTAATCAATGATGTAGTTCGACGCGATCTTGAACAACCAGGTTCTGAATTTATATTGGGGCTGGTAGGTGGAAAGAGAGGAGTAGGACTTGATAAAAACGTCTTGAGTAAAATCCAGAGCGAGTTCCCGGTCGCCGACCATGCGGCCGATGTAGTTCAAAAGAGCTTGTCGGTGTCTGTTTAAGATCATCTCGAATGCCTTCTTATCACCTTGGAGCGTTCGTTTGACTAATTCTCTTTCTTCATCCATGGAGGACTTCCAGCCCTCAGATTTTAATACGGATTTTTGCCTCAAAGGTTTTTAGCCTGAATTATCCTGGTTAGAAACGTTGGATGATTTCCACATCCGGAGGAAACTTCAGTTCAAATACATTTTTGGGAAGGGGGACATTGACTTTTTGTTGGCTGAATCGGAATTCTGTTTTGTTCCCCTCCCAGTCAATGAAGATGATGGTTTGGATAAGCCAGTTTTTTTCATCTATTTCCAGGAGCAGATGACTTTCATCATCCTCCTGCTTAGGGGTCAACTTGATCTGGTTCTGGCTTAGATTTCCGCTGGGGGAGGGATTCCATTCGACGAAATAGTAGTCCAGGAGATTTTTTTTGCCGGTGAGGATATACAGGATTTCAGATTCTTGTCCCTCATCGGATAGGGATCCCCTCATAAGCTGATTATCCTCGACAAAATACCATTGATACTTGTCACCCTTATAGAGGTATATATTGTTTTCAGGCTCCAAATATTCCCATCTCATGAGATCTGGTTTTTGGAAGTAGACTTTTCCCTTCTCCTCTAGGGGAGTCGAAACCACGGCCGAGTAATAAATATGTTCGAACGCCGCTTCCAGGGTTTGGATGGAGCGGAGAGATCGTTCCAGCCGCAGCGCGACATCGTCGGCGGTTTGGGAGAAACAAAACAGGGGCAGCCAAAATAGCCAAACGAGTCTCTTCATGCTGTTAAAATTATAACAGATATAAGGAACACGGGAAACCGTTTTGGGATTTGCACGTTTGACCCCGTATCCAACAGTCTGTTATATATTTTCTCGTAAAATGACCTACGTTCTTTTTCTGACCGCTTATTTTGTGCTGCTTCTTGGAATCGGATTGGCTTTTTCAAAGAGGATGGGAAGCCTTGAAGATTTTTTTCTTGCCTCACGCGGTCTTTCCGCTCTATGGGTTTTTGTCTCCCTTACCGCCTCTTGGATTGGAGCCACTTCGATTCTTGTATCTGTGGATGAAGCTTATGTCAAAGGAATCAGCTCCTTTTGGGTGATGGGTGTGCCGGCTGTCTTGACCGTTCTTTTTTTCATGTTTTTTCTCGCCCGTCCGATACGGGAGCTGCCCATCCTGACCTTACCAGATCTGGTAGAAAGACGTTATGGCCGCCTCGTGCGTCACCTGGCGTCCTTGTTGATCGTTGGGTACATGATTCTTCTTGCATCATCCCAGATGGTGGCCTTGGGGAAATTCCTTCAGGGCTTTCTCCATACGTCTTATTTTGCTTGTTTGGCGGTAGGAACAGCTGTCGTTCTGGTCTATTCGGTATTCGGCGGATTTCGTGCCGTCGTTTTCACGGATGGGCTTCAATTTTTTCTGCTGGCAGCGGGAATCTTCGGCCTTTTCCTTTTTTTGCAACACTCCACAGGAATACAGGATGTTTCCCAGGCCGCCCGATTGGGGCAGAAACCCGAATATTTTTTCTTTTTTTCAGATGGTAAAAGAAATGCACTGATCGCCTTTTCTTTTGTTCTGGCCTGGCTCGTTTCTCCGATTGCGTGGCAGAGGATTCAGGCCGCCGGGACAGTCCGTAAAGCCCGACAGGGACTTTTGGCAGCGGCGGGCACTTTGTCCATTCTCTACGGGCTTATCGTGGCTATAGGCCTTTTGTCCCTGCCCAATGTGCTCCGTGACGAGGCCGGGAGTTCGGTTCTTTCCTCGATTATTGTCTCCAAAGCCGGTGTGTTCCTAGGCGGAATCCTGTTCATTTCAGTTATGGCGGCCATCATGTCCACCATGGACACGGCCATCAATACAGGAGCCCTTTCCTTTACCCAAGATGTTTATTTCCAACTCATTCCCAAAAATAGAGAGGAGCATATGGTGGCTATAAGCCGAATCTCTACTGTGGTTATTACGGCGGCGGCCTTCATGGTGGCTTTGTTGTTCCAGGATATTTTAAAGACTCTTGGCCTGGCCTCGGAGATAATGGCCGAGGGATTCTTCGTCCCCGGGATTTCCATGATTTTCCTGAAAAAAAAATGCCCTGCAGCGGGATTATTGAGCCTTGTACTGGGCGGCAGCTTTGCGTTTATCGGCTTCTTATCCGAAATTGGAATTCTAGCGAACGGATGGCCGAAATGGCCCTATTCGGTTCCTTATGGAGTAACCCTCAGTCTGGTGGGATTTCTTGCCGGCCTGCTCATCGATGGATGCAGGCGGGATTCCGCTGAGCGATAGCTGATTTAGCGGTGAGGGTATCTGTATAAATACTCAATCAGTGGAAATGGCGCGAAAAGCCAAGGCTCCTTCTGTGCTTGAAACATCCCTAAAAATGGGATGGCTTATGAAACGGAGTTCTTTGGAGAGCACTGATGGATATTTTGACTCCAGTCAGATTTTTAACGCCATTTCCTCATCAAACTTGTCGGCGGTTCCGTAACTCCGCCTGATCACTTCAGACCACTGGAACTTTATTTCGTGTTAATCCTGAACCCACAACTTCTGTCTCGTCGTGCCCAATACATACTCACCGTCCGACTCCGTCGGATTCCCTCCAACTTTGATTCGTAAAGGCTAAATCTTCCAATGTCGCTCAAATATCCACCGGTGCTCTCGTCCTTGATAAGAGTTTTGAGGATACTTCCTTTTGTTTTTTCCGTCGAATTTTACTATCATAGACCCGATGTCTGCCTTCCGAAAAATCCGGTGGAGTTTGACTGGAGTCATTGGCAAGTGGCTGCTTTGGTTGTGGGCCAAGTCCTCTCCAGCGAAGGTGATAGGCGAGGAGAGGTACAAGGAACTGAAGAGACAGAAAAAGGCGCTGATCATTCTCATCTGGCACGGCAGGATTTTTTACGCCCCCTACTTTTTCCGGCACAGAGGGATGATGCCGCTGGTGAGTCCCAGCGAAGATGGGGAGATCATCGCTCAGATCATTACTCGATGGGGATACAAAACACTCAGGGGCTCCAGCTCTCACAGTATCATCAGGGCCTGGAATGAAATGAAGAGAGAGTTGGAAGAAGGGGGGGAGTTGATCATCGTTCCGGATGGCCCCCGAGGGCCTGATCGAGCGCTGAAGCCTGGAGCCGTAAAACTGGCCGAAGAGACCGGGGCCTTTCTTATTCCCTTCTCTTTTTCAAGCTCGAGAAAGAAGAACTTGGACAGCTGGGATAGCTTTTTGATCCCCATGCCTTTTTCCAAAATTGTGGCCATCTATGGAGAGCCAATCGCTGTCGGATCGGGTTTATCCAAGGAAGATTTCGAGAAAAAGACCCAGCAGGTCCAAGCCGCTCTTGTCGATTTAGACAGACGGGCGGATGGCTATTTCCGATCTATCGAGAATTAATGGGATTCGAAAAGAATTGAATAGAATCAGGAGTAGGGACTTCTCCGATTGTTTTTTCGTCGCTGTTTTGGAGATGGTAACCTGGCTTCATTTTCAATTGTTCTGACGATTTTTTTATGGTATAAATACACGCAAAAAAGGAGAGATAAATGAAAGCAAAAGGAATTGTGATCTTTCTGGCCGTCTTATGTTTTGCGGTCTCTTTGTTTTCTCAGGATGCAAATGAGATGATCACTCGTGCGGATGAGCTTTTCAACCAGATGAAGGATATGGAAACGGCCAAAGAGGTGGAATCGCTGTTGCTCAAAGCGCTCGGCATGACCGGAGGAAGCTATGAAGCTTCGTGGAGAGCATCCAGGATCCTGTATTATATAGGAGAGCACACACCGAACAAGAAGGAGAAGAAGGCCATTTTCTCACGGGGCGTCTATTATGCTGAAAAGGCTGTGGAATCTGAACCCGAAAAACCGGATGGGCACTACTGGCTCGGGGTGAACAACGGGAAGTACGGAGAAACAAGGGGCGTTCTGAAAAGCCTGTTTTTGGTCAAGCCCATCAAGAATGCCATGAACAAAGTGATCGAGCTGGATCGATCGTATGAGGAGGGAGGAGCAGATCGCGTTTTGGGCCGTGTCTATTTCAAACTCCCCGGGTTTGCAGGAGGAAGCAAAGACAAATCGCTGGAACATTTGCTGAAGTCGTTAGAATATGGGCCGAACGATGCGGTCACCCGCATCTATTTGGCCGAAACCTATCTGGACATGAAGGAGAAGGAAAAGGCAAGAGAGCAGCTGCAGTTCGTTCTGAATCTGCCTTCGGATGACCGTTGGACGGTCGCTGTCGAGGAAAACAAGGAAGTTGCCAGAGAGCTGCTGGCCAGCAAAAAATTCAAGGATTAGATCCGCCCTTTATTCTGAAAAAACCTGAGCTGAAAAAATCTCGATATGGGCACCCTTTCTCCAGGCATCCTCTTCCAGCCCTGCCTTGAGACACCCGTGATTCAGGTAGGTTTCCAGGTCCCAGTCCCACTCGAGAGGGACTTGCGGAAGGAGAAGACCCTTATGGGGACCCTTGCTGACGATGATTCCGTGCCTGCCGACAACGATTTCTGAGATGTTGTGGATAGGGCGGGGAAGGCTGAGCAGGGAGATTTCGATCTCAGTATTCGAAAGTTCTTTGAGCTCTAGGGAAGGAAACCGGAAATCTTTGGTAGCGGCAGAAATCGCCGCATCGATGATGGTTTCATACAAGGGTTTAAAAGGAAGAGGGTAGCCGATGCATCCCCTGAGCTGGCCCTCGACTTTGAGGGTGACGAATGCCCCTCTTTTCTTTTTTAATTCCTTATCCTCGGTTTCTATATCAGGCGGTGTTCCCTTCTCCAGGTAGTGGGTAATAGCCTTGCGTGCCAGAGAAAGCAAAAAATCTTGCTGTTCCTTTGTCAAAGCGTTATCCATGGCCGTTTCCTTCAGGGGTTGGATTTCAGCTCCAGGGGAGAGAGGAAAAAAACCTTATCGTATTCGATGATAAAAGGCTTGATGTCCAACTGACCGTTTTCCCCAAGGTCCAACCGCAAAAAAATTTTCCCGCAAGCGAGAGGACACAAAAGCTTTTTTATCTTGTTTTCGTTTGTTCGAAAAGAATAAAATCCAAGGATTTGGTGGTTCAGAATCTGGCTGAGGCTGAAATATTTTCGAAGGGTGCGAGAGAAACCGGAAGGGGAAGAAAGGATGTTTTCCACGAAGAATAAATCTCCCCTTCTGTGGCCGAGAAGCATTCCGTCCGAGTGTGTCGAGGTGAAAATAAGCTTTTGGGCCGCAAGAAGCCGCCGCACTCCTTCACCCAGGTAAACCTTCATTTCCATTCATTATAACAGAAGATAACATGCCGGACAAAACTATAAATGGAACAGGTAAGCACCTCTGGTGCATGATCGAAACTCTGTCCAAACACGCTTTCCGATTCTGAAGGATTCACGGCAAACGGTCACCGCACGCTCTTCTCAGCCGCATATACAGCAGCCCTCCTGCTTGTGTTGAAGCTTCCCGAATGTTTTTTCGGCTGAAAGTTCCCAGGTTAGAAAAGACCAAGGGCCGGGGCAAGAAATTGGATAACAGACCAGATCAAAAGGATACCAGATATATTCATCCAGAGTCCGGTTTTCATCATCTGTGTTAGAGGGATCATTCCGGATCCATAGACGATGGCGTTGGGGGGCGTGGCCACAGGGAGCATGAAAGCAAAGCTGCATCCAATGGCGCTGCCAAGAACGGGAGGAAGGGGATTGATGGAAGCTGCATGGGAAATGGCGATGATGATTGGAATCAGCATATTCGCCGATGCCGTATTCGAAGTCAGTTCAGTGAGAAATACACTGAGAGTGACAGACAGCAGCGTGATAAGCGTCAATCCGGCCGAGTCGCCTCCCAGAGAAATAAAAAATCTTCCGATGGAATCGGCCAGGCCCGTCTCAAACATCTGGAATCCAAGGGAGAGTCCCCCTCCAAAAAGAAGAAGAGTTCCCCAATCGATACGGAGTCCATCTTTCAGAGAAAGAGTGAATTCGCCCCGCTTGAGATTGATCGGGATAAAAAAGAGCAAAGCTGCCCCGATCACAGCCGCCACTGATTCGGGGAAGTGGGCATGAAGCCAGAGGCTCAAGGGAGCTTCCCTGCCCCAAAAAAGAGAGATGAATCCGGGGAAAACCCATAGAAACACCGTGATGGAAAAAGCGAACAGGACGTTTTTCTGGGCCTTGGAGAGGGGGGCATCGATTCTCCTGGTGGAGGAAAAAGCGATGGTTTCTTTGACTGCATCGATTTTTTCCCTTTTCAGTTTCCATCTCATTAAGATAAACAGCACCAGATACATGGGGATCAAGATAAGGAATCCGATAACCATCCATTGGAAGAAGGTCACCCGATAGTTGGCCAGCTTTTCCAGCATTCCGATGGCGATAAGATTGGGGGGACTGCCTATAGGCGTGCCGATTCCGCCGATCGAGGCGGAATAAGCTAAAGTCAGGAGAAGAATGACACTGAAGGGGGAGCCTTTTTTATTGTCTTTGTCGTTGGAAACGGATTCGAAAAACCCCAGTGCTATTGGGTACATCATGGCTGTGGTGGCGGTGTTGCTTATCCATAAGGAAAGAAACAGACTGACCAGCCCCAAAGAGAAAAGAATTCGCGTTTTTTTGTTTTCGATGGCTCTAAAAGAGAGAACGGAAAGAGCCAGCCTTTGGTCCAGACCGTGAACGCACATACCGCGAGCTAAAACGAAGCTTCCGAGAAAAAGCATAATGATAGGATTGGAAAAGGGAGCAAAAGCTTCTGTGACCGAGCAGATGCGGAAGACAGTAAGGAAGACGGGGATAAGTAGGGCTGTGATCGGGATGGGAATGCATTCGGTTACCCACCATATCACAACGAGAAGAAAGACGGCTAATAGATCGTGTGCTTTCGGATTGTCGGGAAGAAGAGGCAGAAAATAGGCCAGAAGAAAAAAAGATGGACCCAAAATAAGTCCGGCCTTTTTTCTTGTTTCCATTCTCCAGCTTTTCGAGCCAGGCTGCGTTCAGCTCATCAATTATCTTCTGATCGCTGGGCCCATATCATCAGTCCATAGCCTTTAAGGAAAAATAGGGCTTTATCCATTCGGGAAATAGCCCACACCATAGGGTAAAGGATGGAGTACAGCCGGAACGTTTTTTTCTTATCATGAAATTCCTCGGCGTTGGTTGGCCGGATGTTCCCATCCCTCAATCCCGACGGGATGTTTGCGCGGAAGACTTTGATGTAGAGAAAATTCAAAATCAGCTCCATAAACTCCGTGACGAAGCGGGAAAAGCTCTTATGGTAGAGAACGACAAACCCCGCTCTTTTTAGTTTCCTTTGAAGCGTATCTAATCTGTACCCCTCTCTTTTGTGCCCATAGAATTCAAGTTTGAGTCCCATCAGAGACCTCAATTTGTGAAGGATAAAGAACCTTCCGGTCTGAGGTGTAGCAAGAACCAAACGTCCGTTTTTTTTCAATACGCGGCGGATTTCTTCGAGGCATAAATTGTCGTTTTCCAGATGCTCGAGATAATCCAGGCTAGCCACAAGGTTAAAGGACTGGTCCTTGAACGGGAGCGCTCCTTCTTTGAGTTGGATAAGATTTCGGTCAAGCAGGTTTCGGGTCGACTGGAGGTTGAGAAAATCCATGTCTGCGCTCAGCCAGCATCCCCCTTTTTGGCGGAGAAAATAGCTTAATGTTCCCTGGGCACAACCCAAATCCAAATTGAGAGAGTCCAGTGCGATATCCAGATTCCTTTCGAGAAGCTTTTGCTTTTCCCTCTTTTTTAGAGACTTTTTGAATACCTGGAGCTGCCAGGGTTCGGTTGCCATAAGGGGAGATTATATTTTTTTTCCCAGAAAAAAACAACATCGTGCTCCATACACGCTCGCCGGATATTTGTTTTTCCCGCCAGGCCAATTTGGAGAGTCTGGATTAGGCTAGCTAGGTCAGCAGCTTCCGATTTCGATCGACCATTACCCCGAAGCTTTGCTCGGCAGGGCATCGATAGATCAACCGGATTTTGGATAGCCGGATGTTTTCTTGTGGATTCTTGACTCGAAGAGAAGTTACCATTATGCTAGGGCGGATGAAATACGAAAGAATCGTGGTCGGTGCGCTGGAGACGAATTGCTATCTGGTCTACTGTGAGGAAACCCAGGAATGTGGGGTGGTGGACCCGGGAGCCGACCCCGAGAAAATTATTCGCACGATCGAAGATAAAGAGCTGATCCCTACTGTTTTGATCAATACCCATGGGCATGTGGATCATGTCGGAGCCAATAAGGACATAAAGGAAAAATACGAAATTCCTCTCTGCATTCATGCCGAGGACAGTCAGATGCTGAATAACATCCTGGCCACCACCATGGGCCTTTTTCTCGGGGCAAAAAAATCGCCCAAGCCGGACAGATTCCTCCGAGATGGAGATAAAATCCAGATCGGAAAACAGGATCTAAAGGTTATCCATACACCCGGGCATTCTCCTGGGAGTGTCAGTTTAGTGGGAGATGAATTTCTGTTGTCGGGGGATTTGCTCTTTTGTGGGGGGGTTGGACGGACGGATTTGCCTGGCGGATCATGGAGCGCTCTCGAAGAATCGATTCACAGCAAAATCTACACTTTGCCCGATATGATGGAGATTCTTCCCGGCCACGGGCCAACCACGACCGTTGGTCAAGAAAAAATCTCGAATCCTTTTGTTCGATGAAAGAAAAATCGCCCTCGCCTGAGGATATACAGCGAGCATTTCTTGACTTTTTGTCTGTGGAGAAGGGATTAGCGTCCAATACCGTCCGTTCTTATGCTTTGGACTTGAAAAAACTCTTTCTCTTTTTCCGTAAGGAAAGGATATCTTGGGAAAAGGCGAAAGAAGAAGACCTGGTCAAGTTCATTCATTATCAGAGCCAGGCCGACCTTTCTTCCCGTTCCCTGGCCAGGCTTATCTCGACCATAAAGGCCTTTTACAGATTTCTCGTTCTGGATGGTGTCCAGGAGAAGAGTCCGGCGGCCGATCTTTCGACACCCAAGCTATGGCTGGATTTACCGAAATATTTAACCGAAGAGGAAGTCAACAAACTTTTGGCCCAACCGGATGAGAATACCGTTAGAGGATTGAGGGACAAGGCCATGCTCGAGTTGTTGTATGCAACCGGATTACGCGTTTCAGAGCTGACCGCTCTGAGACTAAAGGATTTGAACTTGGATCAAGGATATGTTTTTTGTCGCGGCAAAGGAGGAAAGGAACGCATCGTTCCTTTCGGGAGGTCAGCCCGGGAAGTTTTGGATCTGTACCTTCAGAAGGCCAGGCCAAAACTGTTGAAAAAAGAGAATCCATTCCTATTCCTCTCCACTCGGGGAGGATCGTTCACACGCCAGGGTTTCTGGAAAATATTGAAGAAGCAGGCCAGTAAAGCTGGGCTGGAAAAAAAGATAAGCCCGCATGTTCTTCGCCACTCTTTTGCCACCCATCTTTTGGAGAGAGGGGCAGATCTCAGGTCGGTGCAGCTCATGCTCGGGCACAGCCAGATAACCACCACCCAAATCTATACCCATGTCAGCCGCCGGCAGCTGCGGAAGGTGTATCAAAAATATCATCCTCGTGCCTGATCGCGGACATCCCTTCCGCTCCTGTTCCCGGTCCAGACTTTATCTCGATCATTTTTTCATCTTGGCCGTAAACCTGGCCTGTTGTTCTTTTTGTGAGGAACGGATTTCATCCAGCATGTGTGCAGCTTTTCTCAAGTGAGGTATCACGATAGACCCGCCGACCACCAAAGCCACATTGAACGACTCAAAGAGCTTTTCGTTGTCTATCCCCATTTCCACGCAGCGAAGGAGGTGATAGGTGACACAGTCATTACAGCGCAGCACAAGAGAGGCCACTAATCCCAGAAGCTCTTTCGTTTCAGCAGGTAAGGCTCCTCGTTTATAGGTGTTCTTATCCAGAGCGAAAAATCGCTTGATCTCCAGGTTTCCACTAGCCAGGATTCTTTCATTCATCTTTTGACGGAATTCCTGAAAATCCCTTATCGCCTCAGTCATTGTTCCTCCTTTATTTTATTTAAGATCGGGAATCAGGTTAAAGCAATTCGATGAAAAAATCCATACACTACCATTCTCTGATCTATCTCGGCTCTGGGCAGATTAGGAGGCCGCCAAAAACTTATAGGTAAGGTTTTTCGTATAATCCTATTGACAGAAACGGAAAAACCTGCTAATTTAACTATCTAGTACAATAATTAAACTTTTCAGTTTAACTATAAAACCCTTAGGTATAAAAAAATGGAAAAGAAAAATTTGCGGATGGAAAGAGAAAGACAGCGCCAGAAGCGGAACAAAGATTCTATTCTGCAGGCTGCCGAAAAGGTATTCGTTCAGAAGGGCTACAGCCTTTCCACGGTCGATGACATTGCCGAGGAAGCCCAATTCTCCAAGGCAACGCTTTACCGTTATTTCAAGAGCAAGAGCGATATATTCCTTGAAATCATCTTCAATTCTTTTGAAACGAGCTACCAGGAAATAAAAAAAATTCAAAAGAAATCCCTAAGCGCCGAACAAAAGTTAAGGGAGCTCATCTCTTATATTTTTTCCTATTACCAGGAGAAAAAAAATCTCTCGCGAATACTTTTTATGGAAAAAGCGGCCATGGAAAAGATTACCAAGAGCAGAATCGGTTTTCATGTCGGCCATGCTCCGGTTCATCCTGATATCCCCCCTCGATTCCTCTCTAAAATGAGACAGATTTCCGATTTGATCAGCAAAATCATCGAAGAGGGCGTGGAATCCGGTGAATTCAGACAGATTGATATTCGAGATGCCAGCGTTGTTTTAGGTTCATTGATCAGAGGATTTCATTTCCGCGGGCCTCTGCAGGATAAGGATTACAGTATAGAGGAAGCCACCGATCTGTTTCATTCATTTTTTCTCAATGGGATCAAAAGGCAGATAAAAGCCGGAAAAGGAGACTAATATGCAGAAGGGAAAAGTATTAATAATCATTTGTGTTCTGTTCTCTCTCATTCAAATGTCATTCTCCCAGGAAAAACTCATCCTTACTTTGGATAAAAGCGTGGAGCTTGCGCTTTCCCAAAATCCCTATCATCTGGCGACAGAAGAGAGGGTCGATGCCGCCTATGCTAAGCTGAGGGAAGCCGCATCCGGATTTTTGCCTTCCCTGGATGCCCAGGGACTGCACACTCTGGATGAAAAAGTGTTCGAGCTGGAGTTCCCATCTTTTATCCCCGGGGAACCTCCTCAGAGAGTAAAAGTCGACTTTACCAGAGATTATCAATTTTCGGTAAACTTCACTCTGCCCCTTTTCACGGGTGGGCGATTGACGTCCGGGTTCAAGCAGGCCAAATATAATTTGGAGTCCTCCAAAGAGGCCGTGCGGCAATCCACACACACCACTGTTTTCAATACCAAGGGAGCTTTCTATGGGTATCTTCTGGCCAAGGAGTTCGTTTCGGTTTCGGAGGAAGCCGTACGTGTGGCAGAGGAAAATTTGCAGAATGTCAAGAACATGTACGAAGTGGGAATGGCCTCCAAAATGGATCTTTTGAGGTCCGAAGTAAGGGTGACCAATATGAAGCCCGTATTGATTGAAGCTAAAAATAACCTTCGTGTTGCCGAACTCAATCTAAAAACTTTACTGGGCTTAGAGCTTTCCCAGCCGGTCGAGATAAAAGGTGAACTCGAATACGAGCGCTTTGAGCCTAATTTGGAAGAATGTGTGAACAATGCCTTGATCAGCAGGCCAGAGGTCAAACAGCTCGATTTCCAGAAAAGGATGGCGGAGGAAGCCCTGAAGATAGCGCGAGCAGGGTATCTCCCCACCCTAGCTGTTACCGGAGCATATAATTTTTGGGCGGATAAGTTAAGTTTTAGAAAAAACACCTGGTCTTCATTCTATGTGATCAACCTCGCTCTGACAGTTCCCCTATTCAACGGATTTCAGACCTCTGCCCAGATCGGTCAGGCTAAGGCCATGATAAGGGAGGTCGAATTGAGCCAGAAGGCCCTTCGGGATGCCGTGGAACTCGAAGTCCGGCAGGCGGTTCTGAAATTGGAAGAAGCAAAGGAAACCCTCCTTTCCCAAGAGAAAAATATCGAGCAGGCCAAAGAGAGCCTTCGGATCACCCAGTTGAATTTTGCCGAAGGCATGGCCACCACGCTGGATGTCATTTCTGCCGAAGCCGCCTCTAGTCAAGCACAAGTCAATTATTCTCAGGCTCTTTTCAACTATGTGATTGCTAAAGCCGATCTCGATAGAGCCATGGGAGTTGGTTATGAATACAATGATTGATCGAAATGGAGAAAACAAATGGTGAAAAGCAAAATTTCAAACATTATTCTGGCATTCTTTCTTTTGTTCTTGATGCTGTCCTGTCAGCCTCCAAAAAGTACAGAGGAGATGCAAGAAACATCTTTGGCGGCTAATCCGGTTAAAGTTTTCGAGGCCAGAAGACAGAAAATCTCTGAAAAACTCCTCTTTACAGGTTTGATCGAAGCCTGGAACAAGGTGAATATAACTCCGGATGTCGGGGGCAAGATTGCCAAGATCTATGTGGAAGAAGGAGAAAGAGTGAAGAAAGACCAACTGTTGGCCGAGCTGGATACAAGGGCTATTCGGCTTCAGTTGGAGCAGGCCAAGGCTGGATTAGCTGTGGCCGAAGCCAGCTATAACGACGCCAAGCGAAATATAGAGCGCATGGAGAGGTTGAAAGCGGAGAATGCCATATCCGAGCAGCAATATGAGCAGGTCAAGCTTGCCTTCGAAGCCTCCGGGGCCCAGCTCCAGCAGGCGAGAGCGGCATTGAATCTGGCCGACCATAACCTGGAAGTCTCTATCATGAGGGCTCCTTTCAGCGGCGTGGTGGCATCCAAGAATGCCGAAGTTGGCGATGTGATCAATCCGCTGATGGGTGGATTTTCACCGACAAGCGGCGTTCTGACCTTGATGGATTTTTCGCGGATTAAAATCGAGATCGACGTTTCACTTCAGGATGTTTCGCGTATCAAAAAAGGACAGGCGGCGTTTTTGCGCGTGGATGCATTTCCCGACCGGGTTTTTCCTGGTCGCGTGTCGGTTGTGAATCCTACGGCCGAGGCCTCGACAAAAAAATTCGGTGTTCAAGTGACCGCCGAAAATCAAGAGCTTATATTGAAACCCAATACGTTTGGCGAAGTCACCCTTGAGCTCACCAGCCATGAGGATGCTTTGGTCATCCCCCAAAAAGCCGTGCTCGAGAATAAGTACGTTTTCGTGGCCCAAGAGGATAAGACGGTGGTGAGAAAAGAAGTTTTTTTGGGCTTGCAGAATACGGATATGGTGGAAGTGACATCGGGAATCGAAGAGGGGGATCTGGTTGTCGTCGAAGGAAACTACGGTTTGGAAGATGGAGCAAAAATCGAAATCAATGAGGTTATCCAATGAAAATACCAGAATTTTCGGTTAATAGAAAAGTCACGACGGCCATGCTGGCCATGATTTTGGTTGTTTTTGGAGCGATCGCTTTTTCCCGGCTCGGACTGGATTTTTTCCCCGATCTCGAGTTCCCGACCGTCTCGGTCATCACAACCTACAGAGGGGCTTCATCCGAGGATATCGAAAACACCATTACCAGGCCCCTGGAGCAGGTCATCAACTCGGTAAGCCGGGTGAAAAAGGTTAATTCATTGACCATAGAGGGGGCCTCGGTCATCATGGTGGAATTCGAATGGGGAACCAACCTGGACTTTGCTGCCCAGGACGTCAGGGACCAGATAGGACTCTACCGGAGCTATCTTCCGGAGGAAGCCACAGATCCATTGGTGGTGAAATTCAATTTTGCCCAGTTCCCGATTCTTTTTGGAGGAATCACGGCGGACAGGCCAACGGTCGAGCTCAAAGAAATCATCGAGGATGAGGTAGCTCCCCGGTTGGAACGCATCGATGGAGTAGCGTCTGTCCAGGTGTTTTCTACGGAAGTAAGAGAAATCTTGGTCAATGTCGATAAAGCGGCCCTTGAGTCCATGAATCTTTCCCTGGATCAGATCCTTCTCGCACTGAGGATGGAGAACGTGAACCTTCCCGCCGGTCATGTGGTGGAGCGCTATTCCGAATATCTAATCAGGACTCTGGGTGAATTCAAGGATGTGGAGGATATCCGCAACACTATAATCGGCACGACGCAAACCGGCCAGCCGGTGTACTTGAATGATGTGGCTGAGGTTCGGGACGGATTGAAGGAGACCCGTTTTGAATCCCGAATACAGAGAGAAAGAGGTGTCATCTATACCATAAGCAAACGATCGGGTGCGAACACGGTCATCACGGCCGAAGCCGTCAAGGAGGAATTGGCAAGAATACAGCAGACACTTCCGCCAGATGTGAAGTTTTGGCCCTTTATGGACCAGGCCGATATGATCCAGCAGGTTATCAGGAGAACGGGCAACAATGCCCTAGTGGGCGGTATTTTAGCCATATTTTTTCTGTTTGTCTTCCTGCGCAACTGGCGTCCCACATTGACCATTGCTCTAGCCATCCCTCTTTCTGTGATCACTACCTTCATCGCCCTTTATCTTGCCGGTTACACCATTAATCTCCTGACCTTAGGTGGATTGGCTTTGGGCATAGGAATGCTGGTGGATAACGCCATCGTCGTTATCGAGAATATTTTTCGACATATGGAAGAAGGTAAAGGCCGCAACGAGGCCTCCAAAAGGGGAGCTTCGGAAATGGGAATGGCCATTACCGCCTCTACCCTGACTACCATTGCCGTATTTTTTCCCATGGTTTTTGCCCGGGGTATTACGGGAAAACTAACCCAGGGATTGGCCTTATCCATCGCCTTTGCCCTTTTGGCGTCGTTGTTCGTAGCCCTGACCATCGTTCCGATGGTCGCATCCCTTATCTTCAAAGCGGAATACAAGAAGAAGGCCACGGGAGAGATGGGGACAAAAATCCAGTTTGAAAAGGCACGGAATTTTTACCGGTCCATTTTGCATAAGGTCCTGAAACGCAGGGGGTTGGTCCTGGTGGGAGTGTTAGGGTTGTTCATCCTGTCCTTTGCCCTCGTTCCTTTTTTGGGAACTGAATTCATGCCGGCTTCGGACCGGGATATGCTTATCCTCAAGGTTAAAATGCCTGTGGGGACTTCCCTTGAAGAGACCGACCGAATTGCTAATCTGGTCGAGGGAGTTATGGCTAAGGAGCCGGAAATAAAAACTATTTCAGCCCAGATCGGATCGGCCGCTGAAGAAGATCCTTCCGATCTTGCCGGTGGATTTTCCAATGCCGGGTCGCATGAAGGCATACTCTGGGTAGGGTTGATCCCACAGACCGAAAGAAAAGCTTCCGATCAGGAGGTCCTGGAAAGAATCCGGAGAAAATTGCCTCAATTGAGAGGAGTGAAGTTCGAAGCCCTGGACATGAGCCAGATGATGATGGGAGGATCAACTGCACCCGTGGAGATCAAGGTATTCGGAAAGGATCTTTACCGGCTGAAAAGTATTGCGGATAACATCGTCTCCAGAATCGAGGATGTGGAAGGTTTGCGGGATGTCACCCATACCTTTGCCGAGGGCAAGCCCGAATACCATATCGAGATCAACAGGGAGAAGGCATCTCGGATGGGCTTGATGGTGAGCCAGATCGCCAACACCGTGCAGACGGCTTCTCTAGGAAAGGTCGCCACCCGTTACAGAGAGGGCAATGAAGAGGTAGACATTCGAGTACGCTTCAAAGAACAGTCGCGCGACGATCTGTCCGATATTAAAAGCCTTCCGATCATGACCGCGACGAACCAGATGATTCTTTTGGAACAGGTAGCCTCCATTTCGAAAGGAGAGGGGCCTATCCAAATCGATAGGGAAAACCAGGCGCGAGTGGTAACGGTCCTGGCCAATATTGCGGGAAGGGATTTGGGGAGTGTGGTCAGAGATATACAGCAGAGGCTCGGAGGACTGGAGCAGGGTTTGCCGCCGGGATATTTTATCGAATTCGGCGGTCAGTATGAAGATATGCAGGAAGCTTTCAAGATAATGGCTTTTGCCTTTGCCCTGGCTACGCTTCTGGTGTACATGATCATGGCTTCCCAGTTCGAATCATTCAAGCATCCCTTTGTCATCATGTTCACCATTCCCTTAGGCCTTATAGGCGTTATCGTCGCTCTTTTGGTCTCCGGAAAGCCTATCAGCCTTCCCGTGCTCATAGGGTTTATCATCCTGGGCGGTATCGCCGTCAACAACGGTATTGTGATGGTGGATTACATCAACCAGTTGAAACGGAGGGGAGTGGATAAAAAAGAAGCCATCCTTCAAGGCTGCAGTGTGCGGCTGCGGCCGGTTTTGATCACGGCTCTCACTACGATTTTAGGCATGTTGCCTATGGCCATAAGTACCTCTCAAGGATCGGAGATGAGGGCTCCTATGGCCATAGCTGTGGTAGGAGGGCTGATTGCCACAACTCTGCTCACCCTGTTTGTTATCCCGATCATCTACAGCTTGTTCGACCGTGTCTCGTTCAAGGAGAAAAAAGCCTGAAATAATCCGGATTGGTCTTCTCAGGCAATGAAAAGCTGATTTCTTTTATGTGGTCAGGCCTTGTACCTGAGTAGAGCTCCGATACCTCCGTACCGGGAGAGTTTGGATGGCGGATCGATGTGTACGACCTGGCTTTTTTTCACCAGGGCCGATTCTACCGCCTCGTCTATAACGTCCAACAGGGCTTCTGTTTTCCTCTGGCAACTCGGACATTTGATCTCGTCCACAAACAAGAAGCCGCATTTTGGGCAGGACCTGCCTGGCTTGGAAAGATGCCGGGTGATCAAAAGCGTCTGGACTTCTCCCCGGTTCAAGCTTCTGAGGGTGTTTTTCAATCCTGAAGTGGCCAGTCCACCTTTTTCGAGTTCTGAGAGAAAACGATCCAGAAGCTTGGTTTCTTCCTGATTTTTCAACCTTTTTTTCAATGAGGAGGCCTCTAGCAAAATTTTGCTTGGCGAATCGGCAGGGCTAGCCTTGAGATATTCTTTAAGTCTTCCCTTAACGTATGGATGGAGCAGCGGCTCGAATTCTGTGCAGTATTCCTCTTTGCAGCCGAGAAAAAGCCAGTCGAAATTGTTTTTTTTGAAGAGATCGAAGGTTATCTGGGCGATCTCCTTGAAAAAGTCATGAAGATGGGTGGCGATATGCCTTTCGATGCGCTTGGATTCGTATCCTTCCCATCCGCCTTCTCGGACTTTGCTGGGAACATCTCCTGTTATATGTTTCAAAAGGGAGATCTCTCCCATGAACAGGTCATACCACTTGGCCTCTTTCCGATCGAGAGTAAGGAGACATATTCGGCGGTGTTCGTTAAGTATGGCCGATAGAGGCCGGACATAGGGATCCTGGTCGATGACGACCCTGTTCAATGGAGAATTTGGAAGGTCGAAAACTTCCCAAAAATTTTCACTGCTGCAGGAAAATATCGCCAGTCCCGCCTGATTATGGGAGTTGAGGTTGACTCTGCAAAATCGATGGATTTTTTCCTGGTCTTTTTTGAGGGATTCCTTTTTTCCCTTGCCGAGATTCGCTTCTTCTACGTTCACTTTGTGCTGAGAAAGCAGGTTTTTTAGCGAAAGCATGATTTGCTTTTTTGTCCAATGACTCTTATCGGTATCCAGGTAGAAGGATGTCGTGAGATATCGATCACTTTTGAATTGGGCCAGGTTGGCGATTTGTTCCCGGCTGATTAATTTCATATGGCCTCCTATTATAAATTTTAGAGATTGGATGCATGAGAATTTTTAAAGAGAAGATGAGGATGGAAAGAGTGAATCACGCACTCATAAAATAGGAATTGGCGTGCCATTTGTCAAGCGGTATCTAGGTGCCTTTATGTGGAAGAATTCCCAAAACCGAGAACTTAGGTTCTGGGCATTAGGGAGTGCCTTCTCTCCAGTCGGATTTTATACGCCATTCCCTCCTGTTCTTATCGGCAATTACGAAAATCCGGGGACGTCCCATTTGGGGACACCCTATGTTCCAGAAGTGGCTTTTTTACTGAGATAAATTATAGAGCATCCTTGAATGGAACGTGCCCTTAACGTTACCCAAGATGGTCGGTGATGGAAGGCCGGACTAGGTTGGGCCGGAATCCTCCGCTGCGGCTCAATCCCTTCCTAGTGCTCTGTTCCACTTTAGTCTAACATGTCAATGTGATTCTAGAAATGCTTGCGCCATTACATAAGGCTTTACTCAAGAATTGTATAGGATTATAATAGCCACTTGTGAAGCAGAGCAGCAGTGCGGAAGTGGCGGAATTGGTAGACGCGTAAGCCTCAGGAGTTTATGGTCCTTAAACGGCCGTGTGGGTTCGAGTCCCACCTTCCGCACCAGGATAAACTAGACAACGAAATCTCACCTTTTGTGCAGTAAAAAACGATTTTATGTCCTTCAAAAAAAATGTCCTCCTCATCAATCCCTGGATCTATGATTTCACGGCCTATGACTTTTGGCTGAAACCGCTAGGCCTTCTTTACGTGGCTGCTCTCTTGAGAGAATACACCGATTTATCGTTGTATTTTATCGACTGTTTGGACCGATATAATCCCCTTCTGGATAGAAAATCCGGGTCTAAATCGGATGGACGGGGTCATTTTCTCAAGGAGGAAGTGAAAAAACCACGTGTTTTAGAGGAAATTCCGAGAAAATATTCGCGCTACGGCATTCCGTTGCCTCTCTTCAGTTTTGAACTCGATCGAATTCCGCGGCCCGATATCATACTGCTCACATGCACTATGACTTATTGGTATCCGGGGATTCAGACTGTCGTGGAACTGCTTCGAAAGAAATGGGGGACTGTACCCCTCATCCTAGGAGGAGTCTATCCCACGTTGATGCCTCAGCACGCTTTGAGCGAAACAGGGGTGGATTTCATTTGTCAGGGGGCTGGCGAGAGGATATTGTTCGATATGGTCAACGAAGTTCTGGGCGATGGAACCTGTCCATCTCTTCGCTTTGCTTCGCTCGACGAACTTCCTTCCCCTGCTTTCGATCTTCTGAGAGACAGGAATTCCCTTCCTCTTCTTACCTCACGGGGCTGCCCTTTAAACTGTTCTTTTTGTGCCAGTCCTTTGATTTATCCCCGGTTTGAGCAACGGTCTGTTGATTCTGTAATAAAAGATCTGGAAAAGACCTGGGAGCAGTATCGGCCGAAAAACATTTCCTTCTATGATGATGCCCTCCTCATCCGCAGAAAAAAACACATTCAGCCAATCTTGAAATGGGTCATCGATAAAAATTTGCCGGTGGACTTTCATACACCTAATGGTCTTCATGTGAATGAGATCGACCGGGAATTGGCGAAATTCCTCAGGTTGGCAGGTTTCCGTTCCCTTTATTTAAGCCAGGAAAGCTTTGACGAGGACCTGATCGAGAGATCCTGTCCCAAGGTTACATCTGATGGCTTGGACAAAGCGTTAGGACATTTGGAAGGAGCTGGTTTCGATAGAGATGAAATAAACGTTTACCTGATAGTGGGTCTTCCCGGCCAGAAACTTTCAGGGGTCGAGAGAAGCATTCTCCAAGTTCGCCAGCTGGGCGCTCAGCCGCGCCTGGCGTATTTTTCTCCGATTCCAGGGACGCCAGAGTGGGAAGAACTGGTCGCCGCCGGGCGTATGGACCGGAATGCCGATCCGCTTCTCCATAACAAACTGGTTTTTTCTTATCTGTGGGGGGATATTTCACATGAGGATCTCATGAATTTAAAAAGCCTGGCGAATCCTTAGAATTTCAAGCTCAATCCCAGCCTGAATGTCCGCACTCCGGAAAGGGCAATCACTGTCCCGTAATTGGGGTCGACGATGCGGTCACCTTCTGTTGAATTTTCGGCACCAGGGTACCAGAATCCTCCTTCGTTCTGCACCTTTGTTTGGTATTGGGAACCCAAGATGTTGAAGATATCTAGAAACAATCCCAAACTCTTTGAACGGGACAGAATGAATTCTTTTTCGATCCGGAAGTCGAGATTGCGAACGGTCTCGGTCCTTCTTGTTCCGGGTTCTTCCAGGAGCACCGAAACCGGAAGCCCCGGCATGCTCCCTGCGTCCTCCATCTGGGAAGGAGGGAAAACAGTGACGCTTCTAGCCCATGGAGTGCCGCTGACGTGCATGTAGTGGAAACTCAGATAAAACTCATAGGGAAATCTATAGGTTCCCGCAAGCTTGATGATGAGCGGCCGGTCAAAGTCCAAGCGGGCGTCCGTATCGAAGTTCACGAAATAGTTGGGGCTGACTGCAGCGGCTGTAGCTCCGGAACTGGCAAAATAGCCCTGGTTGATATTGCCGGTCGTTCGACTAAAAGTCACCGAGCCATTCAACTGCCAGTTGTGAGACATACGTTTTTTAACCACGATTTCAAATCCCCGGTATTTCCGGCTGAGTTCGGGAACATTCCTGAATCGCTCGGCAAAGAGAGGGGCATCGGACGAGGGAAAATATATGGTGACAGATTTGTTTCTTGTGTCATCCGCGCCGGGAACGATGGTATCGAATGAGGTCCACCAGTCTTCCGTATCTTGTTCAACCGTGTACCAGTACTGATCCAGGTCAGGATTGTACAGGGCGCTTTCCAGAATGTCTTTCTTGTTTCTATGAATATAGGTGAAGCTAACAGAAAAATCAGAAAAAATTTCCTGACTCAAACCGACGGTAAATTCATCGGTGTGGGGAGCTTTGGTGTCGGGATCGACTCTCCCTCTGTATAACTCACCGAAATAAAGACGATAATCTTCAGGATAAAGGGCAAAAGAGTCATTCTCATCCACTTCTTCATCCGAATTTTCGTCATACCAGTAAAAACTATGGGATCGGGTCGGAGTGAAGGGGCTGATAGATGAGGTATATTCTAGGAGCATCGGTTCGGTATAGCGGGAATAGGATGCTTTAAACAGGCTTTTTCCATCTCCCAAAATGTCGAAAATCAATCCAATCCGGGGGGAAAGGACATTCCAGGTTAGGATGTTTTTCCAGGGCGAGGACTGGACCTGGTCATAGGGATTGAGATCAATCTGGGATTTGATCAGCGTTTCTCCCAAAGTAAGGGATAAAGGATTTCCGCTCACATCCTTAACCAAGGACAACTGCGAGGAAGTGCTACGGTCGAAGCGGAGACCTAAATTCAGGGTGACCCGCTGCGCAATAGTCACAGTATCCTGGAAAATCAAGCTGAGTCTCTGCATATCGAACTTGGGGATGAATCTGTCTTGCACTCCACTCGTTATGAAAAAAGAAATTTTTCCGGTCCCCACCGATTCGCCTGAGAGTGGGGAAGGGTTAGAGCCGAAATAATAGGGACTGCCGTTTTTATAATAGACGGTAAGATTATTTTCTTTCCAGGTCGACCACTCCAGAGAAGAATTTTCATATTGGCCCCCGATTTTCAACTCGTGATTGGCCCCGAAAATATTGTTTTGGAAGCGGGTTAAAAAAACGCTCGCCTGAAATCTTTTCTTCAAGCGGTCTTCATTCAAAAAACCGCTTCCCCAAATGTGGCCGGTGCTCACATCTACATAGGTCGGATTGGACTTCACGTCTTCTTGAAGAAGGAGAGGAAAGTCATCGGAAAAGAAGCCTGCCTTGAGGTCGACAAAAGTGTCCTGGTTGATGAGATAATTCAGGATGGCATTTCCCTGATAAATCGCTTCATGGTCCATGTCCCGGGTAGCGTCGGCTGGTACGTTCCAGCCGAGAATGTTTTCATGAAATGGTCTGTTACGGTTGACGTAATTGAACGAAGCTGAGACTTTTAGGTAAGGGATAAACTGACTGGTAAATTTAATGAATCCCAGCAGTTCTCTGTTATCCCAGTTGAAGGCATCATGTTCTTTTCCCTGGGGATCTGTCCAGGGTATGAAGGAAGTCGTGCGGGACTGCGAGAGGAGGCGAGCACTGGTGAAAAACCAAAGTTTGTCCCTCAAAATCGGCCCGCCATAAGAGAGAGAAAAATCCCAGAGCCTTTCATCAAGTGGAGGAGGGGACGTAAAGCTCAGCCCTGAATCTTCATCTTTGGTGAGCGTGTTCGTCAAGCTGTCGCCCGTGTGGTAAGCCTGCAGCTCTCCGGAAGGTTCATTCCCTCCTGATTTCGTGACGATATTGACGTATCCCCCGTCTGCGGGGGAGACTTGAGTCGGAAGTCCTGCTGTGACGACCTCGACCTCTTCGATGAGATCGTAATTGATATTCGTGATAAGATGCATTCCTTTCGGATCGCTCAAGCTCAGGCTATCGAACAGATAGAGGTTAGCCCTTGCCGATGCCCCATGGATAACCGAAGTCTCTGGGAAAAATATGGCTTCAGGGATTATCCCTGGAGCAAGATCTATAATATGGTGGCTATCTCTGTGTAGAGGGATCCTTTTCAGAAGATCCTCCTCTATGATGAAGGAGGCTTTTGTGGATTCTGGATTTCCCATGGACGCGGAGAGTTTCACCGTCGTCTCTTCTTCTATGGTCGTTACTTCCATTTTTATGTGGAACCTGATGGTGTTTCCAACCCGGACGATGATGTTTTCGATATTGACCGTTTTAAAACCCGGCATTTCAGCCGTCAATCTGTATGTGCCCGGCGGCAGATCATGAAAATTAACCATTCCGGTGTCCGAGGTGATGTAGGTCTGGATATCCAGCATTGAGTCAGAATTGATGTAGACGATGGCTCCAGGAAGGGGAAATCCTTCTGTGTCGGTGAGCTTCCCTTTCAGCGATCCTGTCTGTTCTTGGGCCAGGACACAAAGGGTGAGTCCGGTGGATAGACATATGATCAAGACAAATGTAAATAATTTCTTCCCCAATTTAGACCTCCTTGGGTTGCCAATCCAGACAGATAGGGATTTGTGTTGTCGTATCTCTATAAGGAACATCATTCCAATTAATAAAGTTGCAGGATTTTTATTTTCTGGCTGAAAATCTATATTATCAGTTATCCCTCTGTTTTACAATCCTTGTCTGCGGCGGGAAAAATATCCGAAACAGCGATGGGCTGCATGGCTCTACATCAGAGTGAAGTGCAGAATCGAATCGTCGTATCTCTATCAAAGATTTTTACTGATGGCGGGCATTTTTTCTTTAGCCCAGAGGGCAGCGCCGATAAACCCGGCTTTGTTTCCCAAGATGGCGCGTTCGATACGGCAGCATCGAAATGAAGCGGCGAAGGATCGTTTGGACGCCTCTTCGATAGCCGGAGCTAGCAGAAAATTTCCGGCTTCCATCACTCCCCCACCGAGGAGAATCTTTTCCGGGTTCAAGAGGTTGATGGCGAGAGAGAGGCCGACTCCAAGATATTTGCCCGCTTTGGCAAAAGCCTGCTTTGCGGCCGTGTCGCCTTTTTTAGCCCTGCGATGAATATCTTCGGCCCTGACATCGCTTGAGGTAGGTACGAGATCCAAATAATTTTTGACGATTTTATGGGCCGAGACCTCGGTTTCCAGGCAGCCTTGGCTTCCGCAATTGCAGGGTTCTCCCCCGGGATTGACGGTGAGATGTCCCATCTCTCCGGCAAATCCACATGCACCTTCCCAAATTCTTCCGTTTAGAACAATGCCTGATCCGACTCCTGTCCCGATGGTGAGAAGGACCAGGCTATGAGTATTTTTTCCCGCGCCGCATCTGTACTCGCCATAGGCGGCCATGTTTGCATCGTTATTCATATAGAAGGGAACATCGACGAACCGGGAGAGAGAAGGGATGAGGGGGAAATTGTCGATTCCAGGATAGTTGGGAGACTGAAGAATCTTTTGCTCTTTGAGGCTGAAAATTCCCGGAAATCCGAATCCTGCGCCGTGGATGGCAGGGCCTTTTTCTGTTTTGAGTTCCTTCCAGATATTTTGGAGGACAAGAAGGAGGGATCTCATGTTTTTGGGAGTTTCGACATAGGACTCATAGACGATTTTGCCGGTCCTGTCCATCAATCCATATTTCAGGTGCGTTCCTCCTAAGTCGAACCCGGCGAAAAAAGGTCCTCTCTCTTCTTTGTCGGCCATTAATTCTGAAAATATATTTTGGCGGATATTTTATTTCTTCAGACCGATGACAGCATAGTTAGGGGAGGCGTATAAAAGCCTGTTGAGGTTATCGATGTTTCTGTTCATGATTGCCGAAGTCTCATCTGCACCGGGAAGCGCCTGAAGCTGCTCCTGCTCAAGGGGAGGAGAGTATTGGATTTCGACATCCTCGAATCCCGAACTTTCGAGAAGAAATTTCAATGTCTGGGGGTGAATAGGCATTTGATGGGTAAGATCAAGGAAATAAATATGGACCAGTGTGAACACGGAGGCGGGGTTCAGAGTTTCGAGCACGATGTGCCCTCCAGGCCTCAGTTTGAAATAAGCCAGCTCTATAAGTCTTTTCAAATAGGGGGCGGGCAAATGTTCTATAACCTGAGACGAAAAAATCCCACCCAGGCTGTGGTCATCGACTTGGACCAATGCTTCTAAAATATCTGCTTTCCGGCAGTCCAATCCTTTATCACGGCAGATTTCGGCCATCTGTTCATTTATTTCGATTCCTCGGGCTTCTATCCCCTTATCCCGGAGAAGGTCGAGAAATTCTCCCCGACCACATCCTAAATCCAGAACCGTGCCGTTCTTTTTGAAGTAAGAAAGATACAGGGATTGCTGCTTCTTGACTTCCTCTTCACTCCCTCTATACCGGTTTTCAAATCCAGCATATTGCCAGTCTTTGAGGGGTTGAAGAATGGGCTGGACCTGTTGCGGGGTCGGCAGTTTTTTCTCTTCCAAAACGTCCAGAAGTCGGTCTAATCTTTCTTTGAGGAGAAGGAACTTTTTCATCAGGAGATTCATGTCTTCATAGAAGACAGCAAGTTTGTCCACCCGCCATTCCATGCTTTTGAAGATCATCCCCACGTGGTTGCTCCCCAGCGCATCCCATTCTTTGTCCTTGGCGTCCATCAAGGCGACGTTGGATTCCATGAGGCTGCATAAAGAGTAAAAGATATCTCTTGTTTGAGAGAAATAGCTGACAAGATTTTGCTGGAACTCCATGAGAAAGGCGACTGTGGACTGCCCGAAGGAGGGAGAAGGCGTATCTCTTTTGAAGATTTTTGAGATGTGTGAAGAGCCTTTCTTTTTATGGGGTGTTTCCTGACCGGTATCGGCTAATCTTTCCAGTTCAGACAAAAACTTTTTGATGGCCGGAAGATTTTCAAAAGAGGAGAGCTCCTCGATCTTTTTTTTTAATTCGGCGAGTTCTCTGGCGAGGGCGCTTTCTTTTTGTTCTCTCTGCTGGGCAAACTTTTCAATCGTCCGTCTCATTGTTCCTTAGAAGGAGGCTCTGTTTTATCCGATTTATCTCTGTCTGTTTCTTTGGAAGAGATGGATCTCTTGAAATTTTTAATGCCTTCTCCTAAGGATTTCCCCAGTTCCGGGAGTCGCCGTGCCCCGAAAATGATGACGATAATCAATACGATAAGAAGCAACTCTGTAGGGCCGACAGGACCAAACAAGAACATAGGAACCTCCTCGAGGTCAATTTCTATTCTTTTCAGTAATCAAGGTACTCGAGTCCTCTGCAAAAGTCAAGTCTCACCCCTTATGGCCGGCTTCTCCGTCTGAGAGGACGTGCCGACAAGGAATATCCTGTATCGTCAAAATGGCTTTTTATTCAAGATGGATTTCTTCCATTTTTGTGCGGGTACCGGTTTCTGTGTGCTTGAACCCACCGGAGATTTCCTCTGCACCCGTTCGGATTTTATACGCCATTCCCTCACCATTCTTCTCGTCATAAGGGGACGTTCCATTCAGGGACACCCTCTCATTTGTTTTTGATATAAAGCCAATTCGGCAATAGTGGGTGTCTCCAAATAAGACGTCCCCTACTGTCATCCGGCTGTGAGCTGCCTTGAGGGAAGGCTGAGCTGGGCGAGGCGGGGCCCTCCAATGTGGCCCTCGCTCTGCCTAGAGGTCTATTCAGCATCTCGCCATACGTCAATCATGATTTTGCCGGTTTTTGAGGGGAGCGAGGAAGCATTTCCAAAACCGTGATAAAGCAACTGTCAGGGAAGATGAAACGTCAGCCCGCTAATTTTCCCCATCGATCCCTTGGAGGGGGAACAAAAATATGCATGCCAATAAAGCTTGCTTTCCATGCCCGCTCGCCTCCGGATGGCTTCCTCTTCAGCTACCTTGCCAGATTTAAAATCATCACGGTTTTGGAAATGCTGGGAACGAAAGAAGTTGGGATTCTGGCCCGGTTTTTGGTAAGATTAAAAAAAATGAAAAGAAATAAAATATCCCCGGATAATAGGAGAGAATGAAAGAAGAATCTTTCGAAGATGTCCTTCAAGAGGGAATAAAGTTTGTGTCCCAATTCGTTCCTCAATCCGTCTATCTGGTTTTTCCTCTGCTCTCGGCCGCTTTGGTTTGGGCCATGAAGAGCAGCAAGGCCTGGAAGGAAAAGATATTTTCTTGGGAAGTCTGGCTCGATCCCCAATGGGTAAAAGCGAAGCCCGATGAATTCATTCTTGGATTCTTCTCCTATCACCCCGATCTATCTAGGGTTTTTGCAGCGGAGATAAGGGAAAAGGATAGGGAATCTTTAAGAGAAGCTTTTCAGAGCCTCTACCCTATATTGGGCCTTGAGGACCCTTTTCTCACCGGGCTGTTTCATGAGGAACTGGAATCGAAAGATTATAAAAAGATCGTCCGCCACTTTGAGAAAAGGGTTGCTCAGGCCGTCGAAGAAATAGAATCCATTGAGGGGAAGGCCAAATTCGTCGCGGGACTCGAAACCATTGCCCGGAAACTTGCCTCTCTGGGTTCGGGCTTGTTCACGGATCGGTCTGTACAAAAGGCCCTGGCCGATAGGATAAAAAAAGAAATGGAAATAAAGAATGAGTAAACCTAAAGCCGGATCGGTAAGGAATGTTCTTTTTTTATTGATTTTGGGGATGGCCTTTCTCACTTCCTGTGTCTCCCACCTCGAGGATGCCAAATTTTATTATGTCCAGGCCCAAGGCTTTTCCCGCGTCTACCAGACAGAAAGAGCGATCGCTTCATTCAAAAAATCTCTGGAGGAAGCTGAAAGAGAAGTGATCAAGAATCCTTCTTCGCAGGCTTTTATGGTCAAGGGACTCGCTGAGCTTCATCTGAGTCTTTGGGAGAAAGCGGAACAGAGCTTTTTAGCCGCTTTTTCCTACGGATTCGATGACGGTCAGGATTGGGCGGCAGGAGTTTCTCTTTTCGGGCTGGCCTCTTCTCTGGAAGAAATGGGTCTCGAGGGTTCGGCCTTACAGGTATATGGCTATCTTGTCGATAGGTCCAAACTTAAGCCGGTGACCGTTTTCGCAGCCCAAAAATACACGGATCTATCTTTGAAAAAAGCTCTCGCGGAAGAGACAAAACAAAAGGAAAAACAACTCTCCGGGCTGCTTAGAAAGGTCGAAAACCTGACTGAAAAAGACCTCAGTTGTGGATTTTTTCATTACCTTCAATCCCAGGTTCTGAGTTATATGGGTGAATACAGAAAGAGTTTTGAAGAGGCTGTCATGGCCAAAGAACTGGGGCTTCCTTCTCAAGAAATACTGCATGATAACGATCTTCAGATCGTGTTCTGTTTTCGAAGACTTCGCGAGGAGTTGAGCCAGGAGGAAGGAGAGAAATTTCATTCGCTTTATTTAGAGTGGGTCAAGAGATGGAATTGGCCCGACCCTGAAATTCCTGATTGGAAAAAGAGGTGAGGTATGCTGCCGACCATAGCCTGGAAAAAGGATAAAGTCGTTCTGATCGACCAGAGGAGGCTGCCGAAAGAGGAGGTTTATCTGGAGTGCAGCGACGTTCAACAGGTGGCGTTGGCCATCGAGCACATGGCTATCCGGGGCGCACCGGCTATCGGAGTGGCAGCAGCCTTCGGCGTTGCGCTGGGAGTGATGAGCGTAAAAAGAAAGGAGGACCTTAGCGCCGAATTTGACCGAATCCTGGAAAGGTTGCGCCATACACGGCCCACAGCGCGTAATCTCTTTTGGGCTCTGGAGAGGATGAAAAAAGCCTTCGAGATCCATAAGAACAGCGATCTGACCTTGCTGAAGCAAAAAGTGGTCGATGAGGCACTCGCTATCGAGAGGGAAGATATCGAGACCAATAAAAGGATCGGTTTCTGGGGGAAGGACCTTCTAAAGGACGGTCAATCGATCCTGACCCACTGCAATGCAGGGGCTTTGGCCACAGCCGGATACGGAACGGCGCTCGGTGTCATCCGCGCCGCCTGCGAACAAGGAAAAAAGATCCTCGTTTATGCGGATGAGACCCGCCCCTTTCTTCAAGGCGCCAGGTTGACGTGCTGGGAGTTGGACAGAGATCGCATACCCGTGGTTTTGATTACCGATAGCATGGCCGGCTTCCTGATGAAAAAGGGAGAGATATCGGCTGTCATCACCGGCGCCGACAGGATCGCACAGAACGGCGATACGGCCAACAAAATCGGTACCTACTCAGTGGCCATCCTTGCTAAGGAACATGGTCTTCCTTTTTATGTAGCAGCTCCTCTCAGCACAATCGATTTCACCTTGGAGGAGGGGGATGCTATTCCCATCGAAGAGCGGGATCCCGAAGAGGTCAGAACGTTCGCCGGACATTCCATCACCCTCCCCCATATCGATGTCCGAAATCCGGCCTTCGATGTGACTCCTTCGAAGTATATAACGGCCATCGTCACAGAAAAGGGAATTGCCGAGCCGCCTTATAAATCCAGCTTGTTGGGTTTGAAGGATTCGTAATTGATAATTCTTGGAGTAGAAACGTCGTGTGACGAGACGTCTGCCGCTGTTTTGGATAGCCAGTTAAAGATTCTGAGCAACGTGGTTTTGTCCCAGGATGAAATCCATGCCCCGTTCGGAGGCGTGGTCCCTGAATTGGCTTCCCGTCAGCACATCCGTTCCATAGGGTATGTGGTGGAGGAGGGTTTAAGGAGGGCCGGACGTTCGCTCGAAGATATCGACCTGTTCGCCGTGACCCAGGGGCCGGGATTGATCGGCTCCCTTCTTGTCGGGCTCTCTTTCGTTAAGGGCTTGGCCTTTTGTCGTGAAAAACCCCTCGTTCCTGTCGATCACCTCGAGGCACATATTCATTCGGCTTTTTTAGAGAACCGGAGTATCCCTTTTCCCTGCCTGTCGCTTTTGGTCTCTGGAGGACATACATCCCTTTTTTGGATGGAGAAAAAATTCCATTATCAGGTTATCGGCAGGACAAGGGATGATGCTGCTGGTGAGGCCTTGGATAAAATTGCGAAATTTCTCGGTTTGGGTTATCCTGGGGGGCCGATCATCGACAGGATGGCGGAGAAAGGAAATCCGCGCCGTTTCAAATTTTCTATTCCCCATATGACAGATAAAAGCCTGGACTTCAGTTTCAGCGGTCTAAAAACAGAGGGCCTGAAGGTGATACGGCAAAACCGTTTGACCAAAGATCATACACAGATCATAGATTTTCTGGCGAGTTTTGAAAAAGCCGTTATCCGGGCCCTGTTGTCCAATGTGAACCGGGCAGCTAAAAAGCATTCTCCCAGCTCTTTGATTCTCTGTGGAGGAGTGGCCCGGAATAAAAAATTGAGAAAAGATTTCACCGAATCGGCCCGGAAACTGCATCTTCCTGCCTTTATCCCTTCTCCCGAACTTTGTACGGATAATGCCGCGATGGTGGCGGCTCTGGCTGCTGAAAAGTTCAAAACGAAGAGGGTAAAGACTTTTCCTCTGGATCTGAATGCCTACCCCAGAAGCTAATCCTTTTTCACAATAAATGCTCACCGTCCGACTTCGTCGAGTTCTCTCGAACAGCGGCTATGGAAGGTTAAATCCCGCGATGTCGCTCAATCTCTTCCTAATGCTCTGTGCTGTATGTGACTGAGATGTCGTCACGGTTTGAGAAATGCTTCCAGCAGAGGGCATAAAGCTTTAATCGCAGGTTTAAGTTATGATATGATTAAAAAAATGGAGATATCGGCTGTCATCATCACCTATAACGAGGAAAAACGCCTCGAGGCAGCTTTGAAGAGCCTTAAGGATGTCGTCGAAGAGATCATTGTGGTGGACAGATACAGCGATGACGATACGGTCAAGCTTGCCAGAAAATACACCGATCGGGTGTTCCTGAGGAGATGGACTAACTTTTCGGACCAGAAAAATTATGGAAACGGAAAAGCAAAATTCCCCTGGATTCTCTCCCTGGATGCGGACGAAAGGCTTTCTCCCGAGTTGAGAGAGGGGATACTTCATTTGAAGGAACAGGAGGAGCCTGAGTGTTCTGGTTTTGAGGTTTCCAGAAGGGTTTTTTACCTCGGCCGATGGGTTCGCCATACGGTTTGGAATCCTGATTTTAGAATCCGGCTGTTCCGGCAAGATAGATCCCGATGGGAAGGAGAATATGTCCAGGAAGATCTGATTGTCGAAGGAAAGGTCAAAAAACTCAAAGGAGCTCTCTATCATTTTACCTACCGGAATATCGCCGATCATTTGAAGCGGATGAACACCTTTTCTGACCTCGGGGCTCAGAAACTCTATGCCCAGAATAAAAGGTGCCGCTGGTATCATATAGGTCTACTTCCTTTTTTCCGTTTCGTGAAATCCTATATTTTCAAATTGGGCCTTCTGGATGGGTTTGCGGGATTTGTTGTCTCTGTCCTGGACGGATACACGATTTTTGTCACCTATGCCAAGCTGAAGGAGATCTGGAAACTTGGAGAAAAAATTGAGCCTTTTCCAAATTGATATAACGGAAGAAGCAGAAGACGGGAAGAAGCCACCCTTTTTCTTAGATAAAGAATTAAAACGTAGGGGGTATTCCGTTCATTATGTTGTCCGAAGGGGAAGCCCTATGCACCGGAAAGCCACGGATGCGGGGCGGCGGGTCATTCCCATGAAAGCGAAGAATCCTAAAAATGCAGCTTCTGTTTTTCGACTTTATCTCGCCATGAAGAGAAGGCATTGCCAGTTGGTCGATGTCCACGATATCCGCTCGGCTGCCCTCGGTTTTGCTTCCGCTTCTCTGGCCAAAGTTCCCTTGAGGGTTGTCTCCAGATGGAACGGGATATCTGGAAATGATGAAGAAATTCTGCGCCGAAAGTACTTCCAGCAGGTGGATGCGATCACGGTTATCTCCAAAGGGATGAAGAAAAGACTTGTCGAAGGAGGATTTGACTCGAAACGGATCCAAGTCATCCCCGATGGAATAGACTTTTCCCCCTTCTACATAGAAAAATCCAAGGATTATCTCCGTCAGGAATTCTCTTTCGGCCCGGATGCCTTTTTGGTCGGTGTTATCGCCTCTCTTGCCGAGGAAAAGGGCCTTTACGATTTAATCCGGATCAATAAATATCTAAAAGAACAAGCTCTTCCTATCAGAGTGGTCATACTCGGTAAAGGGAGGATGGTTTTACCGCCGACCCGGCAGATTAAGGGAATAGGGGAAGAAAATTTATTTTTTTGCATGGGATTTCAAGAAAACCTCCCAAAAATTCTCCATTCTCTGGATGTGTTTGTCCTTTCTTCCGCTCTGGAAGGCGTGGAAAGGATTCTTCTGGATGCAATGGCCTGCCGCCTTCCTGTCATTGTTGAAAAATCGGAAGGAATTCATAAGTTGATCGCCGATGGAAGGAATGGCATAGTCGTTCCGTCTGGAAGGCCGAAATCGATAGCTCAGGCCATACTCAAGATTTATCATGATCGAAATATGGCACATCGGGTGGGACAGAGAGGTTACGAATTTATCAGTCAAAAATTTTCGTTAGAAGCTATGGCATCGAGGATCGTCGATGTGTATGAGGATTTGGCACGAAGAAAAAGAGTTGAGCTCAAGAGGTCCGTTGAGCATGAATAATCCCGTTTGGTTTTGAATCGGCCGACGTTTTTTGAGGAGGAGACGAAAGGGGATTGACGAGTAATCGAGGAAAGCGAATAGGAAAGACGGAGTTGAAAATCGAACGAATCGAGCTTTTTCTTTGTGCCCTGCCCTATATCCATTTTTTTGAAACAAGTTTCGGGCGGGAGGAAGGGCGGACCTTTATCCTGATTAAGGTGTTTGGAGATGGAATTTGCGGGTATGGAGAGGTGGTGGCAGATAAATCGCCCTTTTACAGCTATGAGACGACCTCCACCGCTTGGCTTATGCTAAAGGATTTTTTCATTCCGCTCATTTTTAGAAAATCCCTGGCTCTGCCTCAAGATTTCTATGCGCAGGCGAGGATTTATAAGGGACATCCTATGGCTAAGGCCGGATTGGAGCAAGCCTTATGGGACGTCGAAGCCAAGAGGCAAGGGCTCCCCTTGTGGAAGCTTTATGGCGGAGTCCACAAGGAGATACCTGTGGGGGTCAGCATCGGGATCCAGGATTCAGTCGAACAGCTTCTGGAAAGAATACACGCTTTTCTTGAAGAGGGTTATCGAAGGATCAAGATAAAGATCAAGCGTGGTTGGGACACAGCTGTCTGCAAAAAAGTGAGAGAAAATTTTCCAGATATTCCCCTCCAGGTAGATGGCAATGGAGCCTACTCTCCAAAGGATAGCGGACATCTCGGAGAACTGGATGCTTTCAGCCTGGCCATGATAGAGCAACCCTACGCACCGTATGATTTGTGGGACCATTCTCGACTTCAAAAAGAACTCAAGACGCCTTTATGCTTGGACGAAAGCATAACGGATAGCGATGCAGCGAGAAAAGCCATCGAAATGGGGAGCTGCCGGATTATAAATATCAAGGCCGGACGTGTGGGCGGTATCGTGGAATCTCGAAAGATACATGATATTTGCCAGGAAAAATCCCTTCCGGTCTGGTGCGGAGGAATGCTCGAATCGGGGATAGGGAGGGCCCACAACATCCATTTGGCCAGTCTCCCCAACTTCACACTTCCTCATGATCTTTCAGCGAGCAAAAGATATTACGTAGAGGATTTGATCGATCCTCCGATCGAAATCACGTCCAGGGGCACGATCAAAGTGCCCGATCTTCCAGGTGTCGGTGTATTCCCCCAAAAAGAAAGGATCGAAAAGGCGTCCTTAAAAAAAGAGGCTCTGAGAGATAAAAATTTTTGAGACAACCAGGAATGACAGCCCAGAAAGAAGTGGCTTTTTTTCAAAAATAAATTATAGGGTGTCCCCGAGTGGAACGTCCCCTGCTTGTTAAGCTCTAAGACCGTTGAAGGAAGGGCAATGTTGGGCTGGAGCGGAATTCTCCGATGTCGCTCAATCCCTTCCTAATGTTTTGTCCAGATTGAGCCTGATGTATCATCGAGGTTTTGGAAATGCTGAAAGCACCAATGAACAATTTTTACAGGCCAATTTTTTTAACATCAATCGGACGGAAGTTTGCCTACGGTTTATGAATTTTTTAATGGCCGAACGCCTTATATTGATATTATTAGAATATTCTAATATAATATAAATCGCATTTAAATTGGCTTCTGTGCTCATCTTTCAGTACCAGAAAGAAAATTGTTGGATGGGAAGGAGAAGAGTGATGGCAAGAATGAATAAAAAGGAAAAAGATTGGCTGGAGAAAAGATTCGGCTCTCGAGCCAATTTCAATCCGACCGAACGCCTGCTTTATAGCCATGATATCGCAGCCATACCCAGCCTCTTCAGGCCTTTGATCGGAAAGACGGTGCCGGATGCAGTGGTCCAGCCTGAAAATGAGGATGAATTGGTGGAGTTGGTCCGCTGGGCGGCTCAGAAAAAAATTCCTCTGGTCCCGCGGGGAAAGGGCTCTTCCGGATACGGCGGAATCATTCCTACCCGAAAGGGAATCGTAGTGGATTTTTACCGAATGAAAGATGTTCTCTCCATCGATAGCGAGAACGAAGCCGTCACGATTCAGCCCGGGATCACATGGGAGCAACTGGATAAGAAACTAGAGCCTGAGGGATTGACCGTCAGGCTCTACCCGACAAGTTATCCTTCCTCATCGGCTGGAGGCTGGCTAGCTCAAGGGGGAGCCGGTATTGGCTCTTATGAGTACGGTTGGTTTTCCGAAAACGTGGAAAGCGCTAGAATCGTCCTTCCCAGTGGTGAAGTCATGGAGATTTCAGGGAATGATCTCGAGATGGTGGCGGATGCAGAGGGAACGACAGGCCTGATCAGCCAAATGACCATCCGAGTGCAGAAATTGACCGAGCTGGGCGTTGCCGCCATTGCCTGTCCCGATGCGGAAAAGCTCACCAATATATTCCAGAAATTTATCGACCGGGACCTTCCGATCTGGTCACTTGTTTTTATCAATCCTCGAATGGCCGAAATGAAAAACCGTTCTCCCGTGCTCACCCACCATGGACACCCTGTCGAGCGTAAAGTGATCCTGCCGGCAGCCTATATCGCCACGATCGCTTTCCGGGAGAATGACAGGGACAAGATCGTGCCCCAGCTTTCGGAACTCGTCAAGGCCTGCGAAGGAGAAATCCTCAAACAGGAGATTGCCGACCACGAGTGGGAGCAAAGGTTCAAACTGATGGTGGTCAAGCGACTGGGCCCCTCTTTGGTGCCAGCGGAAGTCGTGGTGCCTTTGGACAAGCTGGGGGATGTAATGGAGGAGATCGAGAATAAGATCAATCAGCCTGTGGTTAAAGAGGGGGTCATCATCAAGAACGGGAAAAACGGAAAAGCAGAAGCTGTCATCCTGGGCTTCATTCCCAGCGACCAGAGAAAATTTTCCTATAATTTTGTCTTCGGGCTCGTGCTGAGCATCGTCAAAATCGCCCAGAAGCATGGAGGAAGACCCTATTCGACCGGACTGTATTTCACCCATAAAATCGAAGATATTCTAGGAAAGGAAAGAACCAAAAGGCTTAAGATTTTGAAAAAAAAGGTAGATCCCCGCAGGATTCTTAATCCCGATAAAGTGATGGGCGGCAAGTTAGTCGGCCGGGCTCTCAGCCTGGCCAGCGTGTTCGAACCGATGATCCGGCCTTTCGGCAATACGGTCGTCACCAAGGTGGGAGAGCGGTTCGATAAAGCTGTACGGGGAATCCCGCCGGATGTAGCTTGGTATGCCTATTCCTGTTCCCAATGCGGTTATTGTCTGGACGAATGCGACCAGTTCTTCAGCCGGGGGTGGGAAAGCCAATCTCCAAGAGGCAAATGGTACTGGCTGCGGCAGTATTTGGAGGGAAAAGTGAAATGGGACCAGTTTATGGTGGACACCATGATCGTGTGCACCACCTGTGAGTTCTGCAACCTGCGCTGCTCTGCTGCCCTGCCCATCGAGCCTTCGTGGATGAAACTCCGCGGAAAATTGATCGATGAAGACAAAAAGATGACCTTCCCTCCATTCGAGATGATGTCTTCTGCCCTTCAGGCAGAAGGCAATATCTGGGCCGGCTACCGGAAAGACCGGACGGCCTGGTTCCCCGAGGATCTTTGGTCCAAGCACGGCACCCAGGTTAAAAGCAAAAATGTCTATTTTGCCGGGTGTACGGCTTCCTATGTCGAACACGATATCGGAGCCGCGGCGGTCACCCTTCTTGATTCAGCAGGAGTGGACTTTACCTATCTGGGGAATGTGGAGAACTGCTGCGGAACACCCATGCTGGTGGCCGGAAAATGGGATGTCTTCGCCGAGGTCATCAAGAAAAATATCAAGGCTGTGAAAGCGGCCGGCGCGGATACGGTCATCACTTCTTGCCCCGCCTGTGATATGATGTGGCGGCACACCTACAAGGACTGGGCAGAAAAGATCGGGATCGATTTCGACATCAAGACCAAACATTACAGCGAAGTTATCGCCGAAAAGATCCGTTCCGGTGAATTCAAGTTCACCCATCCCGTGAAGGGGAAGGTGACCTGGCACGACTCCTGCCATATCGGGAGGGTTTCGGGTGTTTACGATGAGCCTCGGGAGGTCATTCAGGCCGTTCCTGGGATTGAATACCAAGAAATGGCCCATAACAAACAGAACGGCCACTGCTGCGGCAGCGTTTTGACCCTGATCAAAGAACCTCTAGTGGCCCACGAGATCGGAAAATCGCGCCTGGATGAGGCCCAGGATATCGAGGCCGATACAGTTCTGGCCCTGTGTCCATGCTGTGAATTTCAGCTTCGTGTAAGCAAAGATAAGAAAAATCATCCCGTCAACATACAGGATCTGGCCACATTTGCCTGCAAAGGTCTGGGAAAGGAGTTCGAGGATCCCAGCCCGGAAGTGCAGAAACAGTGGGCGGTTTTCGAGGGCATGATCGCTTTGATGACCCCGCAAGGCTTTGCCGACCTGATGGATAGTATGTGGCCCGAAATGCTGAAGGCTATGCCCCTGGGGATGGGAGGCATGATGAGTTTCGTCGGGAAGCTGGGATTTATCGGCGATGCGATGTTCGCCATGATGAAACCGATCTTCCCCGTGCTTTTTCCGAGGCTTCTTCCTAAAATGATGCCCAAGGTCATGCCCACCATGCTGGACCGGGTGGCCAAGTTGGTGCCCATGCCCGATTATATGCAGGAGCAGATGCCCGACATGATGCCCAAGGTCATGGACAACCTGATGCCCCATATGCTGCCGGATGTGGTTCCTCTGGCTGTCCCCAAGATGATCGATTTTCTACGCGGCCGTCCCCAGAGATCGGCTGCTTAGAATGACTTAGAACCCTGATTTCTGACAGTCGGCCATGTATCCGAACCGGGGGGTGATTTTGTTCTTTTTTCCTTTGACCCGGATTCTAATCGGCTGGGATTTTCCGTCGGGCCTGCAGGATTTCGCTTCTGGCCTGCCTGATGTCTTTTACCTTCAATTTTACCCACACTAAATGGAAGAGAATCAAAATAGCTTCTGCCCAAACGAAGGCAACCAATTGTGCTCTCCTTCCGTAATTATAGAGTAGGTCATTCAGAATTTCTGCTCTGAAAGAGCGATGTTTCAGGAGGGAGGTATCCATGCTCCAGAATCATATCCACATCGTGTTTCGACAAGTCCGGCGGCACAAAGGTTTTGCCGCCATCAACCTGGGGGGGCTTGCGGTTGGGCTGGCCGCCTGTCTGCTCATAGGCCTGTATGTTCAGGACGAGATGGCTTATGACCGGTTCCATGAAAAGGGCTCCCGTATTTACAGGCTCGGGGGGGCTTCGGTAGGCTGGCCTTACGGGCGATTAATCGAGGCCGAATATCCCGAGGTGGAGGATGTCGTTTACATGCGGACCTATCCCACATACTCCATCGAACACGGTGATAATCACTTCTTCGAGAGCATGCTCTACGCCGATGACGGATTTTTCCGTCTGTTCGATTTTCCGTTTGTGGAGGGAGACCCGGATATGGCGCTTTTAGAACCCTATTCGCTTGTCCTTTCGGATACGCTGGCCCGGAAGCTTTTCGGGCAGGACCCGGCTCTCGACCAAACCCTTTTCCTGGGAGAGGATTCCCTTCCCTGTACGGTTAAAGGTGTGGTCAGCGTTCCCCGCCGCTCGCACATCCGGTTCGACGCACTCCTATCGTTCGAGACCCTGCGCGTCATCAATCCAGAGATGTTCGATGAAGAGATGACCCAAGGCTGGCTCGACCTCAATGTCGTCAACTATGTTCTGTTGCGTGAAGGCGCCGATGCCCAGGCCTTGGCATCCAAAATCCGCGACCTCCCGCAAAAATACGCTGGGGAGTATCTGGAAAGGTGGGGATCGACCTACAAACTGGACCTGGAGCCTTTAAACGATATCTACCTCCGCTCGGATAACGGTAATTGGCTGGGCCCGAAAAGCGACATTGATTATGTTTACCTTCTGATCTTCGTGGGCGCATTTTTGCTGTTCATAGCCTGCGTCAATTTTGTTAACCTATCCACGGCCAGGTCCGTGGAGCGGGCCAAGGAGGTTGGTCTGCGCAAGGTGGTGGGGTCAACCAAGGGGGCTTTGGTCCGGCAGTTTTTGTCCGAATCGTTGGTGATGTGCCTTCTGGCCCTGGTTCTGGCCTTGGGTCTGGCCATTGTATTCCTCCCCTATTTCAACAACTTGGGGGCAAAGATGTTCACTGTGAGCGACCTGCTTGTTCCCCAGATGGCCGGAGTGCTTTTCGTGCTGGTCTTCGGGGTCGGAATTTTGGCTGGTTTATACCCGGCTCTTTCTCTTTCAGCATTCCGACCTGTCGAGTCACTCAAAGGGCGTTTCATGACCGGAAGGCGGGGTGTCAGGCTCCGAAAAGCGCTGGTCATCTTCCAGTTTGCCCTCTCCGGAGCCCTCATCATCGGGACCTTTGTCATGTTGAGCCAGCTCCGCTACATGCGGAGGCAGGACCTGGGATTCGATGCCGAGCAGGTGATCGTTCTCGATGCCAGGCGGGCCCCGGGCCAGGAAATGGCGCGGCGGGTCGACGCATTCAAGCACGAGCTAGCCGCGCATTCTTCTGTCCAGCTCGTGAGTTCAACCGGGGCTGTTCCCGGCCGCAGCGGATGGCGGGGTCAGATTTCATTCCCCGAGGGTTGGGCAAAAAACAAGAGCATCAGTCTGGAATACATCCCGGTCGATTTTGATTTCATAAAAGCACTCGGCTTGAAACTGGTAGCAGGGCGCGACTTCGATCCTTCCTTTGCCACAGACAGGGACACGGCGGTCATCATCAACGAGGAGGCTGTGACAGCGGTCGGGTGGGAGTCACCTCAAGAAGCCATCGGCAAGGGCTTTGCTTCTCCCGGTTCGGGAAAGCCCGATGGACGGGTCATCGGCGTTGTGGAAGATTACCATCAACACGGCCTGCGGGAGGCAATCGGGCCTATGATGTTCGGCATCCGTTCGCCAAATTCTCTATTCGCCATACGATTCTTTACGTCCGAGGCAACATCGGTCGTAGCCCATGTGAAAAAAACGTGGTCTCGATTCTTTGCAGGCTATCCGTTCGATTTTTTCTTCCTAGACGAAAATTTTGCCCGCGAATACGGACAGGAGCAGCGCCTGATGCGTATATTCGGCACCTTCACGGCGCTGACGGTCCTGATCGCTTCGCTGGGGCTTTTCGGCCTATCGGCCTTTTCTCTCCAGCAACGAACCAAGGAGATCGGCATACGGAAGCTACTGGGGGCATCCATCGTCGACATCGCGACGCTTCTATCCCGCGATTTTTTGAAACTTATCTTTTTTGCTTTCTTGATCGCGGCTCCAGTCGGCTACTTTACCATGCAGCGTTGGCTTCAAGACTATGCCTACCGGACAGAAATCGGGATCGGAATTTTCCTTTACGGTGCGGCCCTCATGATACTGGTCGCCCTGGTGACGATCAGCTACCAAACCATCAAGGCAGCGCTGACCGATCCGGTTCGGAGTTTAAGATACGAATAGCCCTTATCTCAAGAGGGATGGCCTTGTTGCGATTCTCCCGACAAATACAATTATCCCGAGAACATATTCTGGTGCTGCGTTTAAATCACTAAAAATCTGAACTAAAGCGAAGACACTTTCTTGTTCTTAAAAGGAATCCGTCATTCACGCCACTTTGGGATAACCTCAAAAATATAAATAAAAATCCTTCCTTTTTTTCACGCCTTGGATTTTTTGGCTTTGGTCAAATTCGTTTTTTACTCTTTGAGCGAGCCTATTTTGATGGGTGGGGTGGGTTGGGCTTGACTCTTGAATAAATGAGGTTAGTTCCCGAAGGTCGTATGAATTTGAAAAAGGTATTCGTTTCTAATGCACCCGGAATGAAAAAATCGGAAAAAAAAAGGCAGGTTTTGCAGCCTGCCCTTTTTACTTCGTGTTTTGTGCCGGCTATTTTTTCCGGATGAAGATGTTCCCGTCGTAGGTTTCGAACTGGAATTCAGGTCCACCTCCGTTTACGGCCCCGTAGATGAACTCTCCGAAGCTGATCCTGTATTTCCCGCCTTTTTTCCGCTCGTCTTGAACTTGCTGTTGTGGCGCCGTCTTGAGATCGACCTCGAAATCGCTGTATATTTCGCCCTCCTGGGTTCTCATCTTGACATTGGCCTTGAAAGCGGCTGGAAATGTCACGTCGATGTCGCCGTCATAGGAGGCAAAGGACATGGGCTTTCCAGGATCCATCTGATCGAAATCGACCATTATGCTTCCGTCGAAAGCATGGACCACAGCGGAGCCTGAGATTTTCTTCAGAGTTACACCCCCTTCGTGGCTGGTGGCTTCGATCTCTCCGGTCACATTCTCCACTACAATATCCCCATTCTCGTGGCTGGCGAGTTTCAGGGAAGTTTTAAACGGGACCTGGATGATGAGATCGACCGTGTTGTCATAGGCGGTCACATGCACTTCCATCTCGTTGTTTTCTTCTTCGATCACCAGGCCAGTTCTGCTGGCAGAGATCCGTTGCATTCCCCTGGCTTTCGCGGGCACTTCTTCTTTTTCTTCGATTCGACTTTCTCGGACTTTGGCTTCAACGATGACTTCTTTTCCGGAGTATCCCTTGACGGTTAGGGCCCCATTATGGGTATAGGCCTCGACGAGACCTGGCTTCGAAGGATCGCTGAAGGGTACGGTTGCCCGATCCGCGGTCGCCTGTTGGGCGAAAGCAATGGCTCCTGCGATCAGCAGAAGGCCGATAATGCTTCCATAGATATGCGATTTTTTCATTTTTTCCTCCATGGCTATTTTTCGTTTATCAGAATATCCCCGTTCAGGGTATCCATCCTGATTTCCGGTCCACCTGATCCGATACGGATATCGATAAATTGATTGCTTTTATAGACATATTTTCCGTTTTTTCTCCCGGCCGTTGCGGTTTGTCTGGGGGGAAGGTAAGACACCTGAAAGTCGGAGTAGGCTTCCCCGAAGCGGGATTTCAACCGGAAATCGGCTGCAAGGTTTTTCTCAAAAGCGACCTCAATATCTCCGTTTATGGTTTTAAAGGAACAATCAGACTCGGGGTTTTTGGTGAATAATATTTTGACCCCGCCGTTGACCGTATGGGCGATTCCCGAACCGGCCACATCATTCATCCTGATTTTTCCATTAACATTCTTGACCTCGAATTCCCCTTCGATACCGGTCACTTCGATGTCCCCGTCGGTAACGGTTTTTAGGAAGATATTTGTTTTATGGGGGACTTTAATTTCGAAATCATAGTGGACCTCATATCCTGGATCGCGCCATCTCTCCCTCTCCCGATCTTGGTCCCTGAAAGGGCCATCCACGTAAATGTCGATGATGTTTTTCTCTTCTGTGATGTCAAGTCTCACTTCTTCTTCGGCCTTTTGAATCCTTGCTTCGGTCCTTGCCTTTATAGTCTTATGGGCGACAAGTTCGACACGATCGCCATTGGTACCTGTCACTTCGATCGAGCCCCAAATGTTGTCCACTTGAAGGTCCTTGGTCTGGGAAGGATCCTGGAAGGTCAATGTCTTGCGGACCTCTTCCTTTTTTTCCGCCCGCAGGTTATCTGCCGTGAAGGAGAAAATCATACCCAGTAAGAGTGGAAGGCAACAAATAGTGGCGATGAAAATTTTTCTCATTTTGTGCTCCCCTTAATAACTGAGTTCCTGGATGCCTCGCTCGAGTATTTGTTTGACACCTGGATCGAGCTCATTGGCTTGGATTAATTTTTTGAAGGATTCGAGAGCCTGTCTTTCCCTCATGGTCACCAGCAGATCGACCAGGGCCACCTGTATCAGAGGAGAAGTCTGCTGGGATAAAGAACGGATCACACCTTCTTTAACAGACGGAAATCTGTAGAATAAATAGAGGGCGTCCACAGCTGCCAGCCGGACGTTGATGTTGGGATCGGTGTTTAGAGTATCGAGCAGGGCTTCTATGGTTTGGGCATTGGGTTTTTCTACTCCATAGCTAAGGTTGATTCCCCGAAGCCGTTCCGTAGGCGATCTTTGCTCCAGGAGAGAGACGGCAAGCATCTGTTGCATATTCTGGATCTCATGCCGAAGCTCTGTATTTTGACGCCCGAAACTCACGAAATAGCCGATAACCAGACCTATAAAAAGTGGGATGAGGGTGGCGGTAAGCTGAAGAGCCGGCCGCTTAACCCAGATGAGTTCGGATAAACGTCCGGATATTTCCTGGATGCTTCGGCGGGCCTTTCCCCGGTGTATCCCTTTTTTGTACTCTTCGAGCATACCGTAGAAGCGTTCCCGCAAAGCACTGCTCGGCTGCTCCTCAGGGAGAACTCCCAATTTCGTCCACAGGGCACTCAGGCTCTCCAATTCCTCCCTGCACGAATCGCACTCGGCGAGATGGTGCTGGATCTTGTCATTTTCGTCCTGACTCAAATCCCCGACCAAAAAGTCGGGGAATTTTTTCTTTATATTTTCGCATCTCATGATACGGTTCCTCCTTGAAGATCGAAATATATTTTGCCCAGTTCCTTGATGGCCCGGTGAACATGGGCTTTCACGGTCCCTATCCGGCAGTCCAAAAGCTCGGCGATTTCCTTGTATTTGAGGTTCTGGTACCGGCTGAGGATCAACACCTCCCTCTTTTTCAGAGGCAGTTTTGCCAGGGCTTCACGCAGAATTTGAACTTCCTGCCCGCTTTCCAGCCTTTCCGAAGGGGACGTTTCATTTGTAATAGGATCGTGCCACTGCTCGTCGAGGGGAAACTCCTCTTTTCTTTTCCTTAAATAATCGATATGAGCGTTCCGGGCGATCTGGTACATCCAAAGGGTGAATTTGCTCCGGCCCTGGTAGGTAGATCGGTACTTCAGCATACGCATGAATACCTCCTGAACGAGGTCTTCGCTGGTGCTGCGGTTCCCCGTCAAATGCAAAAAGAAGTTGTAAAGGCTGACATGGTGTTTTTCGAAAAGTACGGCCATTTTTTCAACCTTGCCCTCTTTGACATCTTCCATCATTCGGTTGTCGGAATAGAGGCTCACGTCATTTGTTCCTTGGTTTTTGGTCTTCATAGTTTAAGACTTGCCTTTCAACAAAAGGTTACACGAAACACAGAAAAAAATGAACAGGCTTATGGGAATGGGTTGGCTAATGGAAATAGACAACAGGATGGAAGATCCTGCTCTGGCTTCTTCCACCGTTGGAGAGGCACGAAGATCAGGAGTGTCTCATGATTTATTTCTGTACTGAATGAACATGAGCGAGAAGCGCGGATCTCGAGGACCCAGCGAGAGGGAAAAAAGAAATCATCATCACCTGAGCTGATTTTTTATGAGGCTTTTCCACTTGAAAAGGTCCTCTCTCAATTCGTAATTCTCCAGCGCTACGCCAGTTTGGGGAGAGATTCGACGAAGCCATTGCCCGAGAGAATCCCTTTTTTTCTTCTCGATTTCCACCATGGAGATGATCCGGACAGAAATTTTTGTTTTGTCGAATCGATTTCGGATCTCGGGAGGAAAAAGGAAGTCGATCATCCTTGAATTGGGATTCAGGATGGCAGCGGGCTCTATACCGTGACTTTTGAACGACTCTGCCCAGAGATCCTGGGAGTATCCGTAATGGGTGCAGTTGAGGCTGACCAGCGGCGGAGAACGAAGGCTGCCGACTTTTTTGAGGGCTTCGTCGACATAAGCATAAATCAACATTTCCGTCTCAGCACTATGGTAACCAGACTCGATATAGTTGACCAGGTCAGGGCAGGCTTGATAAACAATCCTTTCGGGAAGAAATCCTTTTTTCACCAATCTTTCTTGATGAGTTTTTTGAGAGACGGTCGTTTGGGTGCCGAAGAGAATAATTTTGGCCTCAGGATGGTTTTTGAGGGACGCTGATGCAAGTTCCACACCGGCATCGATAATACCTTTTACAGGTATCTTCTGCCGTTCGGCAAACGCCGTCTCCTCATAGATTGCCGAGAGGGTATTGCAGCCGATGAGGATTAAGTCCGGATGGAGGTGGCTTTCCAGACTGTGAAGAGCGCTGTCAAAAACCAAGACCTTTTCTTCATGGGTTGCGAGGCTATTATAGCCGCCCCGGTTAGAAAAGAGGGAATTAAAAAAAATGAAATCTATTCTATTGAATCCCTTCCATGTCCTGGAGCGATCGACAGCCTCGGCCAATATAGATAATCCTCCCAGGCCAGAGTCGGTGACAGCGATGGTGATGTCTTTTTTTCGAAAGAAATTATCGAGATTTCTCTGTCGAGCGAATGCCGAATTATCGGCACATGAAAGACAGATCAGCGCTATGGAGAAAAGAAGGGTTAGGATTTTGAGCCTGTCGACCATTTCAGATCCGCAAGGTTTATCATTCGATGATGATGTTGGCTGAGGAATATAACACTCTTTTCCTGACAAGTCAATTTCGGCTCGTTCCCAAACAAACATTTCTAAAACCGCAGTTGATGCTCTAGGTCATCCTCCAAAGCTCTTTAGTTCGAGTCAGGGCTAAGGAGAGACTTCAATTTTCAGGCCCAAGGGCGAAATCTGTGGTTAGAAGCACCTCCAAAACCGTGATAAAACAACAGTCAGGAAAGCTGAAACGTCAACCCGCTGTTTTCCCCATCGACTACTTGGAGGGGGAACAATAATATATGCATGCCAGTAAAGCTTGCTTTCCACGCCTGCTCGCCTCCGGATGGCTTCCTCTTCAGCTTCCCTCCCAGATTTAAAATCATCACGGCTTTGGAGATTCTAACTTGGTGGTTTTGACAATTGAAAGGGGCTCTGTTAATCTGAAAAAGTCAGAAGGAGTTTAAATGGCTAAAAAGTCGATAGCTAACCTTTACAAGGGACAGCGGGTCGGTGTGTTTGTGGATGTCCAAAACCTGTATTATTCGGCCCGCAATATTTACAAATCTAAAGTCAATTTCCGAGCCATTCTAAAAGAAGCGGTGAAGGAAAGAAGCCTGATTCGTGCCATTGCCTATGTAATAAAGGCAGACGTCAAGGACGAAGCGAACTTTTTTGAAGCACTGAAAAATTTGGGATATGAGGTCAAAGAGAAAGACCTCCAAATTTTCTATGGGGGGGCCCGGAAAGGGGACTGGGATATTGGAATAGCCATGGATATGATTGAGTTGGCACCGAGGCTTGATACCGTGATTCTGGTCAGCGGCGACGGCGATTTTGTTCCCCTGTTGAGGCACGTAAAACATGCCATGGGTTGTTTCGTGGAGGTGATGGCCTTTGGGAAGTCCAGTTCTCAAAAGTTGATCGAAGAGGCAGATAACTATATCGATCTCGACTCTGATCCCGAAAAGTTTCTCATAAAAGGCGGGAAATCATCGGCTGCATGAACTGGATATTTTCTGAATTTAATTTCCCTTCGACTCTTACCATTTCAGAGCTTTTGGTTTAAAATAATATTCTAGGAATATGAAAAAAATCTGGGTGTTCGGCGGTATTCTATTTTTGGCCCTGATCTCTTTTTCCCAACAAATTAAGGAGGAATCTCTCGTCATCAACATCGAGGTTCCGGTTAGAGTTTATAAAGACAACACGTTTATAGACACGCTTGCTCTCGATGATTTCGAGGTTCTGGAAGATGGTGCCCCTCAGCGGATAGAAGCTGTCTATTTGATCAAGAAAAGAACAGTGGAGAGAAGTGAGGAAAAGAAGAGATTTGCGCCAGTCACCGAAAGAAATTTCTATCTGTTTTTCGAGATTACCGAATACGATGCCCGGCTTGAACAAGCCGTGGATTTTTTCATCCACAATGTGGTTGTCCCCACGGATAATCTGGTCATTGTCACTCCTATGAAGACTTACAGGATGAAGAGCAAGACTTTTCAGTTCATGCCAAGGAACAAAGTGGTTGAACAACTCATCGGAATCCTCAGGAAAGATACTTTGGTGGGGAGTTCGGAATACCAGGCAGCCATCGAGGAAATATCAAACGCAGCCCGGGCCTTATCCTCTTTGCTAGCCCCAGTCGCAGAGAGAGAAGGAGCCCCGGACTCGATTCTTGATGACTCGTCCGGTGGGGAGCTGAGAGGATTGGAGCTGGACGAACAGATCACTTTATATGCAACGCTTCTTTCCAAGCTCGAGACATTGAGGAGGATCGATCAGAAAAAACTTATGGATTTTGCCGACTATTTGAAGAATAAAGAAGGGCAGAAATACGTGTTCATGTTCTATCAGAAGGAATACATCCCTCAAATCGATCCTAAAATTTTGGAACAAAGTCTTTCTTTTTTCCAGAGCCGGCCGGACATCGTTCAGAACCTTTCGAATCTCATGGATATGTACAAAAGGGACGTCCCTTTCGACGTTGATGCGGTCAAGCAGGCTTATGCCGATTCGTCCATCGCCATCCATTTTTTGTTCCTCACCAAGCCTCCCCAGCAGAGACACGGTGTGTACTACGAAGAGCATTCAGAGGATATCTTTTCAGCTTTTAAAGATATGGCCTTTTCCACTGGAGGATTCACCGAGAGTTCCTTCAATCCTGATTTTCTGATGCGCAAGGCTGTCGAGGCTTCAGAGAACTATTACCTTCTCTACTATTCCCCCAGGGATTACAAACCGGACGGAAAATTTCATCATATAGAGGTTCGGGTGAAAAAAGAAGGCTGTGAAGTATCACACCGGGCTGGCTATTTCGCCAATTGATTCTTTTGGGGATCTGAATCAACTATCAGCGTTTCTGGCGAAATCCATTGTTTTTTCCGGCCTGTAACACTCCCTGTCGTTTCTGCTTTAGATCGAAAAGGACGATTTCTCGAATTTTTGGGCGGCGGGAAAGGGTTGGGAAAGCTTCGAGGTCAAAGGAGATGGGGTTGATATTGCGGATGGAATACGGGACACTGGAAGTCAATGATCTGGACGTGGCCCAGGAATATAGATTCTGCTCGGCACAGAACGCGAAGTTGAATACCCAGGAATTTAAGGCAGAGATGAAAAGCCACGATGGTATGTTTTTGGTCGTTTCCGAGAACTCTCTTGAGCTTAAAAAGGGGGATGAAATAATCATTGCTTTCATGAAATAAATCCAGCGCTGGATCTGCAACTTTTTACATCCTTTTAAGGTTTTCTATACTGAAAGAATGAGGAGGGGCAAATGAAAATTATGAATAGGTATTTGATAGCAGGGTTGGTTTTTTTGCTGTTTTTGCCATGGTCTGGATGGTCGAGCGAAAAGACTGATATCCAATCCTCATCATCCATCCCCCCCCAGATTTCAGAGTTTTATGAAGATTATAATTTCGTGGCTTCGTTCAGCACGCCAGCGGAAAGAGAAGAACTCATCGGTTTATTCGCCAGAGAGACATTACCTGACTCCTTGCGATCTGATCGGATGAATAGGGTTTTTCGGATGATGAAAGAGCTTTACACCTGCATATTCAGGATAGATCCCAAAATGGTGAATCCGCTTGTGCCGCGCACCCAATACATAAAGTATTTTTTTCTTCCGGAGCTTTTGGACATCAAAAAGATCGATCGATCGGATAAGAAAGCTGTGGTGGAGGTTTGTGCCTATATTCTCGAGTCTGAATTTGTGGATAGGTTCATTTCCGCCTATGAGGAAAACAACGGCGAAGAGGAGATGATCCCGAAGGAAGATGAACGCCTGGATCTGGTAAAAAGGAATGCCTATCCACGAACGGAATTTCATATCTGGTTTCTTCAGGACGGAAAATGGATGAGGGCCGAACACAAAAATATCTACATCAAATAGCCTGAATTATTCAAAAAATGTCGCTGCCATTTTTCATCAAGAAAAGATCTAATCCATTCAACCGGCATTTTTTTCCATCGGAGGAGCCAGTATTGCAGAGTGGAGCGAGTTAGTTCGGGGGTGGATCGTCCTTGAGTCTTGAATAATCCAGTAGAGCAAACGGAGGGTTTCCTTTTTTTCCTCCCGAAAGGTTTACTGTCTTCCGCCTACCGCTAATTCCGAGACTTTGAAAGAAGGACTGTTCAGGCTGCCTCTCATATCCAAATCGTCAGCAACGAGTTCGATATTCATCAGTATTTCTGCCGTGTTCCCCCCCAGGGTGACCCCGTCCACGGGAAAAGCGATTTCACCATTCTTGATCCAGAATCCCGCTGCCCCGACGGAATAGTTTCCGGTGGGGATATCCGTTCCTATTCCTCTCAAACCCGTGACGAAGAATCCTTCTTTTACTCCTTTGATGATTTCCGTCTGGCTGACGCTTCCGTTCTTCACAATGATGTTCAGGAAACTTCCGTAAGCCGGGCTTTTGTACCCTCCTCTTCGGGTAATGGTGTTGACCTTGACTCCAGCTTTTCTTGCGGTGATCGAATCGTAGATGAACATCTTGAGAACGCCGTCTTCCACCAGCGAATTCTCCCGTGTTATTTTGCCCTCGCCGTCGAAAGGAACGGATCCTGTATGGCGGGGGATGGTCGGATTGTCGGTGATGGTGATCAGTTTGGAGGCAACGGATTTATTGAGGAAATCGGTAAGAAATGTTGTTTTTTTATACACACTGTCTCCGTCCATGGCAAACAGCAATCCATACCAGAAAGCGCCTGAGGCATAACGGTCGAGAACCACAGGGACTCTCGCCGTGGGGACCGGTTTGGCCCCCAATTTTTCGACCGCCCGCTTCCCGGCTTGCCTGGCTACAGCTTCGATATTTTCCAGATCCTTGAAGTGTCTCTTATAGCTGCTCCAGCCTCCGGACTGCATATTGTTCCCTTCGCCCGCGATGACGGATACGCCGAATCCGACGGAGGTGGTCTTGGTACTTCGAGAAACGCCTTTGGTATTGACGATGATGGTTTCGGATTCTGAATCGCTGAGGCTCGAGCCATATGATTTGGTTATTCTTTTATCATAGGAGAGAGCTATATTTTCCACTTTTTTGGCCATGTCGATCTTTCTGGCACTTTCGATTTCAGCAATGGAAGGATCCCAAAGATCCAAGTCTTTTTGTTTTCCTTCCTCCTCGAAATCAGGGAGTCCGTTCCAGGGTTTGGGGTCGGCGACTTCGGAGAGCTGAACGGTTCTTTTGACGAATTCCTGGATAGAATCCGGAGTCAAGTCAGATGTATAAGAAAATCCCAGTTTCTTGTCTTTGTATACTGTCAGCCCGATTCCTTTGGTCGTGGATTGCTTGACGGTTTCCACATCTCCGTTGCGCACCTCAAGCTCGAATTCCCTGTTGTTCTCCAGGAAGGCTTCGGCCTCCTCTACACCCAGTTTTACCGCTTCTTTGATGACTTTTTCGGCAATTTCTTGATAGTTCATTGTAAACTCCTATTATCCTTGAACTTTCGCCCCGCCGATGGTGATTTTAGCCACCTTCAGGGTTGGATTTCCGTCTGACACTGGTTTTCCTTGCCCGTTCTTTCCGCAGGTGCCACCTCCCCATATTTCAAGGTCTGGACCGGCCATGGTGATGTTCATCAGGACGTCCGGACCATTTCCCATCAGCTGGATGCCTTTCAGTGGGGCGGTGATTTTTCCCTCTTCGATCATGTATCCTTCCGGAACGCTGAAAACGAACCTTCCCGTGGTCGAAGAGACGTTGCCCCCTCCGATTTTGGCGATGTAGATTCCTTTTCGGACGGATTTGAGGATGTCTTCAGGATCGTCTTTTCCAGCCATGAGATAGGTGTTGGTCATCCTGGGAATAGGATAATGCTGATAGGATTCTCGGCGTCCGTTTCCTGTGGATTTTGTGCCCATCAGTTTGGCATTGAGTTTATCGAAGAGAAAGCCCGTGCACTTTCCGTCTTTGATCAAAATATTTTTTTGGCCCAGAGTGCCTTCGTCGTCTACGTTGATGCTGCCTCGGGCGCCGGGGACGGTTCCATCATCGGCCAGGGAAACAATTTCGGTGGCGATCATCTCGCCTTTTTTATCCCAGAAACAGGTGGTCTTTTTTCGAGCCCCGTCTCCTTCCAGGCTGTGTCCGATAGCCTCGTGGAAAAAGGTCCCGCAGTCCCCTTTGGCCAGAACGATGGGATACTCCCCTGCAGGAGCGTCTTCAGCCGGCAGCATGGCCACGGTAATCCTTCCGGCCTCTCGGGCAAGATCTTCGGCAACTTTCGGGTCATAGTGCTCGTAGCCCAAGGTTCCTCCCTTGTAGGCATAACCCCGGCTTCTTTTGCCGTTCTCAAAAGCGCTGGCGCTCACGCCCAGCCGGGAAATCGTTTGATTATCGCTGACGTAAATTCCTTCGGAGTTGGCAATGATGATTTTTTTGTTGATGTCGGAGAAGCCGACGCTGACCTGAGTGATTCTCTTGTCGTATGCTCGAGCCACATCATTGGCCTTCCAGAGAAGTTTGGCCTTGTTTTGGGGAATGATACTGTCTGGGGATATCTTGACCAGATAATAGTTGGGAAGCTTTTCCTGCTTGAGTTGAACGGGTTCTCCCTGCATTTTTCCTGAGGCGATGAGTCCGGCCACCCGAGCGGTTTCCTGAAGCCTATCCGGACTGAGATCGTCTGTGTGGGCATAGCCAGTCTTTTCTCCCTGGAGGACTCGGATTCCTACCCCCATATCCACGCCCCTCGATGCGGCGTGAATTTTATTCTCGTCCAGGCTGATACTGTTGGAGATGTTGTACTCGAAATAGACTTCGGCAAAATCTCCGCCGTTTTGAAGAGCGGCCTCCAACAGTTTGCCCAGCGTATCTTTGTCCAGTTCGACAGGGACGGATAGAGTTGATTCCTCAGAAGGCACAGAATAGAGAAACGTTTTCCAGAGCGGGGCTGTCGCAATAAATGCTCCTCCTGCCATACCTTTTTTTATAAAGTCTCTACGTTTTAGGGGTTTGAAATATCCCTTCATGATGTCACCTCCCTTTAATAACCTTAATATAAAAAGGCTTCAGATGCAAAGCATTTCGGTTCTTTCGTTCTCAGTCCTAAATTTTTCTTTCATTTTTTTTCTTGGCATTCTATAATTTTTCGGATGATCAAATTACCCTAGGGGGAGGAGGAGAAAAAATGTGGTCTAAAAAAAATGGAAAGCCGCTAATTTTCGGAATAATTTTCGCGCTTTTTCTCCTTAGGCCGGCCTTTGCAGAAAAATTTCAATTTTCTTTATTCGGAGGATTCAGCCATGTGTTTAAGTATGGATCTGAAAGGGATTATGTTTTAGGTGAGAATGATTTTCCTGTCACACCGGCTCATACTCCCCCCAATTTGGGGGCTTCCTTTTCTCTCTATTTCAATGAAAGAGTCGCCCTGGAGCTGGATGGACGCTTCACCCTTTCCTCGAAGCTCACCCTTGTGGATCCCTCCGATGAGGATAAAGTGACCATAGATTCTTCCAAACACTATTCGTTTACGCTCAATTTCCTCTACCGTTTTCTTGAGGGTGATGTGAAGCCTTACTTGGTTTTGGGCGGGGGGATAGACAAAATTCTGGCTGAGGATAAGACATACGTAACCGAGTACGGCTTCCAAGTGGAGTTCTTGGAGCCGGAGAGAACCATCGACCCCATTGCCAATCTAGGGGGAGGTGTTTATTTTAGCTTCAGTCCTAACCTATGCATCAGGTTTGATCTTCGGTACGTGATGATTTTTTCCGACCCGGATGCGATAGGAAGCTTGAATGGGGTTCTGGGGATGTGTGTACTCTTCTGAATAGAAATATTTTTTTAATATGCCTGGCACTTTCTGTGAAAATTATCCCCCTTGTCACTAGACATGTTGAAAGATATTTTTGCTTCTCGTTCTTTTCGGCGGTTGTGGTACTGCCCCTATGATTTTATTCGTCGCCACTTTTTCCTTGTTATTCCCTAGATGCTTCAATCCATGGGAACCTGCAAGAAATAGGGATGAGGACGCAACTTTCTTGATAAAAAATGAGTCTAATAGGGTGTAAAGGACCGATAATTCTGGGACAACAAAATGAGAAGTGAAGTGGTTAAGATAATTTTAGCATGGTAAACAAAGTGAGCCATTTCATTTTCCAGAATAAATAGCTATACTTTACGATAGCCGGTACAAACAGATATGATCGAGAAGCCAAAGAAAGAGACGTTCCATGAAATGCCTTGAATGCGGATCCGATAATCTCGATACGAACCGTTTTTGCAGTCATTGCGGAACCGCGCTTCTCTCCCCTTCTCAGGAAGAGTCTGAAAAGCAGGCTGACGATATTGGCCTCGCTCAGACAAAAACCCTCCATAAACCGATGAAAAAATTAAAAAGGGGGACTGTTTTCGCCCATAGATACGAGGTCATCGAGGAGCTCGGGGAAGGAGGGATGGGAAAGGTTTATAAGGTCTTTGACAATAAGATAGAAGAAAAAGTGGCCCTAAAGGTGCTTGCTCCCGAGATAGCAGGAGATGAAAAGACGATCGAGCGCTTCCGGAACGAATTGAAATTGGCCCGGAAAGTTTCCCACCGTAATGTTTGCCGGATGTATGATCTGAGCGAAGCTGAGAAAACGCCCTTCATCACCATGGAGTATGTGCCGGGCGAAAACCTGAAGAGTCTGATCAGAAGGGTTAGCCGGCTCTCTCAAGCTAAAGCTATTTCCATCGCCATACAGGTTTGTGAAGGATTGGCAGAGGCACATCGATTGGATGTCATCCATCGCGATCTGAAGCCCCAAAACATCATGGTCGACGGCGAGGGAAATGCGAGGATAATGGATTTCGGCATAGCCCACTCTATAAAAACCAAAAGCATCACGGAGACCGGCATGATCATCGGGACTCCGGAATACATGTCGCCCGAACAGGTCGAAGGGGAGGGGGTAGACCGTCGTTCGGATCTGTATTCATTGGGCATAATTCTGTTTGAGATGCTCACCGGGGATGTTCCTTTTCAAGGCGAGACACCTTTGAGCGTGATCCTGAAACATAAAACCGAGCAGCCTCCGGACCCGAGAAAGTTAGACGATCAGATTTCCCCTGATCTCAGCCGCATCATTCTGAGGTGTATGGAGAAGGATAAAAGCAAGAGGTATCAATCGGCTGAGCAGCTGCTGGCCGATTTGACCGAAATCCAAAAGGAAATATCTGCCACGGATAGGTCGAGATTGGAAAAAAAGGGGGCGGGGGGCGGATTGAAAAAATGGAAAAAGGTATGGCTTATTTCTGCCCTTTCCGTTTTGGCCGTTGCTTTTGTCTTGGCCGGCTTTTTCATTATCAGGGAAATGTCCAAGGGACAGCAGAAATCACTGGATTCCATCGCCGTTCTTCCTTTGAAGAATATATCGGGAAGTTCCATGCAGGATTATCTGTCGGATGGAATGACCGAGGCACTGATATCCAACCTGGCCCAGATCGGGGCTTTGCAGCGGGTAATCTCGAGCACCTCGGTGATGCAGTACAAGGATACGACGAAATCATTGCCAGAGATTGCCAGGGAACTTGATGTGGACGCCGTGGTCGAGGGATCGGTGATGGTTTCTCAGCAACGGGTTCGTGTCAACGTACAGTTGATAGAAGCGCGGACAGACCGGAATATTTGGTCGAGAAGCTATGAAAGGGACCTGAGTGATATTCTCTCTTTGCAGAATGAACTGGCCCGGGCCATAGCACGGGAGATAAAAGTCGTTTTAACGCCGGCTGAAGAGGCCCGTCTGGACCTGGCTCACGCGGTCGATCCCGAGGCCTATCAACTTGTCTTGAAGGCCCGGTCCTTATGGGGAAAAAGGACAGAAGAAGATTTGATGAAAGCCAAGGAGCTGTTCGAACAGGCTATCGAAAAAGATCCCTCCTATGCCCAAGCTTACGCCGGACTGGCCGATGCTTACAATATGCTGGCCAGCTACTATTTTGTTTCTCCTGCAGAAGCTTATGCAGAAGCCAAGCAAGCGGCCCAGAAGGCTCTGGAACTGAACGAGAACCTTGCCGAAGCTTATACCTCGATGGCCTGGGTGAGATACCGGTTCGAAAGGGATTGGTTCGGCGCGGAGACAGATTACAACTGGGCCATCGGACTCAATCCCAACTACGCAACGGCTCATCATTGGTACGGAGCTTTGCTGCGGGATATGGGACGCTTCGATGAAGCTCTGGCCGAGCTGGAAAGAGCCAGGGAACTCAATCCCTTTTCCTTGGCTATCAATACAAGTATCGCCTACCTGTTCTATTTTGCGCGCCAATACGACGAAGCCATAAATCAGTGCCTAAAGGCTCTCGAGCTGGATGCCGACTTCCATTGGGCTTATGATGTCCAGGGACTGGCTTATCTTCAGAAAGGGGAATTTGAAGAATCCATCGCGGCATTACAGCGGGCCCTCGATCTTTCGGATTCAAGCGTGGATTATGTGTGCCATCTTGCCCAGGCCTACGCACTGGCGGGCAAGACAGAGGAGGCCCAGAAGATTCTAGAGGATCTGCTCGTGAGTTCAGAGTCCAACCATGTACCCTTTCATGAAATAGCCCTGATCTATGAGGCATTAGGTCGAAGAGAGTTGGCCCTTTCTTTTCTAAAACGGGCTTCAGAAGAACAGCTGTTCGTCGTTTCCGCAGTAAAAATGGACCCCAGGCTGGACAGCTTTCGAATGGACCCGCTCTTTACCGAAGTTTTAGAAAGAATCGGTGTGGAGTAAGAATCCTCAATTATGCAGGTTGAAGTAGAGCCTTCTTCTTTGGCGGAAGCGCAAGGCAGCTATACATAAATTATTATAAATAAAAACAGGAACTTTTGTTCATCCTTCAACCTTAGCGCCGGGGGGAAAGATTGGCCTGGCCGTTTGAATAATCCTCATTGAATCGATTGATTTCTTATTATTCCTATGGTATAACTAAATTATGGATAGATTGAGGTCAAGGTTTCGGAAGGGATGTTTGCTTTTTTGCTGTTTCGGTCCCTTCAGCGGTACTGTCTTCAATTTTGTGCCGGGGCAGCACGTCCAGGCCCGGCTCATTTCCGAAGTTGAATCGGTCCAACCGGGAGGTTCGTTTGCTGTGGGATTGTGGCTCAAGATGGAGGAAGGCTGGCACACCTACTGGCAGAATCCAGGGGATTCCGGAATGCCGACCCAGATAGTGTGGGATCTTCCCGAAGGATTTGTGGCTGGGGAGACCCGATGGCCTTATCCAGAAAAGCTCGAAATGTCCGGTTTAGTGAGTTATGGGTATGAAGGAGAAGTTATGCTCCTGACTGAATTCCGGACTCCTCCGACATTGAAGCCAGGCGCCAGAATCGAATTATTTGCCCGTGCGGAATGGTTGGTTTGTAAAGAGGAATGCCTTCCCGGCCGAGCAGATTTATCCCTCGAGTTGCCCGTAAGGGATCAAAGGCCAAAAAGGGAAGCCCAATGGGCCTCTCTTTTTGATAGGACGAGAAAGAATTTTCCCCGATTTTTAGAAGACTGGAAAATTAGCGCCACCTTGGCCCAGGAAAAGATAGATATACACATCCTGCCTTCGAAAGCTTTCGAGAGAGAGATAGAGGATATCCTCTTTTTCCCCGAGCAGGAGGGGATTATTCAGTATGCTGAGCCTCAGTCGCTGACCAAGGTGCAGAAAGCCCTCGTGATAGAACTCAAAAGGTCCAAGGTGTCGGCCGTCCTTCCATCCCGTCTGCGAGGTGTTCTGTATACACCTTTGGGCTGGGATAGCAAAGGTCGGTTCAAGGCGCTTCAAGTGGATGTGCCTTTGGAAGCTTTAGAATGAATTTTAAAGGAGCAGGATCAATGAAAACAACGGTATGGATGGCATTTGGATTGATGGTGTTTTCCGGGGTATTTTTGGGTGCAGCAGAAGCTGTCGTCGGAGAGCAGGCGCCGGATTTTACTCTGCCTGATTCAAATGGAGGGAATTGCAGTTTGTCCGATTATGCGGGAAAGATAGTCGTTCTGGAGTGGCTGAATCATGGATGCCCGTTCGTCCAGAATCACTACAACACCGGAAATATGCAGAAGCTGCAGAGGATGGCTAAAGAGAAGGGGATAGTCTGGTTTTCCATCATTTCATCGGCTCCTGGCAAACAGGGATACTGCACGCCAGAGCAGGCCAATGAGATAACACAGAAAAAAAATGCTTCCCCTGCCGCCGTTCTGCTCGATCCAGACGGCACGGCGGGAAAGATGTACGGGGCGAAAACCACTCCTCACATGTTCATCATCGACAAAAAGGGGATGCTTGTCTACAACGGAGCCATCGACGACACCCGAACCACCGACCCGGATGCTCTGGCCAAAGCTAAAAATTATGTCCAGATAGCCCTGGAAGAATTGCTGGCAGGAAAAGAGGTCTCGATCAAAACCTCCCAGCCCTATGGTTGTTCGGTAAAATACAAGGATTGATTTATCTGATTAATCCAGGATAATTTCGTCATTTTATTGTTTGTGGCCAATAGGATATCTTTGTGGTTGTGGGTGCGTACGCACGGATACATCCTAAAAAATACCCAGAATTTGTCTGGGGATTCGGTTGTGACCCATGATTTTGTTGTTCTGATTATCTCCTCATGGCAATCCTAACTGGAATTATCTTTTTGGCAGCCTCCTATGCGGCCGCCGCCGCGGCGACAGTCGCAGGATTCGGTAGTTCCACACTTTTGATCCCGGTGGCCCTTCTGTTCATGGATGTCAAGACGGCCGTTTTTGTGGTGGCGGTTTTCCATCTTTTCAACAACCTTTTCAAGATCGGGTTGTTCAGGAAAAGAGTCGACACCAAGGTTTTTTGGCCTTTCGGCATCCCGAGTATCCTTTTGGCATTTACAGGAGCCTTGCTCGTTTCGATCATCCAGATCGAAACGGTCAAAACCGTCCTGGGGGTGTTTCTGATCGCTTATGCGCTCTATTCCTTCCTTGAACCCAGGTTCGGCATCAAAAAGACCAGGGCTAATGCGGTGGCTGGTGGAAGCCTTTCCGGGTTCCTAGCCGGATTGATCGGTTTGGGAGGGGCCATAAGAGGAGCTTTTTTGGTGGCTTTCGATCTCCCCAAAGAAGTCTATGTGGCCACGTCCGCAGCTATTGCTCTCGTTATCGATGTGACACGCATTCCGACCTATTTGTTGACCAAGACTGTCCAGAACAACACATACTATATCTTATTGCCTATTCTCTGTGTGATGGCTTACTTGGGGGTGAGAACAGGAAAATTATGGCTTGAACGGATAAACCAGAAGACGTTCAGAAGGATGGTCAGTATCGCGTTGTTTGCGGTTGGTGCGAAAATATTGTTTTAATCGGGACGTCCCGTCTGGTGTTACGCCCGTTTGATACTCGAGGTTCTTTCGAATAATAGGGATTTTTGGAAGAAGCACTTTTGACTTTATTTTGACTTGAAAAGTAAGGCCCAAAAGGATATGAACTGTTCAGCCCATTGAGATAAAAAGGAAAAAACTGTGAAAAAAGGCAAAATGTCCAAAAAGAGGGAGAAAGACCTGCGGGCATTGGCCCATCTGATGAATAAACAGAATATCACATCCATCCCGGTGACCAGGGAGCTTCTTCGCTGTTTCGATGTGGCTATCACACCGGAAGAGAACGAGTTCTTGCTCAGAATAGGAACCGAACCGCTGACCTATGAACAGATCTCCGCATTTTCAGGCCTTTCCGATAAAAAATTCCGTCTATTTCTAGAAACGATATGCAGAAAAGGTTTTATCTGGATTCATTATCCTGAAAAGGAGGAAGAACGTTTTGTGCTGGCCCCTATTCTGGTCGGGTGGTTCGAGGTGTTTCTATCAGATGGGTCCGAGGCACCGGAGAAAAAAGAGTTTGCCCGTCGGGTGGACGATCTGTTCAAATCCTGGGGAAAATTCAATGTTTTTCCAGCAAGGAATCTCTGGAATCGCCGGACAGAAGCGACCCGGCCGCACAGGAGGGTGGTTGTTCCCCAAGGGATGAGAAAGAAGAAGGCTGTCGTCCTGAATATTCGGCAGCCGATTAAAACTTCCGATACGAAGATTTATCCCGCATCGAGCGTTCGTGAACTCATCGAGGAGCATGGAGATGCCCATAAGATAGCTGTCGTGCACTGTTTCTGCAGGCAGTGGCGAAAGTTTTTAGGAGAAACCTGCCGCTTCGATCATTCCCCCGAATCCTGCATCGTTTTGGGAGGGTTAACCGAATATGTGGTGAGATATGGTATCGGCAGGCATATCAGCAAAGAAGAAGCCCTGAAAATCGTCGAGGAAGCTCAAAGGAAGGGAGCTGTTCACCAGGTTTTTCATGAAAGGGATGATCTCCATCTTCCAGAAATAGCGATATGCAACTGCTGTTGGGATTGCTGCGGCATAATCGGCTCTTACAACCGGGGGCTGTTGCCCATACGGGTGAAATCCTATTATCTGGCTCAAATTATTGATGGATCATCATGTACGGGGTGTGGAACCTGCGTGAGGTATTGTCCCACCAGGGCTGTTATTGTAAAGAACAAGAAATCTGCGATCGATGAGCAGAAATGCATCGGCTGTGGCCAGTGCGAAATCCAGTGCCCCGAAAACGTGATAGAGCTTCTTTATGAAGAAAGAAACGTCACCATCCCGTTGTTGAGAAAATCCGAAAGCCGGATTCCCGCCTAGAGATCTTCTTTTTAATCTCGTATTTTCCCCAGGTCCGTGTGTATTTGCCGCTCCATTTATCTGGATCTGCATTTAGATATCCCTTTTCTGTTTTATCTAACCATGCCTCCGCCATTCGCCGTTCGGCTGAAAAAACTCCGGCAGCTGGCCTAATAGACCGAGTTCCGGTAATCCTCACATTGGGTAATCAGAATAATATTTTTGTGATGTATGGGACAGAGATAAAAAATTTAAAAAAAAGACTTGACAATAACGATAGAATCTATATATTTAATAAACATTATGATATTGTTAACGCTCAGGAAGGAGAGTTTCCGGGTGAAGAAAACACCCCCGTTAATATCTTCAACGAACGACACCTTTCCCTGGGAGAAGGAGGTGCAAAAGAGTTTAAGGGAAAAAACGGACTTAGTCAAAATGGTCAGGGTTTAAGAACATTTACAAAAAGGAGATGAAAAATTGAATAAGCTTTTTACGAAATTTATGGTTTTCGTTGCTGTCCTTTCCTTGGTCGGAGCAGGATTCGTGCTGCATTCCCAATCCAAGGAAAATAGATTTGACCGAGAAGGGCGCATATTTCGTCTGCAGGCCATAATGGGAGGATCGCTCTTACCGGGTGATGTCCCAAAATTTGTGACTGCTTTGGTCAAACCGCCGGCTATGCCATTGAGCAGGGGGTCCAATAAGAACAAGGACAAATACAGGATTGCCGTACGTCAATTCCAGCAGCAGATCTTGCCTGCTCAAGATATCAATGGAAACGCGATCCCGCCCACAACAGTGTGGAGCTACGGATCGATCGATTTTCCGGGTACGGTTGCCGAAGGCGGCACCTTTCACTACCCCGCCTTCACTATCGAGGCCACCTATGGGAAAGAAGCCCAGATATTGTGGCGAAACGACCTGAAGGATGAAATGGGAAATTATCTTCCCCATCTTCTGCCCGTGGACCCCACACTCCACTGGGCCAATCCTCCCGGAGGCCTGACGGGGCGTGATACACGTCCTGCTTTCGCCACGACCCCGGGTCCTTACACAGGGCCAATCCCAATGATCACTCATGTTCACGGCGCCCACACCTATGAGCAGTTCGACGGTTACCCGGAAGCGTGGTATCTACCCAATGCCAACAACATCCCGGCAGGGTATGCCACTACGGGGACCTTTTACGATTATTTCAAAGCCAAGTATGGCGAGAGCTGGTCTCCAGGCACGGTCAGCTTCAAGTATCCCAACGACCAGCGGGCGACCACTCTTTGGTACCATGACCACACCCTGGGCATGACCAGGGTCAACGTCTACGCCGGGCCGGCCGGATTCTATCTTATCCGCGGTGGAGCGGACGATGTGGCCGATGGCATTCTTCCAGGACCGGCTCCCGGAATTGGCGATGATCCTTTTGGTGAATACGGCGAAATCCCCATCGTTATCCAGGACCGTTCCTTCAACGCTGACGGATCCCTGTTTTATCCGGACACCAGGGTATTTTTTGACTATCCGGGGTGGCCCGGGCCTTATATCCCCGACAGCCTGATACCGCCCATCTGGCAGCCTGAGTTTTTCGGCAACATGATGGTGGTCAACGGCTACACATGGCCCTATCTCAATGTGGAAAGAAAGAGATACCGGTTCCGGTTTTTGAACGGCTGCAACTCCCGTTTTCTGGTCCTCAAGATGACCGAAACACCCAGAGGGAATAATTCATCGTTCAATGGTTCGGATCTATCTTTCTGGCAGATCGGCGCCGAAGGAGGATTTCTTCCCGCTTCAGTGGAACTCGATCACTTGCTCATGGGGCCGGCCGAGAGAGCCGATGTCATCGTCGATTTTTCCGGATACGAAGACGGAGACGTAATCTATCTGGTCAACGACGGACCGGACGCCCCCTTCGGAGGGATCACTTTAGAGGATATTTCCGATTACGAATCAACCGGATTGGTCATGAAATTCGTCGTGAGCGGAGGTCCCGTAGATGATACGAGCACACCCCCTGATGAACTAGCTTTACCGTCCATCGCACCTCTCGGTGCTGAAACCGTCAACCGCTACCAGCTGAGCCTCAACGAAGAAGAAGACCCGATGTATCCCGCTGCGGGTCCTGCGGCCGCTTTGCTGGGAACCTATGATACGGCGACCATGACAACGACACCTCTTCTCTGGAACGACCTTATTACCGAGAACCCGCCAGTCGGTGCTATTCAAGTGTGGGAGATCTACAATTTCACTGAAGACGCCCACCCCATCCATGTCCATTTGGTACAGTTCGAAGTCGTGGACCGACAACCCATTGGGGGTGCATCTTATGCCCCCGAACCTTGGGAATCCGGATTCAAAGACACGGTCATCGCCTATCCGGGAGAGATCACCCGCATCAAGGCGAGGTTCGACGTGCCCGGCATTTACGTCTGGCACTGCCACATCGTGGAGCACGAGGACAACGAGATGATGCGTCCCTACGCTGTCGGCCCCTTTGTCATGCCGATGGGCGTGGAGTTGAGGAGAATCAAGTAGAGAAGATCGGGATAGAATAGAGGATGGCTGACGCTTAGTGCTTCGAATGTTGACCGATCGATCGTTCGGATTGTACCGGTCAACAGGGAAAAATAACGATGGCGTTGGTCGTCCGCTTTAAAGAGGGGCTGCTCCGGCAGCCCCTCTTTTTTCTCAAATTCCCCTTCTTCAAGAGGAATGGACAGGCCATGAACTCGAAGGAAGCGTTTGAAGTCAGCTTGAAAAAAACCTTGTCTTCTTCGAGTAAATGTACAAAAAGGATGTCTTTTTCAACAATGATCAGTCATTCTCGATTTTATCGGCGAAAGAGTTGAAGGGCTAACGAATGGATTTTCTCAGATGATGAAGAAAAAGAAACGCGGGCCGAAACTTTTGGCCGCGTTGTTCGTCGTTCCTCTCGGCCTTTTGACCTTGTCGCTTCTGGCCCAGATGAAATACGGTGTTTCCGATGCTCCCGGCCCTCTGAGCCGGTATCATGCCGAATCCCCCGGCCTCAAGAACTGCGATAAATGCCATGATGCAGAATTGGAGGTGCAGCCATCGCATTGTCTGTCCTGCCACCAGGAGATCTCCCTCAGAATTTCGGAAGGCCGGGGATACCACCGCGACAAAGGAGAAGACTGTGCAGTGTGCCACGCGGAACACCAGGGTGAGGACGTTCCTCTGGTTCCCCTCGATCTTGAGGAATTCGATCACGAAGAGACCGGCGCCGTTCTGAAGGGAGCCCACCGGACAATAAAAGATTGCCGCCTGTGCCACAGAAAGGATAACACGGTCGCGAAGCAAAAATTCCGTTCTTATCTATTCAAACAGTCGGGATGTCTTTCCTGCCACACTTCTCCCCATCCCGGCCGCGAGGAACGCTGCCTGGAATGCCACACTCAGAGCGACTGGCGTGTTGACATCTGGGAAAGAGAGAATATCCATGAATAAGGCGGGAATCATTCTGTTCGTCTGCATTTTCTTTCTTCTTTCGGGGTCTCTTTTTCCCCAGGAAGACGGCGAAAATTTTTATATGCGGGGAGCCTTATATCTCGACTGGTTCGGCTCCACCTACGAGGGGAGTGTTTTTTTTCACCAAGCCAGCACACGGCTGAATCTAGAACTGCTCAACCGGCGGGGCGATGGCTGGACCCTGCGCCTGGATGCCAGGGATCGTCTGAGGCTCAGCGAGCCCGGCAGGAACCAGGTCCTCCTTTACGACGTGCGCCTAAGCTATGAAAAACAGACCAGCCCTTGGTTCGCTTCCTTAGGTCAGATGAACCTTTATGACACGACCGGTATCGGACAGCTTCTGGGAGGTGTCGTCGGATACAAACCCATTCCCGACCTGCTGGTGGGGGGATACGCGGGTTTGGAATCCAGCGTCTATGTCAACCGGGTGGATACGGATTATCAAAAATTCGGCTTGTTCGCTAGGTATCTGGGCAGTCTAGGCAAAAACCTTTCCCTCAGCTACAACCATGTCCGGTTTTCCGGCAGGACAGAACGGCAGTACCTGCATGCCGGCGGGTTCTTTCCGGTGAGAAGATTTTTGTATCTGTATGGAAATATAGAATACGAGTTCGGCTCCCCGATCCGCACGGAAGACCGCCTTTCCAGGATCTTCTTGAACGCTCGCGTGGATATCACCGACACCGTGGACCTTACCGGACATTACAGCTCGGGGAGAGGTCTGGATTTTCATCAATACGTCCTCGAGGCGTCTCAAGATCCTTCCTTCAATGACCAGGAGCTGGAGCGGTACTATTACTCGTCGCAGTACGGAGCCCGCCTGAGCTACAAGCCCGCCAGAGGAATCCGTCTGTACGTATCGCGCCAGGAGAGCGAACAAAGGGACGAGAATATCCGCAACCACACCTGGAGATTCGGCGGCTCCTATCAAAACATCATGCATACGGGATGGACGGTATACGGCTCCTACGCCAGCAACCGCGGGGAAATTTCCGAGTCCGACTCCTATTACTTTTCCGTCTCCAAAGACTTCGGCAGGGTCTCCTGGAATGCCAGCTTTTCGAACACCTTCAATGGCTTGCGGTATGACAACAATGGGCAGGAACCACGGATCATTCACCTGGATGATTACAAGAGTCTCTCGACCTATTTTTTCATTCCCATCGACAAGACTCTCGCTTTTTCTCTGGAATATGAATATTTTCTCCAAACAGAAGCCAACCAGCATCTATTCTTCGTGAGGATAATCTTTCGGAAATGAGAAATAATAAAAGAATGCTTCGAGATAACAAAAAAGCCATCCTTTTCATGACCGTTGTGTTTGTGTCGTTTTGGATTTGGGGGTCGAAACCTGGTTTAGGACAGAAACAGGAGCACACCCGGTTTACGGTTGAGACCCATGACAAGACGAATTTTCCTCTTGTCGGCAGGCATCGGACAGTCTCCTGCGGAGAATGCCATCTCGACGGAATCCTGGAAGGAACGCCAACAGCTTGCGAAGCCTGCCATTGGATGCGCCGCCAGGACGACAGGCATCAACTGAGGCTGGGACTCCACTGCGGGGACTGCCATACTCCCTTTTCCTGGAAAAACGTCGCACCCAATAAATGGAACCATTTGGGTGCAACAGGGTATTCACTCCGAGGCGTGCATAAAACGTTGGATTGTGTGGACTGTCATGGGGAGGAAGGATTCCAAAGGTTTGTCGTCGACTGCGTCGATTGTCACGAGGAGGAGTTCAGCGAGGCCCGAAACCCGGATCATATGGCGGCCGGATTCCCCACCCAATGCCAGCTTTGCCATCGGAGTAACAGCCGCTGGGAAGGAGCTGCCTTCTCTCATGCCAGCTTTGTCTTGAGGGGAAATCACAAAACAGCAGAATGTACGGACTGTCATGCCGCCGTTCAGTATCCCGGCCTCTCTTCGGCATGTGTCTCCTGCCATCTCGGCGACTACAACAGCGCCGGAGATCCCGACCACAAAGCATCGGGATTTCCCACCGACTGCGAAGTCTGCCATGGCACGAACGCCAATTCCTGGGAGGGTGCGGAATTCGATCATTCCGTTTTTATCTTGAGAGGACGGCACAGGTCAGCCCGCTGCTCGGACTGCCATGCCGGCGGCCAGTATGCAGGGATCCCTTCCGAGTGTATCAACTGTCACCAGGAAGACTACAGCCGGACAGACGATCCTAACCACCAGGCGTTGAATTTCCCCACAGACTGTGAGATATGCCACGGTAATGGGGCGACTTCCTGGGAGAACGGGGATCTTAGCCACGAGGGGTTTGTCCTGAAAGGCGTGCATACAACCCTCGACTGCACAGGCTGTCATGTGAACAACCAGTTCGCCGGACTGCCTTCCTCCTGCATCTCCTGTCATCAGGAAGACTACAACCGGACAGACGATCCCAACCACCAGGCGCTCGATTTTCCAACCGATTGCGAAATATGCCATGGCACGGCCTCTGTTTCGTGGGAAAGCGCCTCCTTCGATCACTCCTCCATCTGGATGCTGCGAGGAGCGCACACCCAGCTGGATTGTTCCCGATGTCATCAGAGAGGATACGATCTACCACGAAACTGTTATGGCTGCCACGCCCAGGATTACGATTCGACGACCGATCCGAATCACGGGGCGGCGGGATTCCCGACCGATTGCCAAACCTGTCACTATCCTACCCACTTCTCATGGTCCCAGGCCGTATTCGACCACGAATTTCCGTTAGGCTCGGGAAATCATGCCAGCGCCAGTTGTTCCGACTGCCACATTTCGAGCAATTTCAAGCAATTTTCTTGCCTCGCCTGTCACACACACGATAAGACGCGCATGGACAACGAGCACCAGGATGTCACAGGATATGTGTACGAGAGCCAAGCGTGTTACGCATGTCATCCCCAGGGAAGAGAATGACACAGAGCTGGTTTTGCGGCGCCTGAATAAAGCTCACAAGTTTGCGAAATCTGCAGAGTGGTTGAAAAAGAGACTTGAAAATAATTACGATTTGTCTAAGGACAAAAGGCCGTAAATTTTCATCTTGTACCCCAACATCCTCTCGGTGATACCCAGTGCCCTCGCCGCTCTGCTTTTGACTCCGTTGTTTTCTCTCAGTGCCTTTTTGATTTCCATGATCTCGAATTTCTTGACTTTATCTGTCAGTGATCCTCCGGTCTGGATCGCTTCCTCTTCTTTCTGCTCTTTCAAATAGACAGGCAGATCCGGGGAGGTGATCATCTCTCTCTCGCAAAACACCACTGCTCTTTCCAGGACATTTTCCAGTTCCCTGATATTTCCCGGAAAGGAGTATCGAAGAAGAAGGTTCATGGCTTCGGCCGAGATCCCTTCTATTTTTTTCTTTTCCTTCTCGGCGAATTTACGGATAAAATGATCCACCAGGGGAGGAATGTCTTCTTTTCTCTTTCTCAGAGGTGGGACGTGGATGCGGATCACGTTCAAGCGGTAATAGAGGTCGGGGCGCAGCTTTTCCTCCTTCATCATTTTTTCCAGATCCCTGTTGGTGGCGGCGACGATCCTCACATCCGATTTGATAGGTTGGGAAGAACCCAGGCGATAAAATTCTTTTTCCTGAAGAAAACGGAGAAGCTTTACCTGGAGTTGCTGGGGGAGGTCGCCTATTTCATCCAAGAACAGGGTTCCCCCTGAGGCCGCTTCGAATTTCCCTGTCTTTCTCTCGTGGGCACCTGTGAAAGCTCCTTTTTCTGAACCGAAAAGTTCGCTTTCGATGAGGGTTTCCGGCAATGAAGGGATGTTGACTGCCAGATAAGGCCCTTTTTTTCGGGAAGAGGAAAAGTGGATGGTCTTGGCCACCAAGTCCTTTCCGGTTCCGGTCTCGCCGGAAATAAGGACAGTGGCTTCGCTCCTGGAGGCTTTAGCCGTGAGGAGTGCGACCTCGTTCATTTCGCTGGAGGAAAAAATGAAATTCTTGGAGCTGAATTTTTCCTCGAGTGAGCTCTGAAGAAGCGATACTTCTTTTTTCAGTTTCTGTCTTTCCAGGGCTCTTTCAATAACCAGAAGAAATTTCTTGAAGTCGATGGGCTTGACGATATAGTCATAAGCGCCCTTTTTCAGAGCTTCCACCGCGTTTTCCACGTTTCCATAAGCAGTGACCATGATAGGTGTTATCATCGGATTTTGGCTCAAAATTTTCTGGATAACATCGATACCCGTTTCGCCATCGAGCTTGTAATCGACGACGGCGACGTCGATCGGGAAATCGGTTAATATTTCCTGAGCTTCGTCTCCTGTGGATGCCTCATAAACAGCATAACCGGCCTGTTTAAGATTTTCTTTGATCAATTTTCTCTGCAGAGGGTCATCTTCGATGACCAAAAGATTTCCCTTTTCCATGTCAGCCTCCCGGCATCTGGATCGAAAAGATGGTCCCTTTCCCCAATTGGCTTTCAAAATCAATTTTGCCTTCATGGGCTTCGATGATTTTCTTGGTAAGGTAGAGCCCTATGCCCATCCCTTCCTTTTTTCCGGAAAAAAACGGTTCGAAAATGCGATCTTTTTCCTCTTCTGTCATTCCTCTTCCGGGATCTTGAAGGACGATATAAATTTTTTTCCTGATTTTATCAGCCTTGATCACGATCGTCCCCTTCTCGGTAGCCCGAAGTGAATTTTGGAACATATTCAAAATGGCTTGGCCCATCAAGCCTCTATCTGCGTAAAGGGATATCGTTTCTTCTCCTTGGTATTCGATCTTCACCTCTCGTTTATCGCGGGCCGTGCCGACGGATTCTTTGACGTCTGACACCAGGTCTTTCAGCAAAAACTTCTCTTTTTTTAGGCTCATGGGCTCGAGGGCCGCTGAAAATTGATCGATGATTCGAGATATTTTCTGGACTTCCTTCTCTCCCAGACGTGCATCTTCTTTGAGATTATCGGGAATTTTATTCTCCAGCAGCTCGAAAAGAAGAGCCAAGCTGTTGAGAGGATTTTTGATCTCGTGGGCTATCCCTGAGGTAAAGGCCGAGATTTCCCTGTACTTTTGCTTTTCTTTTCGTTCTGTTTCGGCCTCTTTTTCTTTCTGTAGATAATAATTCTGGAGTTGGTAAATCCCCAAGAAAAATATGATACCGATCGCAGCGATAATGGCGAATAGAATGAAAAAATTCCGCCGCGAATGTCCGATCATCTCCTCCAGGTTAGAAAGGGAGTATCCAAGATAGATGTAATAAGTTTTCCGGTCGGATACGGTGAAGGGGCTGAACATGTTGAATATTTTTCCTGCAGGGGAATCGATGATCCAAGATTCCTTTTCTTCGATTTCTTTTTGGGATAGAGGAAGGAAGGCTTCGAAACGGGAACGCCAACCAAGGATTTCCTTTTTTTCATTCAAGAGCGCCATATAATAGATGTTCTCCTCTCCTGAATAGAGATCGAATATTTTCTCTGAAGGATAATCTTCGTTCAGGAAATGAGACAGGCTGACCTTGAGAATTCCAGCTGTAGCTTGAAGCTGTTCTTTGACGAGTTCTTCGACTTTAGTCCTGATAAAGGATCGATTCAGCGAAGAGATGACAAAAAAAATGACGATGATTCCGATTAGAGGGAGAAAAAAAAATAAAAAAAGGTCTTTTTTTTTCAATAACGCTTGCCTTTTCTTTTCCCCTTTCTCTGCATCTGCCCCTTGCCCCCCTGCCAATTGGGAAATCCGTGCTTATCCCGAAGGATGAGTATCTCTCCTCTGGATCGCACTTCTCTGGCGATAACATTCAGGGTGTTTTCGTTCGATATGTACAGGGAGCCTGTGACGGCGAGATTTTCACCTTGGTAAAAGTCGTGGTCGAAAAACCAGACAGGGCTTATCTCGACGTGATAGATTTTTTTGGTATCTTTCTCTTCCAGGATGACGATCAAGAAAGGGGCTGTATCTTTATAACGGGGTTCCATTATGATCTTCTGGATGGTCCCATCCAACCGAATTTCTTTGTCCACATTGTAGAAGTGCTGGATGTTTTGGCCAAAGCAGGAAGAAACGGCTGCAAATAGGACCATCGTCCGCATCCAACTAGTTTGCCGTTTCATTTTTCGCCCCCCAGAGGAATATTCCATTCGATACCCAAGGAGAAAAAATGGCCGTTCCAGTCAAAGTACAGATCGTTAGAGCTGTTATCGATAAAAAAGTAGGATAGAAAAATTGAAAAACGGGGAAAGACCTTCTCGGCTTTCACTTGGACTTGATTCCTTTGATCTTTTCTCGTGATTCCTAGAAGATTGCCCTCTAGGTCGAGGCTCTCGATCCCTGGGAATTCCTTTTCCGAGATAGTATACCCCATTTTGAGCTGGACATTCCAGGGGATGAGAAGGGTCAATTGGGCTTCCAGGTTATAACCCTCCCAAGAGAACCGATCGTAAGAAGGATTTTCGACGGCGTAGAATTCCTCGATAAAGGCAAAGGGATTTTGACCGGATAGCACCCATTGCTTCATTCCAGCAACACGCAGACCGACCTTGCTTCCCAGCCCTTGTGCAATCAGGCCCGCTAAGGATAGGACTTGGATTCCTTGGCTTCCATTTTCTGTAACTATCATGTCGCTCTGATAATAATGTCGGCCTTGTCCATGGGGCCCTCTCCATTTGTCTCCTATCGACGAGTTATTCCCTTCGACCACTTGCAGTCCGTCTTCGTTGATATAGGGGTGAAAAAAGTCCTTGTATCCCCAATCGACCTCCCCTCTCAGAGTGGTTCTTGTTTGTAAGTACTTGTCCAAGGAGATCATTACCGAATGGCTGAGGAAGTCATAAAGGGAATCTCGATAGTTTTTATACTCCAAAGAGTAGTTCGATTTGAAGATGGAGGTCGGGCTGAAGTAACTCTTGAAGGCTGCAAAGAAATTGGCCGAGAAGTAATTGAAATCGGAATAATCGGAGCGGTAAAGGGCTCCCCGTCCGGTTAGTGAAAAATAGAAGGCCGATTTCTCGTTGAGGGGATAGAGATAATCGATCCCTGCATCCTGTATATAGGTGGCGAGATTCGAATTTTGGTACAGGTAGGAATAGCTGCCCTCGGCATAGAGAGACCACTGGGACAGGTTCGTGTCTACATAAAAGCTCAGAGCGGAGAGTTGATCATTTTCGGAGAACCTGTTCTGGAAAAGATTGTCGGTCATGTTCTGAGTGAAGGACAGGGTAAATGAACCGGCCGTGAGGAACGAATTTCCCAATATGGCGAGAGCAACTATCGCTATCAGTTTTTTCATTTTCTCTTACCTTCAGGATAGGAAAAGGGGCGGGGCCCCTTTTCCTTCAACCTCGGCCGTTTCCTTTTCCGCTGTCCTGACCCTTCGGGCCCTGGCCGTCACAAATGCCGCTGCCGAAATTTCTGCGGTTCTGTTTGAGGGATTGATTTTTCCAGGCGTTTTCCCCGCGGAAACCAAATTTGTTCCCGGATGGGTTGGAAGAATTGTTTCCATTTCTTCCCTTGAAGCCCGAGCCATCCTGGGGTCTATCCCAATCAGGGTCCTGACGGTTAGGGATCCCGTCATTGTCATGGTCCCGGGCGAAGTCGCAGATACCGTCTCCATTCTCATCGACGAAAAATGGACCTGCCTGAAAGTCCAATTTTACCCTGTTTTTGAAGGTATTGCGAGTGGTTTTTTGAGGGATTTCATCAGCGAGAACAAGCCCGAAACCCAGGATCATCATGGATCCCACAAGAGTCAATGTTTTTTTGATGTTCATTCGAACCTCCTTTCTCATTGTCGAGATCGACTATAATGCAAATCATGTGCCATCATCTATCTTGTAGAAAATAAATGAAATAATCATTTTAATCTTTGAAAAAATCCTACAATATTGTCTGAAACCCTACAAATTTGTCATATGGGGACGTTCCTTGAAGAACCACCCTGCTACATTTGGGAACATTCCACTAAGTGCTCCTTAAACTCACTTGCTGCATGGAAAAAATCACGTTCCCTGTTGACTTGGGCTTCGGTTATTTGAAAAAATGAGTAAGAAAAATTTGCACCGTTTAGAGGACAAAATGAGTATTGCCGTTATTTTAGCCATGCATGGAATCCCGCCCAAGGATTTTCCGAGTGAAGAGACGATGGAACTATTCAGCCTTCACCATCGTCTTGGACATGCGTCGGGGCAGGAAAGGGCGGTCCTGCAAAAACGGCATGACGAGCTGGAGGAAAAGATGCTCCGCTGGCCGAGGACTCCGGGAAACGATCCCTTTTTTTATGCGTCACAGGAGATCGCTCAGAAAATAGAAAACATCCTCGGGAAGAAGGTCATCGTGGGATTCAATGAATTCTGTTCCCCGACGGTGGAAGAGGCTATAGATGAGGCCGTCTCCCATTCAGTGGAGAAAGTCATTATCTTGACGCCGATGATGACGAGGGGCGGAGATCACTCGGAAAGGGATATTCCCCTAGCCATCGGGAGGTCCCGAGAGAAACATCCTCACGTGGAGATGATCTATGCCTGGCCGTTCGAGACTTCTGAGGTTGGCGCATTTTTAGCCGAGCATACTAGGCGGTTCCTATAGAAGGAGGGAATTGGTGAAGGTTTTGTACATTGTTCCGGGGACCTTGTCGAAGACCAGCCTGGGGATAGAAGAGCTGGAAAGACGGAGAAATATGCTGCAGTCCTGGGCTCTCAGGGATACGGAGGTGCATATCACCGATATCGAACAAGGCCCGCCATCGATCGAATCGGCCTGGGAGGAATACCTTTCCGTTCCAGAGACTGTCGAAAAGGCTGTCCAGGCCGAAAAAGTCGGTTATGATGGCGTGATTCTCGGCTGTTTCGGAGATCCGGGTCTTGATGCCCTCAGAGAGATGGTAACGATCCCGGTTGTGGGACCCGGAGAGGCTTCCATGCATGTCGCCTCCATGCTTGCGAACAGATTTTCGGTCGTGACCGTTATGGATTCCGTAGTGCCTTCGCTCGAGAAGCTGGCACGAATATCAGGGATGGATAGGAAACTGGCCTCTGTGCGTTCGGTCAATATCCCTGTTCTCGAATTGAGAGATGAGGCAGCCAGAACCGCTGCACGCATCATTGAGGAAGGCCAAAGGGCTATGACAGAAGACAGGGCTGGAGCCGTCATCCTCGGATGCATGAGCATGGCCTTTATGGGGATTTCGGATAAGGTGCAGGAGGCCTTGGGCATTCCGGTCGTCAACCCTGCCTGGGTATCCTTGAAAATCCTGGAGGGTCTGGTGAGCTGCCGGCTTTCACACAGTAAGAAGGCCTATCCTTTTCCGTCCAAAAAACGATGATGCTGGCGGATAAACTTAGCATGGATAATTCAAGGATTTCCGGACCCGCAATTTTTTCAGAGGTTTCGCCAAAGTGAGGGGAACAGCCTCAATACATTCTCGTCGACAATATGGGGACGTCCCATTTGGGGACACCCTATATTTCAATCTTGGAATTTTATCAATGATAAATTATAGAGTGTCCCTGAATGGAACGTCCCCTTTTGTTCCCTCGCAGGAAGGTTCAGGAAGGCTAAATCTTCGATGTCGCACCGGCATTTCCCTACACCATGATTCGCATTTTATTCCCCGTCACTTTGGGATAAAATCTTTTTTTAAGTCCTTATCAGGAGGATCGTGTCATGGGAATTCATAAAAAATATTCAGGTTATCAGTCTTTCGATTATCTCGAGAAAGGACGGGACTTTAAAGAGTTCGAGCTCTTGAAGGGGGAGAGCCCTTTCGAACCCTACCTTATTCCTCTTTCGGCAGATCAGGAGAAAAGATCTCTCGAGCTGGCCGAAAAAATCATCATGATATCCCTTCACGAGCATCCCCATCTTTTCCCTGCCGATATTCGGGAGACCACGGCCTATGAAAAAGAAGTGAGGATCTACACCGCCTACGCAGCGCTGGCGGACTCCTATTGGGATGCTGTGTTCGATAATTTCATGGACGGCACGGCCATGATCACCTCCAAGCACGGTTGGAAATGGAGCGATGTCATCTATGACTTGGGAATGAGACTGTGTGATCTGACCCATCAAGATTTTATCATCAAATGCGAGAAAGTGGGGGACATTGTGAAAGCCCACCAGGAAGGGAAGGTGGCCCTTATCTGTGCCCAGGAGGGTGCGGCCATGATTGAAAACGAACTGGACCGGATTGAAATCCTGTATGGATTCGGCGTCAGGGTCATGGGCATCACCTACAGCGAATCCAACCAGCTGGGGACAGGTCTGCGGGAGCCACGGGATGGCGGGCTGACGAGCTTCGGATATCAGGCCGTAGAGAGGATGAGCAAGATCGGCATGGCCATAGACTGCTCCCATTCCAGTGACCAGACAACCCTGGATGTTATCTCCGCCAGCCAAAAGCCCATCTTTCTGACCCACACGGGGGCACGAAGCCTGTGGAATATCAAAAGACTGGCTCCGGATGAAGTCTTGAAGACCTGTGCGGAAAAGGGCGGGGTTATCGGTATCGAGGCAGCGCCTCATACCACGATGACTTCTAAAAATCCCCGCCACAGCATCGAGGCCTTCATGGAGCACTTCGAATACATCAAGGAATTGGTCGGGATCGACCATGTCGCCTTTGGACCAGATACACTCTATGGTGACCACGTCGGCCTGCACCATGTGTTTGCCGAAGCCCTTTCCATCGACCAATCCCACCAGGGACGGAGCGAGGATCGGCAGGCGGCTCCTCCGTTCGAGGAAGTCCCTTATGTCAAGGGTATCGAAAATCCCACCGAGGGATCGAAAAACATCTTGAGATGGCTGGTGAAAAATGATTACACGGATGAAGATATCTCGAAAGTGATGGGCAAGAATATCCTCCGGGTGCTGAAGGATGTGTGGCAGTGATGTCAGGTGTTTCGGGAGGAGGAGGGACTCATCGATAAAAAAGAAAAGCTTCCCCTCGTGTCGATTTTTCTGATGGCTGTGTTTTTGGTAGGGGGAAGCCTGATTCTTCTTTTGAAGTGGCCGTCGGGGCCGGCCAATCTGGATTGGGGGGTTTGGATCCTAGCCTATTTTGGGTACATCTACATTATCGGAGCAGCCCTATTCTATGTGAAAAAAGGAAGGTAGGGGCAACGGACATTTAGGTAAAAATGGGTCTTACGGCACAATACATGATCGTTCTCTGTCTGTATTTTTTTCTCGTGTTGCTTCTGGGCTTCTGGTTCAATAGGAAGGTCAAATCCAAAAGGGATTATTTCATCGCCAGGGGAAAACTCGGCCCGGCAACCGTGGGTTTTTCCTTCTCAGCTACTCAAATGAGCGGGAGCACCTACATGGGAGCAGTGGGAACTGAAAAAATTCTGGGATACAATTTTACGCCGGCGGCCGTTTCGTCGGCGGCAGCTCCCTGGTTCTCATATATCCTGCTCGGCAACCGCCTGCGGAAGATAGCCGGCCGTATCAAAAGCGTAACCCTGGTGGATATTTTCGAAGCCCGTTATTATTCCTCTGTTGCCGGCCTCTCCTGCACCATCATCATGCTGGTCGCCTTCATTCCGATGATCGCTGCCCAGCTCAAGGCCGCCGGCAATATCTTCGAGGTCCTGTTCGGAATGCCCTACTGGGTCGGACTGATCGTCTTCGGCGGTATCGTGGTCCTCTATACTGTACTGGGAGGCATGTTCGCCGTTGCCTGGACCGATCTGATTCAGGGATTAATTATGATTCTGGGATTTGCCATATTGGCACCCTTGGCGGTTCAGGCTGCAGGAGGGTTTGCAGGGATGCACGAACACTATGCCCGGCTCAATCCTGGGGCCATCTCCTTTCTCGGAAAAATGCCGGCGGTCTGGGTCGTTTCGGCATTTATCGTTTGGGGTTTTTTCCAGATCGGAGGTTCTCCGGCTTCTGTAACCAGATTCCTCATTCCGGAAGATGATAGAACCCTCAAGAGGGCCCTGGTCTATTCCATCGTTTTCCAGAGTTTCGTCTATCTTTCTGCCACCCTGGTGGCCATTGCGGGCGGGGTTCTTCTCCCGACGCTTTCGAGGCCGGATTTGACCGTGCCCACCATGGTCTCTCAACTGCTGCCTCCCCTGATCGGAGGAGTGATAATCGCTGCTGTGTTAGGGGCCATGATGTCCACCATCGACTCCATCCTTCTTTTAGCCGGATCCCTTGTGGTGGAAAACATTTTCGTCAGATACATAAGTCGGGCCGTCGAGCATGGCAAGGGATTGAAGATAGCCCGGATGACCACTCTGGTGATCGGCCTGCTTTCGCTCCTTGTCGCGCTCAAGCCACCGGCCGCCATTTTATGGATTGTCACCATTTCTTTTAGCCTGATGGCTTCTGCATTTACCTTCCCTTTCCTTCTCGGCCTATGGTGGCCCCGGGGGACTAGAGAGGGAGGGATCGCCGGCATCATAGGTGGGGCGGTCAGCTGTGTTTTTTGGTATATTTTGGGCTACCTGAAATATCGAACCCTCGATAATTGGATTGGAGGAATTTGGCCGGCCATCTTCGGAGGTTTTATTTCACTCATTTTGTTTGTCGCTGTCAGCCGTTTGACACCTCCTCCACCTAAGGAGATTCAAGAGACATTTTTTAGCTGAGTCAAAAAGAGAAATATGATGCATGATCCGCTCTATACATCTGAAAAGCGAATGGAGATGAAAGCTGGTCCTTTTTGGGTTTGGACGGTTCCTGCCCTATGTCTGGTTATATTGCTGATTATCCAGTCGGGCGGTTTGAACCGCAGTCTTTTTCTGCTCCTCAATGGTTTGGCCCACGTTTTTCCGGACAAGTTCTGGGCTCTACTTTCCCTTCTTGGGAACGGTCTGATCGTTTTCGTAGTCCTCGCTCCTTGGATTCATAAAAAACCCGTGCTCATCTGGTCCGTCCTTATCGCCTCCATTCTGTTTTTGATATTTGGACAAAGTATGAAGCATCTCTTGGATTGGCCCCGGCCTCCAGCGATGCTGGCTGCCGATAAATTTCACTTGATCGGACCGGTGCTTAAACGCAATGCCTTTCCCTCTGGCCATGCCGCCCAGATCTTCATCCTGTGCGGTGTTTTTGGTCTGACGACGGCCAGGAGATGGCTACGTGTGCTTTTAGTTTTTTATGCCTCGCTGGTCGCTATCTCAAGAGTGGCTGTGGGAGCGCACTGGCCGCAGGATGTTGTGGCAGGTGCGCTTTTGGGATGGGTGTTGGCCTGGGTGGGGCTCCAGCTGGCCGAAGTCACCAGGTGGGGCTGGCAGGACTTGGGGCAGAAAATACTCGGGACCCTATTGCTTTGTGCCTGTGTTGTGGCGGGAGTGGCCGATCATTCAGGGTATGACGTGGTGACCGAACAGCGTTTTATCGCTATCGTCTTCTTTACTTGGGGTTTGATGGAGTACCTGAAAATTTTTGGGGTGGATGTTCTGAAAAGGCTAAAAAGGGCCTAAAGCCTCCACAGATAGGAGGCCTTGAAAAAGAGCCCCCTTCTCGTTTCAAGAAAATTGTCCGAGGGTCTGTAGTCGCCCTCTTCCCATCTTATTTTTTCATAGAGAGAACCATAGCCGATGTGGATGACGGTTCCTGGGATATAGGTGAAGGAGGCAAGAAAATCGGTCATCAGCCTTTTCCGGAAGGAGTTGTATTCCACGATGACCCGGAAGAAAAGATATCTGTTCACTTGATAAGTATTTTTGCTCCTGATGATGGTGTAGTCATATTCTCTTCGGGAGTCGGACTCCCGGATGAAATCTGAATAGGTGAGACTCAATTCCAGGTGAAGGTTTTCGGTGGGAAGAAAGGCCAGTGAAGAAATCAAATCGCTTCCCTTTCCTTGGTATGGATCATCGATATAGCGGATCTTTTTCCCATAATAGTAAATCAGGTCGATGGAGAGTTTTTTTGTGACTTGGCTGGAGGCGATGACTCGTGCCCGGCTTGTCCCGAACTTTTCATCCAGCCAGATCTCATTGGAGTATCGGTAGCCAAAAAGGATCATGGTATTACGGGGCATGATGAATCTCAGATCCAGGGAGTTGGAAGTCTCGTACAGACCGCTGAATTTATCTCTGGTCTGGTAGCTGTGGATAAGGGGGTCAATTCTTTTGATGATTCCCGAGCGGGGATAGAACATTTTCAAGATTCCGGATCTGAGCCGGGTAATCCCGGGGCGGGTGATGTATCCGGTTTCGGTACGAAAGTCCTCGGAGATATCCTGTAGCCCAAGCATGATGATCCAATCTCTGGTGCTGTAATTGTAGTGAAGGCCGAAGGCATGGCCATCGTCTCTGGCCGATGACTCGTCCTGTTTGCTGATGGATTGGAATGCATGGTAGCCGAAGATACTGGACTTGTTTATCCTTAGTTGTCCATCCAGCCCGAAAACCCTGTTATATCCGTTCTCCCGCTCCCTTCCGGTGTAGAATCCGCCGATAAAACTGTCCTGAGCCAGGGATCTTTTATAACGGAAGATGCCGATATGGGCGTAGTCTGTATTTGCCTCTTCGGGTAACCTATCCACGGCATAGATGGAGGCGATGGTGTTTTTATCTCCGATTTTACCGTTAAGTTTGAATCCCAACACCGGATCGACGATGGTGCGGGTGTGTACCACGGCCTGAAGGGGGTCGCTGCTACCGTACCCTCCAAAATTGAATTTTTCCAGGCCTTCCAGAAAGAAAGGCCTTTTTTCGGGAAAGAACAGAGCATAGCGGAGGTTGAAGTCCACCTGACCGGCATCGGCTTCTACCTGGCTGAAATCGGGATTGATGGTGCCGTCGAAGACCAGCCGGGGAGTGATCCCGTATTTGGCGGTGAGGCTCAAATCCCCCTTGCCTCCTTGGGAAGCCAAATTGTCTTCCTCGATTTCACTCCGCCGACTGTAGGTAACAGCCGGGAGAGCCTCGAAAAGGGTGTATTTCTTGATGTCCTCGAAAAGAAGGGTTACGGTCTGGGTGTAGAAGTTTGGCCCTTGTGCCGGGTCAAGGGGAGGGTAGGTACCCAGCTCGGTCAAACGGCTGATCTTTCTCTCGAAGATGACCCCCATCTCCACCGGGTTTTTATGGGAGAATCGAATACTTTTGAAGGGAATCCGGATTTCGACCGTATAGCCGTCTCCATTGATCTGCCCTTTGCTAAACCACACCATATCCACGGTGAAGTCTTCTTGAGTTCCTTCTGCCTTGGCATCTCCCTGAATACCAGCCGGGTTGCAGTAGAAGACATAAAGAGACTGCTGATCATTGAAGGAATCCAAGTTCACACAGACCCAGTCATCCGGGTCGATATTATCTCGGTTGGAGACCGAGGATTTGATTTTATCGGGCTGGCTGTCGAAACAGCGGAAGGCCACGTAAAAATTTTCCCGGTCATAGGCATAATAGACCTGAGTACTCTCCGTCATGTCGATGCCGTAGTCCGGCATCCAGGTTTTGAATCCCGAGACATGAGGAGCGCTCTGCCACACAGGGTCGTCGAGCTGGCCATCGATGACAGGCACCATTTCGGTTTTATAAGGAATAAGCGGCGGATATTTTTCTCTGCCCTGAGCTTTAGTTTTCCCTGGGACGACAAAAAGCAAAACCAAAAGGAAAATCAAAATATTCGCTCTTGAGAATGCTTTAATCTTAACCATCGCTCATATTTACGGAAAAAATTAATAAAAGGTTATATCACACAATAAAGGTGACACACAATAAAGGTGACACAATAAAGGTGACAGGTAACTAAATTAGAATTCCTATATATTTTGTAATTTAGTTACCTGTCACCAAATTTAAGTCACCAAATTTAGCGGTGAACTTTTTTTGCCTATTCTTCGTCTGTAATTTTGAAGGAGGCGTATATGCTTTTAAATTATCTGAAAATAGCCCTTCGGACTATCCGGAGGGATAAAGTCTATTCCGCCATAAATATCGTTGGATTGGCCGTCGGAATGGCCTGTTGTCTGCTCATATTGCTTTTTGTTTCGAATGAACTGAGCTATGACAGCTACCATAGCCAGGCCAATAAAATCTACCGAATGGTAGCCTCCAGCCAATTTTCGGGTGAGGAAAGTCATTTCGTTCCTCTAGGAGCGCCTTATGCCGTGTTGTTCACTGACGCTCTCCCTGAAGTGAAAGCGGCTGCCCGGTTTTATCCCCATCGGAGGCTGCTGGTTGAATACGCAGAAAAGAAGTTTTTTGAAGAGCGTTTTTTCTTTGCCGATCCAACCGTTTTTGAGATCTTCACCTTTCCGATCCTAAGAGGAAATCCTACCGTGGCTCTAAAAAGTCCCTTTTCGGTCGTCATCACTGAAAGCATGGCAAAAAAATATTTCGGGGACCTTAATCCGGTAGGAGAAAGTTTGCGAATCGACAATGAACACGTTTTTCGCATCGATGCAGTGATAGAAGATGTCCCGTCGAACTCCCATTTTCATTTCGATTTTTTGGCCTCTCTAGAGACGTTATCAGATCTTTATGGAAAACGATTTCTCCAGCATCCCGGATACCTGTCTTTCTATTCTTATGTTTTACTCCAGGAAAATACAGATCCCCTTGAACTGGAAGCTAAATTTCAGAAGGTAGTTAAACAGAACTACGGCGAAAGAGTGGCCTCTTTGAGAACAATTGAACTTCAAGCGCTCCAGAGTATTCATCTCCATTCTCATCTAGAAGCAGAACTCGAGGCCAACGGCAGCATGTCCTTCATCTATATATATTCGGCCATCGCGATTTTCATCCTGTTGATCGCTGCTTTCAATTTCGTGAACCTTTCGACGGCCCGTTCCACAAAAAGAGCTCGAGAGGTGGGGATGAGGAAGGTGCTGGGCGCTGTCCGTTTCCAGCTTGTCAAGCAGTTCCTCGGAGAGTCCGTCATATATTCATTTGTGAGCCTTGTCTTGGCCTTCTTTATGGCCGGAATATCGCGGCCTTTTTTTAATGCCATGACAGGGAAAGAATTGCCTCTTGATTTCCTTTTCGGCGGCATTCCTTTAGCCGGATTAGTCGGTATCTTTCTCGTCGTGGGGATTCTGGGAGGTCTGTATCCAGCTCTTTTTTTATCTGCCTTCGAGCCTATCAGGGCCTTAAAAGGAAAATGGAGAACAGGCGCCAGAAGCGGCTCTTTTCGTCGGTTCCTCGTCGTATCTCAATTTGCCATAAGTATTGCCTTGATAATCGGAACCGTCGTCATCCGGAACCAGCTTCATTACATGCGCAGCAAAGACCTGGGATTCGACAAGGAACAGGTGGTGGTCATCCCCATAAATGATGCGGAGGCCAGGAAGTCCTATGAGGTCATCAAAGCGGAATGGCTGAAAGATCCTTCCATATTGGCCGCGACTGCCTCCTCATGCGTACCGGGGAAGCAGGCAACCCGCATCGCCTACCGCGTCGAGGGGCTTCCGGATGACCAGCATGTCAGTCTCGATACGTATTTCGTGGATGACGATTTCATCGAAACCTTTGGAATAGAAATGGTATCAGGAAGGGGTTTTTCCAAAGAATTTGCCACAGATGAGGAGAGCGCATTTATCCTCAATGAAGCGGCTGTCAGAGAACTGAATTGGGATCAACCTCTCGGCAAGCAGATCATATGGCCTTCTGATTTGAGACGGCAGGATGCCATCGTCAAAAAGGGAAATGTTGTAGGGATTGTGAAGGATTTTCATTTAGCCTCGCTTCATGAGAGCATCGGGCCTGTCCTTTTCCAGATGCTTCCTTCAAATTATCGCTTCCTATCCGCTCGGATTGCCGGAGAGAAAATATCTCCAGTCCTTTCTTTTCTGGAAGAGAAATGGCGGGATTATTCGCCGGTTTTTCCATTCGAATATTCGTTCCTGGACGAAGATTTCGACAAGCTCTATCGGGCCGATCAGAAGGTTGGAGGAATTATCGGCCTCTTCACAACGTTGGCATTATTTGTGGCCTGTCTCGGTTTAATAGGGCTGGCCTCCTTTGCGTCCGAACAGAGGGCCAAGGAGATCGGCGTCCGCAAAGTCCTTGGTGCATCGGCCTCAGGGATATTTCTGCTCCTCTCACGGGATTTCGGTAAATGGATTTTGATCGCCAACGTCCTGGCTTGGCCTGTGGCCTATTTTGCCATGGATAGATGGCTGCAAAACTTCGCTTACAGGATCTCTATCGGCGTTGATGTATTTCTTTTGTCTGCTCTGATAGCATTGGCCTTAGCCCTGGTCACCGTCAGTTTTCAGTCGTTTAAAGCCGCCTTTGCCGATCCCATCAATTCGCTGAGATACGAATGAGCCAGTGGGGGACGCTCCTCAAGGTACCACCCTATTGGGATATTCATCAGGGCCTGCGCCTATTTTTCGTCCAACATTTGAATGGCCCAGATTTTTCAGGAATCGAACCAGCCTGTTCCAAAATTAAGGCCTAAAGAAAAAGAGACAATTAGCTTGGAGTATTCAAGAGCCAAGGGAACCCCCCTCCCGGGCTACAACAAAGCTGTTGTAGTGAGAGTTGGGTAGGTTGGATCGGCTCGCCCGAAGGGTTAAAAATAGCGTGTGAAGCTGGCCCAGAGCTCGTCCCCCAGCTTCCAGTAGCGCTCCACGGCCTCCTCGGCCGTTTTCACGCAGTAATTGGTTAAAAACTCCTTGGTTCGGGCTGGATTTTCCTTGTAAAGTTGAAGGGCTTCCGCTTCTATCTCTGGCTGATCAGTGAATGCCTTTTCTTCGATTGAGGACCAGACTTTGGCGATTCCTTGGCTCATGGGCTGCCAGTAGAGAAGGGCCAGCTGGCTCACACGGCGGAAGGCCCACCAGGCGCAGTCGCGGCGGAATTCTGCCCGGCCGTCGATCATGTATGAGTCCGGCATCCGGCTAATCCCGCAATAAAAAGGAGTATGGGGTGTGGTGGCAGGATTATCGTATCCCAGCCAGACCACGCCACCGATGGGATCGGGCAGCCAGCTCCGCGATTGCGTGATTTGAAGGTAGGTCGCCCTTTTACAGCAAATCGTCCTTTCATAAGGCACCTTGAGAAGCCTCATCAAGTCCGAGTTCATGAAGGGAGTGGCCACCGGGCTTTTAACGGTCTTCCCCTCTCGGTCGACAACAGTCAGAGTCTGGGTCATGTCGAAGACAGTGTCTTGGTAGGTATTACGAAAAATATCCAGAACGTTCCTGACCGACAGCTTTTTCTCCGGTTTGACGGAAAGAGGAAAATTTTCGCCATTGGGGTCCAGATTAAGAGACGGTGCGACCAGACTCAGCACCCGCCATTCACGGCGTCGGCTCCCCATGCTGCGGCGTGAGGCATAGGTATAGCAGAACTCGAAAGGCTCTCCAATTTTGGGATCCCACCAGCCCATCTCCTGGGCAAGGGAATAGACATTGTCCGACGCCATATAATTTTCGGGGTCCTTGAGGTCGATCTGCCGGATTCGGCTGGCATTGGCCGAAACTCCGACATGATCGTCCGGAATGCGCACTGCTGCCCAAACCGCCCCCGTTTCTCCCTCCCCCGGACCCAGAATCTCGAAGTGCCAGGTCTCTTGGGGATCGGCGAAGGTAAAACACTCTCCGTAATCGTTGTAGCCGTAAGTCTTAGTCAATTCGTCGGCAATACGGATGGCCTCACGTGCGGTCCGGGCCCTTTCAAGAACCAGCCTGTAAAGTTCTGGACAGTCTATAATCCCCTCTTTGCTCCGGAGTTCCCTTTTCCCTCCGAAGGTGGTTTCCCCGATGGCCAATTGGTGCTCGTTCATACAAGGATAAGCCGTGTTGATGTAGGCATAGGTTTCCGCAGCCTGGGGGATCTCGCCTTTTTTTAAAGGACGGTCATTCGGCCCCTTGGTCCTTTTGGGCTGGAAATAGACAGGGCACATATCTCCAGGTTTATGCTTTCTGTGCGGAACGATATTGATCCAGGTCCGATCCGTGGTGCTGTCGCAGGAATGCGAGGTCATGGTCGAACCGTCGACCGAGGCCAGCCTTCCGACAATAACACTTGTGCAGGATTCAAGCGCCGGTTCAAGCGCATCCTCTATATTGGCTGCGTTCTGAAATGCCGGGCCAGAAAAAGATGAGAGAATGAGCAAAACGCAGATCAAAAGACCAACTGGTCTTTTTTTCATGGCTTTCTCCTTTCTTTTTGATCTATTTATGATTTTTTTAAAAAACGGTCGGTCTGAGATAGAACTTTACGATAGCTATTTTGGAATTGATTCCACATTGTGTATGAATTATCCAAACTATTTAGCTTGTAGCATAACGAACGGAGAGGGTCAATCAAAACCAAAAGCAAAGGGATATGGAACTTGGAAAATCAAGAATTATGGACAAAAATTTACGACCTCATGATCCCTGCGCGAGCCGCTAAAAAGGCTTTAAACAAACTATTGATTTGTCGGCAAAGAACGACTCAGTTCACCGGAAACGAAGATTATTTCTTTGATTTCCTATTCGCAGCGCAAAGAATCGACAGGATCGGCTGTGGAGGAATTTATAACCTGATAGTTTGTAGCCATTATAGCTGATATTAGGAAAAACAGCCTGCAAGCAGAAAGATTTCGATTTTTTATAAGTCGGTTCTCAGATTAGTATTGTTTTCTTTTTATGATTTCGATCAGAGCCTGGAGTGCGCGCGGATCTTTGCTGTCTCCAAGGCAATAAATCGCAGCTTTCCGAAGAGTTGCCTTTTTATGGTTTTTGGCGATTTCGATGAGATAGGGGATTCCTTCGTCACCGGGAAGGTCTTCCAAGGCATAAACGGCCCTCTTCTGAATATCTGTGTCCTCATCGTTGTCGACGACATTCTTGAGCGCTGTCGCTGTTTTTTGGGTGGCGATATCGGCAAGAGAGTCGATCGCCTTTTTCTGGATTTCGCTGTCTTTGCCGTTTTTAGCGATGTCTATAAGGGCATCGGCTGCGCCGGGCAGGTTGATATCTTCTAAGCCGTAGACCGACTTTTTGCGGACTTCAAATGAGCGGTCCTCTTTTGCGGCTTGATGAAGGAGTTTTACGGCTCGATCATGGTCCTGGTCGCCGAGCTCCGAGGCGGCTCTGGCACGAAGAGTATCGGGATCACTGCTCTTCAGTACTTTTTCCAAAAATGAGACCACGTGGTCCCCAGTCCTATGGAGTCCAGCGACTGAGATTATCCTTTTTTTCAGTTTCTCCTGGTTCGAGCTTTCATAGAGGTCCTCCAAAATAGAGATGCTCTGGGCATCATCCGTTTGATCCAGCCAGAATATGGAGAGTCTTTCGGGATCGAATGGGATATACAGGTTGCAGACACGAATGGATATCGGGATTTTGGAAGGACCCGAACCAAATTTATAAAGGATAGCGACATCTTTCCAGACCTTTTGCTCGGACTCGCCAGTTCTCTCTAAATGACTAAGCGCTCGTTTGGCCTCGTGTTTTACCTGTTCATCGTTGGTGAGAGGGCCATAGGTGATTTTTTTAGATAAAATTTTCTCGAGAGGGTCACCTCCTGCAAAATCGATAAAGCGGGTGCTGCTTATGGTGTGTTCATACGTCGAATAGATGCTCTGGTGTGCTCCCATCAAACGCTTGATACTGTAGCCGATCCAAAAGCCGTTTTTAGACTTTTGCATTCCGGCTTCCCGCATCGCCCATTCCCAACGCGCGATGAGATTATCCGAAGGACTGGGGTGGTGCGTGACCTGAGAGGAGGTCGATCCGAATAAGACAGCGATTGTCATGATCAGAACAGGTGCGAGGCCGGTCTTTGCCCAGATTCTCATCATCACCTCCATGATCCGTTTGCCGTCGGCCTTATTTTTTTATGATTCTCAACAGTGCTGCGCGAGCCTTGGGTGTATCGATTTCTTCGAGGGCGTCGACGGCCTCCAAACGGATTCTTTTATCCGTATCTTCCAGGGCCAGTTTTTCCAGGATAGAGACGGCCTCGTCACTTCCGGTCTCACCCATCGCTCGAACGATCATCCTTCTCAATTCAGGGTCTTTTTCCGCTTTCAACATCTCGGCGAGGGGGCCGACAGCATCCTCTTCTGCCATGTCTTCGATGGCATTGAGAGCAGCTTTACGGACGGAGAGGAAGGTGGACTTTTTATAGATATCCGAAAGCATTCGCAAATCTTTCTCGTCCAGCATATCCTCGAGCGCATAGACTGCCTGTCTGGCCAGTTCTTCGTTCGTCGTGTTCATGGCTATGTTGTAGATAATGGAGGTTGTCCCCGGATCCTCGAAATCTGAGACTGCATAAAGCACGGCCCTCTGGAGTTCCGGTTCATCGACGCCAGCCAGTATTTCTTCGAGGGCGGCAAGGGCGGCACGGCTTTCGATGTCGCCCAAAGTGGAGATGGCGGACCTTCGCATCTCTACACTCGGGTCTTTTAGGGCCACTTCTTTCAGGACGGAAACGGCTTCGGGATCGTCGACATCTTCCAATTCCATAAGGGCCGCTCTCCGGACTTCCGCTGAACTGGATTCGCTCATGATTTTTCTGAGGGCGTCAATGAGATCTCGGCTGTCTCTGTCCTCGAGGGCATACACAGCGGCTTTTGCCAAGTTGATGTCGGTTTCCTGGATAGCGATTTCGGTGAGAGCGGAAATGACCCTTTCATTATCCAGGTCTTCCAAAGCATAGATCGCCACTTTTCTTATTTGAGGATCGGGGTCGGACCGGGCTATGTCGATCATTAATTCGGTGACTTCTTCTCCGTCCATGTCTTCGAGAGCATCCAGGGCTCTGCGCCTGAGGTCAGGGTCGGGATTGTGGAGCGCGATCTCTTTTACTTTAGCCACTGCTTCGGGATAGTCGAAATCCTCCAGTATGGAGATAATCCTAGTCTGGATTTTTTTATCCGTGGTGCCGTCATAGAGGCTGATGACCGCTTCCAGGGCTTCCTCGTCTCCCATGTCTTCAAGGGCATAGAGGGCCGTCATTTTGATTTCCAGGTCTTCATCCTTCTCCATGGATTTGATGAGGGCTTCGTATTCGGGCTTTCCTTTTTTGGCCAGGAGATGGCCGATTCTGACCATGTTGGATTTCGCATCGTCTATCCATTGGCTTTCGGGATAGGCTTTGATAAAGTCATCGTAGCAGTCGAAGACTTCCTCCAGGTCATAGTCCAGCTTCTCCCGTACGTAGCACTGCCAGAAGCGGGCGTCATCCACCCAGGCGCTGCGGGGATATTTCTGTATGAATCCGTCGAGCGCTTTTTGGGCTTCTGCCCAATTTTCCCCTAGGACGAGGCTATAGGCCTGCTTGTATGTCTTGGCATCCTCACCTTGAGGATCGGCGGCCCTCAACATAGGAGAAGTTAGCGAAAAACAAATAAATAAAATGAAGATTATCCGTTTTGCTTGTATAGTTTTACTATTCATGTTGTCCTCCTTAGAGTGTTTTCGTTTTATTGGAAGGACGCTCACGAGGGATCGGTTCTTTCCTTCTTTTCATGGAGCGCCGAAGGTCGGTGAGGTTGATTTCCATCAGGATTCCCTGGCCTTCTATCCCTTCTTTCACCAGCTCGATGGCTTCGAAGTCGCTATCGGATTCTAGGTTGGCAATCTGAAGAAGAATGATCTCCAAACTGGCGATAAGATCCTCCAAGCGCTCCTGGTCAGATTGGGCGAGCTCTTTTTTGAGAAGGCTAGCCTCCCGGACCAGTTCTCTTGATACCTGCTTCTGATAGGGGAGGTCTAAAGCGTAAGGATCTTCGGTGGCAGGATCGAAATTGACCAGGGCCAAGAGGATAAGCTTCGAGCGTTCGATGTACTCCTGGCTTCGATGGACAAGAGCTGTTCCGGGCTGCTCCGCAGAGACAAGCCCCTGCTGCTGGGCATATTGACGAGCCTCGGGGATGGAAGGAGAGAAGATGATTCGGCCTATGAACACACCTATAAAGATGAGAACAAGGGCAGCAGCGGCTTGAAAGGCCCATTTCGGCAAGCGGGCGTAATCCCTCCGCCACCGTTTCCACCGAGATTCCTGACCGACTTCTGGAAATTTAATTTTTTGGATCCTTTCGGCCAGCCTCTCTTCGTACCTATCCCAGAATTCTTCCGGGGGTTCGGGACGGACCCGCTTTCCAGCCAACTCGAGAGTTAACTTCATTTTATCCCATTCGGACAGGCATTTTTTACAGACTGAAAGATGGTCTTTCAAAGACCGTTCTTTCGAAGCGTCCAGTTCTCCGTAGAAGTGTTCGAGAAAAAGGGAACGGAATTTTTTGCATTCACTCATGGGGGGACTCCATTCGGGAAACGCTCATAAAGGGCAAAAGTTCTTTGCGGAGTTTCCGGATGGCCCTGAACATAAGGCTTTTGACGGTTCCCATGGTGACATTCAGAATCTCAGCCGTTTCTTTCATTTTAAGTCCGTTGTAGTGGCACATGACAAAAACGGTTCTTTCTTTGATGGTCAATTTCAAAAGTGCCTGAGATATTTTTTGCTGTATTTGGCTGGATTCTGCGCTCCGCACCGGATCTGAGTTTTGAGGAGTACTCGAGAGAAGACTTTCCATGGCAGGCACCTGTTCGAACTCTTCGATGGACTTTATCGGCTTCGAGGATTTCCTGCGTAGAGAGTCGATGCTGGCATTGACCGTGATCTGGTAGAGCCAGGAGCTCATTTTTGCATCCCGGCGGAATGTGCTCAGGGAACGATAGACCTTCATGAACACCTCCTGAGATATGTCTTCGGCTTCGTGATGGTCTCCTGTGATGTCGTAGGCAAGATAGTAGATTTTTTTCTTGTATCGGCCAACCAGGTCATAAAAGGCCGAATGGTCTCCGCTGCAAATGCGGTCGATGAGAATTCGTTCATTTTGGACCATCTCTTTTTACCCCTATTAGACGAGGCGTTCCTCTGAATGGTTTACAAACGAATGATATTATCTCAGACGTTTGACCTTTCCAAAATTCAGGATATCACTCTGATTCCGTGGAGACAAGAGAGCCACAAAAATATATGTAACGCTGCTTAATCGAAATGGTTAGGTCGGTCTGGTCTAAAAAAATTGACCGTATTGGTTCCATGTGATATAAGCATGCCGGAAAAAAACAAAAACAGCATGAACGAGGACCGAGGTTGACTTGGCTATCCATCCTGGCTTATCTGATTATTCAGATTCTGATCGGGATATGGATAGCGAGAAAAATCAAGTCCGAGAGCGATTTTCTCATTGCTGGCCGCCAACTCTCCTTGTTCATGGTGTCCTTTTCCCTGTTTGCCACCTGGTTCGGTGCAGAGACTTGCATGGGATCATCGGCTGCCGTTTACGAAAAGGGCTTATACGGAAGCCGGGCCGATCCCTTCGGTTTCAGCATCTGTCTTCTCTTAATGGGTCTCCTCCTGGCCGCAAAGCTTCGGAGCAAAAATTATATCACCCTGGCCGATCTCTTTCGGGATAGATACGGCCATTCCGTCGAACGATTCGCCATCTGGATCATGGTTCCTTCGTCCCTCTTCTGGGCCGCTGCCCAGCTCAGGGCCTTCGGGCAGATCATCTCCTTTTCGTCTTCTCTGCCTGTAACCATAGCGATCTCTCTTTCTGTCATTTTTGTCGTCGTTTACACCTATCTGGGAGGTCTTCTGGGAGACATCTACACCGACCTGATCCAGGGAGTGATCATCGTAATCGGATTGATCACCATCATCATTCTTTTTTTAAAGGCAACGCCTGACTTGGGGCAGATTTTGAGCGGCATCAGCTCTACCCGATGGAGCTTCATCGGGCCGCAGGAGACCCTCCTGGAAAGGCTGGACCGCTGGATGGTGCCCATTCTCGGGTCGTTGACCGCCCAGGAAGCCCTTTCCCGGCTGATGGCTGCCAAGTCGGTCAGGATCGCCCGTAATGCCAGCTTCGTCGCCTGCGCCATCTATCTAGTCATGGGATCGATCCCTGTTTTTTTGGGGCTCGTCGGTCCCAGCTCGCTGCCCAATCTTCCCGATTCAGAACAATTCCTTATCACATTTGCCCACGGGATCCTGCCAAAAGCGATTTTTGTGGTCTTTGCCGGAGCTTTGATCTCGACCATCCTTTCCACCATCGATAGCATCCTCATCGCCATATCGGCCTTGATTTCCCACAACCTGGTCGTGCCCCGTCTCGGCTTGAAGAAAGGGAAAAACCAAGTATTGAGCGCCCGCCTCGTCGTCGTATTGGCTGGCCTCGCTGCTTATTTTCTGGCGATAACCAGCGAAGGCATATTGAGCCTGGTCATTACCGCCTCCTCTTTTGGCACTGCCGGAATTCTGGTCATCACCCTGATGGGTTTTTATTCGAGGATAGGAGGTCCCAAATCGGCCAATATGGCTCTCCTTGGAGGTCTTCTCGCTTGGCCGCTGAGTGAATATGTTTTCCATCTCCAAGCTCCTTACTTGGTATCCATTGCGGCGGCTCTTGTCCTCTTTCTGTGGGCAGCGGGAGGAGCTCGGAAACTTCATCCTCGATAGACGATTGACCAAAAGCTCGAAATACAAGCTTGAGATCCCTCCTTATAGGTAAAAGCTTTCTAAACAAGATATGATATCATCGGGCCGTTCACTCGGAACGGAGCGAGTCTGCCGGACTGGCTGTGGCGGCTTTGAGGACGTGAGAACCGACCGTGATCAAAGCGATCGATAGAGCTGCTGCGCCGCTTAGCACAAAGGGGAGGGGAGTCAGCGTAATCCGATAAGCAAAATTTTTAAGCCACAGGTTGATCAGATAATATCCCACCGGCCAGGCTACGATATTCGAGATAATCACCCACTTGGTGAACTCTCGGGAATAGAGCAGGGTTATCCCTCGGACGGTGGCACCCAGGACCTTCCTGATGCCTATCTCTTTGACTTTTTTATTGGTCACGAAAGAGGCCAGTCCGAAAAGCCCCAGGCAGGAAATGAACAGGGCCAATCCAGTGAAAACAGAGAGAAGTTTGCCCGTTTTTTCTTCCGCGTCATAAAAACTGAAATAGGCATCCCTCATAAATTTATAGTTGAATTCCGGTTCGGCCAATACTGTTTTCCATACATTGGCCAAATAGGCTAAGGTCGCTTCAGAATTTTCGCCTTTTATTTTTGTGGCCATCAACAGAAAATATTTTGGATCGATATAGATCATCATCGGGCTGATTTCCTCATGCAGCGATTTGACATGAAAATCCTTGACGATGCCTATGACCGTGACTTCCCGGTTGTCGACGATCTGCAATTTCTGACCGAGAGGGTGTTCGAATCCGAACATTTTGACCGCCTTCTCGTTCAGGATGGCGCTTTCCTGGTTGTCCAGAGAATAGTCTTCGGAAAAATCCCTTCCGGCGACGATCTCGAGTCCCATCGTTTGTATGAATCCGAAGTCGACGGGAAGGGCTTGAATGGTGTGATAATCATCGGGTTCTGAGCCTTCCTTTCTTACGCTCATGTTGAACTGACTGTTGATGCCGGGCACCGTGTAAACACCAGTTACTGCGATGACACCTTGATGTTTCAGGAATTCACTTTTCAAAACGTCGTATTTCTCTTTAGCTTGAGGATTTGTGAAGGGAAAATAGGCCAATACAACATCTTCCTTTTCAAAGCCCAAATCTGTATTTTTCATGAAATCGAGCTGCTGGTAGATGGTGATCGACCCAATAATCAAGATGATGGATATGGCGAATTGGAGAACGACCATCACATTCCTGAAAGAACGTTTATGCTGACCTTTTTTGATATTTTTATGGAGGACTTCAGCCGGATGAAATCTTGACATAAACCACGCAGGATAACTTCCGGCTACCAGTCCGACGATGATGATCATCAAAACGACAATGCCTAATAAATAGGGAAAATAAGATGCACCGGAGATAAATGAGACCTCCATGTAGGAGTACAGATAGGAATTCAGGAAAGCGAAAAGGGCAATGCCGATAACCATTGATACCGCTGCCACCATGAGGGATTCGACCAAAAACTGTTTGATAAGCTGTTTTCTATCCGCTCCGACGACCTTGCGCACTCCTATTTCCTTCATCCGGTCAAGATATCTTGCCGTCGATAGATTCATGAAATTGAAACAGGCGATAACGAGCACGAGTATTGCCGCCGATAGAAAAAGGTAAACATAGAGGATATTTCCTTTCTCGCCTATATCTCCTCTCGATTCTGAGTCCCAGTGAATGTCTTTGAGCCGCTGCAGGCTCAGCACCATTTTATTCGTGAACCATTTTCCCGTGTTTTGGGAGAGAAGATCATTGAGCTTAGCCGAGACATCTTCTAATCGGGAATTTTTCTTCAAGACGAAATATATAAGATCGTCACCCCATGACGACCATGGCTGTTCGGGATATTGACCTAAAGAAAGGAGGGTCGAATAGGATACCAAAATTTCACAGTGGAGGTGGGTATTGGCTGGCAAATCCCTGATCACCCCAGTTATCTTGTAGAGATGACCGTCAATGTTGAGCGTTTCGCCGAGGGGATCTTCGCTACCGAAGTATTTTTTTGCGATCTTTCGAGAAATGACGATGGAGAAAGGATCCACAAGGACAGAGGCTTTATCGCCGGCCAGCAATTCCCAGTCAAATATATCGAAGACTTCGGGATCGGCATGAAAAATTCCCGATTCTTTGACCTTTTCATTTTCCGAATTCAAGACGATCATTTCATTATTGAATCTGACTCTAGCCGCCACTTCCACTTCGGGAATTTCGGAATTTAGCGCTGGGGCGACCGCCGGCATCGTTCCGGCAAACTTCATTTTGCTTCCTTCTTCTCCCCAATCGGAAATGACTCGATATATCCGGTCCTTCTTTCCATGGAAATTATCGTAACTGATTTCATGGACCACGTACATGAGTATCAAAAGGCAAACTGTCATTCCCACGGCCAATCCGAAAATGTTGATAAAGGAATATCCTTTGTGCCTTTTGATATTTCTGAACGCTGACTTCACATAATTTTTAAGCATGATAAAACCCCCGAATATGGCTTCGATACTTAGGGTTAGGGTAATAACGAAAAACTGAAGGGTGCTGTTGATATCTGCGGCCAGCTTCCCCTTTTCGTCCCTTTCATGTCTATACCTGTAATCGAGATCTTCGGCAATGGAAGAGCACATGACCTCATCCGTTAGCCGGGAAAGAATCCATCTCTTTAATCTGGAAAATTTACGCCTTTGCACGACAGTCCTTCGGGAGAGTCTATTTCACTTCAGGAACTTTTGCCCACAGGGTCTTGTTCAATTCCTGGATGGATCTCAGCTTCTTTTTTCCCAGAGAGGTAAGGTAATAATAAATCCGGGGACGTCCGGCCAAGTCGGGATCCCCTTTTTCCGTTTTCGTTTTGACGTATCCGTTTTTCCTCAACCGGCTTAAAGGGCCGTAGACAGCCCCTGAGAGCCACTTTATACCCGAGTCTTTCTCGACTTGCTCCCTTATGGTGATGCCGTAGGCTTTGTCTTCCAATTTCCAAATCGCCAGAAGCAACATCTCTTCGATCCTGGATAGAAATTGCATGGGCTATCCTTTCATATAATATTTGAATAATAGTATTTGTTTTATAGCATATATTTATTTGTTTGTCAACAAAGAAAATTTTATTTAACTTGATTTTCAAAGATGACTGACAACGGAAGGAGAAAATCGCCTGTATCAGATTCCGGCGATTTTGCGAAAATGAAATCCGTATATGGCAAAGGAGACGGATATGCCGATGAAACGCGGCCGCCTCACTAAGGTCCAGGCGATCAATTTCCAGTAGTGAAATCTTTCTTTTCCCTTGATGCCCAAATGCCATAGGGATTTCAAAAAAGCATTGAAGTAATAGAATTTGAAATAAGCCTTTTTATCGAATTTTTTTGGCCTGTAGTGTTTTAGAAATATCTTGACCCGCTTGTAATAATGTTTGGGGGAATAGATGGTATCAAGGATTTTTTTATACCCGTTGATAAGGATTTCGCGGTTCATTTTGGGGATGAAGTTGAGGGAGAAATCCGTGTTGTCCCCGGATATGTTCTTCAGCAATCTCCCTTCTCTTTTCAAGCGCTGATAGAGCCTCGTGCCGCGGGGGGCATTCAATAGGCCGACCATGGCGGTGACGATTCCGCTGTTTTGGATGAATTTGATCTGTTTTTCGAATATTGAAGGGGTATCGCTGTCGAACCCGACGATGAATCCGCCCTGGACCTCCAATCCATAGCTCTGGATTTTTTTCACACAGTCCAGCATATCTCGATTTTTATTCAGGTGCTTATTGCACTCTGTCAGGCTGTCTTCGTTGGGGGTTTCGATTCCGATGAAAACCCTCCTGAAACCCGCGTTGACCATGGATTGCATCAGCTCTTCGTCATCGGAGAGGTTGATGGATGCCTCGGTAAAAAAATAGAAAGGGAATTTTTTCTTTCTCATCCAATGGTAAAGGGAAGGAAGAATTTCTTCTTTGAGCTTTTTTTTGTTGCCGATAAAATTGTCGTCTACAAAAAATACACCGCCTCTCCAACCCCGCGCGTAAATGGCTTCCAGCTCGGAAAGAATCTGTTCCTTGCTTTTGGTGCGGGGCCGGTGGCCGTTTAGAACGATGATGTCGCAGAACTCGCAGTTATAGGGGCACCCTCTGGAATACTGGATGCTCATGGAGGCGTATTTTTTTGTGTCTATGAGTCCCCAATTCGGAGGAGGCGTTTTTTGAATATCGGGCCAAGCTCTGGATACGTACATTTTCTTAAGGTGTCCGCGCTTGAGGTCCTCCAGAAAAAGCGGAAGTGTGGTCTCGGCCTCATTAAGGACAAGATGATCCACATCCTTGAATTCTTCATGTGCAGTGGTAAACAGGGGGCCGCCGGCCACTATCCTTATACCTAATTCTCTACACTTCCGGATGACCTCCATCGTCGATTGTTTTTGGACGATCATGGCGCTGATAAAGACATAATCAGCCCATCTCAGATCCTCATCTGTCAGATGAGTTACGTTCATGTCGATCACCCGTTTTTCCCACTCCAAAGGAAGCATGGAGGCCACAGTCAGCAATCCCAGCGGTGGAAAGGAAGCCTTTCTGGATATGAATTTCAATGCGTATTTGAAGCTCCAGAAGGTATCAGGGTGCTTAGGATAAACTAAAAGAATTTTCATGTTAGGTATGCTATTAAAATGTTTCCAAATGCCACGAATAAAGGATACCATTTTTGTATAGTCACTGTATACAGATTTGTTGGAAAAGCGATCTTTTCTCTTTGGCAGTATTTACTTTCTGTGTACGGTCAATTAACCTTACTATTGTATTGAGATGAGGGGAAAAACAGGCCTTTGCCATAATGTTTTTACGAAGTAAGAGGAGGAGGAATTATGAATAACGAAGAGATGAAATCCTTTAGGACCAGAATTTATACCCTAGTGAGCATCCTGGCAGTTCTGGTGTTTCTCGTCTACATCATGGGTTTCGTTTTCATGCAATCCGCGCTTTTCAGATCCGCAAAAGCTTCCGAGATCGAAATCGTAAAAATGGTCAAAGGAGATGCGCCCGATACTTGGACAATCCTGCTGAGTTTTAAATCCGGCGGGGAAGAGGTTGTGGCTGCTCTGGATATACACGAGGGAAAGATTGCCAGCGGTATCGAGGAAACAAACCATCCGGATGTTAAGGATTAAATCCTTTTGGGAGAGTCTAAAGTATTTAAGGCCTTGCCAAAAAAACGAAGCGGACTTCAATGCGCTCCTGGTGATTGAACACAGAAAAGAGCAAAAATTTGTGCCCTTTTCAGGGTAATGGAGACATTCTAGGGAAAGAGAGAGAAAAAGATTTGTGAAGTTTAGAGAGATTCATCGGAAACGAATCAGGGAATGTGATCGCTTTTTTCCTGTAGCCTTTGGGAATGGAATAGGTTCCTGCCGGAGCGGATCTCTCGGCCACATCAAGGCACTGCGACTCCACTTTTATTTCTGTTCCGAATATATTGATCGTCAGTTCAGAAGCGATCTGAAATCCTTTCACCGAACTCATTTTTTTTAACTCATTTTTGGAATTATCGTCCATATCGAACATTCCCAAAATATACTTTGGAAAAAATTCTTCTGCCACCCTTGTGTATTTGTCGTAATCGGAAGGAAGGTCTTCGGTTGCCCACAGTTTCATCTTTAATTTCGGCATCAAACCCAATGCCGGGACCATAAAAACCATCTCCAATTCGGATGAAGTACAATTCCAATTGGCAATTTTTTTTGTCCCGGTTCCGATGTCGACTCTTGCATCAGTAATTTTAATCGACTGGATAACCTCTGCCACTTTGGGATTGAGACCCAGAATGAGCTCAATAAGATCTTTCTTGTCGAGATCTGCGGGAATCTCGAAATATATTTTTTGCTTGTGGATGATAAAATACAGCTTTTCCTTATCCACATCGACAATGAGACTGTATTCATCGCCCAATTGGGCAAACTTTCCTGGAGCAAACCACTGCTCGTTAACTTCCACGTTTTCACCCTGCTTATTGCCCATCATCTCGAACGCCTGGGTCCGCACCATATTTTTCGTATAGATATCCGCTCTTAAAAACAAAGAAAAAATCAAAATCACGACAACAATCCACATTATTTTTTTCATTTTTTTCTCCTTTGTAAGAATCTCGATTTTTTCGCCGATTCAAATATTTTTTTTCTCATCTATGCCAGCCTGAATTATGCAGGTTAGTACACTTTCATCTGGTTGATGTGCCTGGCAAGAATCAAAGCAATGTCAACCACAGGAGAAGTTTGTTCGGAGAGAGAAAAAACCAAATCCTCTTTGGTCGCGAAATCTTCGAGAAAGAAAAAGGGAGAACTCATGTCCACCTTTTTAAGCTTCGCATTCAAGGTTTCCTGCCGGATCAAAGAGACGGCTGTCATCTCGCGGATCTGAAGGACTTCCTGGCGGAGCTGGGCTATTTCGCGGCCCGTTTGCCACCCTGAGTGGACAAAATAGCCGCCAGCAAAACCCACGAGTATGAGGAGAAGAGCAAAAGAATATTGAAGAACAGGTTTTTTCGGCACAAATGATTCGAGCCAACGCCCTTTTCTTTTAAGTGCCTTGGCCGATATGATCTGCCAAGATTTTTCCTTATCCGGAAGGATAATCTCTTCACTTTCGTTGAAGGATTCACTCAATTTTGCCGCCTTTTTGAAGATATTCGCACATACAGGGCACTCCTTTATATGAGTTTCCAGTTGTGCTTTTTCCGATGCAGACAATTTCCCGAAAACACTTATGGTGATTAGATTTTTGCTTTCCTCGCAGTTCATTTTTCCCTCCACAGCGGTTCCAGTTGGATTCTGAGTTTGGAAACCGCCCGGTGAAGCTGTTCCTTGACCGTACTTTGGCTACAGTGAAGCCGTTCCGATATTTCTTTTATCGCTCGATGCTGAAGATGCCGCAGGTCGAAAATGAGGCGTTGTTTTGGAGACAAGCTGCTGAGCGCATTTTTCAAGCGAGAAACCGCCTGGTTCGTTATGGCCAATCTTTCAGGCGAAGAATCCTGTCCTTCTGGTTCGCCGTATACGTCCTCAAGTGAAGCGGTCAGGTCCGATTTTATCCTTTTTCTTTTTCGAAGATAATCAAGGGAGCAGTTCAAGCCGATTTGATAAATCCAGGCGGAAAAATTGGTGCTGATGCTGAAATCGAATTTTTTGATCCCCTTGAAAGCCTTGATAAAAGTATCCTGCATGATATCCTCGGCATCCTGCGGAGAGCTGGAGTAGCGATATGCAAGCCGATAGATCATTTCATAGTTGCTTTCATATAATTCACGGAATGCACTTTCATTCCCTTCTTTGGCCAACAGTACGGCCAGCTTGTCGTTCGTGTTCATTGCCGGTTCCTGACTCATCATATATGTTTTACGACAAAATGTCATGGCAGGTCGACACCTGCCGAATAAGATAAGAAGCATTTTCTCTCCCAGACCGAATACATCAATGTTCTAACCTGGCAGGCGAATCCTAACGAGGTGAATATTGCTAAAAACAGGATCTATCATATAGAAGGAAAGGCCAGAATTTGCTGGTTGAGTTAAACGCCAGTACTTTTAATGCTGGCATCGGAGAGTTGAAAAGAGTAAAGTGTGCACCTCTGCCGTCTGCGCGGTGAATGATGAAAGACGGCTAGGCGACCATATTCAGATTACAGTCAAATAAATGAGGAGAGACAAAAATGAAAAAAACAATTTTCATCATACTAGCCGTGATCTTTTTGTCAGTCATAGTCTATGCAACAGATATTACCGTCGAGCTGCAAGGTCATTATTTCTATCCTTCAGAAAAAGCCTTTAAAGACATTTATGGCGGGGGTATGGTGGTCGGCGGAGAGATAAGTGTTGGAATTTGGAGAAATTTTGAGCTGTGGTTTGGAGGAAGCTATTTCTCGAAAAAAGGGGAATTGACATTTACCAGAGAAGAGACCGAGCTGGAGATATATCCAATAGGAGGGGGATTGAAATACAAGTTATCAACAGGGATTTTTGATCTATATGCCGGTGCGGGATTGAATTATTACTGGTACAAAGAGTCAAATCCCCTGGGTGATGTGAGCGAGGGCGGATTAGGCTGTACGGGAAAGATAGGGAGCTATGTGAGAATCACCGGAGGTTTTTTGATCGATCTTTATCTGAATTATTCCTACTGCAAAGTGAAGCCCGCTGATTTTGAAATTGATATCGGCGGAATAGAAGCAGGAATGGGGATAGGCTACCGTTTCTGAATTATGGATAAACTCCTTTTTTTCGAGAGGAATTCTATAAAGGACTAGTTCTGCTTTTCGGTTCGGCTTTTATTCCTTTTCCATGGAAAAGATTTCCGTTGCTCCTCCTTGAGTGAAATCCCCGGACCTTCCCTGACTTTGTCATTCCCAAGTTTAAATGGATTATTTTCCTCTCTGTGACTCGGCTGCCGACTAAAGTAATAGAAAGCACTTTGATTGACAAAAGAAGAGCCGATTTATGTCTTGGATAAAAAGAAAAATGTGACACAAAAAGTAACAAAAAAGGGGTGAACGGATGAAAAAAGGATTATGTATTGGGTTGGGAATTTTACTGGTTATTGTGTTTGCCGCAAAGGCTAAAGATGTCCGGGCTCAAAGTGCAGGGGAAGAGCTGTATCTTTCGGACACCGGCCTTAACTCTGACAATCAGACTTTACTTTTCAAGGTAAATCTGAACTCAGTGACAGGGCATGCCGAATTGACACATTTGCCCGATGTGGGATACGGTCCTGGGGCGATACCTTTTAATACCGTTATCGCTTTTGCCTGTACACCTGACGGGATGGAAATTTACTGTATCGAGTCCGATGTGGGTTCGCCCTTCTATCACCATCTTGGTGTTTACAATATCGCATCATCTGCCTTCACTATTCTTGGCCCTATTTTGGGGATGGATTTTAATACCGCTCAAGCCGCCTTTTCTCAAGAAGGCATCCTCTATATCGGGAACTCGCCTCACGATGAATTGTGGGTGATAGACACCGATACTCATTCATCGACGTATCTGCAGGCTATCAGAGTTGGTCCCATCGTAAACCAAGCGACGAGCGTGAGTCCTGATGTAGAAGGAGCTGATATCGTTTTCGGAGCAGAGGGGACTCTTTATCTAAGGACCAGCATAGGCCCTCCTGAAGCACCTAGTGGGATCTATACGCTGAGCGTGCCGGAAAATCCAGGTGTGGTATGGGCTGATTACGTAGGAATGGGTGAAGGAATGTTCACTGGCCTGGCCATAAGGGCCAATGGTTACGGTGATCTGGTGGGGTCGATTACGAGTCCGACAGATTCGATTCTCGTGATCGACAAGATGACGGCCGAAACGATAGAGAGTTATCCCATGTACCTCGATGGTTTACCTTACTCTGTCTACCAATACGGGGACATGAGCGTCGGCCCCCTGAGTCTGTGCACCAAAACGATCGGATACTGGAAGAACCACTTATGGGACGATAGGGGAGTAACCATCTGCGGTGTGCTAGTCCTTGAAGAAGAAGGGAAAGACATTCTTTGGAGTGCCCGAGGGAATAACTATTCCATGCTTTTTGCCCAACTTATTGCCGCCAAGCTCAACACCAATAATGCCACTGGCATTCCTGAGATCGAGGCTGCAGAGGACTATATAGAGGCCATGTGGCCGGATGGCTGGCGAGGGCACGTGAACGACCCCATTCCCAAGCCGGAAAAGAAAACAGCTAGAGCCTTGTGGGAAGCACTCGACGATTTCAATAATCGATTTCCATGCAAATGACGCATCCTCTGGCTATCACTCTCAGCCAGTAATCTTCTGATCGGATTGTTCGAAAAATCTTTCGACGAGCGCTTTTTTCGTGGGATGACAAAGGCTCTCTCGATTGAGTGGGCATCAACGATTTTCGTGTCGATTTCGTGAGTTTATTGTTATTCTAAGCCCATACTAGCCAGGATCGCCTTGAACCTTGGATCCCGGCGTATCGGATCCCAAGATCTCCATGTGTTTATCGCCATGAGGAGAGGATCGCGCCTCTCATAAGCTCTCTCGAGCCACTCGAGTGCCTGATCCTTATCACCGAGATAGACATAGGCCCGGGCTAAATAAAGGGCGGTGTTCCCGATATCGCTCTCTTCAAACATTTTTTTTAGTTCATCGATGATCTTGTAGGCCTCGGCCTCTTGCCCTGATTGGAGATAGGCCCCTCCGAGCACAAATAAGCGCAGCGGCGACCTTCCGTCCCTGTCGATCAATTTTTGCGCCCTTTCGATCGCACTTCCTGTCTCAGGAGGGATAGGATTCAGCTCGTCTCTTTTTTTGTACTGTTCTTGCGCTTCATCGGTCTCGCCTTTGAGCCCGTAATTTATGCCAAGGAAATCATGTGCACGGGAAGATAGCGGGTCGATTTGGAGAGCTTTTTTTAGTTCCGCTTCGGCCTCTTCCAGCCTTTTTAACCGCATCAACAGACCGCCATATTCATAGTGAGCATCGAAGTGATTGGGATGCAAAACGATAGCGCGTTTGAATTCCCGCTCGGCTCCCTCCCAGTCCCATTCGAAGATTTCGATAATGACGCCCATTGATGTATGGACCTCGGATGAATTTTCGTCCAGCTCAAGGGCTTTCTGTGCGGCATCCTTGGCTTTCTGTGCCGCCTCGTCCCTCGGAAGCATCGCTAGTAATCCCAACAGCATATACGTATCAGCCAATCCTGCATACGCGGAAGCGTAATCCGGGTCTTTTTCGATGGCCTGTTCGAAGTAATCTTTGGCTTTCAAGAGGTTCGGCTTAGTTTCTATCCACCGGAAATGTCTTCCCTGCAGGTACAATTGATAGGCCTCTGCATTGGTCGTGTTGCGTTTGGTTAGTTCTGCTCTTTCTTCTCCTGCGAGTTTGACTTTCAGCTCTTCCACCACTTTGAGCGTGATCTCGTCCTGGATTGTGAATACATCGTCCAGATTCCGGCTGTACTGCTCCGACCATTGGACGGACTCGTCTGAAACGTTGATCAGCTTGACCGTGATCCTCAGTTCATCCGCGGCTCTCTGAACGCTTCCTTCGAGCACAGTAGCGACATTCAATCTTTCGCCTATCTCCTTTAGACTTTGATCTTTGCCTTTGAATGAAAAAGAAGAGGTCCGTGCTGGTATCCGCAATCCCTCGATCTTGGTCAATGCATTGATGAGGGATTCCGAAAAACCGTCACACAGGAATTCTTGGTCCCTTCCGGGGCTCAAATCCTCGAAGGGAAGAACGGCTATGGAGGGCCGTACAGATTCAGGAGGTAACTCTTCCCTTTCAGGCAGTAACTGCCAGATCACGATCGCTGTGATAATCAAAGCCGCTGCGACCAACGCCGGCAACAAGAGCTTTTTCGGCGCAAACGTGACGGTTATTTCTTTCGATGTCACAGGCTTTTTTTCGACTTTTTCTTCGACGGCGGTCGGGATGCCTTTCTTGATGTTTTCAAGCGCCGCCCGCAGTTCGTCTGCATTTCGATAGCGCTTGTCCTTGTCCTTTTCCAAGCACTTGAGGATGAGGAGGCTCAAGTCATCCGGGATCTGAGCATTGTGTATCTTGGGATCCTCAGGAGTTTCGCTCTTATGCTTCATGGCGATGCTGAGCGGGGTATCGCCCACAAACGGGAGCTGCCCGGTGAGCATTTCGTAGAGGATCACGCCGAGTGAGTAAATGTCGCAACGCTCGTCGACATCCTTGGCTTCCGCTTGTTCGGGTGGCATGTATTCGGGCGTCCCGATCACCACACCTTCGCCGGTCACCCCCTGCGCTTTCAATGTCCGTGCTATCCCGAAATCCATTATCCTGGCATTGCCTTCCCTGTCGATCATGATATTGGATGGCTTCAAGTCCCGATGGATCACACCTTGACGGTGTGCCTCGGATAATCCTTCGCTAACCTGCCTGGCAATGGCCAGGGCGGTGGGGATGGAAAGTCTTTTGGAGCGCCGGATGAAGCTTCTCAAATCTTCTCCTGGTATGTATTCCATAGTGATGTAGAACGATCCGTGTTCCTCACCAAGGTCATACATTCCGCAGATATTTTTATGCCTTATTTTTCGGGCTGTCCTCAGTTCATTCCGGAATCTTTCGATCGTCTTTTTTTGGGCAGAGATTTCGGGCTTGATCAACTTGATGGCGATTTCTTCTTTTGCTTTTTGGTCTTCTGCCCGGTAGACAGTGCCCATTCCCCCTCTGCCCAGCTCTTCGATAATCTCGTACCGGTCAGCGAACAGAGTGCCCCGGGTGAGCTTTTCCACAGGAGTCTCGAGTGTTTTTGTGAAAGGGGGATGGGCTTCTTCTGCAGCTGCGAGTGGGGCGGCGCAGGAACTGCAGAACCTAGAGCCTTCGGCATTTTCGGAGTGGCATTTGGGACACTTCATATGTCTGATCCCCAAGACAGTAAAAAAATATCAATTCAAGGAGCAATAGTCAACAAGGTTATGGTCAAATGTCTCTTTTCTCATAATCCATCGATATGTTGTTGGGAAGGATGTTGCGGGACTCGAAAAAATCTTCTTAAGTCGTTCTCAGTGGACAGACGAAAGCTTTTTTGACCGAGCTGAAATTACCAACGTTTGGGTTGACTTCGGGCGTAAAGTCAGATTTAATTAATAAGCGCTATATTCATTTTGAATTTGACACCTCGCCTATTAATAAATATCTTTATAATACTCTTTAGAGGGGAAAAGTGGCCACAAAGTGTCCAAAATGCAATGCCGATAATCCAGACACCAAACTATTCTGTGGCGATTGTGGGACCCAGTTAACACCTTTACAGGCAGAAGTTTCTCCCCCAGTGACAAAGACCCTCGAGACACCCATAACACGATTGGCTGTAGGCTCCATTTTTTCAAATAGATATGAAATTCTGGAAGAACTGGGAAAAGGAGGAATGGGAGAGGTCTATAAGGTAAATGATAAAAAATTAGATGAAGAGATGGCCTTGAAGGTGTTAAAACCCGAAATAGCTGCTAATAAAGAAATGATCGAGCGATTCAAGAATGAGCTGAAGTATGCCCGTAAAATCGCCCACAGGAATGTCTGCAAGATGTACGACCTCAATGAAGAGGAAGAAACTCCATACATCACGATGGAGTACGTGAAAGGAGAGGATTTAAAGAGTTACATCAGAAAGGAAGAGAGGATAAAAGAAGAGGAGGCGATTGTGCTGGCCAAACAGGTATGCGGAGGCTTGGTTGAGGCGCATCGGTTGGGAGTTGTCCACCGAGATCTAAAGCCACAGAACATCATGATCGATAAAGATGGGGATATAAAGGTCATGGACTTTGGCATAGCTCGCTCGGTCGAGGCTGCTGGAGTCACACAGTCTGGGGTGATTATAGGAACACCTGATTACATGTCGCCTGAGCAGGCAGAGGGAGAAGAGGCAGATCAGCGGTCAGACATCTATGCGTTGGGTGTGATTCTGTATGAGATGGTGACAGGCAGTGTTCCGTTTAAAGGAGATACCGCCCTCAGTGTAGTACTCAAGCATAAAGCCCAATTACCTCAAGATCCCAAGACACTCATTCCTGATATATCAGATAACCTCAGTCGTTTGATCCTGATCTGTATGGAGAAGGAGAGGGAGAGAAGATATCAGACGGCAGAGGCACTTCTCGATGATCTGCATAATATTGAGGATGGCCTTCCCCTTAGGACAAAGATTCGACCCAGGCGTCAGACTTTCGCGGTAACGTTAATCCGAAAAAAGCTATTTATCCCTTCTCTGTTTGTCGCCCTTGCAGTCATCGCAGTCGTTATCTGGCACCCTTGGTCACCAAGAAAAGAAGGTGAAAAACTCCCTGCTAAACCATCACTCTCCGGGATTCAAAAACTTGCCGTATTACCTTTTGCGAATATAAAAAGCGATGCGCAAAACGATTACCTGGGATTTGCACTCGCTGATCAGATCACAGGTGCTTTGGCCTACGTCAAGAATGTTTTGGTGCGGCCATCCAGTGCTGTCCGTCAATATCAAAATCAAGAAGTTGATGTATTGACCGCAGGGGAAAACCTCAAGGTTGATTTCATTGTAATGGGACACTATCTGCAAGAAGCCAATGTCGTTCGTCTAAATATTGAACTCGTCAGTGTGCATTCTAACGAAATGATCTGGCGAGAACCTATCGAAGTTCGATATGAGAACGTCTTTGAGCTGCAGGACATCGTGACAAAGAAAGTGATCGATGGTCTCAGGACCCAATTTTTTCAGGATGAACGAAGACGAATTCAAACGGATGTTCCTCAGAATCCGCTGGCTTATGAATATTATCTGCGAAGCATTTCTTATCCGCTATCGAATGAAGGAGACCAACTCGCTAAAGAGATGCTTAAAAAGTCTATTGAATTAGATTCCAACTTCGCTCCTACCTATAGCGAGCTAGGTACCCGCACTTATCGATTGGCACAATATGGATTGCTCGATCCAGAAGAAACACAAAAGGCAGAAAATTATTTTCTTAAAGCATTGACCCTGAATGATGAATTGCTTAGCGCACTTGGTTATTTAGCAATACTCTATACAGATACGGCCAGAATTGAGGAGGCAGTGGAGCTCACAAGACGAATGATCGAAATTAATCCCAATAATGCCTATGCCCATTTTTCCCTCGGCTACATTTATCGCTATGCCGGAATGCTGGGTGAATCTATTGAGGAGATGGAAAAAGCTGTAACTCTTGATCCTAAGAATCCAGGATTCCGATCAATTATTATCACCTATAGGTTTGCCAGAGAATATGAAAAAGCTGTTGAAACATCCAAAATTTATAAAGAGAGTGCATTCATACTTGGGCATGCAGGAGCAGCACTTTTGCAACAGGGTAACAGGAAACAGGCGGTTGAGTATTTTGATCGCGTTATTGACATGGAGCCTGATGGACTAGTCGCTCTCTGGGTAACCGGACTAAAGGCGTTCATAGAAGGAAATATTGAAGTGGGATTAACAGCAGTGCGTAAATTTGAGCAAATTAATATCGCCGATGCAGAGGCCTGGTATCATTTTGCAGAAAACTATGCCTTGCTGGGCGATAAAGCGGGATGTGTTCGAACTCTGCGAAGGGCTGTCGATGGAGGATTTTTCAATTATCCTTTCATGCTTGTCGATTCTTTCCTAGATCCTGTGCGGGATGATCCGGAATTTGAACGCATTTTAAAACCAGCAAAAGCAAAACATGAGGCTTTCAAAAAAAAGTTTTTCCCAGAGAAATCCATGAATAAAGAATGACGGATTAAATATATTAGAGAAATGCTGTAATCTACAATGCTATTGACCGTTACGAAAAATTCCTCTCCCTCTGGAAGAATCCTGACCCTTGTATAGCTGAAGAAGAAGATACCGAGAGGGAACTGGCCGAGTTGACAGCAGCAGAAAAAATCTTCTAAAAATGGTAAATTTGGTGAAAATTTGCGTGCATCAATTTTGGGTCATGACTAGAACAGCTCATTCAAATGTGTCATAAGTTCTTTATTGTCAGCAAGAAACAAGTACTTCGGGCGAGCAAAAATTTCAGAGGGCAGAAGAAGGTCTGTAATGCATTGATCTAAAGAAAGTGATCGGTTAGCTCAGTTGGGAGAGCGCGGCGTTCACAAAGCAAAGATGAGGGGAATTTCCAAGGTATTGATTTCATCAGAAGTATAAATAATATTTGGGTTTCAGCGACTTGCCTTTAATCTTCCTTTCAATCCTAATACCCTAATTTCAGCAATTTTTGTCACACTTGTGGCGCGTGGGGAAAAGTCTTGTACCCCGCTTTTCGCAACAGAGCAGATAATGCCTTGACAAATATTAATTTATTTAATAGATTAAATCTATATTATCAATAGTAATAATTAAATATATAAATTCAATAGATAATAAAATGTTCTAACGGGGATAAAGCATCAACAGCCTAACAAAAAATAATTCTGTATTGTGGCGATCTCTTGCTAAACATACATTCTCAATCGCGCATTAGCGATATGTTCAGCCTCAATAAATGATGGAGGGAAAAATGAAAAAAATAGCCTTTTTATCATTGGTTATTGTTCTGATTGTTATCGGTTGTACAGACAAACAAGCTGAAGAAATCGAGAATCTCAAAAAGGAGATTTCAGCACTGAAGGAAAACGTAGCTCCACCCCCGAGTGTGCTGGATGCTATGTATCCTCCCAATACAGAACACTCAACCTATCAACTCAGGATGATGGAAATGGAAATCCCAATGGTAGGAATTCTTGTTGATCTGTTTGAGAATGATATGGAAAATGTCAAAGCCAATTTTGAAAATTTCAAGATAAAGTATGGAGAAATGGCAAAACTAGCGCCTGAATGGGAGAACAAATATCCATTGAATCCCGTCGAAGGACTGGGGAGTGCCTTGCAGAGCGGTGAACAAGAAAAGGTGATGGCCGCCTTTACTGAGCTGGGCAAAGTATGCATGGACTGTCATATAGAAACCATGGCCGAAGTTCAGCAAAAATACTATTGGATGGATTTCCGTAAAGTAGAAACTACAGATCCTTTGACCAATGAGGAAGTGAAATTCCCTGCATTCAAACAATTTTTAAATACGAGCTTTTTAGGTATTGGAGTGAATCTTCAAGAGGGTCAGGTTGAGAATGCTTTAAAGCAGTTTGAAGGATTCAACGCTAGATTTCAGGCATTGAAAGATACATGTGGAGACTGTCACGGCACGAGCGAAAGAAAATATTATGTTGATGAAAGCGTTCAAGCTGTGGTCGATAAACTAGGTCAGGCTTTGAGGGATTCTTCTTCCCTTAATCTGGAACAAATACAGGAAATGATGATGGCTATCGGGATGGAGAGCTGCGGGAAATGTCACTTGGTACATATCCCCGCTGCGTTTAAAAAATATAAATGGGAAGAATAGAAGTCTTGGCCTACTTGCTATCACGGTACATGGCACTTCTGCCAAGCCAATCATCGGTCAGAAAAAAATTTGATGGGTTGATATCGATGCAAGCATCAATTTTCCGAGGCAAGGTCTTTTGGCTTGTAGCTTTATTACCTTCTCTCTCCTTTTCGTAAGCTCACTATTTCTAGGAAGATCCTTCTGTGGATGGATTTGTCCTGGTGCCGGACTGCAAGAGGCCTACTTCAGGATAAACGATAAAAGGGTAAAAGGAGGCATGCTCAATAATATTAAATATTTCATTTGGGTACCCTGGATTGGAATTATCACATTCTTTGCATTTAAAGCTGGCGGTTTCCAGTCGATAAAACCTTTTTTTCGAACCCAATACGGAATATCGATAGCTGAACCGGCAAACTATCTGATCTTCTACACTGTCGTCGGGTTGATCACCGTACTTTCCTTTACGACGGGAAAAAGGGCTTTTTGTCATTATGGATGTTGGATGGCTCCCTTTATGGTAGTCGGCACAAAATTGAGGGGTATAATCAAGTGGCCCGCTCTCCATTTAAAAGCGAATAGAAATATATGTAAAAGCTGTAAAACCTGCACAAAGAATTGTCCAATGAGTCTTGAAGTGAATGAGATGGTGCAAAAAGGATCTATGATCAATTCCGTGTGTATCTTGTGCGGAACATGTGTCGATGCTTGTCCCGAAGGTGTCATTAAATATGTTTTTGATACTGCAAAGTAACTGCATATAATACAAATTACGCAAATTCGAATGAAGGTTACTTGTCACGATCGAAGGACATCAATTTGAAAGTTTTGATCATAAATGCGAGCCCCAGAAGAAAAGGGATCACTTCCACTATCCTTGCAGAAATCGACAAGAATATCGCTTCAGATCACGCTATTGAGACATTTATGATTTACAAATCGAATATGAAGCCATGCATAGGATGCTTGAAATGCAGGCCAGATAAGATATGTATTTTGCCCAATGATGATGCTCACATTTTGGCCGGAAAAGTGAAAGAGTCAGATATGCTAGTAATCGGTTCTCCTGTTTATTGGGGGAATATGCCAGGTCTGCTTAAGATTTTCTTTGACAGAAACGTGACTTTATTCGAGAGTGTCGAAGCAAAATCGGTACGCAAAAGGCCAGAAAAACAATTAAAGGGAAAAAAAGCCATATTGATTGTATCGTCAGGATCGCCCTATCCATATAATCTTTTAGGTTCCCAGAGCAGAGGCACAATTCGAGCTTTAAGAACTATCCTTAAATCCGGTGGAATAAAGATAAAGAGCGTTCTAAACATACCTGATTCGTATAATTTTGACAAAAAAAAGCAGAAATATCTTAAAAAGGCTCGAAAAATCGGCATTTCTATCTGACTCAAGGAGGTACACATGATTGACTCCATCCTGCTCTATCTAGGGGCTGCAATCGTGGCCTTATGGGGCATATCTCATCTCTTCCCGACTAAGGGTGTTGTGCGTGGATTCGGGGATATATCTCTGGATAACAAGCGTATTATCACCATGGAGTGGGTTGTGGAAGGAATCAACCTTGCTTTTTTGGGATTCCTAGTCATTCTGATTACACTAGTTGCGGGAGGTGACAACAACGTATCCCAACTTGTGTACTGGTCAGCAGCGGGACTCCTGGTTATAATGGCTATTTGGCATTCATTAACTGGAGCAAGGACCAAGCCCATACCCATGAAACTTTGTCCTTTTATCTTCGGAACCAGTGCGATTCTTTTCGTTTTGGGCAGTATTCTGTAAAAAACGCTGGTCCTCGGGCAGTATTTAATGGATAAGAAAACCTCAAAAACGATCGTTGTCCCACTCGCCGTTCTATCCTTCTTAAAACTCATTCTCCACTTGGGGGCAAACGCTTTTGCTAGCTATGGCATTTTTCGTGATGAACTCTATTATATCGCCTGCAGCAACCGGCTCGATTTAGGCTACGTCGATCATCCTCCCTTTTCCATTTATCTCCTTTCTCTCAGCCGCCAGATTTGTGGAGATTCGCTATTTGCCATCCGATTGTTTCCAGCACTGGCAGCAGCTTTCACTGTATTTTTAACCGGGCTCCTTGTGCGCAAAATCGGCGGTGGCAGATATGCTGTCATCCTTGCTGCCCTGGCCGTGATGCTTGCTCCGGTACAGTTGAGCTTGAACACGGTCTATTCCATGAATTGCTATGATATTCTCCTGTGGGCACTCTTGGCATATGTTGTAATCCTTACTGTTAAGGAGAATGAGCCGAAATGGTGGATTGTGCTGGGCTTGCTCCTGGGATTTGGCTTGCTGAACAAGATGGGAATGTTGTGGTTTGGATTCGGCTTTTTTCTCGGGCTCCTTTTAACAAAGCATCGCCGATATCTGGCAACAAAGTGGCCATGGATCGCTGGCGCACTATCTTCTCTCCTATTCTCTCCATTCATCATCTGGAACTTTTTGAACGATTTTGCCCACCTGGAATTCATTAGGAATGCCAGAATGCTTAAATATGCAGGGATCAGCACAAAAGATTTTATCTTTGGCCAGATATTGCAGCAAAATCCGGTGGCCTTCCCTCTCTGGCTGGCAGGGCTCTATTATTTCTTCTTCCACAAAGAGGGAATAAAGTTCCGAATCCTGGGTATCATCTATACGGTCACCTTTGTCATACTGTTGATTAGTGGTCAGAGTAAACCAGAGTACTTGAGTCCTGCTTATCCAATGCTGTTTGCGGGCGGCGCTGTCCTTGTTGAAAGGCTGTTCAGCCGCAAATACTTCAGATGGCTGAAATTCACTGCTCCAACGGTAATCGTTATTGGTGGTATCCTCATTTCTCCTCTCGCTATACCTATTCTTCCTGTAAAAAAATTCATCAAATACTCCAACTTCATTGGAATAGGTCATTCGAATTACGAAAGTAAGGAAGAAGCCAAACTCCCTCAATTCTTTGCTGATATGTTCGGTTGGGAAAATATGGCTGCTACTGTGGCCGCGGTATATCACTCATTACCAACAGAGGAGAAATCAAAAGCAACCATCTTCGCAAGAAACTATGGAGAAGCAGGGGCGATCGAGTATTACAGGAAGAAGTATGACCTTCCCATGGTTATTTCTCCGCACAACAATTACTGGCTTTGGGGATATGGAGATAATGCTGCGGAGGTGTACATCTTCATAGGAGAGGAATGGAATAACTACCAAAAATATTTCAACAAAGTGGAGCAAGCTGCTACGATTAGGTGCGGATATTGCATGCCTTATGAAAATAATCTTCCTCTATATGTTTGCAAAGACAAAAAAATCAATATAAGCGAACGATGGGAATCCATGAAGCATTATGAGTAATGAGAATCTCCGGCAAGAATATTCTTTATAATCTTTTTAATAAAATATCATTTTTTCATTCATAAATACTCTGCTTCTAAATTGCAGTAGGAGGAACCAAAGCGATTGTATATGAAAAATATGGCCCTCCTGAAGTTCTTCATCTCAAAGAAGTAGAAAAACCTACTCCCAGGGAGAATGAAATACTGATAAAAGTGTATGCGACAACAGTAACCGCAGGGGACTGCAAAATGCGAGGTTTGGCTGTCCCTCCCTTGTATAAGCTGCCCATGCGAATAATGATCGGTCTCATAAGACCAAGAAAAAAAGTACTTGGGCATGAGTTAGCCGGGGAAATCGAAGCACTTGGCAAAGATGTAAAACTATTTAAGCAACATGACAAGGTTTTTGCATCAACCGGTTTTGGATCTGGTTCTTATGCAGAGTACATATGTCTGCCTGAAAATGGGATAGTGGCAATAAAACCGACCAATATGACCTATGAGGAAGCGGCCGCCGTTCCTGTCGGGGGAATGACGGCATTTTACCTTTAATACTCCTTTCAATCCTAATACCTAAATTTCAGCAATTTTCAGCATTTTTTGTCACACCCGTGGCACATAGGGAAGTAGCCTGCATTAGGTTGACATTCAAAAAGCTTCTATGCTAAATTCGCTTTATTAGCATAGGAATTTTTTTCAAGTTCCCATCTAAGGAGGATAAAGTAATGAAGGGAAAGAAATTTTTATCCATTTCTATTTTACTGGTTGGTGTTGGGATCCTGTTTATACAAATCGGCCCAGCATTGGCAACATCTATTCCCAGTCTATTATGGGAATACGATGGAGTAGAAATATCTTATTTTCCTCAAGTATTCTATGATTATCCAATTTCTGGGGTCACAGGTTCTCCTGCCATCGGTGATGACGGCACTATTTATATTGGATCACATAATGGAGTTTTTTATGCCATTGAGCCTTGGGGGCTAACCAAGTGGGCGATTGAGTTGGGAGGTTCGTTTGATTACACTCCTGCCATAGGAGATAATGGCACTATATATGCTTCAAACGGTCCTGTTCTTTACGCATTCCACCCAAATGGCATGATTATATGGTCAACAAATGTAGGCTGCTTTTTCCTTGGCGCCCCAGCTATAGGTAAAAAGGGCACCATCTACATAGGCTCAAATGCGGACACACTCTATGCATTCTATCCGAATGGAACGAAAAAATGGGAGTTTGTGGGGCTTCAGCACGGGCTGGAGCCAGGAATATTTGCTAATCCTGTAATTGGCGCTGACGGTAGCATTTATTGCGGATATTTTTTTTCCGGTACACAGGAAGGGTCATTTTATGCGATTCGTCCGGATGGCATTGCGAAATGGAGCTATCTTGGAATAAGCTACCGCAATCCAGCAAACTGGTCGCCAGCTATTGCCCCTGATGGCGCCATCTATTATGTAACAGAGGGTGCTAGGCTCTTTTCTCACTCTCCAACTGATGGCAGCTTGAACTGGTCATATGATATGATTCATGGTTTACCTACTGGCTCCCCGGTCATTGGGGATGATGGTACGATATACACTGTGGATATGAAAAGGCTCTATGCCATCGGTCCAGATGGAACAGAAATTGGGAAAACTGAGCAACTTGAAGGGTTGATTTCCACCACTCCTACTGTTGGCACAAACGGTGTCATATATCTGGGCGCATCATTAGATTTCGTAGGGGGGATTCATGCATTACACTCAGATGGATCACCTTATTGGTCCTATTGGGCAGAGGTCATTCATGGCTCTTCTCCGGCCATTATAAAGGCTGGCGATCTGGGCATTCTCTACCTTGGTTTTGATTCAACCATTAAGGCCTTGCAGGTCGATTCCCCTGGAGTGGCGCTCAGCTCCTGGCCCATGCACCGAGCCAACCTGAAACGCAATGGAAGAGTTAATTTCTATGCTCCTCAAATTAAATTAATAACAAACTTGATAGACATTATCATAGAGAATAACTTCAAAAAGGGGACAGAGTACAGCCTTAAGTCTAAATTGGAATCTGCCATACAATCATTAGAAAAAGAAAACGCGAACGCAGCCAAAAACAAATTGAATGCCTTCATTAATCAGGTAATGGCGCTAAAAGGGAAAAAGATCTCAGCCGAGATTGCTGATACCTTAATATCGCATTCTCAAAGGATTATAGGCTCTTTGTAAGTGAGGATCTTCTCCTCCGCTTATGCCTCTGTTCAACGCGGTGTATATTCCAAAGAGGTTAATTTTATAACCTTTGAAGCCAGGATTTCCTGGCTCAAATTGCCTTAAACTAAAGGAAGCACTGAAGTTCATAACTTGATAGGAGCAGTGGAATAAATCCTTTAAAAGTGGTACATTTATCAGTTGTTTTCCCCTGATACTGAAAGTGGGCGGTTAGCTCAGTTGGGAGAGCGCGGCGTTCGCAAATCTATGACCCGAGCGATTTGTAAGCTATTGATTTCACCTAAAATATCAATATTATCAGCGACTTACTTTTAATCCTCCTTTCAATCCTAATACCTAAATTTCAGCAATTTTCAGCATTTTTTGTCACTCCTGTGGCACATGGGGATAAATCGATTTTATAACAGAGCGTTTGACTACGAATCAGTAGGTCGGAGGTTCAAATCCTCCCGTTTGCGCTCTTTCACTTACTCATACCTTAATGTATCACTTGGATTTAACAGCGCAACTCTGACTGTCTGATAGAATACTATAATGAATGAAAGAGCAAATATTAGAAAAAATATCATAATAAATACCCATACGCTGAGGTTTATCCTGTAAGCGAAATTCTCGAGCCACTTAGCACTGATATAATACCCTATGGGATATGAAAACACAGATGCAATAGTAAGAAGCTTTATAAAATCTCTGAATATCATCGAAGCTATATTCGAAGTCGAAGCGCCAAGGACCTTTCTTATCCCGATTTCTTTGGTTCTTTGCTGTGCCATATAGCCGATAAGGCCGAACAATCCCATAAAAAAGATTACTATCGTTAGAAAAGTAAAATATTTTATCAACATCTCGGTTTTCTGTTCATTCCTGTACATTCTTCTAATGCTTTCATCAAAAAAACTGTATTTAAAAGGTTCTTCGGGTTCAAACTTCTTCCAGACTGCTGCCAGGTACTTTAATGTTTCATCCTGATTTTCGGGACGGATCTTTACGCTTAGTCCAAAATACTTGGTATAAACTAAAAAAAGCGGCTTTATTTTTTTCCTTAATGAAGAAAAATGAAAATCCTTTATTACACCTATTATCTTCCCTTCGGTTTTGTTGAACCTGAATTTTTTCCCGATTGGATCTTTGATATTCATAGCTTTGACTGCGGTTTCATTTAAGACAAAATTAGATGTATCGGTCGGATATTCCTTTGAAAAGAACCGTCCTTCTTTCAGAGTCAGATTATATGTTCTGTCATAATCATAGGAGACAGCCAGCCAGTCAAACCCAAGCTTGAAATCAGCTTCTTTCCCTTCCCAGTCTATGTTATGCGCAGAGTGACCTTGATCCCGAAGCGAGGGCCGTATTCCCTGGGTTACACTGATCACATTGTTATGATTCAACAATTCGTTTTTTACTGCGTCAAAATGTTCTATACTACCCGGCAAATCGAGAGATACTAAATTTTCGGAACTGAATCCTAAATCCTTGTTAATGATAAATTTCATCTGTTTAAACAACACCAATGACACAAAAAGCAAAACTATTGTAAAAAGATATTGAACTGTTACAAGCAGTTTTCGGAGGTTAATACCAATTTTTCTTCCTGGCAGACTTTTCCCTTGAAACAAACTCACTGGTTTCAATGATGATAAATACAGCGCAGGATAGCTGCCTGAAAAAAGCCCAGTAATTATTATAACCAAACATGCTGAAATCAGAATATGCCATTTATTCAACAGGGCAAAGTTAATTTCTTTACCTGAAATTTCATTCAGGGCCGGAAGGAACATATAGACTAACCCGAGAGCAAAAACAAAAGAGATAATCACCAGTATAAATGATTCTGACATGAATTGTTTAATAAGGTCTGTTTTGAAAGCGCCGCTGATCTTTCGGATTCCGACTTCTTTCTCTCGTTTAACCGACCTTGCGGTTGCCATGCACATAAAATTAAAACAGGCAATAATAAAAACGACTGCAGCAATGGACATAAAGATGTAAACATATTTAATATCCGTCATAAAATGATTCGATGTATCGAAGTCCACACCAGATTTCATGTGAATATCCTTAAACGGCTGCAGCCTGGATCGTATTTTTTCTGCATATTGTGTTTTATCCCTATGATGAGTTTTATACAATTCTGCGATTTTATTCGTAAATGAAGCCGCGTTAATATCTTCTCGTGCAAGAATGTACAAGCCCCAGACGTTGCTTTCCCAACTGGTGAGGTCTTTTCCCCCTATAACACCGTAACCTGGACCTACTGGAACAAGCATTTTAAATTGTATATGGGAGTTATCCGGAGGATCCTTTATGACACCTGTTACTTTTAACGGTTGTTTATCGTTATGGAAAAGAACGATTTCTCCCATGGGGTCTTTACCGCCAAAATAATATGAAGCTGTTTCTTCTGTAATAACGATGGAATTCTTATCCTTCAAACAGGTTTTCGGGTCGCCTGACACTAATTGGAATGAAAACATCTCAAAAAAATCCGGCTCTGTGAATCCAACCTGCTGATTGAATCCGGTTTTTCCGCCAGCTTCAACCCTGAATTGACTGTATTCCGTGAATATTGCGGCATGAGTGATTTCGGGATAAACTTTTTTCAATTCAGGGCCAAGTGGTACAGGAACCATTGTTTCGGTCATTTGCCGATTTCCCCGCTCAAAATCAGTCACAACTCGGTACAAATTATCATAATTGGAATGAAATCTATCGAAACTGAATTCATACTGCACCCATAGCATTATCAAAAGAGTGCATGCAAGCCCGATGGATAAGCCTGCAATATTTATAAAAGAAAAACTTTTATTTCTTTTTAAAACTCTTAATGAGATTTTCAGATAGTTATTAAACATTGCAAACCTCCACATCAAGATCAATTTTGTATACTCAGAAACCGACCTGATAACGCTCATCCAGCACCAGATGTTGGCTTTTAGAATTCCCTCTGTTTTTCTTATTCCTTGATAGGTTTCTTCAAAATCTTCGATGATGGAATGTTTTTCATTATACACGGACATTCTCTTTAAAATGAGCTTCGCCAGGATAGGAATATGTAAAGCTTTTTTTGAAGACATTTTCTACACCTCAAATTCCATATTTTTTAGCCGCCCCCGGATTTTCTCATGCAGTGCCATTGTTTCCTGAAGTGCTAATTTGCCTGCTTTTGTAATAGAATAGATGGTTTTACTTCTTCCTCCCTGCACTGGGACCGGTTCACTCTTATGCGTTGTCACATATCCCTTTCGCATGAGATATTCCATTAAATTATAAAGGGTACCGTACACAATCTCTTTTCCCGTTATTTCGATGATTTTATTTCTGATCGGCGCCCCACCTGAATTTCCGGATAGTAAAACCAGCGCACTCAAAATGACCTCTTCCCGTAAGGTTAATATTTCCATATCATCCTTCCTTTGTTATATCATCGACAATGTCGACCATATATATTATACGTAAGTTTCGAAAAAAAGGTTGTATTGTTTCGCTACAGCTAAATTCGGACCACTCATGATATTTCTTAAGTGTGCTTGCGAATTCCTCTCCCTCTGGTAAGATGCTGACTCAAATATTATTAGGGTTGAGGATGCCAAAATGAGGCTGGTTGAGCTGCAGAACCTATAGTCTTCCTTTGGACTGATTTATTCAAATGGGGAATAACATTTATAATCTATTTATTATCAATAACCTACAAAAAGATTGAAATGCTTTGTGGCCAAATCCCTCTTTTAAGCTGACGATCTCAACTATATTTAGCCTCGCCTTAGATATCTTTACTAAATTCCTAAACCCAAATAGTGCAACCTTTTTTCAAGTTTTACATATAATATACTGTAAAGCAGTATAATGATAGGAATATGACATGAAAGATCTGACAAAAATCGAGGAGATCCTTCTCCTTTCCATCTGGGAGCTGAAGGATGAAGCCTACGGCTTCAAAATCCGCCATCATGTCTCAGACATTATCGGCAAGGATTTCACCTTCGGCAATTTGTACAGTGCCCTCGACCGGCTAACCAGGAAAAAATATGTCTTGAAACGTCCGGGAGAATCCACACCTCAACGAAGAGGAAAAACGCGAATGTACTACACGATCTCTTCCGCCGGGATCGAGGCTTTGAAAGCGGCTTGTGCCATCAACCAAAAGCTCTGGGGTGATCTCAAACCCTATTCTTTCGAACCACATCGGAAATGAAACAGCCTCAATCGAGACTTCCAAAATTCGGTGATTGGCTTCTCAAACTTTTGGCCAGATACGATATCAATCCTCATCTGCGGGGCGATTTTGACGAAGAATTCAGCTCAATTTATGAAACCGAAGGATTTATTCGGGCTTGGTTCTGGTACTGGACACATCTTCTGCGATCGCTACCTGTTTTTATAAAAGATATCCTCTACTGGAGGTTTATCATGTTCAAAAATTATCTGAAAATTGCTCTAAGAAATATTTTTAGGCATAAAACATATTCTTTAATAAACATCACTGGGCTTTCAGTCGGCTTAGCGTGCTGCATCTTGATACTTCTATATGTGAAGTACGAGTTTAGTTACGATAAATACCACGAAAACGCAGATAATATTTACCGTGTGGTTATGAAAAAGCCGGGAAATGTGCATTTGGGCACTGACTGGTTTAACGTAGGTCCTGGAGCGTTAAAATCCACTTTAAAGAAAGAATATTCTGAAGTAATTAACTCAACTAGAGCCGAGGATCGAAGCGGTCTTATATACTTGAATCATACTCTGTTTGAAGAAAAAAGAATATTTTTTGTCGATCCCGATTTTTTCAAGATTTTTTCTTTTCCTTTTATTTCGGGTGATCCTGAAACAGCTGTAAAAGAACCGTTTTCAATGCTGATTACTCAAAAAATCGCAAAGAAATACTTTGGAGACAAAGACCCGATCGGTAAGATAATTAACCTGGATAAAACTTATGATTTCAAGGTGACTGGAATATTGAAAAACTGCCCTGAGAACTCACATTTCAGGTTTGAAATTCTGGCTTCCTTTAATTCTCTGTATACTATACTTGGCGGGGAAGATTGGATCGAATCATGGAACTATGGTAACAGCTCATGGAATACATATATTCAGCTTCCGGATAATTTCAATCCTGAGGACTTGGAAAGTAAATTTCCTGCAATGGCAAAAAAATACCGAGGTGAAGATTATAAAGACGAATTCCATTTACAGCCGCTGACAAGCATTCATCTGCACAGTAATATGAATTATGAAATTGAAGCAAATGGAAATATACTGTACATCTATTTATTTTCTGCCATTGCATTCTTCATTATGATGATCGCATGTTTAAATTACATGAATCTTGCCACCGCGCGGGCGGCAGGCCGTTTTAAGGAAATCGGGATAAGAAAGGTTGTCGGAGCAGGCAGGCGTCATGTTATCAGACAGTTCCTGGGTGAATCTATGATCTTTACAATAATGGCGCTCTTTATTTCAATTATATTTGTAGAATTGTTGCTGCCTTCATTCGGTTCTTTTATCGATAAAAACCTTGAATTTAATTTTTATAGTGATCACATGTTATTGTTGTATTTAATCTGCGTTTCATTAATTGTAGGAATTATTTCCGGCAGCTATCCCGCGTTTTTTATGTCGGCATTGAGGCCAGTAAATGTAATCAAAGGCTCCATGACTACAGGTTCCGTGAGAAAAAAATCTTCTGCCTTTCGAAATTCTCTTGTTGCCATTCAGTTTGTTATTTCTGTTGTTATGATCGTTTGCACATTGACTGTTTATAACCAGTTAGATTTCATCAAAAACAGCCAGTTGGGTTTTACAAAGGATCATATTATCACAGGTAATATATTTGACAGCAATTTAGGGAACAATTTAGAACTTTTTAAAACAGAATTAGTTCAGTATCCGCAAATTCTTGATGTATATGTTAATGGGTATATTCCAGTTTCTATCAGTTCAAGTAGACAAGCAAAATGGGAAGGACTTGCAGAAGGAGAAAAAGGTGCGACAACATATTGGGGCTTTGTCAATTATAACTTTCTTGATTTTTTTGAAATTGAGCTGATTGAAGGACGCAATTTTTCAAAGGAATTCAGGACTGATGTCTCACAAGCAATTATCTTAAATGAGGCTGCTGTTAAAGTTACTGGTTGGGAGAATCCAATAGGAAAGAAATTTCAAGCATTTAGAGAAGGCGTAGTCATTGGAGTAATCAAAGATTTTCATTACAGATCGCTTCACTTGAAAGTTGAACCGATGGCGTTGTATCTAACCGATCCCAATGAGCCAATTGATGGTTTTGCTATTAAGATAAGTTCTGACGATATCCCTGGAACCTTGGAGTTTATTAAAAGCAAATTCAAAGAATACTTTCCGGATTATCCGTTCAATTATTCATTTTTAGATGAGAGAGTGGATAGAATGTACAGGTCAGAGCAGAGACTAGGGCAGATATTTAGCTATTTTACTCTTATCGCAATATTTATCTCATGCCTGGGATTGTTCGGCCTGGCATCCTTCACTGCAGAGCAGCGCACAAAAGAGATTGGCATCAGAAAAGTGCTTGGAGCTTCGGTTTCCGGTTTAATTATGCTTCTTTCTAGGGAATATGTGAAGTTGGTACTAGCTGCCTATGTTATAGCCATGCCGATAGCTTATATCGCGATGAACAGATGGCTTCAGAATTTTGCATACAGAGTCGGACTGAGAATACATATTTTTCTATTTTCCGCAATAGTAGCATTCTTTATTACAGTGATGACTGTAAGTTTCAAATCATTTAAGGCCGCCTCAGCCAATCCAGTCGATTCGCTGCGGTATGAATAGATTGTTCTCCCTTTAGAAGGACGCTGAGTTAGGCATAGCTGAGGCGGAGGATGCGTGGGAGAGGTTGGATGGGCAAAAAGGTCAGTAATTTTCATAAAAGTTAATCGGCCAAAAAGGGAGAACAACATTTTAAAAGAAGGGAATAGGTTTGCCAGAAGTGGAAAAAAAGCTAGAAAAGTGGTACATTTACCAGTTGTTTTCCCCTGATTTTGAAGTGGGCGGTTAGCTCAGTTGGGAGAGCGCGGCGTTCGCAAGTCTATGCCTAACGAGATTCCTAAGCCATTGATATTGCCTAAAATATCAACTTTATCAGCGACTTATCTTCAATCCTCCTTTCAATCCTAATACCATATTTTCAGCAATTTTCAGCATTTTCTGTCGCACTCGTGGCACACGAGAAGAAGTCTATTATTAGGTGGAGCGGTGGACTTCGAATCCAAAGGTCAGGGGTTCAAACCCCTCCGGGCGCTCCAGGCTTTCCCCTTTAAAATCTTAGTTTTGTTTTAGTCTGAGTCAATTTAACTGAGCCTTTTTAAAACAATTTGTCCACGCAGTGTCCGCACGGATATTTCTGGTGGAATCTAATGGTGCGGGACGCAAAGGACTTAAAATCCCTCCCGGTGTGATCTGTGTGCCGGTTCGAATCCCACCCGCGGCATTCCATCCTGTATCTAACACTTTTGAATTGAGTTAATTATCGCTTCCAAATGAAAAAAAGCCAAAACAGGCATGAACAAACAAATTTGGTCTCTTTAGATATATTTATGTCCCACTACAGGAATCCGTTCTCGTTCATATAGTTGCCGATTGTTATCGACAAAAGGAGTATCGGAGCTAAATAGTAGAGGTACTACTCCTCGGTTGAAAATAGAACTATTTTTATTTTATTCATATCGTAGCGAATCCACCGGATTAGACCTGGCAGCCTTCCAGGATTGAACGCAAGTAGTCAGCAGCACGACCAAAAGCATGGATAAAGCCGCTGTCAGAAAGACAAACGGCGAAAGACGGATTTTATAAGCGAAATTCTGAAGCCACTTGTGCGTAGCGTAAACTGCCGCAGGCCAAGCGATCATATTAGCGATTAATACCCAGGAAGCCGACTCAAAAGAGAGAAGTTTTATGATGCTGAAAACAGACGCGCCACAAACCTTTCGAATCCCGATTTCTTTGGTTCGACGGCTGACGGAAATGGATGTGAGCCCAAAAACTCCGAGACATGCGATCAAAACCGCCATTACTGAAGAATATCCCATGATCCGGTTCCATCTTTTTTCTTTAACGTACTGCGCTTCGATATCCTCATCCAGAAAAGAATAGGTAAAAGGCCGCTCCGGCTGTAGTTCTTTCCAGGCCGATTGGACATCTGCAAGAATCCTCGGAATTTTATAAGGCGAGGAACGTATCATCATAAAACGAAAATTATGAGTAGGATCTAAAAAATGGATGGCAGGATAGATTTCTTCTCGTTTAGCCTGCATATGATAATCGTTGACAACTCCAATGATTGGAAAAAAGTTTCCACGCAATTCAATCATTTCTCCAATCGGATCAGCGATTTTCAGTTTCTTTGCTAAAGTTTCGTTAACAATCACGGCTTGACGATCGGTCGAAAGTTCCGGGGAAAAATCCCTCCCCTCGAGAACATCCATCTCAAGGGTTTTAAAATAATTCTCATCAATACGATTAAAAAATACACTATAACTCTTATTTTGATATCTTATACTATCCATCCAGAAGTAGCCGTCCAGCGAAGAGACAGCGCCTGAAATTCCTTTGATCCCAGGACTATTGGTAAGGCGGTTTTTCAAGCGGTCATATATATTCTCACTCGCGTTGATATCCTTGACAATAATAATGTTATCTTTGTTGTATCCAAGATCCTGATTGACCATGAAATGGATCTGCCGGCCCAATATCATGGTCGAAATGATCAGAAAGATGGATAAAGCGAACTGAAAAATCACCAAGATCCGTGTAAAATAGTTTTTCCCGTTGAGTCTCATCCTTCCTTTGAATATATCTACAGGGTGAAATCGCGAAAGTACAAGGGCCGGGTAGCTGCCCACGCATATACCTAGGATCACTGACATTAAGATTAGAAACCCTACAGTAGCTGGAGAGAAAACAGCGCTAATTTGCAAGGATTTCAGGGTCAAACGGTTGAACGCCGGAAGAAACAGATAAGCCATTCCTATACCGAGAATAAGGGCGAATGCTGTCAACATCAATGATTCGTTCCAATACTGCCGGATGAGCTGTCGGCGCTGGGCGCCTACTACTCTGCGAATTCCGACCTCGATAAATCGTGATGAGACGTTTCCGACGGAGAGGGCAATAAAATTGATCCCGGCGATAAAAAGTATGATCAACGCTATCCCGCCTAAAATATAGATTGGGGCTTGATTTTTGGAGCCGGACGCTGTTGGATCCAAATGAACATCTTTCATCTGTTGGAGACCGAAGGAGAAAGGATCTATGTGTTCAGCGACATTTTTAAACTGAACATTCCGCTCGCGCTCGAAACGCGCAGCGTAGTATTTCCTGGCAAATTCAGGGTATCTTTTCTTTATGGTATCGGCCGATGCCCTATCCTTAAGTTCGATATAGGTTTTGCAAGGGGTCCACAAGCTATTCCAACTGGTCAGGCTGTCCGCCCTGCCAAAAAGCCCGATGCTTTCGAAATTGATGAGCAGTTTAAAGGAGATGGTGGAATTGGAAGGGGGATCTTTGGCCACCCCAGTTACGATGAAGTCGTTCCGGTAATCCCTTTGAATCAAAGTCAAGGTCTTGCCAATCGGATCTTTCTCTCCAAAATATTTCTTTGAATAGGACTCGGAAATCACTATGGATGAATAATCGGCTAAGACCTCGGCCGGATGTCCTTGTATCAGCGGAAAAGAAAACATCTCAAAAAATTCTGAATCAGCCAGAATGATTTCCTGATTTTCAATGAGGTCGCCGTGTTTCACGACGAATTCCTGAGGGAAAACTCTGACGCATCGCTTGACCTCCGGAAAATATTCTTTTAGAGCAGGACCGTGCGCTATATGCACAGTTGAACCCTGCCATTCCACGCTTCCATCCGGATTATGAAAGCGGATAAAGGGACGGTAGATGAAATCGAGATTCTCATGAAACCGGTCATAAGAAAGCTCGTCTTTGATAAATAAAGTAATGAAGATGGTGCAGGCTATGCCGATGGTCAAACCGGTGATGTTGATTATGGAGAAGGCCTTTTGTTTTCTGAAGTGTCGGATAGCGGTTGTCAGATAATTCTTCAGCATGGCAAATCCTCCGAAGATGTTTTGTAAAAGAAACGGGACGAATAGCATGAGAAAAAGAGCACAATGACGAATAACAGCCACAGGCGTGCCCTTCTCCTCTTTCAAAGAATCATACCGGTAAGAAAGATCGTCCATGATCGAGGATAGGGTTTCCTCATCAATGAGAGAGGAGAGCACTTTCCTTGTGAATCTTAATGACCAGTTTCTTTTCATAAACGATTCTTCAAATTTTCAAGCTTCAAGTCCGGGACATCCGCCCATAGCGTTTTATTCATGGTCTGGAGGGATATCAGCTTCTTCATGCCCAGGGGTGAAAGGGTATAATAGACACGCGGCCGTCCTCCCAGTTCGGCGGACCTCCCTGCTTTCCGGGTTTTGACGTAGCCCGAGGCCTTGAGACGGCTGAGAGGGACATATATGGCGCCGGAAAGCCATTTGACTCCCGTATCTTTCTCCACCTGCTCCCGGATGGCGATCCCGTAGGCTTGGTCTTTAAGTTTCCATATGGCAAGGAGCATGATCTCTTCGATTCTTGTGAGCCATTTCATGTTTACACCTCAATTTTACTTTCAGTTTTTAGTATACGCATTTTAGTATTAATGTGTCAAATTGAAAATGGTTTTCTTTTAATAATTTCACAGAGGAATATTTAATATTTTCTGAAGATGCCCGGGTGCGCTGGACTCAAAATCCGGAAATCCTTCAAGAAAAGTGTGAACTGCTCATTAGATTTAGAGATCTCATCAAAGAAAGCCTTTGAAGGATACATTTTTGCGTTGGCTCATTACCGAAATCGGCATTTTATTAATGGAATTAGTCTATGGGAAGAGAAGTCACTAGAAAAAATTCCCTCAAAATGGTACATTCTTTAGGTTCATCTCTTATGTTTCTCGACCACGTGGGCGGTTAGCTCAGTTGGGAGAGCGCGGCGTTCGCAAGTCTATGAATCGAGCGATTTGTAAGCTATTGATTTCACCTAAAATATCAATATTATCAGCCACTTACCTTTAATCCTCCTTTCAATCCTAATACCTAAATTTCAGCAATTTTCAGCATTTTTTGTCACACCTATGGCACATGGGGATAAGTCTATGAATAAGTCTCATGACATTCAACTAATTGACGGGATGTCAGTAATGTGCTATTATTTTTTGCGTTGAAAAGACCTGTCCATTAGCAAGAACAGGCCGAAATCATAAGGGATCAGGGAAAATTTCAACAAGCAAACACAAAATCCCCCCTTTACGGAAACTCCAATGTTAAAAGGAAGTCAGAATGAATATTTATGTAGGCAATTTATTACGGGAGGCCACTGAAGACGATTTGCGACAAGCTTTCGAACCGTTCGGGCAGGTCACATCCGTTAAGATCATCACGGATAAGTATACCGGCGATTCGAGGGGATTCGGATTTGTGGAGATGCCCAACCATCAAGAAGCAAAGTCCGCTATTTCCGGGCTTGATGGCAAAGACTTGAGAGGACGCACTCTTAAGGTCAACGAGGCTCGCCCTCGTGACGACCCCCGAGGTGGATTTGGAGGTAAAAGGCGCTTTTGATAAGCGGCACTTGGATTTTTAAAGCCATAATAATATTTTGCATTAAAGCATATTTAGAGATCGCTTGGTTTGCCCATTTGTATCTAAAAATTCGTAAATATACTTATTATTCCGCTCAAAAAAAGGGAAAATTCTGCTTGAAAGATGCCTAATTTATCTTCGTGATTGTTTGCTGGCAACATGGAGCTCAATTACCAGCCTCCCTTGAAATGGAGAGAGATCCTAAGTGGAATGTAAGGTGTTTTATTCTACTATTAAATTCATAAAATGAATTATGAATGAAAAGATAAGAGATATGAAATAAATATGGAAAAAGGCAAAACTCATCAGTTCATTTTAAAAGGAAAAAACCAAGGATATCTTTTTTTTGAAGGAATAGAGAAATCCATGCAAGATGCTTTGAATACTGAAGAGAGTTTTAATGATTTTCTAAGCTCTGTGGATCACCATGGGATAAAAATAATCAATAAAAACAGAAAAATTCTTCCTAAAAAAGAAAAAAGCGACTTTGTTTCTTACAAGAATCTGGAAAAAACCACCGATCCTGTGAAGCTCTATTTTAAGGATATGGGCAATATCCCGCTCTTAAAACGGGATGAAGAGTTAGCTATTGCAAGGGAAATTGAAAGAGGCGAAAAGACTATAATCAAGGCAATTTCCAAAACACGATTTGTCCTTACAAAGGTTCTCTTATTAGAGGAGAAGATAAAGGAAGAGCCGGAAATTGTTGAGAGAATTTTCGACTCTAGCAAGAATAATAACGCAAAAGAAAACCTGGAAGAAAAAATATCAGATATTACGGATAAATTCAAGAAAATCAGAGAGATAAATTCCCGGCTGGAGAGCGTCCCTTCGAGAAATAAAAATAATTTCACCCGAAAGCGTCTCATAGTCAACGTGAGCCATCTCGTCAGAGGACTTAATCTCCGGGATAGATTCAGAGAAATGATTATTGAGGATCTCAAGAATAAACTTAAAGTTATAGACAAAATAGAAGAAACAAAAGGAAAGCTGAATAAATCAATTTCTCGAGACGCAACTAAAAAAGAAAAAGAGAAACCGAAAAAGAAAATTCGAGAAATCAACAAGCTTCTGAGGCAATTTCAGAAAGAGATCGGACTTGATTCCTACGGTTTAAGAAGAACACTTTGTGTCATCTCTAAAGGAAAGAAAATCAGCGATCAAGCGAAAAAAGAGCTTATCACAGCTAACTTAAGATTAGTGGTTTCCATTGCCAAAAAGTACAGCAACTACGGACTCCAGTTTCTTGATTTAATTCAGGAAGGAAACATGGGCCTAATAACAGCAGTGGATAAATTTGAATATAAAAGAGGGTATAAATTTTCAACTTATGCACATTGGTGGATAAGGCAGGCCATAACACGTGCGATTGCTGACCAGGCAAGGACGATAAGAATTCCTGTTCATATGAATGAAATCATAAACAAGTTAAATAGAGTATCAAGAAGCCTTGTCCAGGAAAAAGGTAGAGAACCCACACGTGAAGAGATTGCGGAAAAGATGGATCTACCAATCTATAAAGTACATAAAATAATGAAAATCTCCCAAGTGCCTTTCTCTCTTGAAACACCTATTGGGGAAGAAGAGAACAGCCACCTTGGCGATTTTATCGAAGATAAAGCCATTCCCTCTCCTCCAGATACAGTTATTCAAATTAATTTGAGAGAAAAAATTGAAGAAGCATTGAAAAACCACACCCGTAGAGAAGCAAATATTTTAAAAATGAGATTTGGATTAGGAGACGGTAATGAACATACCCTTGAAGAGGTTGGTCAGCAATTCAAAGTTACGCGGGAGAGAATCAGACAAATCGAAGAGAAAGCCTTGAGGAAATTGAGGCGGCCAAGTTGTAGTCGAAAACTCAAGTCTTTTATAAGTGGCTATTGAAAATAAATACTTTATTCCAAATACTTAACACTCATGGATTGCCATTTAAGGTTTAAAGAAGGTTACTGTGAAAGAACTCATTGAATTGATTGCCAAATCATTAGTGGACAATCCGGAAAAGGTTCAGGTTTCCCAATTGGACGGGGAACAGAGCTCTATCATTGAATTAAAGGTTGCCCCTGAAGATGTAGGCAAGATTATTGGAAAACAGGGGAGCCATGCTCAAGCCATCAGAGTTATTCTCGGTGCTGCTGGAATGAAGCTGAAAAAGAGATTTACTCTAGAGTTAATCGAAAAAAAGTAATTTGGTCAGCGTAGAGATATGATATCTATTGGTGTTTATTTACATTTGCCCCAGTTCTCTTCTGGGCTCAATTTGGCAGGGATAAAGAGCAAAGGACAAGGTCAGACTTGATAGCACTAGAGAGTCTAGAGATATAGTGCAAGACTTAAATGTAGCCTTGGGATTACATAATCCAGCTATGGAAAAGGGCAAATGAAAAAAAAACAAACAAAAAAACATAGGATAGAAGAACGCAAGAGAAAAGAGAGACAGATTGAAAAGAGAGAAAAAAGAGAAAAAAGAAGAAAAGCAAAAAGGAAAGAAGGAAAGACATAATTAAAAGAAAAAGATCTGTGGCTCCGCCTAGATTTTTCTGATCCTTAAATTTTTCAGTTCCATTATTATATTTTCAACGATTTTCAATCCATGTTGCTACATATTTGAATTGAAATTTTTTCTGTGATATAAACTTCCCATCAGCAATTCCAAAAGAAATATCCGTGCGCAAACAAAGAATCGCTATCCTTGACCTTGTGACAAAGGGACCTACTCGAGCCCTCTACGCCAGGATCATGCACCCCAACCTTGCAAGCATCATGCCCCAAGTCATTGCGGTGTGGTGCAAGCAAGCTGGTCACGACGTTAAGTTTGTTTGTTACACTGGGTCTGAGAATATTTTAGAGGAGCTGCCGGCCGACATCGATCTTGTCTTTATTGGTGCCTTTACCCAGGCTGCGCAGCTATCCTACGCACTCAGCAATTTGTTCAGGCAGCGCGGCGCGGTGACCGTGCTTGGAGGACCGCACGCGCGGTGCTATCCGGAAGATGCCTGTAAATACTTCGATTATGTCCTCGGATTTACCGACAAACAGCTCCTACTCGACCTTCTTCAAGATTATGCGCCGCAAAGGCCCCTTGGAGTCCATCTCACTGCGAAACAGCAACCCAACGAAATGTCAAGCGTTGAGGAGCGATGGGAATTCATCGAGCCGACGATCAGAAAGGCCCCAGCTATCAAGTTCGTCCCGCTCATAGGGAGTCTTGGTTGTCCATACACCTGCAGCTTCTGCATCGACTCCGACGTCGATTTCTGCCCGCTCGACTTCGAGCAGATGAAGGCAGATCTACGTTTTCTGTTGAAGAAGATGAAGCGTCCACGGGCAGGATGGCACGATCCCAACTTCGGCGTTCAATTTGATGAATGCATGGACGCCATAGAAGAGGCCGTGCCACCAAACAGTATCGACTTCGTCGCGGAAAGCAGTCTTTCTCTGCTTTCCGAGTCTCGACTGCGGAGATTGCAGCGAAACGGATTCAAGGCCATCCTGCCTGGCATAGAATCGTGGTTCGACCTCTGCAACAAGTCGAAATCGGGAACACGGATGGGCGAGAAGAAAGTCCGTTATGTGGCTGAACATATGAACGTTATCCTTCGGTACATTCCCTACGTCCGGGCGAATTTCATCCTCGGCCTTGATACGGACCAGGGAGCCGAACCTTTTGAGCTCACTAAACTGTTCTTGGAACTTGTGCCTGGCGCATTCCCGGGCTTCAGCCTGTTGACTGCGTTCGGCGAAGCGGCACCTTTCAACCTTGAATTGCAGCGAGCAGGACGGGTCCTTCCCTTCCCGTTCCACTTTCTAAACAACTTCCAGGCCATGAACGTACGGCCTTTGAATTATATCTGGATTGAGCTGTACGACCACATCATCGATCTCTTGAGGTCTTCCTTCTCGTGGCGGAGTATCCGCCGCCGGCTTGCCGCCCAGGGCTCCACAATTCCGGGCTGGATGAATGTGTTGAGCGCAGTGTCGTCGGAAGGATTCGGACGGTTAAAGTATCAAAGAATGATCCGTAAGATGCTCGCCACCGATGTCAATTTGCGACGATTTTTCGAGGGTGAAACGACCGAGATTCCGAGCTTCTACCATGAACGTGTGAAACAGGATCTGGGGCCGTTATGGGCGTTCCTCCCTCAGGGAGCGCTCGAGCACGATCCTAATGCATATCTCAAGAAGCAAACCACATTGTAGGGAATCGTGCAGCTACAAAACAATGCCTCCCAGAATTTATAAGGCCTTGGATTCACCAGAGATATAATAATACCAGATCAGCGACTCACAATTGATCTCCTTTTCAATCCCTTTACCATAATTTCAATAGTTTTCAGCATTTTCTGTACATGGACCCTTACCCAAAAACTGGTCCAGCCAATAAGTTAGTTTTCTGGCCTTATACTCCTAAACTGCTCGGCGAATTGCTGTGACATCATGCCTCCTAGTGAATATTCCTCTTCCCCTGGAAGGACGCCGACCCTGGTATACCTGAGGTGGAAGATGCGAGGAAGAAGGTGGCCGGGTTGAAGAACCAATGATTTCACTGAGTCGCTTAATACTTATTATGTAAACTTTTTATTTTTGAATCTCATTTAATATCAACCACTTGAGAGTTTTAAGAAAAAATGGGAAAATTATTTTCGTTATTCGCAAATATTATCCCAAAATGGCTTAAAAATATTGCCTAGTTTCCCATTTTGTCTTGATTTTGGCCTCATTTTGTGGTTATTTGTCCCATGCATATTTTAGAGAGAATATTGCTATATCATCCTTCCTAAAAAATATAAGAAAAGCTCTGAAATTATTACTGAAGGAGCTTAAAGACCTGCTTGGAAGATCATCACTCGCTATCTTATCAAGGGCAAGGGGAACTATTGGAAATATGCATCAGAGAGGAGATCAAAACTTAGCTAGGAAATCATCTAATGGCAGGGCGCATGACTCTGGATCATGGAATCGGGATTCGAATCCCTGCTTCCTAGCCAGCCTGAAAAAGTGGCTTTTCCCTGGGAATTCCCAATCTTGTCTCTCAGCCGTGTTACCATTGCGATAGCACTAATCAACCTAATTTGTCACGTGGGAAGATATCAATGTATTTGGAGGCAGCATGAATAGATTAGACAAATTAAGCACAAGATCGCTGATCAGATTGCGGATAGCATTAGAGAACCGTAAACAGTTGTCTTATTTCCAAGATCTAAATCCTCAAGGAGCGCATTACACTCAGGAGCAGAAGGAATATGCTGTTGAAAAAGCAGCAACTATAGGGGTCAGGGCTACATCTCGGCTTCTTCGTGTGCCAAGAAGGACAATTCAAAGGTGGTTAAGATCGAAAGGGATTAAGGTCAAGAGATATCCGGATTGGGTTTTTGATTGGGCTTAATGGAGAATAAAACGAAATGAAAAATTGGGAAGGAGAATATCAAATAAAAAAGTATTTCTTTAGAGCTATAGTTGAAATTGATTTCCCAAAATTCATTTTTTAAGAATGCCTCTTCGATATTTTCGAGAAGATTCCATGTACAAATAAACTTCGCTAAGTTTAGATTTCATTGACATACGTTTTCTCCTGTTCTAGACTTTTAATGTCAGTATAAGCAGTCCAGGAACAAGAACAATGAAATTTTTTCGCCTTATTTAAGAAATTAATATGCTCAAATATCTAGAATAAAGAATTGGATTGAGTAAGCAATTGAACGTAAAAACAAAAAATAGTCGGTTTAATAATAGTTGTAGAATTCTAGGCTTAATTTTTATTGCTGGTCTAATTTTAATTTTAATTATCCTTCTTGGATATATCATAGGCACACAAATTCCTTGGTTTATACCGGTAATTACCTTATTGGCTTCCATTATCATATTGCTTATATTTGGAAGCAAAGAAAGATTTAGAGCATGGATTCTGAATAAATATCAATTATTGAATAATAAATTTTTCAATTCGTGTTGGAAAATTATATTGATTAGTATATCTTTATTATTAGCAGTAATTTTTTCTTCATACTTGAATAGGAAACTCGCGTTAGTTAGTCAATCTAGAAAAAATATAACCATCTATAGTGATAGATTAGATCAGTTAAACTCTGAAAGTTTAGCTGTTAGAGAGGAAGCGGCAAGGATAATAAGTCAAATTTTTGTCAGATGCAAAAAACCGACAATATTTCTTTCTGGACTTCTGAAGATATGTGAAGATCCTGATCCGATGGTGCGCAATTATTGTAAAGAGCCGCTTAAGAGTTCATGTTTTAAAAAAAACGAGATTTTAGCGTTAGAATTTGTGAATCTTATCTTTAATAGATTATGTACTCTTAGAAAAATTCATTGTAAACTTCCTTATAGAACTTCATCCAAAGAAATTGTTGCACTGGGACTACGAACGCGAAATTTGCTCGAAACTTTTAGAACAATCAGTCAATTTATAAAAACTCCCAAATATAAATATGGAATAAACACAGATAGTGCATTTCGCCATGAGATAATTTATCAAACATTGGATATTTGACGTCAGCAAGATTTGGACACTGCATGATATTTTCTAAGCTATGGTTTT
>CAYNVQ010000009.1:0-185586 GCA_964400735.1 uncultured Eubacteriales bacterium | reverse complement strand
TGCCCGCTCGCCTCCGGATGGCTTCCTCTTCAGATTCCCTGCCAGATTTAAAATCGCGGTTTTGGAGATCGATCGATTATTTCAGGGTGATAAGATCTTTCAATAATGCTATAATCTGAATTCGTCCATCATTCGAACGATGCTCGGCAAGTTGCTAGACCGGTTCTGTTTCACGACTATTTTTCTTTTTGCAGCCGTTTTATTTATCCTGATCGGGGTCTTTTTCCCCGGAAAGCACGGAGGCCCCGCGATAAAAGACAAGGAAGGAAATATGATTCGATCTGGTCCTATCCTCCCCAAGACGGTAGGGATGTGGACCCGGCCCGATTCTCCGAAGGTCGTTACGGAAAAAAATATTTTCGACTATATGGACGGTGCGGGAGAACTCTATCTCGGATACAGATTCGACCATCTTGAGGTCTTTGAATACACAGCTCGAACCCAAGAGGAAATTCAGGTCGAGATATATTTCATGAAGACTTCGGACGATGCTTTTGGCCTGCTCTCCTTGGATTGGGGGGGTGAACCGGTGAATCTGGGCCTTTCGTCCCAGAAAGGGGCCTCCTCTCTGAAAAAAGAGTCTGATAGACTTGGCTGGCCGAAAGCTCTCTATGGAGAAGGTCTGCTGCGCTTCCGGTCGGACGATATTTATGCCAGAGTGATGGCGACCAAGGAGAATCCGGAATCCAGGAAAGCCGTTCTCTCTATCGGCCGCTCCATCGGCCAAGGCGGAGCGAATATGGAGGCCCCCCGGCTCATGAATGAGATTCCCTTATCCTTTCTTCCCCATTGGACTATCCTCAAAGATAGGGCGAGCTATTTCCGTTCCCATCTGGTGCTCAATTCCCTCTACTACCTGAGCCACGAAAATCTTTTCGATCTCGATCTGTCTTCCGAGGGAGTGACCGTTCCCTATGAGGAGCGGGGTACATCAGAGGGAAAGCTGAGGATCCAATTTTTGCGGATTGATTACCCTGACCAGGCGAGGGCAAGAGAAGCCCTCGTCCGTTTTCACCAGGCTTATCTTCCCGAATATCCAATTCCGGAAAATTCCGATTTGTCAGCAGAAGTCGTGAATATTTTATCCATCGAAGACGGATGGCTGGCCTATAAAAAACAGAGGAAATCCATCGTTTTTTTATTTGAGTGTCCAGATAAAAAAACGGCAGAGGCGCTCATCGATCAGATCGAATAGAATTTTATCCACAAGGAGGTTTTGAATGCCTGAGAAAAGAACTCCGGTAACACGGAGAGATTTTTTGAAAGGAACCCTGGGAACAACTCTAGGGGCCTCGATTGCAGGGGCCAGGTTCTTGACTGCCGGAAGGATGCCGGCCGGATCGAGCCTGGTGACCATTGTCCGGGATAAAGACGCTATGGATGCCAGCAACAAGGTCAATGTCGAGGTCTTGAAATCGATGCTCGACCAGACTCTGATCAAATTCACCGGGAAAGCGACTCCCAAAGACGCTTGGCTCAGTTTGGTCACGTCTGATGACACCATAGGCCTTGTCCCCACGCCCCATCTCAATCCGACCCATAAAGAGGTTGTCGATGCGGTCAAAGCCTCTCTTATGGATGCAGGAATAGCGGAGGAAAAAGTTATGGAAGCTCAGGGTGGACCGGATAAACCCAAGGCCAGTACAGCGCTGATCGGGCTCCCAGGTCTAAAAGCCCACTGGCTAACCGGGATCGGCACGGTCATGAAGCTCTACATCGCCTACTCCGGAGCGCCCAGAAATTACCATGACCAAAACAATGCAAAACTGGGAGAAATCTGGAACTATCCGTTCGTTAAAGGGAAAACAAAGCTGGTACTCGTGGATGCGCTCCATCCCCTCTGCGACAAGGGGCCTCAGGTGGATCCGCGATACAAGTGGGCCTACAACGGTTTGATTGCCGGGACCGATCCTGTGGCCGTGGAGACGGTCTGCCTGCGTATCATACAGGAAAAGAGAAAAGCCATGAAAGGGGAAGACTGGCCTCTTTCGCCTCCGCCTTTGTGTGTGGAGGCGGCCGACAAGGTCTACGGTCTGGGAACGAGCGACTGGAACAACATCAAAGTCGAGCACTTCGGATGGGCGGAAGACCTGCTCCTAGGATAAAATGGACGAAGGACCTACATGACGTCCGATTTATGATATAGATAGATCTGGAATCGAGTCAACTCGGAGCAGAAACTGCATAGTATGCCTGCCAGCAAAGCTTGCTATTAGCCTCATCTCAATTCCATCGGCGCTCCATGCCCTGAAGATTATTATTTTTTGTGCGGACCATATCACTCACCATCGGGGATTGATGGCGGTTTGCCTGAGCCTGAGTGGAATGAAGCCGCCCCCTCACCTTTAGGTTTTTATGCCTAAGTTCGGTGATAGCTGAAAAAGACTTCGGTCGGCGAGTATTGAAGAAAATCGTTTGAAAAGTCAACAAATTCGATTATAATGATAGAAATTCTATGTTTATACAGTCTAGAATGCGCCCAAAATTATATGGGCCATTGAAACGAGAAAATATTTTGAAGGAGGAGACTATGAAACGTCTAAACATTTTGGTTTTAACCCTGGTCCTTTCGTTTCTTCTCGTTCTGCCATCCGCCACATTTGCCCAAAGGAACCAGGTGCGCGCCAGCCTGAAAGCGAGCGTAACTCAGAGATTGGGCGTCGATACGGACATCACCATCGACTACAGCAGACCCGGGGTGAAAGGCAGAAAGATCTGGGGCGAACTCGTCCCTTACGGAATGGCACCCGGAAACAAATATTCCGACAATAAGCCTTATCCCTGGCGAGCCGGCGCCAACGAAAACACCACCATCGAGTTCAATAAGGATATTCTGATCGAAGGAAATAGGCTGCCCGCGGGGAAATACGGCATCCATATGATCCCATCGGAAAAAGACTGGACCATTATTTTCAGCAAAAACAATTCCGCCTGGGGAAGCTTCAAATACAGTTCGGATGAGGATGCACTCCGGATAACGGTAACTCCGGTAAAAGCGCCCTTTCAGGAATGGCTGGTTTTCGGATTCGACGATCTGGCTGGAACGTCCGCGACGGCTTTTCTCCACTGGGAAAACCTGAAGGTTCCGTTCAAGATCGAATTGCCCAAAGAATAATCACGATCTTATCTCTGAACCATTTCCGGGACTTCTGATTTAGTCAGGGCTGGAATACGGAGGCAAATGAAAAAGATCATCTCTATCTTCTTTTTATTACTGCTGTATCTCGGTCCGAACGGGAATGCCCAAACAATAGAAATCCCCGATGCCGGGGAACTGCAGATCGCTCTCCAAAAGCTCAACGTTCTGGGAAGCATTCTTTATGTTGCGGCTCATCCGGACGATGAAAACACCGCTGTGCTGACCTATTTCTCGAAGGGCAGAAAGTATCGCACAGGCTATCTTTCCTTGACCCGCGGGGACGGCGGTCAGAATCTGATCGGGCCTGAAAAGGGTGCCGAAATAGGGATCATCCGTACTCAGGAGCTCATGGCAGCCCGCAGGATGGACGGAGCCGAACAATTTTTTACCCGGGCTATCGATTTCGGCTACTCTAAAACTCCCGAAGAAACGCTCGAAATTTGGGGGAAGGAAGAGGTTCTTTCCGATATGGTTTGGGTGATCCGAAAATTCCGCCCGGATGTGATCGTCACTCGCTTTGCCGCGGACAGCCCTTCCGGCCACGGACACCACACGGCATCGGGGCGGCTCATAGATGAAGCGTTCCACGCGGCGTCGGATCCCAACCGGTTTCCCGAGCAGCTGGAGCATGTGAATCCCTGGCAGGCAAAAAGATTGTACTGGAATAGCTGGCGGCCCAGTCAACAAGAGACCGTGAATCTTCAGAAGGTCGACACGGGCGAATATAATCCCTTGCTGGGTATGTCCTATACGGAGATAGCCGCCCAAAGCCGGTCCAACCACAAAAGCCAGGGATTTGGCGCGACAAGCCGGCGGGGAACGCAGTACGATTACTTCAAATTGATGGCAGGAGAGCCGGCAGCGACAGATCTTTTCGATGGAATAGATACATCCTGGAATCGGGTCTCTGGCGGGCATAAGGTCGGGAGCGTTTTGAGGGGAGTTCTGGAATCATTCGATCCGCTACAGCCTGCCAAAGCGATACCCGGGTTGTTGGATGTTTACGAAGAGCTGAACAAACTCGATGATTCCTACTGGGTTACGAAGAAAAAGGAGGAGCTTTTGTGTGTCATCCGGGATTGCGCCGGGCTCTGGATGGAGGCAATGGCAGATGATTATGCGGCTGCCCCTGGAGCGGGGATCGGGGTAAAAGCGACCTTTGTCAACCGCTCGGATTATCCCTTCCGCATCCAAAAAATAGGATTTCCGAAAATCGCAGAAGATTCTGCGGTTGATATTCCTCTAGGGATGAATAAGCCTCGGACATTCGAGAAATCGATAACCATCCCAGAGAATTTTCCCATATCGCAACCGTATTGGCTGAGACTTCCTGCCCGAAAGGGTTTGTTTTCGGTCCAGGAACAGGACCTCATCGGACTAGCCGAAAATCCTCCGTCTGTTTCTGTAAGGGTCTGCATCGAAGCCGGCGGAAACATCCTGGAGTACTCGCTTCCCCTTTTGTTCCGATGGACCGACAGGGTCGATGGCGAGCTTTACCGGTCGTTCGAGATCAGGCCAGAAGTCACCATCCAGATCGAAGATAAAGTGAACATCTTCCCGGATGAAGATCCGAAGAAGATAAACCTCAAAGTGATCAGTCACTCTCGAAATGCTGCCGGCATAGTCCGGTTGAAGGGATCCAGCGAGTGGCGGATCATACCTGAGTCCATTCCATTCTCCTTGGTCAATAAATATGATGAGCAGGAGGTCACTTTTGAAGTTGTCCCTCCTAAAACATCCGATGAGGCCGATTTTTTGGCCGAGGCTGAGATCGATGGAAAAAAAATACACCGCTCATGGGTGGAGATTTCCTATCCCCACATCCACAGGCAGGTCTATTTTCCGGAAAGCCGGATAAAGTTCGTTAAATTGGATATAAAGAAACTGGGAAATAAGCTGGGATATATCATGGGCGCCGGAGACGAAGTCCCGGACGGCTTGCGCCATCTCGGGTATGAGGTGCTCGAGCTGACCGATGAAATGCTGGATACCATGGATTTTTCACAGTTCGATGCAATCGTTACGGGGATTCGTGCCTACAACACTCGTGAACGACTCAAGCACGTCCAGGAGAAACTCCTCCGGTATGTTGAAAACGGAGGAACCTTGATCGTCCAGTACAATGTTTCGCGCGGGCTGCGGATAGAGAATATCGGCCCTTATCCAATGACCATAGGAAGGGACCGGGTGTGTATGGAAACAGCACCCGTCAAGTTCCTTGATCCGGAGCATCCGCTGTTGAATTTTCCCAACAGGATTACGCCCAGGGACTTCGAAGGATGGGTTCAGGAAAGAGGGCTTTATTTTGCGACACAGTGGGATAAAAGATACGAAGCCATAATCTCTTCACATGATGCCGCGGAAACGGATAAAGAAGGGGGGCTTCTGTACGGCCGTTATGGAAAAGGAGTTTTTATCTATACCGGATACTCCTGGTTCCGGCAGCTCCCTGCGGGCGTCCCCGGCGCATTCAGGATATTCTCAAATTTGATCTCGGCAGGAAGAACAGATGAAAAAACGACACGATGAAGGCATCCAGAGCGACCCGGAAAAACCTCCGATTTTCAAGTCTTGGGGCCGGTTGTATGCGGCTGTGTTGGTGAATCTGGCCGTTTTAATCGCACTTTTTTATCTTTTTACCAAAGCATTTGAATAAAGAACCCCTGAAAATCGGCACTTCTCAGCTCGCTCACGATTATATCTATGCCTACGAAAGGGTGGGGGAATTTTTCGCTGGCGACTTCCGCAATCGAGCGGCCTTCGAGCTTCAGGCAGAGAAGGTCAAGGCTCGTCCCGTGAAAAGGGAGCCGCTTGCTTCCGTTTTGAGAGAACAAAATCGGCGGTATGGATGCGGGAGTCAGACACTCGAAAATATCGATAATTTGGTTGAGAACCAGGCCTGTGCGGTCGTGACCGGGCAACAGGTCGGGTTATTTTCAGGACCTCTCTATACGATCTATAAATCCTTTACGGCGATCAAGCTTGCCGAGCGTCTCAGCCGAAACAGCCCTGGAGGTTTTGTGCCTGTTTTTTGGCTTGCTTCGGATGACCATGATTTTGTCGAGATCGATCACATAAGCCTGTTGAATGGAGACCATCAGGTAGAAGACATTCGATACCTATCTCCGTTGGCTCACAAAAAAATTCCTGCTTATGATTTGGTGTTCACCGCGAACATATCGGATTGTATCCGGCGTCTCGAAGAGTTGATGCCGGCTTCTGAATTCAGGCCGGCTATACTCCGGCATATAAAGGAGGCGTATCAGCCGGGGCGGACATTTGCAGAGGCCTTTGCGAACTGGATGACCCGATTGTTCGGGTCCTATGGTCTTATCCTGGTAGATTCAAGCCATCCAGCCCTCAAGGAATTAGGGAAAGAAGTTTTTCGCCGCGAGATCGCAGAGAGATCGCCGTCGACGAGAAGAGCCCTAGAAGCTTCCTCCCGACTGAAGCGTACAGGATACCACACCCAGATCCAGCTTCGTGAGGGAATATTGAACGTGTTTTTGACAAATGAGGAAAGACAAACTATCCGAGCGAAAGGAGAGGATTTTTTTATCCCAGGCCTCGACGAAACCTATACGAAAAGAGATATGCTTGCTTTAGTAGAAAAAAATCCTGATCGGTTCAGCCCGAATGTCCTGCTTCGGGCGATCTATCAAGACTCTCTATTTCCCACGGTCGCCTACGTCGGCGGGCCGGGGGAGATTGCCTATTTCGCTCAGATGAAGGGGATGTACGAGAGTTTCGAAATTTCCATGCCGGTAGTTTTTCCCAGGGCAACGGTCACAATTCTCGAAAGAAATATACACAAGATATTGAATAGATACAACCTAACAATCGAGGACATATGGCACGATGCGGACGGGGTGATTAAAAGCATCATCAAAAAGCAAGTGCCTGAGTCTATTGAAGAAGTTTTTCGAGTTGCGTCATCTCACTTGGGACGCGAGTTCGAGTCCATCGAGAGGGAGATATTGCCTCTGGAGCCGGACCTGAAAAAATCGGCCGATCTCGCCTTGAGCAGAATAAGACGGCAGTTTGATTTTCTGGAAAAGAAGGTTATACGAGCCGCAAAAAGGCGGCACAGTGTCGTGATTCGACAGCTGGATAAGGCAAAAAATAATCTCTTTCCCCTTGACAACCTGCAGGAGCGGGTGTTCAGCATCGTTCCCTTCTTAGTTAAATACGGCTATGCTTTTATGGCTAAACTCTATCGTGAACTCGATATAGGAATTCACGAACATCAGATAATGAAATTATGAGCCAAATTTCCAGGATCTTTTTGGCGGAAAGTTTGATGGATGGGTAAGAAAAATTCGGAAAAATGATGATGATAGATAGCTAAGGCAGGTATGAAGATCTTTTCTTAAAGAAGATGAGATATAGGCATTTTATGAATAATTCAGGAGGAGAGAGAAGTGGAACTTGACGCATTAGCCTTCGGCGCCCATGCAGACGATGTGGAGCTGGCATGCAGCGGGACGATCATAAAATTAGGTTTTCTGGGCCATAAGACAGGTATCATCGCGCTCACCCGGGGGGAGATGGCGACAAGAGGCAGTGCTGAGATACGAGCCCAGGAATTTAAAAAAGCAGGCGAGATTATGGGTCTGGCGGTTCAGAAGATGCTCGATCTTCCCGACGGGGATGTGGAAGTCACGTGGGAAAATAAGCTGAAAATCATAAGAGAAATTCGAACCTATAGGCCCAAAGTCGTATTCGCTCCCTACTGGATCGCCCGTCACCCGGATCACGAGGAAGCATCCCACCTAGTGCGCAAAGCGGCCTACCTTTCCGGATTGAGGAAATTGGATACGGGCCAAGAACCCTTCCGTCCCCGTAAGGTTATTTACTTCCAGACCCGGTTCGAATTCAAACCTTCATTCGTCGTTGACATTTCTGATTTCCACGATAAAAAGATTAAATCGATTTTGGCGTACAGATCGCAATTTCACAGGGGGCAAAAATCCCCATCGAGAGAGGGTGAAACTCTTATCAGCCAACCCGCCTTCCTGGACGGAATTGTCAACAGAGACAGGCAGTACGGGGCATATATCGGAGTGAAATATGGCGAGCCTTTTCTTGTCCGGGAGGCGATAAAATTGGAGGATCCGGTGACATTTTTCGGCCCTGAATATTCGGAGGCCGTTCCATGAAAGTGGCCATCGTATGCTATCCGACTCATGGCGGCAGCGGAGTCGTCGCGTCTGAATTGGCAATCGGTCTCGCCGGAAGAAAACACGAGGTCCATATCGTGAGCTATGCCCAACCTTTCAGGTTGCGCTCATTCCACCCGAACATTTTCGTTCATGAGGTCGGGGTGGTGTCCTATCCGCTCTTCAAATATCCGCCGTACGCCTTGGCACTGGCGACAAAGCTGGTGGAACTTGTCGAGGACTATAATCTTGAGCTCATCCACGCTCATTATGCCGTCCCCCATGCGGCCAGCGCCTATCTGGCAAGAAAGATATTGGATTCGCGGAGGTTGCGGACGATCACGACGCTCCATGGGACGGATATCACCCTAGTCGGCGCTGATCAATCGTTTCACAGAGTCATCCAATTCACCATCGAAAAATCCGATGGTGTCACGGCGGTGTCTCAATATTTAAAGCAACGCACTATCGAGGAATTTGACATCCGGCGTGAGATTCGGGTCATCTACAATTTCATCGACACCAAACGCTCGGCACCGGAAAGAAATGATTGTACCAGAGAGATGTATGCGTGTAAGGAGGAGAAGATTCTCATGCATGCCTCCAATTTCCGGCCGGTCAAAAGGGTGGGGGATGTCGTGCGTGTTTTTGATAAGGTCAGGAAGCGTATTCCTGCAAAACTCATACTGGTAGGAGAAGGGCCGGAAAGAATTTTCATCCAACAGCTGGTCAAAGAACAGAAGCTTGGCGACCATGTCTATTTTCTTGGAGAGCAAGATCATCTGGAACCCTTGTTTTATTGTGCGGATCTGTTTCTTCTGCCCAGCGAACAGGAAAGTTTTGGATTGACCGCGCTCGAGGCCATGGCCTGTGGTGTTCCTGTGATCGGTTCGGAAACCGGCGGATTACCCGAGGTAGTCGCTCATGGAAAGACGGGATTTTTGTGCCCCATCGGAGAGATAGGGAGCATGGCCGAAAAAGCGATCGTCTTGTTGAGCGATCCAGAAAAACTCGAACGGTTCAGACAACAGGCGAGGAGACGGGCCGCGGAGTGCTTTAACAGCGAGTTGATCATTCCTCAGTACGAGGCCTTTTATGAAGAAATTTTAGATCAGCCATGAAGAGCTTCCCTATGAACTGGCTCCAAAACCTTTAATTGTGTGGAAGATGAATCAGATCGATTGGATATTGATGTGTTCGTTTCTTATCTTCGTGGCTTTTTATGGAATTTGGAAATCCCGGGGTAAAAAGGATATCAACGGATATCTTTTGGCAGATAGAAAAATGCCCTGGTACTCCATTACCCTTTCGGTAATGGCAACCCAGGCCAGTGCTATCACTTTCCTATCGACTCCGGGACAAGCTTATGTGGACGGCATGCGATTTGTCCAGTTCTATTTCGGGCTGCCCGTTGCAATGGTGATTCTTTCCGTCACAGCCATTCCTATCTTTCATAGGCTGAAAGTCTTCACGGCCTATGAGTTTTTGGAACAGAGGTTTGACCTGAAAAACCGCGCTCTGGGGAGTACCCTTTTTTTGATACAACGGGGGTTGGCAGCCGGATTCACCATTTTTGCGCCGGCTTTGATCATTTCTGTCCTGCTGGGATGGGACATCCGTCTGACTATTTTTATGATCGGCGGTGTCGTCATCTTGTACACTGCTTCGGGTGGAACAGAAGCTGTGAGCAGAACCCATATGTTGCAGATGGCGATTATAACAGTAGGAATGGGAGTCGCTTTTTATATGATCTTCCGTTTGCTTCCCAACGATATATAATTTCTCGATGCCGCTCATGTGGCGGGAAAAATGGGAAAATTGAATGTCATCAATTTTGCATTTGATTGGAAGGACCGTTATAACATATGGTCAGGCCTCATAGGGGGAACTTTCCTTGCTCTCTCTTATTTCGGGACGGATCAATCTCAGGTGCAAAGATATCTTACCGGCCGTTCCATTGCGCAAAGCAGGCTGGGTCTCCTGACAAACGGTATCGTTAAGGTCCCGATGCAGTTCGCCATCCTTTTGACTGGAGCCATGATCTTCGTCTTTTTTCAATTCGTAACTCCTCCCTTGTTTTTCAATCCGGTCGAGACGGCGAACGTAAAAGCCAGCTCATATGCCGAAGCCTACCGGAATCTGGAAGAACGGTACGAAAGCGTTCACAGGGAAAAACAAGATCGTATCCGGGATATGCTGAGTGCTGGCGAATCCGACGGGGACTCGGAATCGAGCGGTACCGTCCGAAGACTCCAGCAAGCGGAAGAAAAGGAGCAAAAAATCAGGGATGAGGCAGTTGAGCTCATTCAGAAAGCCAATCCGGCTGCCGATACGAACGACATCAACTATATCTTTTTAAGTTTCGTCATCAATTTTTTGCCGGTTGGAGTGGTGGGGCTCGTTTTAGCCGCCATACTCTCGGCATCGATGTCCTCCTCGTCGGCGGAATTGAATGCCTTGGCCTCGGTAACGGTGGTGGACATTTATAAAAGAGCGTTCAAGAGAAATGCATCTGAAAGGCACTATCTTATCGCTTCTAAAATAGCCACGGTTTTTTGGGGGATATACGCGATCAATTTTGCCCTCTTCGCCAACCGTCTCGGGTCATTGATTGAGGCGGTCAATATCCTGGGTTCTCTTTTTTACGGAACAATCCTGGGGATCTTTCTGATCGCCTTTTATTTCAAGAAAATCGGAGGAAACGCGACCTTTATTGCGGCCCTTATCGCTGAATCTGCTGTACTGGGGTGCTTTTTTTTCAGCGAGATCCCCTATCTTTGGTTCAATGTCATAGGCTGTGTCCTTCTCATCGCTATGGCTCATGTCATCAACCCGCTGTTTGTCCAAAAAACCTGACCAAATGGATAAGGATTTACTTCCTGGCTGAATTCTTTTTTATGACGGCCCGATATTTTGTCCTATACGGAGAATTTAAATCTGTAACGACCAGATTAAATAGATAATTAGCCTTTTTGGCCACAGGATAGGGGATCTTGACGATGATCTCCCTTAGGTTGAGGATTTCTTCTTCGCTGTAAGGAGCCACTTCGGTTCTATCGAATTCCTCGATTTTTTCGTTGTCTTTGTACACGGTGGTCTTGAGATTAAGCTGGACAAAAAGACTCCCCTCTTTTTCCTCGAACAAAACGCGATCAATAGGGATGGCCAAAATTAGCGCATCTTTGACGTACTGCGCTTTTAAACGTAAGGACCGGATGAATTCTCCCCGATAATCGGGATGGATCAAATTTGCTTTGGCGTCTTCCATGGCATACACCAGTAGACTATCCGGCATGAGTTCATAATCCCACTCTCTCAAATAGGGTTCGCCTCTATCTTTCTCATAGGCGTGATCCCTCTTCCAGATTTCCGGGACGTTCTTGTAAAAATACACGTACAGCTCGTATTGGGGGTAATACCATAATTCGAAGGCGGAGCTGTCATCGTTGTATAAGCGCATGGGACCCCACCCCAGGCCGTAGTTCACCAAGCTGGGCGGGCCCAAAATGATGTAAACACGGCCTCTGGCCGTTTTCCATCCTCTGTCTTTTTCTTTCCCTTCTCCCATGCTTCTTCCCGCAAAGGTCTTCCAGTTTCCGAACCACTCATTGGCAAAGGCGATGCGGTTTTCAAACTCGATCTTATTCTCATTTTCTTCTGTGGTGGAATCCGGATCCCTCATTCTCCAGAATTCTCCGATAAATTCCTCTCTGGAGGCCGCATTGGGAAGAGATCTATAGATTTTTTTCTCTTCATCCATCATGATGAGCCTTGTTTTCTCGTAAAAAGATTCGTAATAAGGGTCTTTCGTGCGGCGTGATAGGGAGGTACAGCCAAGCAGAGAATAAGCCAGGATGAAAAGGAATATCAATCTGGTGTGTTTTTTGTCATTACCCATGGCTTTATCGGTCTTTCTGATTCGTTCCTTACATTTGTTGTACGGAAATGTAATCCATCTTCGTTTATAGGTAGTAAGATTTTTCGAGATTACGATTTTGGGCTGGCTTAAATGGAGGGGTAGAATTTTTGACGTTTTGGGCGATGATTGTGTAAATTAGAAAAGATAAAAGGAGAAAGGTCATGAATGGTATGTTTCAAGCTGCCGAAAAGGCGATAAAACAATCTTTGGTTCTGAAGGAAGGGGAGCAGTTTCTGTTGGTAACGGATAAAGCGAAGTTGGAGATAGCAGAAGCCCTAGCTTATTGGGCCAGAGAGGTCGGGGCTGAGAGCACGACTTACTTGATGGCCGAGACGTTGAGGCCCATCACCCGGCCCACAACTCTCTTTCAGTTGCTCTGTACGAAAGCCTCGGTTCTGGCCTATGTGCTGGATCCGCGCATCGAAGAAAAGCCATTTCGCGGCTACATGGTCAAGGCGGGAGTGGCGAACAGTCGGGTGTGCATGATGCCGGGGCTGACAGCCGACATGATGGAAAGGCTGGTGAATATCGATTTTAGAGAGCTGGCTGAATTCGGGGAGAGGATAATCGAAGCTTTGAAAGATAGTGAGGATATCCTTGTCGAAAACCGGGATGGCACCTATATGACATTCAGTATCAAAGGAAGAAAGTGGAAAAACGATAGGGGGGATATCAGCCAGAAGGGGATGCACGGCAATCTGCCGGCCGGGGAAGTCTTCACTGTTCCTGTGGAGGAAACTTTCAGCGGCAGGTTGGTCATCTGCCTGATCGATGACAAACTCGGGCGCGGTGTCATGGAGTTTGAAAAGGGACGACTGGTCGGTTATGAGGGAAAAGGAATCGAGGAGGTCGTGGCCATTATCGGAGATGACGAGACAGGGAGGATAATAGGGGAATTCGGGATCGGGACCAATCGCAAAGCCAAGATTTGTCCCAACATGCTGGAGGCAGAAAAGGCCTTCGGTACAGCCCATTTCGCTATCGGAGACTCTTACGGGATGGGAGAAAATACCAGCCCCCACCACTACGATGCGCTGGTGGATAAAGTCTCCATCCGTTCGAATGGAGAATATATCGTGCGGGACGGCAAATTCCTGTTATAAATGATGCGCGGACGTCCCCTTCATCTCCCTGTCAGATGAAAGCGGCCAAGGCCGATACGAAAGCCTGCAACTCCGTTCGGGTTCCAATGCTCACCCGGATCCAGTGATGGCCATGGAAAGAGAAGGGACGGATGAGGATGTGCCGTCGTTCGAGTTTTTCGGCCAGCTGCTTGGCATCCCGGTCGACCTGAAATAGAATGAAATTTGTTTGGGAAGGAATAAAAAAAAGACCGAGCCTATTCAGCTCTCCTGACAAGTATCTTTTCATTTGGTTGTTTTTTTCCTTTACCCTCCGGATGAACTCCCGGTCCTTGTAGCTGGCGATGGCAGCTTTAAGGCTTAACCAGGAAACCGGAGCAAAATTCCTGCTCAATTTTTTCAACCGCTCGATGATGGACGGAGCTGCCATCCCGTAGCCTATGCGCAGTCCTGCCAGGCCGAATATTTTGGAGAAAGTTCGGGTGACGACGACGTTCTTTTCTTCCTTGACCAGGTCCATCATCGAAGAATAATCGGGATCTTCCACATATTCGTGATAGGCCTCGTCCACCACGACCAGAGCCCTTTCGGAGGCGCTTCGACAAAACTTCCGCAATCCGTCGGCCGGTGATATCGACCCGGTGGGATTGAGCGGATTGCAGATATAGACCAGTGCGGTTTCGCTTGAGATGCGCTTTTCCATCGCTTCTAAGTCGTGTTCGAATGTTTCGGTCAGCTTGATTTTTGAGAGGGGGCAGCCTGCTCGGCCGGTGTAATAGATGAAGTCGAAATAGGTCGGATCGCCCACCAGAATCTCGCCTCTGTTTTTGGCCCAGTGAATCAGGGTGACCATCACTTCGGTCGAGCCTGCTCCCAGGATAATGTGGTCCGGGGAGATTCCCTCCTGTTCTGCGATGAGATTTGTCAACTGAGGATAGTGACCGTGAGGATAACGGTTGGATAAAGCCATGGAGCTGTACACCGCTTCCTTGGCCTTTTCCGAGAAACCAAAAGGACTTTCGTTGCTTTCCAACCGAACAAGCTGACCTTCTACGGAAAAGTCTTGAAAAAAAGACTTTTCCCTTCCAGGATGTATCCAACTCGGTCCGGCCACAAAACCTGCGACAGCCACAGTACTTGCTTTTAACCACTGACGGCGATTTAAGGCATATCCCATGTCTTCCTCCCAGTTCACGTTACCAGAGTGGCTGCCATCGGTCAACTCCAAAAAAATAACGTTTCCGCCCCTCGGCGTTTCTCTTTTCATTCACGGTGAGGAATGGGTGAAAAAGACAGGTGATTCCACACGGACAGCCTGTCTGCCATTTGCCCTGGGCTTTCAACCGCAGAAATACTTTTACGTGCATTTGGAGGGACGACTTGTAAGGTTCACCTGCATGGGGTGGTACCCAAAGGAACGTCCCCGTATATTGACCAGGGAAGTCCGCTGTGTTATATGTGATTAAAGGCTTTCTTGGGAATGAGTGTCGTTAACCTTTTTTTTCACCTGGCTGGATTGGGATTGTTGATGGTCCTCTCCTCATTCTTTTCAGGCTCCGAAACAGCGCTAACCGCTCTTTCCAAGGTCGAGGTCCAGAGGATCAGAGGAGACAAAAAAAAGAGCAGCCAATCCATTAAAAAATTCTTGGACGATCCCCGTCGGCTGTTCATTACTGTCCTTTTCGGCAATACTTTGGTCAACATGGCCTTCGTGAGCATCCTGGGCTCCCTTATTTTCAATCATATGTTCCGGGGAGAAAATCTGGGTCTGGCTTATGTAGCAGCTATAATGATCGAAACATTTTTGCTCCTGATTTTTGGAGAGATTACGCCCAAGACGTACGCGATCAAACATACCGAGAGATTTGCGCGAACCGCTGCTCAGCCGCTATGGTTCTTTTCACATATCATCTATCCTTTCCGGAGGCCCCTGCGGATCCTGACGGATATGCTTCTTCCCTTTTTTGGTGTCCGGGCCGTGATGGAAGAAACCCCCTTGACCGAAGAGGAAATTAGAGCCCTCATCAAGGCAACCGAGGAGCATGGAGCTCTGGATGAAGAAGAAGGGGAGATCATTCATAATATTTTTGAGTTACATGATATTCCGGCCAAAGAAGCAATGGTGCCTCGGACAGGAATGATCTGTGTGGAGGTGACCAAAACCATCCAGGAGGCCTTTGATTTAACGAGAGAAGCAGGACACTCCCGTATTCCCGTCTACAGGGACAGGCTGGATAATATATGCGGCATTTTTTATGTCAAGGATATGCCAAGCTGGAAAGGACTGAAAATCGAAAGCTTGGGAGGGAGGAGCGTTGAGCAGCTTACCATAGAGGAATTCCTCTCCCAGAACGAGTTGGTGGAAAATCTTTATCCAGACAGCAAGGGGACGCTTATCCGGCCTCCTCTTTTTGTTTATGAGACAAAAAAAATTGGGGCGCTGATGGCTGAGATGACCCGGAAAAAGCAGCAGATGGCGATATTGCTCGATGAGTACGGAGGCGTTTCAGGATTGATCACAGGAGAGGATATCGTGGAGGAAGTCCTAGGAGAGATTTTTGATGAATATGACAAGCTATCTCAAATGACGATTTCCAAGGACCCGAAGGATCCCCAGGCTGTATTGATCCCCGGATTTGTCAGCCTCCGCAGTTTGAACAGACAGCTCAAACTCAAGATCGAAATATCCGGGGCAGACACGGTCGGAGGCTATGTCACCAAGCTTCTGGGGGCCCTGCCCAAGGAGGGAGATATCATAAAGGACAGGTTAAACAGGCTGGTTTTTGAAGTCGCTAAGTTGTCCAGAAATAGGATCAGCCTCGTAAAAATGAGAAAGCTGGGGAAGCCACCTAGGAAAGGCCGTAACGGCGGACGAGCCCTTTTTTTGCTTCCCTTGGTCTTGGCTGCTGTTCCTGTAATGGGATTTTTTTCAACGGGCCCTCTCGATGCAAAGGATGTCATTCCCAGCAGCCGCGTTTCATTCTTTATTTTTTTCCTGTTGCTCATTTTGTGTTTGTGTCTGAGGGCTTTTTTCGCCGGGGCGGAGACAGCCGTCGTTTCGGCCTCCAAGGCCCACCTCGATGTTCTGGCACAGCAAGGAAATGTGCGGGCACAGACCATCAAAAAGCTTTGGCAAGAGCCAGACAAACTCTTGGGAACAGTACTGGTCAGTGATAATTTGATGTCGGCGGCCGCAGGAGTGGCCGGGCTCCAACTTATCATGCTAGCCTTGCCCGGAAGGAGAGGTCTGCACGAATTCCTGAACACGATTGTCATGACATTTTTGATATTACTCTTCTGTGAGATTCTTCCCAAAACAACATTTCGTGCCAAAGCTGATACACTTGCCTTGAAAAGTGCGCCCGGTATATGGGCGGCGGAGAAAATTCTTCGGCCTGTGGTGGGGTTTGTGACGATTCTTACGAATTCTGTGGTGAGAATGGCCGGCAAACGGGACATCGAGGAGAGGAAAAGAAGCATGCGGGAAGAGATCATCCTTTTGGCCAGAATGGGGGAGAAGGAAGGGGTTCTCAGAAAAGAGCAGTTGCGAATGATACAGGCTATTCTGGATTTGGAAAGCATGACCCTAGAGAAAGTGATGACCCCTCTGGTGGAGGTGGTGACTCTTCCCAAAGACGCCTCTGTTCAGGAATTTTTCAAAACGGTCTCTAGAACAGGCTTTTCCAGAATACCTGTCTATGAAGGCCGGGTGGATAATTTGATAGGGATGGTGAATGTCCTCGATGTTTTGTATAAAAAGTTCCCGTCGGCAACGATCAGTCCTTATATTCAGAGAGATGTCCTACACGATCCAGAATCGAAGAAGGTCTATTCTCTGCTGAGGGAGCTTAAACGCAGTCGGAAGACCATGGTGTTTGTGGTCGATGAATATGGAGGTGTGGTGGGGTTGGTGACCATCGAGGATTTGATCGAGGAGATTCTCGGGGATATTCGAGATGAAAAGGACCGAGATGAGGTGGATGGCGTCCGCCTGGTCAGCGAGAGAGTCATCGAGTGTGACGGGAAGACAGAGATTCAGTCGCTGAATAATTTTTACGGGATGGCTATCCCGCGAGGCGACTACAACACCATTGCGGGCTACGTTATCTCTCTGACAGAAAGGATTCCAAAAGGAGGAGAGATCATCGAGACCAGTGAGCTCAAAATCGTCATTCTCGAGGCGGACAGAAAAAGCATCCGCAGGGTGAGAATACAAAAAAAGGATCAATAGGCTATCTGGAGACGCATTCAAAATCGTCTCCCAATCCCACTCCAAAGGAAAGTTCCCCTATATCGAATGAGAAATGCGCTGCCCAGATGTTTCTGAAGTCGGCATCCGAAGGCTGAAAATATTTGGCTTTGGCCTCGATCCCGATATCGGGGCTTATGAGAAACTCGTTAGAAGGAAGAGAAAGAGAAAAATAGAAAAATTTTTTTCATAATCACCCCCTAAAACTCAAAATTTACTTATCTGGAGTGTCCCTCAAAAATGCTGACGTCTTTTTAAACACCTCGTTTAAGCAAAAGGTGTATCATAAAAGATATTTTACCTTTGTTCCCAGGTGAGTTCTATAGGATTTGTCATAGCATTGTAGCTCTGCTCTAGCCTGGAACGGAAAGGCTCGAGGGAATCTTGAGTCTGGGCCGGAAGACCGTCCTGCCAGGGAAGACGATACCGGTCTTCTTCCAAGGCCTGAATCTCTGCCTCCAAGTTCTTTTTCCATTCCATCTGGCCTTCAGAGATTTCGCCGGATGTCAGCTTTTCCAGTTGATGGTGCAGCATGGGCAGAATCATTCTGTGTATCCGCCTGATGAGGAGGTCCCGGCGTTCTTCTCTAACCTCTTCCCGGTCCAATTCTCCCCTGCGGAATTCCTCTTCACCCTGTTCGTTTATCTGGAAATCAGGACCGTCCTCGACGTGCCTTCCCAGCCAGGAGAAGTTGGCGATGACGTAGATATAGTAATATTCGCCTATCCCCATCTCCTTATCTAGGAGGGCCTGGTTCCGGGCCTTCATGAATTCGGCGATCCGAGGTACGAGGCCGAACCCCAGCTTGACCATCTGGATGATATTTTGAGGCCTTTTCACCTCCACTTCTGTGCCTGAGCTTCGCTCTTGAAGGGCCAGCATCGAGGCATCCAATTCCTTGCGTGGTTCGGCAAAAGCCTCTCTCACTGCTAGAAAAGCCTCTAGGCGGCCGGCTGGGAAGGACCCGTCGGGAGCGGGGCAGTAATCTGTGATTTCACCGTAGCGCTCGGTCAGGATCTTCGTGGTCTCTTCGGTTTCCTTGAATTCATTGACGATGTTCTTGAAAAACATGAATCCTGTAATTCCCAGGACGATGGCGATCAGGAGGAGGGCCCCGCAACCGATTCCACAACCCACGAGCCATTTTTTAGTAGTGCTTCCAGATTTTGTTTCGTTCATCTTCTTCTTCCAAAAAGGGATTTTACTTATCTTACCAGAAATTGCCCACAAATGGCGAGCATAAGTCGAAACCAATTTCATCAGCTAAATCTGGATCTTAAAGGAGAGTATTGAAGACTGCATGAATTTTTTTGAGTCACCGCAGTTTAATGCTTTTTTGCCGAAAATGAATCGCCTCCCGGCATCAACAGCAAAGCCAGGAAACGGGGTGTCTGGATGAAGATTCCGGAACTTTTGAGGCCCGATTTTCGTATGAATTATCTGACCCAACGAGTTGATAGAGTTAGGCAGACGGGATTATTCATGAGTCAAGGGATTAAATCGGATCGGGTGCTGAAAGGTCAAGAAGTAGCCCATGAAGGTATAGTGCACTGCCTTTACGACCTAGTCCAGCGAATGGGCGATGATGAAATTATTGTCATGAGATCGATTGGTAGGTTGGGTTGGGGTCTTCAATGTCGCTTCGACACTTCCCTGTGCCTATATCTGCGTTTAAATTCCCGTCACTTTGGGACAAAGCCAAAAAATTATAGGAAAATTAGCTAGAAGATGGAATCGATATTTTTATGAAGAATTCAGGTTAGTAAGGATAATGAGGAAAGAAAAGAATTTTCAAAAAAGGAGGTAAGATGGTCAAGAAGCTGTTCAAAACAGGCATAGCCCTGTGTGTGTTGTCACTCCTGGTCCCTTATTTTTGCAGTCTTTACTCCCAGGAGGAGCTTCACAGGGTCTTTGCGGTTGAGGATTGCCGGATTGTCACCCAGGCAGGAGTGACCATTGAAAAAGGGACGGTCGTTATTCGTGAGGGACTGATCGAGGCGGTCGGAGCGCAGGTCGCCGTTCCCGCGGATGCGGAGGTGATCGATGGGAGCAGTCTGACGGTCTATCCCGGCCTGATCGATGCTTTGGGCAAATCACTTCTCAAGCTACCCGAACGGAAGTTCGACCCTACGAAAATTTACACGGGTGAGTACACTGAAGAGGATAGAGGGATCAATCCGGAATTCAGGGCGCTGGACCATTTTGAAATAAGCAGGTCCATCTTGGAAAAATACCACAAGGCGGGTATAACGGCGGCCCAGGTCATTCCGGAGAGAGGGATTTTCACCGGCCAGGCCTCTGTGTTTTCCCTGAGCACAACGGAAAGAAATAAGGCCGTTATCCTGAGAGATACTTGTCTCGGCGTCGGTTTTTCGGTAGGCGGTTTCACGCTCTACCCGAGTTCCCTTATGGGCGTGGTCGCCCTGCTCAGGCAGGAGTTTTCCGATGCCTCTTACTTCGATATGCACAAGACACGCTGGCGGAAGGAGATGAACGGTGTTGCCCGGCCCGTATACAACAGCAAGTATGAGGTCCTTTCCGATTTTGCCGTGGGTAAAAAGCCTGTGGTCTTTCTCTGCCGCAATCAGTACGATATCCTTCGGGCTCTGGAACTTTCCGAAGAAATGAAATTGGACTTTTTTGTCTGCGATATGGGGAATGAAGGCTTCCGGGTGATTCCCGAGCTGAAAAAAGCCAAAGCCAGAGTGTTCGTTCCCTTGACCTTCAAGGTCCCCAGCTCCAGCCTTTACGCCCAAAAAGGATCGGAGGCGCGGGAAAAAGCCGAAAAAGAGCTGTATGTGAAGAATCCGGCTTTGCTGGCTGAGGCAGGAATCCCTTTTGCCTTTTGTTCCCTGGGAACGGATGACCCCCAGAGCTATGTCGAGGGAATCCAGAAAGCCATAGAGAACGGGCTCCCCCTGGAGACAGCCCTTAAGGCGCTGACGGTAGGAGCCGCACGATTTCTTGGATTGGAAAAGGCTTTGGGAACAGTGGAGCCGGGGAAGATAGCCAACCTTGCGTTGGTCGAAGGAGAATTCCTGACCAAAGAAGCCAAGGTCAAATATGTTTTTGCCGATGGCTACAAGTTCGAGCTCAAAGAGGTGGAAGCTAAAGAAGGAGAGAAACCCACCGTCAATGTCACCGGAAAGTGGGAGATCGATATCCCGGAGGCGGGCTTGAAACTGACCATCGATTTCATCCAGGAAGAGGCCGCTTTATCCGGCAAGCTGACCACGCCCTTTGGTGTGTTCGATTTTTCGGGCGGGAATGTTTCAACGAACCAGGTCTATTTCGAGATCAACCTTTCGGTAGGGGGACAGGAGATCGACCTGTACTTCTCGGCTGTCGTGGAAGGCGATAAAATGACCGGAACGGTCGTGCAAGGAACCGAAGGATCGACGGAATTCACGGCCAAGAGGATTCCTGGAATGGGAGGAACGAGATGAAGAACAAAATCTATTGGATAGCGATTCTGCCGGTTCTGTTGTTTACCGGAAGCCCTTTTGCCAGAGGTGCGGAGAAGAACCTCCTGCTCAAAAACGGAAATATCATTACTGTGGCAGGGGAGAATATAAAGGGTGGAGACATATTGATCGAGAGTAACAAGATCGTCAAGATCGGAAAAGGACTCCAGGGAGACTCCAGGACCGAGGTGATGGACTTGGATGGAAAATGGGTGATGCCGGGCATCATCGATTCCCACTCCCACATTGCCGTCGAGGGAGGGGTCAATGAAGCGGGCAATCTCATCACTTCCGAGGTGGACATCAAGGATGTCATCTGGCCTGAAGATATGAACATATTCTATGCTTTGGCAGGCGGTGTCACCACCATCCACACCATGCACGGTTCGGCCAACTCTATCGGAGGAAGGGGAATCGTGCTCAAGCTGCGCTGGGGAAAAAGTGGCCAGGAGATGATATTCGAGGGGGCCCCGCTTACCATCAAATGGGCGCTCGGCGAGAATCCCAAGCAAAGCAACTACGTGGCGCCGGGCCCGGCTCGTTATCCCAAGACCAGGATGGGAGTGGAGGCTTCGATCCGCCTGGCATTCGAAGAGGCAAGGGATTACATGAGGGCTAGGGAAGAATATGAAAAGGACCTCAAATCGGCGCAGAAAATGAATAGACCTGCGCCATTGCCTCCCAAAAAAAACTACCGTCTGGAGGTGATCGCTGACGTTCTCAAAGGGAAATATTGGATCCGCTGCCATGCCTATCAATCCGAAGAGATGCACTCCATCATGAAGCTCTGTGATGAATACAAAGTGAAGCTGGCGTGTTTTGAGCATGGGTTGGAAGGGTACCGGATCACCAATGAACTGGTGAAATACGGGGTTGCGGTATCGACGTTCGCCGATTTCTGGGCTTATAAATGGGAAGCCTACAACACCATGCCCCAGGCAGCGGCATTGATGGCCAAGAGAGGTGTGCTGACCGCGATCAATTCCGATGACGCGGAAAGGATGCGGCGGCTGTTCCATGAAGCGGCCAAAACCGTGCGGTTCGGAGGGCTTCCGGAAAGCGAAGCCCTCAAGACCATCACCATCAACCCGGCCATCATCCTGGGGATCGACAAGTGGACCGGGACCATCGAAGAAGGCAAAGACGCCGATCTGGCCGTATTCAGCCGCCATCCCTTCGACCCTTACACAGTATGTGAGATGACCCTGGTGGACGGCGAAATCTTGTTTGACCGGGCTAAATATCTAGAGGAGAGGAAAAAGGCTGAAGAAGAGAAGAAAAAAGAAGCGGAGCAGAAAAAGGAGAAGGAAAAGAAATCCGGAGGGGAGGTATAGCCATGAAAAAAATCGCTCTGATTGTCGTTGTGATCTTAGCCATGGCCATTTTTATTTTGTCCCAGTCGCCGGGAAACAGGATCCTGATCAGGATGGCCACTATCATCCCGGTTGAAGGAGAAATCCTCGAAGGGGCCGACCTCCTTATCGAGAATGGAAAGATAGCTGCCATAGGTCTCAACCTTGCTGTACCGGAAGGAGCCAAGGTCTTAGACGCTACCGGAATGTCCGTTTACCCGGGATTCATCGACGGATACACCTACCTGGGATTGAACGAGATCGTGAACATTCCCAGCACGGTGGATGTAAGGGAGATGGGGAAGGAAAATCCGGAGCTGAAGGCGGTCTGGGCCATCAATCCTCACTCCGTCCATTTCAAGACCTCCCGCATCAACGGAACGACAACCGCCTTGATCGCCCCTTCGGGGGGAACCTTCCCGGGGATGTCGGCCCTGGTAAAGATGGACGGCTGGACCATCGACGAGATGCTCGTCAAGGAGGTGGCAACCTCTTTTATCAATTTTCCGATGACCCCCCGAGTTACAGGAGCCGAGAAGATCGGAACCCCAACAGAGACAAAGGTGGATGTTACAGCCAAGCTGGTGGAGAAGATCAAGGAATATTTGACCGAAGCCCGGCATTATCTGAAGTTGAAAAAATTGGCGGCCGAGAATGAAAACGTCGAGGCTCCGGACCTGAATCCCAAGTATGAAGCGCTGGCTTCTGTTCTGGATGGGACATTGCCGGTGATGATATCGGTCGAGAAGGCCAAGGATATCGAGCTGGCCATCAAATTCATCCAGGAGGAGAAGATCAAAGCCATTTTCAGAGGCTGCGCCCAGGGGTTCAAGGTGGCCGACAAAATAAAGGAAGCCGGGATCCCGGTGGTTATCGATGACCTGTACACCGGGCCTTCCGAACCGGAGGACGGATACGATGCCCCCTTCCGGAACGTCGGCGAACTGGCTGAAGCGGGAGTTCTCATCTGTTTTTCTTCCGGCACCGATCCGGGGGTTAGCAAGGACCTTCCCTATCATGCCGCGCGTGCCGTGGCCTTCGGCCTGGATCGGGATGAGGCCATAAGAGCCTTGACCATTAACCCTGCCAGGATCTTCGGGATCGATGACCGGGTGGGAAGCCTTAAAGTCGGAAAGGATGCAGACCTTTTCATCACCACCGGCGATCCTCTCGACCTGAGGTCCGAAGTCAAACATCTGTTCATCAACGGTCGAGACGTCGACCTCGACAACTGGTGGCAGACCCTTTACGACACTTGGAAGGAGAGGCCCGTCAAAAAGTAGTTGTGCAGGAGATACCCAGTTTTTCGTTCATATCGGGAGAGTCCGGATAACACTTCAATCCCAAGGTGATGACCTTAAGTGATTTCTGGCCGGGGCGATAGCGGGGATCTGCGATAATTTCATGGATCCTTTCCTTCCGAGCTCGAATTTAAATCTGCACATTCCCGCCCTCTCAAGGGCGATCGGCGAGAAAATCAAGCTGCCAAAAATCGCCTGCAAGAGACCGGGCCGTTGAAAGCGGGATATGGTCCTGTCATAGTCTCCCATCTGTGGTCGCCAGTCAATAAGAATGATGACTTGTTGCTCGAATTGTGCAAAAATGGAAAAATGAATTTGGCTGCCAGAAGTCTTATCAAACAGTTCCTCCTGAGTCTTGCCGTTTTTCTCTCGCTTTCTCTCGTCTTTGCCCTCCAATCAGTAACTGTCAATCTGTATCGAGGATTTCCCCCTGATTTTGCGGACAACCTGAAGATGAGTCTCATGCAATGGCTTCCCTGGTCTGTCCTTGCTCTTTTTGCTCTAAGGGTGGCCAAAAAATTTCCTCTCGACATGAAAAGATGGTATGCCAGCATTCCTGTTCACATCTTTTTTGGATTATCCTTCTCTGTTTTTCAATCCCTTATTTTCTCTATCTATAATGTGCTGATCTTCAGCTTCGCAAAAATGAGTCCCATAAAATATTTTCTTGCCAGTCTGACCAAAACCACAAATTTAAACCTGCTGACATATGCTGTCATTATAGTGGCCGGCCAGATGTGGTCCTACTACCGGAAAAACAAGGAAAACGAGCTGAGGACATCCCAACTGCAAACCCAGTTGGTTCAAACTCAGTTAGATGTGCTGAGGATGCAGCTCAATCCCCATTTTTTGTTCAACACCCTTCATGTTATCCTGGCCCAGGTGCGCAAGGACCCGCAGGCAGCTGAATCCATGATAAGCCTTCTGAGCGATCATTTCCGCAAAACGCTGGAAACCTCAGACCTCCAGGAAGTTCTTTTAAAAGATGAACTGGACTTATTGAAAATCTACCTGGAGATTCAGCAAAAACGGTTTAAGGACAGATTAAAGGTAAAGATGTCTATTGACCCCGACACCCTGGATATTCCGGTCCCCAATCTTATCCTCCAGCCGATCGTCGAAAATGCGGTCCTTCACGGCATATCCACTCAGTCCGATAAGGGGGTTATCACTGTCTCAACCCGGAAAAAAGAAAGAACTCTGATTGTTCGTATCCAGGACAGCGGCCCAGGATTTTCGAAGGACCGGAAGGGCCTGTTTGATGCGGGGTTTGGACTTCACAATTGCAGAGAAAGACTGGACCATATCTATGGAAGGGATTACCAACTGACATTGCAAAATGCACCAGAGGGAGGGGCGTTGGTCATACTAAACATCCCCATCCGGGAACATCCCTGGGAGACTGTCCTTTGACAGAAAAGATAATTCGGGCCCTTATTGTGGACGATGAACCCGTAGCCCGGAATTACATCCGTGATCTCCTCAAGGAGGATAAGATCGTTGAGGTAGCGGGTGAGGCATCCGATGGGCTCGAGGCGGTAAAGGCGGCCGTCGTCCTGAAACCGGACCTCATATTCCTGGACATACAAATGCCGGGAATGGATGGCTTTGAGGTCCTGGAACACCTCCATCAAGTAATCCAGTCCCATATAATCTTCGTGACAGCCTACGATAAATACGCCCTTAGGGCATTTGAAGTCAATGCCATCGATTATCTTCTCAAGCCTTTCGAGAGAAAGCGATTCAGGAAAGCTCTGGAAAGAGCCAAAAAGATTATTCTTTCCAGCAAGGACAGGGATTTTGAAAAGCGGATGAATGCGTTTGTTTTAGAAATGAAGCAGGAAAGAAAGCATCTCAAACGTCTACTGGTTAAATCAAGGGGCCGCATTTATTTTGTAAGAGCAGATGATATCCAGCACATCGAAGCCGCCGGAAATTATGTGAGCCTTTGGGTGGCTGGAACTGAACATCTGATCAGAGAGACCTTGAATTCCATAGAGAAACGACTGGATCCGGAAAAATTCGTCAGAATCCACCGTTCCACAATTGTGAATATCGATTTTATCCGGGAAATCCAGCCTCAATCGAGCGGGGAGTATGTTCTCCTGATGTCCGATGGCCGAAAGCTGACCTTAAGTCGGACGTACAAAAGCGACCTTCTCGATCGTTAATAAAGAAGAAAATTTTCATCCCGATTTTTTGTGATTATATCCCTTTCTCCTGCATCCCGTCCCTTTTTGATTGATGACTGATAAGAAAGGCCTTATCATCGATAAGAGGGACTGGGTGGAGCGGCATGAAAGAGAGAGGTCATGTTTAAGCTGAAAACAATTTTTGTTCTTGTGTACTTTTCAGTATGGCCAATTCTTTCTTATCCGGCAAGCGATATCCATCAAGCCATCCGGGAAGGGAACTTATCCCTGGTGAAGGAGATAATCGACAATCAGCCTGAATCAGTATTCTTAAGGGATCCAAACGGTCTGACCCCTCTGCACCACGCAGCTCGATTGGGGCACATCGAAATAATGGCCCTCCTTGTGGATACCGGAGTGGATGTGAATATCCTTAGTTCAAACCTGGAAACTCCTCTTCATATGGCTGCCTCTGCAGGGAAAAGCGCCGCCGCCGCGTGGTTGATCGAGAAGGAAGCAAAAGTCGATGCCAAAAACAAAGGAGGTTACACGCCTCTTCTTTTTGCCGTTAGGAGCGGATATTCCGATCTGACGGAACTTCTCCTCCAGAAAGGGGCTGATCCCAACCTTAAAAACATATATTCCCATACCCCTTTGGTCATGGCCGTCAGCACAGGACGAATAGATCTCATGAACCTTCTCTTTGCAAACGGAGCTTTCATAGCAAAGAAGGACCTGAATCTGCTGCATTATGCCATCATGAACCGGCAGAAAGAGGCTGCCGATTTTCTAATCCGTCAGGGGCTAGAGGTTCCGCTAGCCGGAGATGTAGGAAGAATTTTTCTGCATCAGGCTGCTCAAAACGGATTGGCGGGACTCGCCCTGTCGATGATCGAAAAGGGAATGGACATTCGCTCGAAGTCTTCTGAAGGAGGCACCCTTCTCCACAGCGCTGCATATGGCGGAAGTTCCCAGTTGATACTCTTCTTGCTGGGTAAAGGATTCGATGTCAATTTGCGGGATAGCTATGGCATGACTCCCCTGCATTTTGCTGCGTTTCATGGCTTGGAAAATGTCATTACCCGGCTGGTTGAGAGAGGAGCCGAAGTCAATCCCGAAAACATCTTGGGAGATACTCCGCTTGATATCTCGCTGTCCCAGAAAAGGGATAAAACCTGCGAACAGCTTCGATCTCTCGGGGCAAGAGCAGGACGTGGAAAACCGGCCAAAAAATTAGATCAGAGTTTGGCTCCTTTTATCCGATGGCGGACCGGCGGTGCCCTGCCTTCTTACATAAGAAATCTCGGAGCGGCTGCTGTTGACGGCAAAGTGTATGCCATCGGAGGGTATGACAGCGACGCTTTAGTCTCGAATTTAAATTATGAATACAATCCACAGAGTGACACCTGGACTAGCCGGGCTAGCATGCCCACACCACGGTCGAACCTGGCCGTGGTCTCTCTGGACAAGAAAGTGTATGTATTTGGAGGTAATGCGGGGGATGATAGGAACGAAGTCTATGATTCGAGCTCTGATGAATGGCGATCTCTGGCCCCTCTGCCGACGCCGCGCATTCACCTCAATGGATCAGCGGCAGCCACCTCAAACAGGATATATGTCATGGGGGGCGCAGAGAAATGGTTTGCCGTCTCTGCCAAAAACGAGGCGTATGATCCAGTATCTGCTAGCTGGGATGAAAGGGCGCCTATGCCCACACCGAGACAAAGCGCTGTATTGGCTGTGTGCGGAGAAAAAATTTATGCCATAGGCGGTCACGGTGGCTATCCTCCTCTTTTCCAGATGATGCCCATTGTCGAAGCCTACGACCCCATCCTTGATAGATGGGAACGGAAGGCCGATCTTCCCGAATCAGGATTTGCGGTCGGTGCTGCCACGCTTGAAGAGAAAATTATGGTTCTTCTTCAGACTGGTTTGGGAGAAGAAGAGAAATCCAAAATCTATGTGTTCGATCCGGAAGAAGATATGTGGAGCATGCCGGTTGACGTACCACGTGCCGTCAGATTTGCCGGAATGGCATGCTTGGACAACACTCTTTACATTGTGGGGGGAGGAAACAGCAAAGACCTCTTTTCCACCATCCTTATCGGTGAAATCCTAAAAAGGAGTCGATTCCCATGAAAAAAATTTCGATTCTGATCGGATTACTGATTCTCCCATCACTGGGAGTGCTCCAAGAAATTCAGCATGAAACATCGGTTGTGAACGTGGAAGTCCCTATCCGTGTGTATGATGAGGGTGTTTTTGTGAATGACCTCACAATTAATGATTTGGAGGTCTTCGAAGACGGCGTGCCCCAAAAAATCGAAGCTCTCTATCTCATTGAGCAATCAGCCATAAAGCGTCTGGAGGAGAACAAGCGTTTCAAACCAGAAACATCCAGGCATTTTTATATTTTTTTCGAGATTACGGAGTATTCGCCGGAATTGGAGCGGGCATTGAACTATTTTTTCCTGGATGTCTACACCCCCGAAGATTTTCTGACCGTGGTTACACCCAGGAAAACCTACCGCCTCAAGAGAGAGAGCCTGAAAAAAATTCCCAAGGAAAAAATCATCGAACAGATCAAAACAATCTTGCACCGAGATGCTTGGATGGCCAATGCGGAGTACAGAAGCATCATTACAGAGCTGATCCACGCTGTTAAATTGTACTCCACAGCAGAAGATTACCCGGTTTCTTTAGAGGCATCAGATGACTCCGATGGGAATCTCCTTTCCTGGGATAAGTATGAGATTCTCAGGGATGAACTGGAGAGTTTAAGGAAGATTGACGAGAAAAGGCTCTTCGACTTCGCCAGGCATCTGAAAAACAAAGAAGGTCAGAAAAACGTTTTTATTTTCTACCAGAGGGAATTCATTCCTGAATTCGAGCAAAATGTTTTTAATAAAATGATGGATAACAATGTAGTCATACAACAACTGAAGATCAACGATTATTTGGGATTTTTCCCCAGAGATATTGCATTCAACGTGGAGCGAATCAAACAAGCCTTTGCGGATTCATCCATCACCATCAATTTTTTATTTTTTTCCAAGCCGAGCGATCATATCCATGGAGTGAAGATGGCCGAACATGTGGAAGATTACTTCAGTGCTTTTGATGAAATGTCCAAAGCGACAGGCGGCATCTCTGTCAGCTCGGCCAATCCCGATTTTCTTTTCCGAAGAGCCGGGGACGCCTCGCAGAACTATTATCTCCTCTACTACACACCCAAAAATTATAAAGCCGATGGAAAATTTAAAAGCATAAAAGTGAAGCTGAAAGCGAACAGAAATAACTGTGAGATCACTCACAGGTCTGGATACTTTGCGAATTGAGCTTGAATCAGCTCATCCAATTTATGAATTCTTCTTATAAGCTGAATGAGAATTTCTTTTTAGAGAGTGCTGGCGGGGCACAGAGAGGATATCGCAAACCGTGAAGAAGAAGATCAGAAGATCCCGGCTTAAACGGAATTATTCAAACTTGTAGCCCCATTTTTTTATCTGCTCCAGAGATGTGAAATAACCGAGCTCCTCGCGTTTTTCGATGAGTTCTTTTGCGCTATCCAATCCGATTTTGGGAAAACTGGCCAGGTCAAAGACCGAAGCCGTGTTGAGGTTGATGGAGAGGGGCTTTTTATACCCAGGATTCCATAGCGTTGTCCGGATCAGAAAATCGTTGTTTTTGACCCATATCTGAGGTCCCACATTGGCGTCGAGGCTCAACTCTCCCTTCAGAACTTTTTGTATCAGGGAAGATGTTTTATCTCTGAATTGGGCCGCGAGTTCCCGATATTTCTGGTAATCACCGATCATCCCGTGATAGGACATGGTTTCGTAGGTCTTGCCAAGATCTTGAGTTGCGGTTTTGCCGACCGTGGTCATGATAAATAGTTTGAGTATTTCTTCTCTATCTTCGGGAAAGGAACGGCTCCATTCCTGGATGAATGGGATGAGGGGCGAGTCTTCTGGATTCAGGCTTCCCTTGATTTTGTTCCAGATATAAAAATTCTTGAGGAAGACGTTTTCCAGCGGTGTGAAGATTTCTTTCACTGATATGTTCGCCGGAATAGGTCGAAGTAAAAAACGGCTGTAAAAGGCTTTTTCCTGGTAGTTGTTCTGCAGAACCTCATCGGTGTTTATCCGGTAAAATAAGGTGGCCAGAACTCCTTCGCTGGAAAGCATCTGCTGGGCGTTTCGCAGCCGTGTCCTGTCGAACGACGGAGAGGTATGCTCCAGAAGTATAAGCTCTTCCAGGCCAAGGGAGGATCTATCCACATGGGGAAGATGCTTGCCATGGATGTAGCTGTTATCCAGCACGCCGTTCAGCCTCAGACTCTGGTCTATGTTCGAATGCCAGGCGCGGGCAAAGCTTCGTGAATAATCCAATGCCTCTGTGTATGTTTCTCGATAAAAAGGGACGTGGTCGAAGGCGAGCCGCTGGAAATGAATCCCCCAGCCTTCGAAAAAAGCGATGCTGTAGTCTGTGATCCCCATGCTCACATGCTGTTTGGTCGATCGGCTGTCGGGAATTTCATCTCCCATTATATTCAGCATCATCACATGGCCCAGCTCGTGGGAATAGATATCCAGCTCCCCTCGATCCACTCTCTCCTCATCGAGAACGAGATCGACATAGTACAGGTGAGGAAAATTTTCTGATTTCTCTTTTCGCTCGAGGATCAGCCCCTGGCGGGGAAAGCCGCCCTCTGTCTGGGAAAGAAAAAGGACGTTGGGGCCCTCTCTGTCGGCGGCCAGGTTTCTAGCGCATTGGCTCAGCTTGATCATGGATCGATGGTAGGGATAGTCGAGTTGCTCCAGGACCTTTTTTGCCAGAGGATTGTTTCGGTCGAGTTTTTCTCCCATAAGGAGGTCTTTGCTTTTTCCCACAGCTTGGACGATGCAGATCTTTTCTCCAGGATCAGGAAAGATCAAAGACGCTTTATTCTGCTGAGAGATCGAAAAAGAAAGCGAAGAAAATAAAACACAAAGAGCAAAAAGCAAAAACGTTCCTCTTTTCATAACAGTATTCTCCTTTGGCCTTTTGCATTCCCAAAACCGTGATAATTTTAAATCTGTCAGGGAAGCTGAAGAGGAAGCCATCCGGAGGCGAGCGGGCATGGAAAGCAAGCTTTGCTGGCAGGTTGGAGAGCGAGCCGAGGAATAAGCTGGTTTTGCTCGCTGGGGAAAACCAGCGGGCTGACGTTTCAGCTTCCCTGACATTTGCTTTATCGCGGTTTGGGGATGCTTTCCCTTTGGAAAAGGAATATACGCTTGTCCGTAGGTTTAGGTTTCTATTCCTTTATACCCACCAGGTCGAGCATGAAGGCATATTCCAGGGCTGTTTCCCTGTATCTTCTGAACCGTCCCGAGACGCCGCCGTGCCCTCCTTCCATATTGATGTGAAATATCAGGGGGTTGTCATCCGTCTTCAGGGCGCGCAGTTTGGCCACCCACTTAGCCGGCTCGAAGTACTGGACCTGGGAGTCGTGGAATCCAGTGGTGACCAGCATGGCCGGGTAGTCCTTGGCCTCCACGTTGTCGTAGGGAGAATAGGAGAGCATGTAATCGTAATAGTCCTTTTGACGCGGATCTCCCCACTCGTCATATTCGCTAGTGGTAAGCGGAATATTCGGGTCGAGCATGGTGGTGATAACATCCACCCAGGGGACGGCGGCGATGACGCCTTTCCACAAATCAGGGCGCATGTTCACCACGGCGCCCATAAGAAGGCCGCCGGCACTCCCGCCTATGGCGAACAGCTTATCCGGATTGGTGAAATTTTGTTCGATCAGGTACTCAGCGCAGTCGATGAAATCTGTGAAGGTGTTTTTCTTGTGGAACAGCTTTCCGTCCTCATACCAGGCTCGGCCCATCTCGGAACCGCCGCGGATATGGGCAATGGCGTACACGAATCCCCTGTCTAGGAGGCTGAGACGGTCGGAGCGAAAATAGGGATCCGAACTCGATCCATAGGAACCATAGCCATTCAGAAGAAGAGGATTATTGCCGTCTTTTTGCAAGCCCTTTCTGTAGACCAGAGAAATGGGTACCTTTGTCCCGTCCCTGGCTGTGGCATAGTGCCTTTCGGTCATGTAATTGTGGGGATTGAAATCCCCTCCCACTTCTTCCTGTTTCAATAGGGTCTTTTCCCTGGTGTTCATGTTGTAGTCATAGGTGGAGTTGGGGGTGGTGAGCGATGTGTAGCCGTATCGCAGCAGGTCGGTGTCGAAGTCAGGATTTGTGGAGATGTAAGCCAGGTAGGCCTCCTCTCCGAAGTCCAGGTAGTGTTCGGATTTATCCGCCCATTTGATAACCCGGATCTGGGTCAGGCCGTTTTTACGTTCGCTCAACACAAGATAGTTCTTGAAGAGTTCGAATCCTTCCAGAAGGACGTCATCCCGGTGGGGAATGACTTCCTTCCAGTTTTCCTTGGCGGTTTGGTCCACCGGGGTTTCCATCAGCCGGAAGTTTTTGGCGTCCCAATTGGTGTGGATGTAGAACTTATCCTGGTAATGGTCCGCGCTGTACTCGTGGTCTTTTTCCCGGGGCTGGATGATTTGGAATTCTCCGTCCGGATTGTCTGCATCCAGGAATCTGTATTCCGAGGAAAGGGTTTGGATCGAAGCGATCATTATGTATTTCTTGGATTTGGTTTTGTAGGCATAGATATCGAACGTCTCGTCTTTTTCCTCGTAAATCACGGGGTCCTCGGAAGGATCGGTTCCCAACACATGTTTCATGATTTTATAAGGACGCAGCGTGGCCGTGTCCTTGAGGGTGTAAAAAACGGTCTTGTTGTCGTTGGCCCAGGCTGCGCGGCCCGACGTGTTGGGAATCTGCTCATCGAAGAGCTGTCTGGTCGTGAGGTCCATAAAATAGAGCGTGTAAAGCCTGCGGCTAACCGTATCCACGCCGTAGGCGATCAGGTTGTTGCCGGAGCTGGTGGAATATCCGGCCACACTGAAGTAGTCATGTCCCTTGGCCATCTCGTTGACGTTCAGAATGGTCTCCTCCTCGGCATCCAGGTTCCCTTTTTTTCGGCAGTAGATGGGGTATTCCGCTCCTTCCTCGTATCTTGTGTAGTGGTAATACCCCTGGTCTTTATAGGGAACGGACATGTCGGTCTGCTTGATCCTTCCCACGATCTCCTGGTAAAGTTTCTCCTGGAGGTCTTCGGTGTGGGCCATGACCGCATCCTTGTAGGCGTTTTCGGCCTCCAGGTAGGCCATCACCTCGGGGTTGTCCCGCTGGTTGAGCCAATAATAGTTGTCGATTCTCTTGAGCCCGTGAGCGGTTAGCTCGTGCGGCACGATCTTGGCGACCGGAGGATTAATAGTTTGGGCACTTGACTCGGCCTTTTCTCCCTTTCCACATCCTGTGTAAATGAAAAGAGAGAAGAAGAGAAGAATGAGGAGAGGCATCCATTTGAAGGTTCGATCCTGCGATATTTTTTTCATCCTGACCTCCTGTAATTCCTTGAATATTTCAAAAAAAATGCTAAATCATTTTGTTGTGGCAGCAATACGGCGGTGTCAGAGACTGCTTCCTTGCCCACCATTAATGTTGAGGCTGAGCGGATTGGCATGACTTGCGAGTTATCCATGTTACGGATGTCGAAGGGAGATATCATGGCAGAATTTCACGAACTTGACAAGAGCTTCATTGTTTCTTTTTAAAAAGTTGGCGGAAGCCATATTTTAGGAGGATGCTTAAAAATATCCTGAAGGGACAATCGTTAGGAAGAGAGAGATACTCTCATGAAGCATTTTGATGTGACGGAGACAATATTTTGAAAGGGATTTTATCGGCTTTTTCTAATGAGATCTAGGGTGAATTCCATGACCGTGTCTTCTTCATTCATCAGGTCCTCTATGGTAGGGGAGACGGGATAATCGGGTATGATGCCTCTGTCCTCGGGATATCCGGATACGGCCATGGTGTACCGGAGCATCGGAATCCTCACTCTGATCTGTGTATTGGGCAGGGTGATAAGAGGCATAAAGCCGGAGGTGTTACCGTAGTAGCCAGCCCCGCATTCTTCTCCGATGAAAGTGGCTACCTGGTGGTGGTGCATCAGCGACGTGCATTCTCCCGTTCCAGAGAAGCTGTTGCCGTTGATCAAAACATAGACTTTCCCCTTGAAGATTGGCTGAATGGGTTTTTGCTCGCCCAAGTTGGGATGGAGTTGAAGGTCATAAGTCCCTGCATCATTCTTTTTGAGCCGGGTCACCAACTGTTTACCCTGCTCTGGAGGGACATTGGTGTACTCCAGGAAGGAGAATTCCGATCGATTCATCCTAAGATGGGCATAATACTGGAAAGGCCTGTCGATCAGGTGTTGAAAAAGGATCTTTCCGTAGGCATCGTCCCCTCCGCCGTTATCTCGGAGGTCGATGATGAGGTGTCGGGTGTTTTTTTCTGCGAGTTCCTGGAACGCTTTTTTTAAAAAGGCGGGATAGCCGATTTTGGCGTTACGGTAAGCACCTGAACTGAAGGTCCTTACTGTCAGAATGGCAATGTCTTCTCTATATTCAAACTGGATGGGAGGACGTTCCCTTTGGGCCTCCGGATAGCGGCTGGCAAAAATGGTGTTGAGCTCAGCGGCTTTTATGGCTGCCACGGTGATGATTTTTTTCTCATGGCTCCCGAATTCTTTGTACGTAATGGTGTAGGATGGATGCCGGCCGTAAAGAAGGCTGAGCAGCATACCGAAAAAGCCGGTGCTCTCCAGCCTCCGGTATTTGGCTGTTTCGATGTGCGCATCGTGGGGGACGAAAAGCAACATTCGCTGGATGATTTCGGACACTGGTTGGCTGTCGATGAAAAGGAGTTCGCTTCCCATGGTGACTTCGTCATTTTTGCTGTAGTTGCGGAAAAGATAGGCTTTTTTATCGATGAATCTCAGGTTGAACGGGAACAGGAGAGGCTGGGAGGCGAGAGAATCTTCGAGGGAAGTCGAGAGGCTGATACGGGTATGTCCGTCATGGATATGGGCGATCAAAGGTGCGAGGAATCGGTAAAAATCGTATTCGGTGAGAGGCCGGGCCAATTGCTTTTCGATCGAAGCGAAGTGTGCGTCTATTTCTTCTTTAGACGTGTAGCGGTAGAGCCCGGCATGCCCTTCTTCCAGGGCATTCCGGAATATCCGGAAGTCCTCCTGGATCTGCTCTATAGGAAAGATCTTATCGGGACCAGAGGTTTTCTCTTGATTTTCCTCAAGGGCGAAGGATTGAGAAGCCATAACGATAAGAAAAATAATTCCGATAAAAACATGCCTTTTGGTCACTTCCATCTTTCCTCCTCTACTCGTTCTTGAATGACAGTCACGAATTCCCATGGTTTAAGGTTCTCTTCCGCTTCGTGCAGCTTCCATTTCAGGCCAGCTCCATCGCCCATAAGGCATGCCTCCGCTTTCGCGGCCGAAATTCCCGATGTCTTTACGAGCCCATCCGCACAAAATGGAAGATAATCATTTAATATAACGTGAATTTCGGTAGAAAGTTCAGGTAAAACAGAAGCAATCAGAATCTAACCAGCATTTTGCCGAAGTTCTCTCCAGAAAAAAGGCCGAGGAAGGCTTGGGGGGCGTTTTCTATTCCCTGGAAGATGGTCTCTTTCCATTTGATTCGGCCTTCCTTTAGCCATTTCCCCATATCTTCCAGAAATTGAGGGTGCCGGTCGTTGTGGTCGCGGACGATAAAACCCTTAAGCGTCAGGCGTTTGGGGATGGCGGAGACCAGATTTCTGGGGGCGCGGGGTGGTCGGGTGGCGTTGTAGATAGAGGTCATTCCGCAGAGCACGATGCGGCCGAAATTATTTATCCGGTCGATTGCCGCTTCCAAATGGCTGCCGCCCACATTGTCGAAATAGACATCGATACCAGAGGTGCAGAGGTCCCTGAGCTTTTCGAAAAGGTTCTCTGTAGTTTTATAGTTGAAGGCGGCGTCTATTCCGGCCTCCTCCAGAAGCCAGGCGACTTTTTCATCCGATCCGGCGCTGCCTATAACCCGGCAGCCTTTGATCTTGGCGATCTGGCAGGCCACAGACCCCACCGCTCCGGCGGCTGTGGATACGAATACTGTTTCTCCCTCCCTCGGTTGGCCGATATCCAGTAGCCCGATATAGGCCGTAAAACCAGGCATCCCGAGAACGCTTAAATAATTCTGGATGGGAGCCATTTCCGGGTCGATTCTAACCAGATCAGATCCGTCCGAGACAAAAAATTCGCGCCAACCCTTGTTTCCCAACACATGGTCTCCCTCGCAGAAATTTTCGTTTTTTGACTCAATGATCTGGCCGACACAGCCGCCCTCCAGTGGTTTTCCGAGCTCGAAAGGAGCGATGTAGGTCTCTCTGTCATCCATGCGCCCCCGCATGTAGGGGTCCACAGACATATAGGCATTTCGGACGAGAACTTCCCTTTTTTCGATTTTCGGAATCATCACCTCGGCCAGCTCGAAATCGCCCTCTGTGGCCATACCAATGGGGCGATTTTTCAGACGGATCTCACGGCTCAGGGTTTTTACCATCTTTCTTCTCCTTTAGTCTTTCACGTATCTAGGGTAGGTATGTTTGGCTTCGACGGCCTTGCGGAGGTCGAGGTCCAGGGTGAGAAAAGGCTCTTCAGGGAAGGTCATTCCCAATACCTTTCCATTGGGTCCCACGATCCAGCCCTGGCCTCCCAGGTCAGCCGGCTCTCCTTCCCGGCTTATTCTGTTCGAGGATAAGAGGAAGGCTCCGGATACGACCGCAGCAGCCTGTCCTCCGGCTAACCATTTGTCCAGCGTGCTTTTTGGGGTGGCCCGAGGGCAGGCGATCACTTGAACACCCTTTTTTCCGTAGGATCGGGAGTGTTCGAAAAACCAAAGATCGGTGCAAATGACGAATCCGAGGAGAGCGTTCCCCACCTGGATGGGAGAAAAATCTTTGTCTCCCCTTTCATACCAGGATGCTTCCCAGGAACCTTCTTCATCGGGAAGGTAATACTTGATGTGGGCAGGCCGGAATCCCTGGCGCGCGTCCCAGATAAAGGCTTCGTTGTGCCTTTTTCCTTTTCTGCCTATCGGCCGGCTGCCGCAAACTATGGCCGAGGATAGTTCTCTCAGCATAGATTCGGCATCCTGATGGGCTTTGACAGCGGCCTGCCAAATAGAAGGATCATATTCTGGCGACCAGGCAAACCAGGGATAAAAAGGCATTTCTGGAAGGAGCACCAGATCGCTCTGTGCTTTTTTTACATGAGCTTCCAAGAGCTTCCAATCCCGGGCAAAATCCTCCGGAGCGTTCCTCAGTTCACAAACGGTCACCTTCATTTCTTTGTTCTTTTTGAGTCCACCCATAATAAAGCATTCCGAGAAGACAATCAACGCTTATGAGGGCACTTTGGAAATTTTGGGTTGGCTTGACTTTAGGGGTGGATAGAAGAATAATACATTCCCTAAAAAAACGAGGAGGAGGGACATCATGCCTAAGAATGTTTTTAAATTATTTTTCGTCTTTTTCATTGTTTCCACCCTGATCTTTTCTGTCGCCTGTGCGAAAAAAGAGCCGGCCGATCTGATTCTGAAAAACGGAAAAATCGTAACGGTGGATGAATCCAAACCCAAAGCCCAGGCTATGGCTGTGCGGGACGGGAAGATTATCGATTTAGGAAACGATAAACAGATCGAAGCTTATGTCGGAGATGGAACTCAAGTGATCGATCTGGATGGCAAGTTGGCCATCCCCGGGTTTATCGATAGCCATGCACATTTCACGAGCATCGGAAGGTCCAAATTAAGCTTGGACCTTACGAAGGCCAAAAATTGGGATGACATTGTCGCCCTGGTCGAAGAGGCGGTCAAGAAATCCCAGCCCGGCGAGTGGATACTGGGTAGAGGCTGGCACCAGGAAAAATGGGATAAGATTCCTGAGCCCAATGTAGACGGCCTGCCTTATCATCAGGGGCTGAGCGAGGTTTCTCCTGACAACCCCGTCCTCCTCACCCATGCCAGCGGGCACTCCTCCTATGCCAACGCCAAAGCCATGGAATTGGGAGGAATCACCAAAGAAACTCCCGATCCTCCGGGCGGAGAAATAGTTAGGGATCCCGATGGGAATCCGATCGGGGTTTTCAGGGAAACGGCACAAGATCTAGTGAGCCGTGCCATGGCGCATTACATGGACGAGCGCACGCCAGATCAAGCGGAGTCGGAGCGAAGAAAGGTGGTCGAGTTGGCTATTCAGGAATGTCTGTCCAAAGGGATTACCAGTTTGCACGATGCCAGTTCTTCGTTCGGAACCATCGATCTTTTCAAAGAATTTGTGGAGCAGGGCAAGATGGGGCTCAGGCTTTATGTGATGGTGAACGTTAGCAATGATCAGCTGCGAGAGCGTCTTTCCCAATACAGGATCATCGGGATGGGAGACAACCATTTGACGGTCCGGTCGATCAAGAGGCTAATCGACGGAGCGCTGGGTGCTCATGGCGCCTGGCTTCTCGAGCCCTATGCGGACCTTCCCTCGAGCACCGGATTGAACACAACACCGGTCGATTATATAAGGGAAACAGCCAAAATCGCCATCGAAAACGATTTTCAGTTGAACATCCATGCCATCGGGGACAGGGCCAATAGGGAAGTTTTGAATATTTACGGGGAGGCCTTCAGGGCTCATCCTGAGAAAAAAGATCTCAGGTGGCGGATTGAACATTCCCAGCATCTCAATCCCGATGACATTCCCCGCTTCGGCCAGTTGGGCGTGATCGCTTCGATGCAGGGCATCCACTGTACCTCGGATGGTCCTTGGGTTCTCAAACGGCTGGGCGAGAAACGGGCGGAGGAAGGAGCCTATGTGTGGCAGAAACTGATGAAATCGGGGGCCATCATCTGTAATGGGACCGATGCGCCGGTAGAAGATGTGAATCCCATCCCCTGTTTTTATGCCACCGTCACCCGAAAATGCTGGGATGGATCGCTCTTTTTTCCCGACCAGCGTATGAGCCGGGAAGAAGCCTTGCGTTCCTATACCCTGAACGGTGCTTATGCTTCATTCCAGGAGGATATTCTAGGTTCTTTGACGCTTGGAAAGTTGGCTGATATCACTGTGTTGTCCAAAGATATCATGACCGTGCCGGAAGATGAAATCCTGGAGGCAGAAGTCCTGTACACCATCGTCGGTGGAAAAATCGCCTACCAGAAATAAATATCTAGATGGCGTTGATGGGAGCAACCATAAAGGTGGGACCATTCGATCGGCCGAAATTTCAGGATCAATACCTATCTCTCAAAAGGTGGATGTTTCCGATCCTGACCCGTTTCAATCCTGCCTTTTGGGCTGCTTCCAGACACCTCTGAGCGTGTTTTCTTGAAGTTGTGGGTAAGTCTTGCATTTGGAATTGGGGGGAGAAGGCCAATAGACTGTACGGGATATGGGGATTCAAGGAAGCGATAAATCGCGCGATATTTCCGACTTCCTCCTCGTCCACATAGCCGGGAACGAGAAGGGTGGAGGCCATGAGAAAGGGCGGTTCCGGTCTTTGGGGGATAAATTCGGCCAGATGCTGGAAGTTGGCGAGAGTCCACTTGTTGGAGGTGCCACAGAGAGCGTAATGTAGCCCTTTGTCCCAGGCCTTCAGGTCGAATTTTACGTTTCCTCCGCTGTGCAGGGAGAGATCTGCCACTTTTTCCAGTAATTTGGGATTCATGGCGCCATTGGTCTCCCAGCAGATACGGAGCGGGTGGTCTGTTTTCTTTTTCAAAGCCAGCCTCGAGGTGTAGATGGCATAAGGAAGCTGAGGGGTGGGGTCGCCGCCGAAATAGCAGATACAGGATGTGCTGTCGTTAACACCGTCTACGATGAAGTCAGGCCTTTTCCGGCCCGCTCTGGCAGAATATTCCCTGTAATGCCAGTTCTGGCAAAAGAGGCAATCGAAGGTGCAGGAGTGGAAAAAGACAGCTAGATTGTTGGAGCCGTATTCCGGGCCTTTGGATGAGGAAAATTCTGGATACCCACAGGCTGTGCCTCCTGGACAAACCCAGATTCCCACACAATTCGTGGGAAGAGGGTCATAATACCAAGAAAGGTTCCCTTCTTTGGGCCCACCCCCGATAAGTTTATCTCCGACATTCCTTCTGGTCCCGCAATATCCCGTCCCCCCCGGAGGAATACGGCATTGATTCACACAGAAATGGCAAAGGATACCGTTTTCTGATTGCAGAGGCTTCGGAGGCAGAGAGAAAATTTCTCTGGTTCGTGCGTGGATCTTTTCCAGGTGCGGTTTGACCGTGGAGAAGTAATCGCGAATGCAGTCCGCACAGGCGTCAAGAGGTGAGGAGATGAGTTTAGATTCCCTGCCGCAGCGAAAACACCGGCCCATCCTATGTTCTTCCTTGCTCAATCGTTTTGGTGCAATGCCTACTCTTCTATTATATAATGAGGGTTCTTGAATTCCCAATGAACAGAAAGGTATTTTTTCCCAGCTTTCGGAAACATAAGCTCTGCGGGGTTTTGAGTACTCCTTCTGATGACAGGAACTATCCCCTCATCGTGTTGTGCCATGGATTCTCCACCAGCAAGGATGGCCGGACATATATTGGGCTGGAAAAAAGACTGAATCAGGCGGATATCGGTACCTTTCGGTTCGACTTTTTCGGCCATGGGGAGAGCGATGGCAAATTTGAAGATATCACGATTTCGAATGCAGTCGGTGATGTGCTAGGGGCGATCCGTTGGGTTAAAGAATTTGGATACAAAAAAATCGGACTCATGGGTTCGAGTTTTGGAGGATTCGCCTCCATGGTGTCTGCCGGACAATCGAATGACCTTTTTGTGGTGGCGTTGAAGTCTCCGGTCTCAGATTATCTGGGACTGCTGCTCGCTCAGGACCGTAAGCTTGATGTTGACGCCTGGAGGAAAAACGGCTTTACCGCTTTCGCAGGAGCAGAGGGGCAGAACCTAAGACTGAAATTTTCCTTTTATGAGGACGCCGAAAGATACGATGGCTATTCGTATGCCCGAAAAATCAAAGTGCCGGTCTTCATCGTTCATGGAGCCCGGGATGAGACGGTCCCTCTTGAGCAGAGCAAAAAAACGGTTTCCTTCATCCCGGACTGCCGGCTTGAAGTCATCGAGGGAGCGGATCATATCTATTCGAATCCCGCGCATTTCGAGCGTATGTTGGATTTGATAGCGAATTTTCTTCTTGGCCAAAGCTTCGGATAGTCAGGCATTATTAATTTGGAAAGCTGTTTGAGTTTGAAGAAAAAAAATGAGTGAAGACTCTTTTTCTCCCCCCCGAAGATGGGGCGCTAAACTCAAGCATATAGGGCCCGGGGTTATTCTGGCTGCCGCAGCGATCGGTTCAGGGGAGTTGATCCTGACTCCCAGGGCCGGTGCCCTATTCGGCTTTTCCATCGGGTGGGTCATTTTTGTTTCTGTCCTCTATAAATTCGCACTGACCTTGGGGCTGGCTCGCTACACCATCGCCACCGGCGAGGATATTTTCCAGGGTTTTTCACATCTTCCCGGGCCTCGGTTCTGGTTTGTATGGCTCATGAGCTCGATCTATCTCCTGGGGGCTATCGGCTACTCGGGGATCTCCCTTGCCTGTGGTTCGGCTCTTTACGCCCTCTTTCCCGCTCTCTCCATGCTGCAATGGGCGGTCATTGTCGTGGCGCTGGCCTATTTTCTGCTCCTAAGCGGATCTTACGGGCCTGTGGAGAAAGCGGCCTTTGTGCTTTCATTTGTCTTGATTGTCGGTGTCCTTTACAGCGTCGCCGCCCTCCGGCCCGATTTCGGTATGATTCTACGGGGGTTTACTCCTGAACTGCCGCATGGGGCCGGGCAAACGGCTGTCAGCCTGCTCGGGTGGACGGCCGGCGGCACATCCACCCTGATTTACAGTTTCTGGATCCTGGAAAAGGGAATCGGAAGGCCCGCGGCAAATTCTAGCTCGAGCGGAAATGCGTCAGGAAAATCCGGAGGACTGAGGAATTTTTTCGGATGGTACTCACTGGTCCGTTTCGATACGGGTTTATCCTATTTGGCCATGACCTTCGTGTCACTGGCCTTTCTGACCATCGGGGTTTTGGTATTGAGTACGGCCGGGCCCGGCGGGAGCCCCCTCATTCCGGAAAGAGAGGAGACCACTCTGGTTCTCTCAAGACTCTTAACCGTTGCTGCCGGCCCTCAAGCGAAAGTCATTTTTCTCGTAGCCGCTTTGGCTATCCTCTCCTCCACGGTCATCGGGCTCGTAGACGGGAAATCGAGGGCGCTACGTTCGGCTATCAGGATGATCGCGCCTCGTTCGGGCCGCCTGTCGGATAAGAATATCTACCGGTTATTCGCCACCCTGATGTGCCTGGTCATCTTTGCTTTCCTGTTCACCAAAAGACCCGTAGTCCTCATCGTTCTCATCTCAGCCTTCGAAGCGCCTGTGCTGTCCATTTCTGCCATCGCCCTTCTCTATCTCATCCATAAAAGAGTGCCTGCGGAATACCGCCCGGGCTTTATATGGCATCTGGTCGTCATCACCGGGACGATCGCCTATCTCCTGTTTTCGGGCCTCGTTTTCGTCAAAACGGCTATCGTCCAATTTTAGGATCTATCCCCCATCGTTCGAAAGAAGACACTCCGTGGAGATTACTCGGTCCCCCAGGAAAGCATGACATTCTGCGAGGAGCCCGGGTTGTATGATCCGGAGGACGGGTTCGGCTACAACCCAATCGACAACCTTCTGGTAGCCGCGAAGAAAGGAGTGTTGATGGGGAGTGTCGCCTATACCAAGAAGTGGAAGGTCTTGAAGCTGTAACAGATCCCTATGAAAGAAAGGTCTTTCCGATCTTCCTCTGGATAAAAGAGGCCGTTTTTTTGAATGCATCGAAGTCTTTACCGAAGGGGTCTTCTGTGTCCCAGAGGACAAATCTATCTGATAGCATCGAATAACGCCTCAAAAGTATTTCGTAAACATAGGCGTCCAAGACGATGATCCGGTCGAATTCACCCAAAGGGACATCCGTAATATTTCTCGTTTGGTGAGAGGATATGTCGATTCCGTAAATCTCGAGGAGGACGTCGACGGCCTCGGGAGCTGCTCCGTCGAAGACGGGAATAAGACCTGCGCTTTCGATCCGTACTCTATCGTTCAATACTTTTTTAGCCAGTCCTTCGGCCATCGGACTACGGCACGTATTCCCATAACAGACAAAAAGGATGCTCGAGATATTTCCTCTGGGTTTCCTTTTATTCATGGCCTGTCCAGTTTAATGGTTTGAGCTGCACAAATCAATCGGGCTCTGTCTTTCAGGAATAATTCAGGTTTAATGCCTTTGCGAAAAGCATCCTTAAACATGAACAGGTATCTCTTTGGTCTTTTTTTACACCTTAGAGTTGGCGCGCGGTGGGTTGGCCCCTTGAATCGTGAATAATCCAAATTGGAGAATTAGGGATTGAGGCTCGTTTTTTGCCACACCAGATAAGGATGGTTTTTAAGCCGGATCAATCCAGTGACCGCTGCGCCCTGAGCTCTTGACTATCCCGCTGATCATCATGCCCTCGGCTGGCTGCAACGGTGGCTTAAGTACTGGGGTGTTTTGTGTTTTATAGAATATCTCCGGTATTTTTGCCTTTAAAGCTGGCAATAGAGTGTCTTGGCTGCGATTAAAATTCGGGGGTGATGATATCGAGGAGCATCTGGTTCTTTTCCGATCGGCTTTCTCCCACGCTGGTCACGTAGATGGCCGGATCGTCCACCACCGGACATTTATTTTGGCAAATACCGCAACCAGTGCATTGTTCCAGATCTATAACAGGTGCTAGCGGGGTTTTAACCGCTCCATCCTGACGCTTCACTTCGATTTTCATGAATTTTATGGCTTTAGGAGAGACGGGACAGTGCTCTTCGCATACGATGCAGGGATCGCCGAGCTTCCAGGGTATGCAGCGGTTTCTATTCACCCAGGCGGTGCCGATTTTGAGCTGGTTTTTCTCTTCTATGGTGAGTTCCTTGAGGGCTCCAGTGGGACAAACCTGGGTGCAGAGCGAGCAGTAGTATTCGCAGTACCCGATCTCCGGCTGGAGAACAGGGGTCCAGATCCCTTCTGGACCGGCCTCTGAAAGGGCAGGCTGGATGGCGTTGGTCGGGCATACTTTCATGCATTCTCCGCATTTCACGCATTTCTGCAGGAATTGTTCTTCCGGAAGAGCACCTGGTGGGCGTATCAGCTTTTCAGAGGCCCTCTTTTTCACGGGCGTGAGCCGGAAGAGCGGTACGGCCAAAAAGCCCAGCAACGAAGTAAAAATGAGCTTTCGCCGGGAGAGGTTCACGGCTTCGATCCTTTCCGCGGAGAACTTTACCGGGAACCTTATGGCGTCTGTCGGACAGATGGCGCTGCAGGTGAAACAATAAACACATTCCGAACTCTTCCATTGTTCATTGGGATAGGGATTCGCTTGAGTCTGGCAGTGAATGGTACAGAGATTGCATTCTATGCATTTATCCTGGTCTATCTTGAGGGAGAAGACGTTGGCGCGAGAAGCGAGACCCAGGAGGGCGCCCAGGGGACAGATATACCGGCACCAGAATCTTTCTCTGTTCATGTTGAGAAGAACGATGCCCATAAAGATAGCTCCGATGAATAGGGCCTGAAAAAATGTGGCGTTGATGTAGAGATTTTCGAAGAACTGGATCAGAGAATCGCCTATCCCGGTCATTCCAAGTTCATAGATAATACCGATCAGGGCCGAGAAGCCGTAGCTGAAGGCGGGGAGAACGACCACGGCCATGGAACGGTATAGGAGGGAAAAGGGGTCGAGAAGCCCGACCAAATCGAGGGTGAACACGGCACTCACCAGAACGAATAAAAGGATGTAGTATTTCCAGGTGGTCCGGTTGTTTTGTATCTTTTTAGGACGGAGAAGCTTCGTCTTTTTAAAAGCGAACGAAAAAAATTGGTGAAGTGAGCCAAAAGGACAGACCCATCCGCAAGCCACCCGGCCCAAAAAGATGGTCGCCACGAGGGTAATGATGGCCGGAAGAAAGGCCATAAAGAAGGCTCGGGAGGCGATGAAGGTTGTCAGGCCTAAAAGGGGATCCCAATGAAAAAATCCTTCCACATTGGATATGTAATCTTCGCCCGGAAACCGGGTTTTCAGCAAGAGGACGAGAAAGAACCCGAAGAAAAAGATCTGGGTGAGGATTCGGGCTATCTGGATGATGCGGTACTTTTTAGACCGTTCTTTTTTCAATGTTCAGTTTCTCCAAGTCGATTCGACCGCTTCCTTTTTCGGCAGCCAGCCGCAGAAAGGGAAGCTCTTCTGGCTTCATCCCGAAGAAGGTGGCACCCATGGCATCCACGGCCACGTAGTCGACACCGGCCACCACGGTCTTGTGAAGCTCGGCATCGGAGAGCCTGCCCCCCTGAGGGCCGTTCCGTTTCAGAATCCTGTAGGCATCCAGGACGGTGAGAGTGGGCTTGAAGAAATGGGCTAGATCGATCATGGCGTAATCGATGGCTTGGTGAAGTTGGTTACGAGGGCCCCCGATAGCGCCCAACCAATTTTTCATCCCCATGGTCAGCCGGGACAGGCTATGTGTCTTGGCGATGGGGACGTTGATGATTTTATCGGCTTCGACAAAATCGGTATAAACCTCCCATTCCTTGAACCATTCTCCGTCGATGGCCATCTTTTTTAGATGGTGGGGGTTGACGTAGGGAGTCTTTGCCCCTGCCTCTTTGGCCGCTTTGGCGATCCCGGAACGAGCATAGGTTCTCTGGGCGGGATTTATGGTGTTATCCATGACGATGATTTCTTTGGCCTCAGCTTCGCCACAGAGTTCGGCCAGGGCTTTGACCACATCGGGATTGGTGCAGGCGGCTTGCTCCGGGCTACGGTCCCACCCGATATTCGGTTTGATGATGACCACGTCTCCTTTGGAGACGAACCGTCTGATCCCTCCCAGAGCGGCGACGGCTTCCCTGGTGATCTTGGACGGTGATTCACCTTGGATAAGCGCTAAATCCGGATTTCCTTGGGTTCCAGAGAAAAGGCCGCGAGGAATGTTCAGGATCAGCCCCCCGACGGCCATTTTTTTTATGAATTCTCTTCTTTCCATTTCATATTCCTTTCCCCAGGGAATGGATATACTCCGTGATTCCGTCATAGATACCCTGGGCGATGAGTTGGCGATACTGAGGGTTTTTAAGCCTTGTTTCTTCCTTGGCGTTGCTCAGGTAGGAAACCTCCACCAGGATGGAGGGGATTTCCACCCCGATGAGAACCCAGAAGGGTCCCCCTTTGTGTCCCAGATCTTTTATGTCGCTGTAGGTCTTGGCGATGGATTGGATAAGATTTGTTTGGATACTTTCGGCGAGTTTTTTCGATTCCACGAATTTGCTATTTTTAACGATCTTCTCCAGGATGGTCCGCATCTCGCTGATGTTTTTGGTCGAAGTGGCATTTTCGAGAGCAGCGGTTTCTATCACCGAAGGATCATGGCTGAAATTGAGGTAAAAGGTCTCAACGCCCGACCGTTTTTTGCTCGGATTGGAATTGGCGTGGACCGATATGAATAAATCGGCCTGTTTCTGATTGGCGATAACCGTACGGTTTTCGACCGGAATGTAAATGTCTGTCTCCCTAGTTAGAATAACTTCCAGCCCTTGATGGTTGTCCAGCATTTTTTTCAGCTGTTGGCAGATATCCAGGACGATTGACTTTTCCTGGGTCCCCCCTTTCCCGATACATCCAGGGTCTCTGCCTCCATGCCCCGGGTCGATAACGATGGTATGGATTCCCAATCCGAGCTGCCGGGCCATGCTGTATCCTTCTTCGGTTGGCTTGGCTGGTTGAGGGGGTTTCTCCGAGGGGCTCTCAGAAACGACATCAATGGGGTAGATATCGATGACGATCCGGAAAGGATCATATGCCGGCCAAACTTGGAAACGCTTAACTTTTTTAAAGTCGAGATCGACCACTGCCCTGACCGTGTTGGGGGCTTTTTGGGCGATCCTTATCTGGCGGATGTAGTCATTCTGTACGAGATAGGTTTTGTTGTGCAGGATGGGATTCAGCTTGACTTGGTAGATGTCCACATAAACACGGTCCGGAGAAGCCAATTGATTGAAGGTGTATTCCCGAAGGGTCCCGATATCCACGACGATCCGCGTGAAGGTGGGATGGGTGAAGTGGCGCAGGTCATAGATTTCGACATCGGATTTTTTCTGGAAGGAAAAGGAGAGAAGAGAAGAAAGCAAAACAAGGGTTGCCAAGATCAAGTGAACGGCTTTATTCATTTTTTGTTTACCGGGATTATTCACGAGCCATGGCCAACCCCCCTAACATTTAAGGTAAGGCGGGGAAGTGGCCCATGAAGCTGTAGGGCACTACCGAGAGCCGATCCAACCTTCCTGGGCTGCGATGAAGACATTTCAGTGAGATTGGCGGACATGTTGGGTCGGTGCCCAAAGGGTAAAAAATGCCGAATATATGAATGAATATCCTCGTATAAAAATTAAAAGCAATGTCAAGGACTTTCCCTGATATGGCTCTAATTGAATATGGTATCGGCATTTTTTATGAATAATCCAGGTTTATTAATACTATATGATCGCTCGAATTCTGTCAATTTAGGCCTTCTTCTCATGCGCCATACTTTTTCAGCTTACCTGCGTGGGCCAGCATGAGCGGCATGGCAAAAAGGGCCTGGAACCTCCCCAGATAGCCCTGGCTGCAGGCTCTTTCGGTGAAGCGGGCAACAGAATCCGGCATCGCTGTTTTGGCCCGCAGCAGGAAGGGATTGGGATGCCAGGAATGCGACTTGATAGGACAGGGGGTAGAATGATCGGAAGTGATGACCAGCACATCGGGATGAAGATCAGTGAGTCGTGGAATATAACGGTCGGACTCTTCGATGGCGACTTTTTTAGCTTGGAAGTTGCCGTCCTCTCCGGCTGCATCGGTTTTTTTGATATGCACGAAGAAGAAGTCGTAATCTGAGTAGATTTCATCCAGTTTATCGAAAAGATCTTTGATTTCGGCACCTGCATCTATCACCTTCATCCCGACGAGTCTGGCCAAACCTTTGTACATGGGATAATTGGCCAGGGCGGCCGGTTTCAGTTTGTAAAGTTCCGCGAAGGAGGGAAGGAGGGGATGCTTGGAAAAACCTCTTAAAAGTACAGTATTAGCCGGTACCGAATCCGCTAAAAACTCCGTTACATCATCCAAAAAAGCATTCACCATTCCGGCTGTTTCTTGTGCTTCCGGAATGAGAGGCTGGGTATGGCTGCGCGGTTTGTTTTCCTTCTGAGGATCGGCATCGCTGAGCGCATCGTTCAAATTTCCGCCGCTGAATTTGGCGACGAATCGGTGTTCCTTTCCCGGATAGACCGTAATTTTCGGGTACTCCCTCGTCTTTAGAAATTCGTTGATCTTGCGGCACAGCTTTTCGTTCTCAGATGTGGGAATCCTTCCCGCCCTTCTGTCTGTAATAAGGTTATCCTTGAGGGTGGCGAAGTTACCGCGTGCCACCAGGTCGTCGCTTGTCACTTCGACACCCACACCGAGGGCTTCCAGGATGCCCCTTCCTAAAGTGTATTCGAGTGGGTCATACCCGAATAATGAGAGATGGGCCGGTCCGCTTCCCGGCGTTATCCCCCTGAAAACGGGATCTGTCAGTCCGCAGGCACTTTCCATAGCTAGGGCATCCAGATGGGGACAATGAGCCGCTTCGAGGGCTGTTTGGCCTTGAACTGGGAGTCCGCCCAAGCCATCCATCACCAGCAGGACGATTTTAGACGGGGTCTCGAAACTTAATTCTTTTAACAGTTCTTCCTGATTCATGTTTTTCTCCGCGGGCGATCTTTCATCATCTTTGCCGTTTCGTTAACTCCCCATTATAAATAAAAACTGCCTCTTAAGAAAGTATCTGCAATTCACCCTTTTCTTTCGTGATGGCACCTGCTAAAATCAGCACATGAATAAGGTCCTTGTGCTCGATTTCGGTTCCCAGTACACCCAATTGATCGCTCGAAAAATCAGGGAACTGGGTGTCTATTCCGAGATACATCCCTATCATTTTTCAGCGGCCAGAATCCGGAGGGAAAAGCCCGCAGCCATCATCCTCTCAGGGGGGCCTCAAAGTGTTTACTCCCCGGAATCGCCGAAAATTTCAGAAGAAATTTTTCAACTGGGTATCCCAGTCTTAGGCATATGTTATGGCCTGCAAATCATGGCCTACCTTTTAGGAGGAAAAGTAAAAGCCAGCGACAAAAGAGAATATGGATTTGCCTATCTTACCGTGACGGATAGAAAAGGGATTCTTTCTGGCCTAAAGGATCATGCTCAGGTTTGGATGAGCCATGGCGATAAAATCCACCAAGTGCCTTCAGGATTCATCATTTCCGGGAAAACATCCAATTGCGCTGCGGCGGTGATCGAATCCAGGGAGAAAAAATTGTTCGGTGTCCAATTTCATCCTGAGGTGATTCATACCAAGCAGGGGAAAAAAGTTTTGTCCAATTTTCTTTTTCGACAGGCCGGACTGGCAAAAGATTGGAAGATGGATTCCTTTACCCAGAGAAAGGTTCAAGAGGTTCGCAGCCTGGTCGGAAAAGAGAAGGTCGTCTGCGGGCTCAGTGGCGGAGTCGATTCTCTGGTGACGTCGCTGATCGTCCATAAAGCCATAAAGAACAGACTGACCTGCATTTTTGTGGATAATGGTCTATTACGTAAGGGACAATACCTGGAGTTTCTGGATAAATTTCGTCAAAGGTTCTCATTGAACGTTGTCGGAGTGGATGCATCCGAATCGTTCTTGAAAAAACTCAAAGGGGTGACTTCTCCGGAAAAAAAGAGGAAGATCATCGGAAAAGAATTCATTCGCATTTTCGAACAGGAAGCCCGTCAAATCGGCGATGTAGAATTCTTGGCCCAGGGCACGATTTATCCTGATGTCATCGAAAGCAATCCGGTCAAGGGCCCCTCGTCCAAAATAAAGTCCCACCACAATGTCGGAGGACTGCCGAGGGATTTAAGGTTCCGGCTTGTAGAACCCTTGAAGGAGCTCTTCAAGGATGAGGTGAGAGAGCTAGCCCGGGAATTGGGGGTGGATAAGGATTTCATCCTCCAACATCCCTTCCCTGGTCCTGGCCTGGCCGTGAGAATCGTGGGCGAGGTCAACGAAGAGAGGCTCAAAATTCTAAGAGAAGCCGATGAGATCCTGATCCAAGAAGTCAAAAGGGCCCGGTTGTACAGAAAGCTCTGGCAGGCATTCGCGGTTTTATTACCGGTGAGGTCCGTGGGAGTGATGGGGGACCAACGCACTTATCATAGGGTGGTGGTTCTTCGACTCGTACGGAGCGTGGATGGGATGACCGCTGATTGGTACCCGGCCGAAGCTGGCGTTCTCTCCAGGATATCGAGCCGGATCGTCAACGAAGTTCAGGGTGTCAATCGAGTCGTGTACGACATCACCACCAAACCTCCGGGAACGATTGAATGGGAATAAGTATGGAATCGACCTTCATTCATCTTCATAATCATTCGGAATTCAGCATTCTGGACGGGGCGATGAAGACCTCCGCGCTGGTGGAGGCCGCCTACCAGAACAAAATGCCTGCTGTAGCCCTGACGGATCATGGCAATATTTTTGGAGCAATCAGTTTTTTCAAGCAGGCGAAAGAGAAAAAAATCAAGCCCATTCTGGGGTGTGAAACATACGTGGCACCGGAGAGCCGTTTCGACAAGGATCCGGCACATAAGGGACCCAGACACTTTCACCTGATTCTTCTCGTCAAGGAAGAGAAAGGATATAGGAATCTCTGTCAGCTCCTGACCAAGGCCTACCTGGAGGGATTTTATTACAAGCCCCGTATCGACAAAGAGCTGCTTGTTCAGCACAGCGAGGGACTGATCGGTTTATCCGGTTGCCTCAAAGGGGAAATCAGTTATTATCTGGGCTTGGGATTGGAAGACAAAGCCGAAGAGATAGCCGTTGAGTATGCTGCTTTCTTCGAGCCGGGAGATTTCTATATCGAAATGATGGATCACGGAATAGAGGCCCAAAAAGAAGTCAATCCGCTTCTCGTCAGGCTGGCCAGGAAGCTCAACCTTCCCCTGGTAGCCACAAACGATGTCCATTATCTCACCAAGGAAGATGCAGAAAGCCAGGACATCCTCCTGTGTATTCAGACCAACAAACGGGTTACCGACCAAGATAGAATTCGTTTCGCCACCCAGGAATTCTATTTCAAGTCCCACCTAGAGATGGCCGAGCTTTTCGAAGATACCCCGGAAGCCGTCCAGAACACGGTGAAAATTGCCGCCAAATGTAATTTTGAATTTCCTTTCTCGGGATATTCCCTGCCGAACTTCAACGCACCGGAGGACATTTCTCTTAGCGAATATTTTGTCAAGGTAGTCAGGCAGGGATTTGAGAACAAAATGCGGGCGCTGGGTCCACGGATAGAAAAGGGAGAACTTCCCGGTCTTGCGGCCTATGAAAAGCGTCTGGAAAAGGAAATAAGACAAGTCAAAGAAATGGGCTTTGAGGGCTATTTTTTAATCGTCTGGGATTTGATTCGGGAAGCGCGTTCCAGAGGGATTCCTGTTGGACCGGGAAGAGGTTCGGCAGCCGGAAGCCTTCTCGCCTTTTCCTTGGGCATTACGACCATCGATCCTCTGGAGTACGACCTTTTGTTCGAACGATTCCTGAATCCGGAACGCATCAGCCTGCCCGATATCGACATCGATTTCTGCGGCCGCCGGAGGGACGAGGTCCTCTCTTATGTTACCCAAAAATACGGCAGGGGAAGTGTCTGCCAGATCATCACGTTCGGGACGATGGCTGCCCGGGGAGCGGTTCGAGATGTGGGACGGACGCTTGAAGTTCCACTCCCCGAAGTAGATAGGATTGCCAAGATGATTCCCCCATTTGGTTCTGATTCGAGCATCGCCGGAGCATTGAAAAATATCCCTCAACTCCGGGAATTGAGAGACAAGGACACCAAGATAGCTCACCTGCTTTCTGTAGCCCAAAAACTTGAAGGCCAAGTACGGCATCCTTCTATTCATGCCGCAGGCATCGTTATAACGCCGAAACCGTTGGTCGAATTCATGCCCCTTTATCAGTCGGTCAAGGGAGAGATCACGACTCAGTTTCCGATGCAGGATATCGAAGCCATCGGACTCCTAAAAATGGATCTGCTCGGGCTGCGTAACCTGACGGTCATCCAGGATGCCGTGGAGCTGGTGAAGAGGGATTCCAGCGAAGATATCAAAATGGACCTCATACCTTTAGATGACGAGAAGACCTTCGAGGTGTTCCAGTCCGGGAATACAGATGGCGTATTTCAATTCGAGAGCGAGGGGATGAAAGATCTTCTTCGGAATTACAAGCCGGAAACGCTGCGGGATCTCATTGCCTTGAATGCACTCTACCGACCGGGACCGCTGCAGAGCGGCATGACGGACGAATTCGTCAAACGCAAAAACCACCCGGAACGGATCAGTTTCGACTTTCCGGAGCTCGAGCTTATATTGAAGGAAACAAAAGGAATCATCGTTTATCAAGAACAGGTGATGCAGATCGCCGCCGAGCTTGCGGGTTATTCCGTGGCCGAAGCCGATATTCTGCGCAAGGCCATGGGAAAAAAGATCGCCTCCGTTATGAAGGCCCAGAAACAAAGATTTATCCGGGGAGCCAAGGAGAAAGGAATCCCTCAGGCGAAGTCCACCAAGATCTTCGAGCTGATCAAACATTTCGCTGGCTACGGATTCAACAAATCCCATAGTGCTGCTTATGCTTTTCTGGCCTATCATACGGCCTATTTGAAGGCCCATTATCCGGTTTATTTTTTGGCCGCCCTCCTGACCTCGGAGGCAGAAAGAGGGGCGACTTCTCAGGTTGTCAAATACATCAATGAGTGCAAAGAAATGGGAATCGAAGTTCTCCCTCCCGACATCAACGAAAGCGACTTCAATTTCACCGTCTCCAAGGGGAATATTCGGTTCGGCCTATCCGCCATCAAGAATGTGGGGGAAGGGGCGATCAGGGAGCTGATCAAGTCCAGAGAGAAGAAAGGGCGGTTTACCTCTCCCTTCGATATTTTCGGAGAGGCCGATCCGAAAACATTGAACCGGAAAGTCATCGAGAGCTTGATCAAGGCGGGGGCCCTCGACTCGTTGGGTTGGAAAAGATCCCAGCTTTTCCATCTTGTCGACAAGTTGATCGAGTATGCTCATGAGATCCAAAAAATCAATGCCTCCAGGCAGACACTCCTATTCGGACGAAGTCATCTGGATACACCCCAGATCCCTTGGGAAGTCCAAGGAATGCGGGAGTGGGATGAATCCCTTTTGCTCTCCTATGAAAAGGATGCATTGGGATTCTATATCACGGGACATCCCTTGACTCACTATGGAAAACAATTGGATCAACTGGTCTCTCATACAATCAGCCAATTGGATGACCAGTTGGATTTCAACAACGAAATCAAGGTGGCGGGTATCATCTGCTCTGTAAAGCCTCTGAAGACCAAAAAGGACGAAAGGATGGCCATTTTTTTGCTGGAAGACCTGAGCGGCCGCATCGAGGTGGTTGTCTTCCCGGATAGTTATAAAAAATATTACGGACATCTGAGAGAGGATCAGCTGGTTTGGGTCCAGGGAAGGTTTTTGGGAGAAGGGGAAAGCCGAAGAATCCATCTGCTTCAAATTATGCCTCTGGACGAGGCCTTCCAGAAACAGGCCAAAAGGGTGGTGTTGAGGATTTTTCTGCCTGGCACGGAAGAAACGGTGTTCGAAGAACTGAAGGTGATTCTGGATAAATACCAGGGAAGATGTCCGGTTTTCTTCGAGCTCGAAACTCCCCACAGCTACCGGATGGTCGTTCAATCCAGAGAGATCCAGGGAGTGGCCCCCACTGAGGAGCTGACCAAAGATATCGAGAATCTGCTCGGAGAAAATTCAATTTTTATCGAGTACTGAAGAATGAAATGATGTTTGACAATGAGTTCCGAGTTTGTGTACTTTTAAGCCTTGAGAAACAATGGGTTATAAGATAATCGTTGGCGATGATTCGCCCTCCACTCAGAAAATCATCCAAATGGCTTTTTCCGCCGCAGAGCTTGACGTCTTTCCTTTTAGCGATGGGCAACAGCTCATGGATTCGCTCGACCAGCTAAATCCGGATGGAATTCTCATCAACCTTTCGCTATCGGGGAAGGATGGGTACGAACTGGGAAAGCATATTCGAGAGATTGAGGAGTTCGATCAAGTTCCCCTCGTTCTGCTTAAAGAAGCTTTCGAACCAGTGGACAAGGAAAGACTCGAAGCTTTTGAATTCGATGGTCTCATTCAGAAGCCCTTCGATTCAGAAGCTTTGGCTCAAGAATTGCGTGCCGTCATCGAAGGCAGAAAAATCCCCACAACGTTACCTGAAGAACCTGTTTGGGAGGAGAAATCGTCCGGATCGAAGGGCGAACTGAATAAAAAAGCCAGGGATCTGGTCAAGCGGGAAGTTCTGGAAATGGAAAGGGAATTGGAGAAACGGATTAAAGCCAAGATCATAACTGAACTCAAGATGTGGCTGATCGACAACCAGAAGAAATAGCGGCTTTCTTTCTATCAGGAAGGTCAAGCTTCCGTGCCGAAAGAAGGGACGGAAACCGGAAGGTTGCTTCCTCAGCCTGTCGATTCTCTCCATCGACTCCTTGGTAGGGGAATTGTTCTCTATTCCTGCCTGCAAAGCTTGTTTTCACGCTCGTCCTTTGGACTCGATGCCTCCCCTCCTCGGGCTACGCCTTGCAACCGAGGCGGCATACCCTCTTGGCCCCCGATCGATATGTCATCCAAATCAATCAGAATCAGCTTATTCCCGGCTTTCTTCCCTCTTCGAAGAACGATATTGCTCGGCTTGAATGGCTTCCTAACCAGCTTAGTTGATTTCCAGAAGTTCCGTCACGGAAATCAGGATGATTATTCAGGCTAGAAAAGAGAGGAAAAAAAAATGATAAATTGGTAAAATAAACCTCTGTATTCGAGGAAAAAATCATGAAAGAGATATTTGTTTTAGCCAAAGCCTATGACCCTGAACCTGTTGAAGAGAAGTGGTGCGCTTTCTGGATCGAGGAAGGTGTGTTCACTCCTCGGATGCCTTCTCCCGAGAAGAGTTTCTCCATGGTTCTCCCCCCGCCGAACGTGACCGGATCCCTCCATATGGGGCATGCCCTGTGTTTCACTCTCCCGGATATCATTGTTCGCTGGAAGAGGATGCAGGGATACAATACACTCTGGCTCCCGGGCACGGACCACGCGAGCATAGCGGTCCATAACGTGATTGAACAGAGCCTGAAAGAGAAGGGACAATCCAGAGAAAAAATAGGGAGGGAGAAATTTCTGGAGATTGCATGGGAGTGGAAGCAAAAATACGGAGGAGTCATCGTCAACCAGCTGAAGAAGTTGGGGGCTTCCCTCGATTGGACGAGAGAAAGGTTCACCCTGGACGAAGGATTCCAGAGAGCGGTTAAAAAGGTATTTGTCGATCTCTACAAGGAGGGCCTCATCTACAGGGATTACTATCTAGTCAACAGATGTCCCCGTTGTGGGACCGTTCTTTCGGATATCGAAGTGGAACACAAGGAGTTGGCCTCCAAACTCACCTACATCAAATATCCTGTGCTCGATTCCGAAGAGTATATCGTGGTGGCCACCACTCGTCCCGAAACCATGCTCGGAGACACGGGTGTCGCGGTCCATCCTCGGGATGAGCGCTATACCAAGTACATAGGCAAAAAAGTCCTTCTTCCCCTGCAGAACAGGGAAATCCCGGTCATCGCGGACGAACAGGTGGAGATGGAATTTGGGACCGGAGCGGTCAAGGTAACACCCGCGCATGATCCGGTGGACTTCGAATTGGGAAGGCGGCATAATCTCGATCAAGTTATCGTCATAGACGGTTCCGGAAAGATGACCAAAGAAGCAGGAAGGGAATTCGAGGGATTGGACAGGTTCGAATGCCGTGCAAGAGTACTCGCACGTCTGGAGGAACAGGGGCTTATCGTCAAGACAGAGGATTACCGTCATGCGGTCGGCCACTGCTACCGTTGTAAGAACATCATCGAACCCAATCTGTCCTGGCAGTGGTTTGTCAGGATCGAACCGTTGGCCAAAGAGGCCATCCGAGTGGTTCAAGAAGGGGAAATCGAATTCATCCCTCCCAATTGGGCCAAGACCTATTTCGAGTGGATGTACAACATCCATGACTGGTGTATCTCCCGCCAGCTCTGGTGGGGACATAGAATACCGGCCTGGTATTGTCAAGATTGCGGTGAAATCACCGTTGCCGAATCAACGCCTGTTCAGTGCAGCAAATGCCGAAGCAAAAAATTGGTCCAGGAGGAAGATGTTTTGGACACCTGGTTCAGTTCGGCCCTCTGGCCTTTTGCCACCATGGGATGGCCGGAGCAGACAGAGGATTTGAAGACGTTCTATCCTACGGACCTAATGGCCACCGGATTCGACATCATCTTCTTCTGGGTGGCCCGGATGATCATGATGGGCCTGAAATTCGCCCAGGACGTCCCCTTCCGGCATGTCTTTATCAATGGATTGGTGAGGGATTTCAAACGCCGCAAAATGAGCAAATCGGAGGGGAATATCATCGATCCCCTCGAAATGATGGCCAAGTACGGGACAGATGCGCTGCGTTTCACTCTGGCCGCCCTCGCCATCCCTGGGATGGATATATCCTTGAGCGAGGAACGGATGGCCGGGTACCGGGCTTTCGTGAACAAGATCTGGAACGCTTCCCGTTTCGCCCTCATCAACTTGAAGGAAGAAGGTTTGGCAATCGAAGATGAAGAGCTCACCCTGGCGGACAGGTGGATCAGAAGTCGGTTGGCCAGAGCTATCGAAGATATGAATAGTGCTTTGGAGGAGTACAAATTTTATGAGGCGGCTGATAAAATCTACCATTTTGTCTGGCACGAGTTTTGCGATTGGTACATCGAGCTGGTCAAGCCCAGCCTGAAACAAGGAAACAAGACCAGTCTGGCCGTTTTGATCGATTCTTTGGATAAAATATTGAGGCTGCTCCATCCTTTTATGCCTTTTGTGACCGAGGAGATCTGGCAGCATTTGCCCCCGGCCGGAAAATCTTTGGCCCTGGCCAAGTTTCCTGCCGCGGATTCCCGGATGATCGATGAAGGGGAAGAGGCCGCCATGGAAGTGCTTCAAAAGGCTATCGTGGAATTGCGGACCTTGAAGGCCGAGAATAGGATCCCTCTCAAGCAGAAGATCCATCTTTTGGTAAAGTGCGGTCCAAAGGAAGCTAATGCCCTCAAAGAGCATCAGGTCTATTTCGAGGTCCTGGCCAATGTACAGAACCTGGAGATCCTCGAAGATTTTCCCAAGGGGCAAAGACTCTTAAAAGGTGTTGCCGGGGGAATAGAGTTAGGCATCCCGCTCGAAGAAGGATCGGTCGATTTCGAAAAGGAGAAGCAGCGTTTGGAAAAGGAAATCGTCAAGACAAAAGCAGAAATAGAAAAGATCGAAAGAAGACTCAAAAACAAAGATTTTCTCGAGCGTGCACCCAGGGAGGTTGTGACGGAGGCTAAAGAAAGAATGAAAGAACTTGAAGACCGTCACAAAAAACTGGGTGAAAATTTAGAGCACGTCCTTTCGCTTATTTAATATCTGTTCGTTCGAGCTTTCGATACCCGTGCTCCAATCGAGACTGGCTTTGCGTCCGAACGGACCTGAAAATAATTACTCATATCTCAATGCGTCCGAAGGATTAGCTAGGGCTGTTTTGACGGATTGATAGCTGACCGTCACTAAAGCGATCATAAAAGCCAGGAAGGTGGCTGCGATGAATGTCAAAATCCCCAGATTGGTCCTGAAGGCGAAATTTTGCAGCCATTTGTTCATGGCGAAATAAGATAAGGGCCAGGCGATCAAATTGGATATGAGGATCCATTTGCCGAACTCTTTGGAGAGCAGATAGACTATTCCTGATGATGTCGCTCCCAAGACCCGGCGAATCCCGATTTCCTTAGTGCGCTGTTCAGCAAAAAAGGCTGCCAATCCGAATAATCCCAAGCACGATATGAAAATGGAGAGAAGGGCAAAAAGTCCGAAAATACGTCCGAATTGGCGATCGGCCTGGTAAAGATTGTTGAAAGTTTCATCCAGAAAAAAATATTCGAACGGTGCGCCGGCGTAAATTTCGTCCCATTTGTTCTTCACCTGAGCAATGGTTTTGTCTATATTCTGGTTGTCTATTTTAAGTGATAAATAATTGTTTTTGCTGTTTATATCTCCTTCGGTGAGGGTGAACAAAATAGGCTGAAAGCTGTCTCTCAGGGACTTGTGATGATAGTTTTTAACCACACCGATGACTTGCCTTATTTCTTGGCCCAGCCCCCCGAAAAAGATTTTTTGGTTCAATGCTTGTTCAGGAGTCTCGTATTCGAAAAGCCGCGCAGCCTCTTCATTCAAAATGACGGCCTTTAAATCCGTGCTGAATGCTTCTGAGAACATTCTACCCGCTGCGAGATTATTCCCATAGAAATCAAAGGTGTCGTAATCCACGCTGACGAAAAAGCACCGCTTTCCTTTTTCCGGGCTGCTTGCCAAAGGTCTAATTCCACTGGCCGCGTTGGAATAATCTTCTCCGGGAATAGAGGAAGAGGCGGTTACGGCTTTGATCGTCGGGTAGGCCCTCGCTTCCTGTTTGAATCTTTTGACTCGATCCGAGGAATACCCATAATTCCCTGGAATGCGGACGGCCATGGTTTGATCTATCCGGACTCCAAGATCCTTATTTTGCATGTATCGGAGCTGCTTATAAACAGTCAATGTACCCACGATCAGGCTAATAGAGACCGCGAATTGAAACACCACCATCATTTTTCTGAAGTTGATTCCTCTTGAAGAGCGGATGAAATTTCCTTTGAGCACGGACTCGGGCGCAAAAGCAGAAAGAACAAGAGATGGGTAGATGGCAGAGAAAGCCGTTCCCAGAAGAATTGAAACAAGCAACCAAATCCAGGCGTTGCTCTGGAATATCGGGGATAAACTCAGGCTTTTTCCTGTCAGGCGATTGAAAAAAGGAAGAAAAACTTTGACCAGAACGAGGGCTGAAGCCAAGGCCGTAATGTTTAGGAGTCCTGATTCTGATAGGAATTGTTTGACGAGTTGGGTTCGCTGAGATCCAAGGATCTTTCGAACGCCCACTTCCTTAGCTCTGGTGATTGACTGGGCCGTAGATAGATTAACGTAATTGATCCAGGCAACGAGCAAAATGAATAGTGCAATAAAAGTCAAAAAGTTTACGGTCCTGGAGCTCCCGATGGGTTCTGGTTCATACCGCAGGTTGGAATGGAGATGGATGTCTTTTAGGGGTTGGAGGATGAATTGCCTTTTATAGTCTTCTCCATTAAGTTCGTGCTTTTCGATGTATTCCTCGAATTTGAGCTGCAAAGATTGAGGGTCAGCTTCAGGAGAGAGCAGAACATACGTATAAAAATAGTTCCAGCCCCAGTAATGGGCTGCTTCGGGACGGAGCTGTATCAAGGTTTTATAAGATAACAGAAAATCAAATTTCAAATGGGAGTTTTCGGGAACATCTTGAGCTATTCCGGTGATTTGGTAGAGCTGCTTTCCAAAGGAATTGGTGAGAATGATCATTTTGCCCATGGGATCTTCTTCTCCGAAATATTTACGTGCAGTCGTCTCCGAAATGACGGCTGTTTTAGGGTTCTCCAAAGCAGTTTCAGGGGCTCCCTGAAGAAGCGGGAAGGTGAACATTTTTAAAAAGGAAGAATCTGCATAAAAAACTCTAGTCTCGATGTAAGTCTCCATCCTCGAGACAATTGCAGGTTCTTTTATGGTCAGGGAAGAGTAAGGTCCGGATTCCTGGATTGTCTGATTCGGATTATCAGGATCGCACATCTCTTTGCTATCTACGACAAATCTGTAGGAATATTTCCCGGGCAGCAGAAGGATCTCACACTCCCATAGGTTTCCTTTTTTCTTCAGAACATCACATTCTTGGTTCCAGCCGTTGAATGTCCCCACTATGCTAACCTTTTCAGCCTGATCGAACCCTCTGAGTCTGAACGGAACGGTCTGGATGTAATTCTTATCTGGGACAAAGGAGACGATGTTGTTCAGATCGTTTCCGATCATCAACCTAGCGGAATCCATGATTTCCGGAAATTCCTCCTTTAAAGTGGGGCCGACAGCTGGCGGGCAGCCCGCGCTTTTATCGTGGATATCCGAGTAGATTCGATCATTTTGGACACGATAGAGCCGACCAGCGTATTTGTGGAACCTGTCGTAGCTGAGCTCGAAGGAGATAAAAAGAAATATCATGAAGGATGCGGCCATAGCTATAGCCAATCCTGAAATATTTATGGCGGAATAGGCTCTGTGCTTGCGGACATTCCTGAGGAAGATTTTTAGGTAGTTTTTAAGCATTTGTCCACTCCAGTAAATATGGTTTTTTAAAAAAGACGGCAGAGAGAGCAGAATAAGCCGCCAGTACCATAACCAGGCTTTTTTGGTTCCTTTCTCTTCAGCGACTTCCAAAAATTCCTCCCTGAAATCGCCAAGGATCGCGCCGGTCTTTCCATAGTTGGCAAGAATCCCCAGGATCCATTCTGCGAATCTGGGAGGTTTTTGAATCTGGTTCCTCATCGGCATTAATTTTCATTCAAGGCCATGATCGTATCTTTATCCCAGAGGGATTTTTTAAGGTCCATGGCCACTTTTAAGGCGGAAATGCCGTCAAGTGTGATGGAGTAATAGTTGCGGCTGCGGCCTCCTCTTCTGGGAAGCGGATCGCTTATGATTTTTGTCACCAGCCGTTTTATCGTAAGTTTATCCAGAATGCTGTAAAGGGTTCCGTAGGGAAAGATTCGGCCTGTGGTATCTGAAATATGCTTACGGATGGTTACGCCGTAGGCATTATCCTTCAATTTCCAAACCGCCAGCAAAACCATTTCTTCTACGAGGGTCAGATCTTTCATTTGATCTCTCCTATATATACGGAATATCGTACAAATAGTTGCATCATCTCGTAAATTTGTCAAACCCTCCAGGAATTCAGTGCTTACGAAATTTACTTTTGTTCATTTGTTTTATATCATTATCAAGCTGAAAGCATGCATCTCAGATTTATTGAAAGAGGAATGGGTATGAAAATCGGCGAGCGGGTGATCAGGGTCGAATCGTGCTCTTCGACGAACGATATAGCTCATGAGATGGCTATCCAAGGTGAAGAAGAGGGAACGATTATCGTCGCAGAAGAACAGATGAAAGGAAGAGGTACGAAAGGCAGGAGGTGGTATTCTCCACTGGGAAAAGGGATTTATCTTTCCGTGATTCTGCGCCCTCGAAAGAGGAATTTGTCTTTACTTCCTCTTGCCATGGGATTGGCCGTGAGGGATGCTCTGCTCGAGTCAGCAGGGATTCCCGTGCGGCTCAAATGGCCGAATGACCTCGTTTTTGCCGACAAAAAGCTGGGAGGCATCCTGTGCGAAGCAAGCTTCAGAGGAAATGATGTCGGTCATGTTGTCCTAGGAATAGGTTTAAATTTAGCCCATGCCCGAGATGAATTTCCGAAGGAATTCCGCAACAGGGCTACGTCTCTTCAGCTTGAGGTGGATAAAGAGATAGATAAAGAGGAATTACTCCAAAATCTCTGGAGGGTATTGGACGACTGGTACAGCCTTTTCCTCCAGGAAAAGGAAGCTCAAGTCGTCAAAATATTCGAGGAATCTTCGGTCTTTTCGGTAGGGGAAGAAATCATGGTACAGACGGAGAAGGAAAAAATCTCGGGAAGGTACATGGGTATCGACCTGCGCGGGCGCCTGCTCCTTCGAGTCGAGAAAGGAGAACGGTCTTTTCTTGCGGCCGAAGTCATAGAGATAAGGAAATGAAGTGAGGAGGTGAGCATGTTGCTGGCTGTAGATATAGGAAACACGAACATAGCCCTTGGCCTATTCGAAGGGAAAAAACTCACTCAGCATTGGAAGATCAGGTCAGAAAGGGAAAAAACCAGCGATGAATATGAAATCATGTTATTGAGCCTACTTTCTCTGGCGCATCTTGAAGCCAAAGACATAAACTCCGTCATTATTTCCAGCGTTGTCCCTCCGCTCACTCCGGTTTTTCAAGACTTGAGTCAGGAATTGCTGGGAGTGAGGGCTCTGGTGATTGGGCCGGGCCTGAAGACCGGTATGCCTATTCTTTACGAAAATCCTCAGGAAGTGGGGGCGGACAGGGTAGTTGCTTCGGTGGCTGCCTTCGAGAAGTATGGCGGACCGGCCATAGTGGTCGATTTCGGTACGGCCACGACCTTTGATGCGATCTCTGATCAGGGAGAATATTTGGGAGGAGCGATTGCTCCCGGAATCCAGATTGCAGCCGAAGCCCTCTATCTGAAAACGGCCAAACTCCCGCGCATCGAGATAAAAAAACCCAAACAGGCTATTGGCCGGACCACGGTCATCAGCATGCAATCCGGGCTTTATTTTGGATATATAGGACTTGTGTCCAACATAATTGAAGAGATTTCCAAAGAGCTGGGCGGGAAAATAAGCGTTGTGGCTACCGGAAGTTTTGCCTCCCAGATCTATTCCGACCTCAAACAGATCGTTCACCTCGAGCCGTTCCTCGTGTTGGAAGGTCTCAGGATTATTTATGAGAGAAATAAAGAGCCATGAGGCGAAACAAGGAGGAGGCCGGTCGATATTTCCAGACAGTTGCCCGATTTTTTCTGGAGCAGCGGGGAGTCCCTTTTTTCCTTTCATCCCAGGAAGTTGAAATTATTGCCGGCTGGGAAAAGAACGGGATACCCTTGCAGACCGTTCTCCAGGGGATAAAGGACGGCTTCGAAAGACGGAAAAGGGGACTTGGGCGGAAACATAGGGCTCTTTCCCTGGCATTTTGTCAGCCATTTGTCGCGAAGGCTTTCGAAGCCTATAAGGAGAGAAGAGTCGGGACCCAAAGAAAGCCGGCTCTAAAAAGGGATAAACGAAAGAACTTACAAAGAGCTATCTCCTTATTTTTGGAATCTTGCCCTGAGGAGATCCTGGAGATCAAACAGGTTTATTCCCGCCTGCAAAGGATATCCTCTAAGGGTTTTGACGAGCCTATGCTGGAAGCTCTCGAGCAAGAAGTGGAGGCCCTTCTCCTTCAAAAGGCTTCGATGGAAGAGAAGAAACGGATTCGAAAAGACGTGCTCGATGAATTCGGAGGTTCGGAACGGAAGGAAATCGACCGCATAGTGGATTTGAAAATTGCCAAAAACGCAAGAGAAAAATACAAAATCCCCTACCTTTCCCTTTATTATTACTAGAGGCTGTGCAAAGTGGCAGGAATGAGCTATCGTCTTAATAAGCATGGAAATGTTTCCGCCTTAGTTCAGATTTTTAACGCCATCCCTTCACCGTCCTTCTCGGCGCCTGCGGAACTGCGCATTATCAACTCCACCAAAGGTCCCCATTTTGTGTTAATCCTGATCGCGTATTTTTTGACTTGTCGTGTGCAACACACCCTCGGCGGCGATATGGGGACGTCCCATTCAGGGACACCCTATATGGGAAGCATCTTCAAAACCGTGATGATTTTAAATCTGGCAGGGAATCTGAAGAGGAAGCCATCCGGAGGCGAGCGGGCATGGAAAGCAAGCTTTGCTGGCAGGTTGGAGAGCGAGCCGAGGAATAAGCTGGTTTTCCTCGCTGGGGAAAACCAGCGGGCTGACGTTTCAGATTCCCTGCCAGTTGCTTTATCACGGTTTTGGAGATGCTTACCCCTAGATGTCAATATTTGCTTTTTATCAATGAAAAATTATAGAGTGGCTCTGAACGAAACATCCCCTATGTTACCCTCGAAGGACTGTTGTGAAAGGCTAAATTTTCAATTTCGCTTCGACATTTCCATTCTTTTTTATTACCTCTTTATTTTCTTTCAATTTGGCACTAAGACCATGTTTAGAACCTCAAATGGTTAAACGGATAATCTCCCTGCTTTCGAAGAATAGGGGAGGAATGAGCCTGTCCAGGATATACCGGGAACTCCGTCTCTCTCCTGAGGATAAGCTTCTGCTCCGGGAACAGATCAAGAAACTGGAAGGCCAGGGCCTCATCCTGAAATTGAGGAAGAAATATTTCCTCCGGCCCCGCACCAACATCACCCAGGGAAGGTTCGTCTCCTCCGGGAGGGGATTTGGATTTGTCATCCCGGAGGACGAGCATCTGGATGATATCTTTGTGCCGGCGAGGTTTTCGGGTGATGCCTATCACGGGGATTTAGTAGAAGTGCATTACAGAGAACGGGGAAGAAAAGCCAAGCCAGAGGGAAGGGTGTTGAGAATAGTTAAGAGGGAAAGTGAAACACTCTTGGGAATCAGCCGGGTCCAAGCCGGCCAGGTTTTCTTCATACCTTTCGGAAGGGCCACACTGCAGGAAATTCCAGTCAAATGTCCGGGGAATCGACTTCCTCGCTCCGGAGAGGTTATCAGGGTCCGAAGGGATACCATGTGTCTGGAAAAGATTCTGGGAGATCTGGAGAAGCCCGGAGTGGACACTAGAGTGGTCATAGAAAGACACGGCCTGGAGGATGCCTTTTCCTCAGAAGCACAGGAGGAGGCGAAACGTATCCCGGACACGTTGACTTCCCAGGAAAAGGAGGGGAGGGTCGATTATACCGATTGGCCGACAGTTACCATCGACGGTGAGAACGCGCAGGATTTTGACGACGCGGTGAGTATAAAAACACTATCCAGCGGAAACTATCTTCTCGGTGTCCATATCGCGGATGTTTCCCATTATGTCCGACCTGAAACGGCCCTGGATAGAGACGCCTTCAGAAGGGGAACCAGTGTCTATTTCCCCGACCTAACCCTTCCCATGCTGCCGGAAAAGCTCTCCAACCAGGTGTGCAGCTTGAGGCCTCGGAAGGAAAAACTGACGGTTTCGGTGATTATGGAGATTGACGGGGAAGGGAATGTCGTGCATGTTGATTTCTATCCATCTCTGATCCGGACCGTCGAAAGGTTGACCTACGACTCCGTTTTCAAGATTATCCGCGGTGATGATGAGGAGAGGAAGAAATACGCTCCGCTGGTGCAGGACCTGGTACGAATGTTGAAGCTTTCGCGGATTTTGCGGATAAAGAGGAAAAGAGAAGGAGGACTCGATTTTGACCTGGCGGAGCCTGAGCTCGTTTACAAGGAAGGAAGTCTGTGTGGAGTGGTTCCATCCGAAGCGAATGAGGCCCATCACCTCATCGAGGAATTTATGGTTCTGGCCAATGAATGTGTCGCTTCTTTTTTAGATCAGAGAAAATTCCCCTTGATCTATCGCGTGCACTCGAAACCTTTGCTATCAGACCTGGATAAGCTTCGGGAATGGCTGGAGACTTTCCAGATCTCTCTTCCTCCATCGAAAAAGATCGTTTCCAAAGATTTACAGCGGGTTCTGGAGCGAGTCAAGGGAAGGTCCGGAGAGAAATTCGTTATGCTTCGGGTTCTGAGAAGCCTGAGGCTTGCCGAATATTCGGTGGATAATGAAGGGCATTATGGCCTGGCGAAGCAAAAATACGCCCACTTCACCTCTCCTATACGCAGGTATCCGGACCTTATGGTGCATCGAATCTTGAAACGTGCTCTTCTGGAGGGTGAGAAGGAGACCGATGGCCTGGCCTCGATTGCCCGGCATTGCTCGCAGCAGGAGAGGACGGCAGAGGAGGCCGAGAAGGATCTGGTGGAATGGAGAATATTCCGCTTCTTGAAAAACAAGCTGGGCGATGAGTTCCAGGGGGTGATCGTGGATATCACCAGGGCCGGTCTTGTGGTAGAGCTGGATGATTACTTCGTCGAGGGGTTCGTCCCTTTCCGAGAGCTGGGCAGCGATTTTTTATTCAGGAAGGCCGAGAAAATTTTGGTCGCGAAGAAATCGGGCCGAATATTCCGATTGGGGAACAAAATCAAGGCCGTTCTTGTCTCCGTCAATCCGATTCTCAGGAAGATGGATTTGATGGTCGTCTTCGCGATGGATAAGGCGTGATGGAAACTTTTTGTTTTGATGCATCCGTAGAGTTGGAGCCGCCTGTGGCCAAGGGCCCCCTCCTGGTGCGGCTGCGTCTGGAGGGAACGGAAGTTCCGGTTTCTTTTTATTTTTATCAAAAAAAAGATCCGGACAGGGATAAGACCACATTCGTTCAGGTCCATTCCAGGGAGCCTCTCTCTATCCAGTGGAAAGACACATTTACGTTTAGGCCGAAGGGGAAGGGTGAGGTTTGGACTGAGGGGATGGTTCTTGCTCCGATATCGGAAAAAATGATCCCCCGCAGGATGAAACGAAGAATAAAGTTCCTTCGGCAGCTTCGGGGTGATGAAAAGCAGATGATATTCGCTCTTGCCGAATATAAAGGGACACAGGGTGTGTGGGAGAAGGACATTTTGAATTTTTCTTCCCTGTCCCATAAGTCCATCCTTCAACTGTGCCTTGAACTCGAGGCAAACATGCAAATTAGAATTCTTGGATTTACGCCCCTCTTTTTTATCTCTCAACCTAGTTTCATTTTTCTCTGTGAAAAGATAACGAACTACCTTGAAAGTTATCATGAGGATCATCCGGAGAGGATGGGCGTGCCAAGAGGCAGAATTCAGAAAAGATTCAATCTTCACCGGCGTATCCTTTCTCTGACTTTAAAATATCTCGTCCAGGATGGACAAATCTTGGAAAAGGGGGAGACGGTGTCTCTATCCCGTTTTCAAATGATTCTAAGGCCAGAAGAGGAAAAAATAATGGGCCGGCTGGAAGATATGATTCTCAGAGGCGAATTCCAGTCGGTCTCGATGGAAGAATTGCAAAAGACATTCAAACTTTCCCGGGGTCGGCTTCAAGAGATTCTTGTGATTCTGATCGAACGCCGAAAGATTGTCCTGGGAAAGGATGGATTCATCCTTCATTCTCGCTGGCTCGAAGAGATAATCGCCAAGGTTCGAAAGTCGAGGAAAAAAGAGTTGACGGTTTCTGATTTTAAAGAGATGACCGGCTTGAGCCGAAAATTCGCCATCCCGCTGCTGGAGTTGCTCGATCAGATGGGGATCACACGTCGAAGAGGGGCCGTCAGGGAGATCCTATGATTCACAGAATTTCAGCGCAGGAAGAAACCGGATTTTAAGGGATCTTCTGGATCGATAAGAAGCTCGTTGCGCCCGATGATAGAGGCACTGCCGGTTACTTCGGGGATCACCGCTTCATATGGACCGTAGGAGATTTTTTGCACAATGCGTCCTTTGAAACACGTTCCCAGTATGCTTTCCACCGAGAATTGCTGATTCTCATTGAATTCCCTTCGGGCATAATGCAGAGCGGCCCGGGCACTGACTCCGGTCCCGGTTGGACTACGATCCAGCTCACCATCGGCAAAGATACAGACATTTCGGCTGTGATTGCGGGGGTTATGGGGAGGCCCGATGAAAATAGTCCCATACAAAAAGCTCAGGTCCTTCTCAAAAGGATGGAGTGGAGGATTGGTTTCCATCACGGCCTTTTTTATCCGTTTCCCTGTTTCGATGATTCTGGAATATTCTCCAGGAACGAGCTTGAAGCTGAAGTCTTCAGCCCTGCAAAAAGCATAAAAGGCGCCTCCAAAAGCGATGTCGTAGCGGACAAGACCCAGATCAGGGATGTCCACGACCTGGTCCAGTGTATAGACAAATGACGGGACGTTTCGGAACGATACCTCCTTCACCCGGTTTTTGGCGAGATGGGCTCGGGCGCTCACCCGGCCAGCCGGAGAGTCGATCTCAAGGACAGGCCCATTTTGTTTAGCGTCCAATAATCCGGTCTCCAGCAGGACTGTGGTCAGCCCGATGATGCCGTGTCCGCACATGGTGCTAAAACCTTCATTATGGAGAAACAGCACGCCAATTGTTCCATCCTCGGTCGTGGGTTCGGTGAGGATACAGGCATACATATCGGCATGACCGCGAGGTTCCCAGATAATGGCCTTACGGATTTGGTCAAGCTTTTGCTGGGCAAACCGGCGTTTTTCCAGGATGGTCTTACCTGGTAGAGGAGGGATTCCCTCGATAACCACCCTCAATGGTTCCCCTGCGGTATGCGCATCGATGGTTTTGATGCTTGTCCAATCAGAAGGAGGCTCCCAAGTCGATTTTTTTATCATAGTCCTTATCCTTTATTGGTTCTCTTCCATTTTGTGTGGGTACCGTTTTTTAATCCACCAGGCATGTCTTTTACCTTTGATCTTACCCACACTAAATGGAAGAGAATCTCTTTATTAAATTGATCAGTGCCTAAAGATCGATCTCTGTTCCAAGATGGAGTTCTGTGGAACGGCGCAGAGCCAATTCCGCCACGGCCAAATCCTGAATGGCGATCCCTACAGATTTGAAGAAAGTGATATCTTCGGCGCTTTTTCTGCCGGCCAAGGAACCGAGCGCCAGCTGGCCGAGTTCCCCCAGTATTTGAGATTTCCGCAACGTGCCCTTGTGTAGAGGAATGATAAGATCTCCGGCCTCCTCTAGACTGGCTGACAGCGAATCGACCACAATCCTGGCGCGCAGCACAGTTGCCTCCGGAATTTCCTGCATATGCGGAGCATACGATCCCACGCCATTGATATGAACGCCTGACTTCAAATGGATATCATCGAATACCGGAACACTAGATGTGGTGGCCGTGCAGATGATATCGGCTTGAGAGACAGCCTCCCGGGCAGATTTGGCAGGACGAATATCGGAGGGGAATGGCCTTCCCCTTTTTTGCATCTCCTCGATAAAAACCCGGCTGGCACTGGCCATTCGGTCGTAGACAAAAACCCTTTCGATGCTTCGAACGCAACAGATAGCTTCCAATTGGGTCCTGCCCTGAATTCCTGCGCCGATTATGGCCGCCGTTTTTGCCTCCCTTCGAGCGAGCAACTCTGTGGCCGTGCCGGAGGCCGCTCCGGTTCGCAGAGCGGTCAGATAGGTACCGTCCATGATGGCTGCCGGCTGCCCGGTCCTGGCATCGCAGAGGATGACAATGGCATGAATGGTGGGAAGACCTTTGGCGGCATTTCGAGGGAAAACCGAAACGATTTTGGCACCCAGGGATTCGACCCGGGAAAGAAAGGCCGGCATAAAAAGGGTCGTCCCCTCACTCCCTCTTACGGAAATCTGCGTCCTGAGGGGGAGTGTCGCTGCTCCTTGAGCCAGTGAAATAAAAGCCTGCTTGGTGGATTCAATGGCCTCCATCATGGTTACAGCGTGTTTGATCTCTTTTTGGCCCAGAACCTTTATCTTCATAGCGTCTCCCTCATACGGTTCTTTTTTCTATTGTTTTTCGGTCCCCTTTGAATCGGGTATAGACAAAGGGACTTAGATCGAAATCTGTCTTTTTATCTAAAATCACCTCGCTAAGAATACGGCCCACAGCCGGGCCGTGCTGGAAACCGTGTCCAGAAAATCCAATGGCGCATACAAACCCGCGGATTTCGGAAATCTCGCCGATAATGGGATTTTCGTCCGGCGTTACAGCATATAATCCTCCCCATCCCCGAAGAACTTCTGCCTGTTCCAGAATAGGAACCATTTTGACAGCGTCGCCGGTCACCTCCTCGAGGAAATTCCGATCTACATGGGTATGAAAACTGGGCGGTTCGGAAAGGTCGCTTTTTCCCATAAGAATCCCGGGAGCATAACCTCGGATGTAGAACAATGTGTCCTGATCGATGATCATGGGAACAGGCCTGGGGAGCGCATCGAAAGCTTTGGTGATGAAGACCTGACGCCTGTAAGGCAGAACGGGAAAGTCAAGACCGGCCATTTGGGAAACGATTCTCCCCCAGGCCCCGGCTGCATTGACCACAACCTTACAGGAAATGAAGCCCTGTGTCGTCTCAACCCCCCTGACCTCTTTCTTTTTCACGCGGATTCCCCGCGCCTCGGTCCTCTCCAATACGTGAACTCCCAAATTCCTGGCTTTTTTGGCTATGGCCATGGTGACATCGTAAGGGTCCACATATCCATCCTCAGGACCGAATGTTCCGCCTCTCAGTCCCTCCACTTGCAGGTAGGGCCAGCGCTGCTTTATATCCTCCGGCGATAAGGCTTCGACTGGAACGGTGTACTGTTGTTGGATTTTGATACTGGAGATGAAGTCTTCCCAAGTTTCCTGCTTCCTGGTCAGAAAAAGATAGCCGGCCCGATGGAAGTCAATTTTCGTTTCGAATTCTTCCTCGAAATGGCGGATGAGATGAAGCGTTTCCTGGGAAAGAAGGATATTGGAGGGGTGCGAAAATTGTTGACGGATTCCGCCTACGCATAATCCTGTCGAACCGTGAGCCAGCAGATCTTTTTCCACAAGTGTGATATCTCTCTGTCCCCTCTTAGCTAGGGAATAGGCAGTAGAGACACCTACGATTCCACCCCCGATAATGACGATTTCGGCAGATTCTATTTTTTGCGTTATTTTTTCGGCTCTTTATCCGTTTTGTCTGGTTTCTTCTGCTTACCAAGCGCGGATTTAAGCTTTTCGGCAAAAAGCCCGAACTTGGGTTCTTCGGAAACGATTGGTTCGAATTCTTCTTTTTCCTTTTCAAAAGGAACGGCTTCTTTCTTCGCCTCTTTCTCTCTCTTTTCTTTAAGGGCAGAGAGGGCTTCGAGTTCGAATTCTTCCAGCTCGATACGTTCTTCGATGACCTTTCTTTCCCCTTTTCTCCGCCGGGGTGCCGCCTCTGCTTCGATTCTTTTTCTTCCTTTTTCCTTTTTTGGGGGAGGGGCTTCTTTTTTAGGCTTTTCCGCCTTTCTTTTCTTGGGTGGTTCGGGGGGCTCAGGCGGCTCGATAACCTCTGGCTGTCCGAGGGGTTCCAGTTCCTCCTTGACTTTTACCGCAGGTTCTTCCACCACGATCGATACTTCCTCGACTTCAAGGGCAGGAACTTCGTCTTCGATGGTTCCTATGGCAAGATGGGCTTCTCCCGGAGCCGCGACCGTAGCTGAAGGAGGCGGAATTTCTTCAGATTCTGCCTCCAATTCTTTGGGTTTGAGCTCTTCCTCGGTTTTGACTTTTTCCTTGTAAAGGAAAATCCCCTTCTTCTTTTCGGATTTCCTGAATTCGTGAGAATGAATCAGAGTTTTTTCTACATCTTCCTGGGTGGTGTGCTTGAGCACGTCTACCAGATGGAAGGCACGGAGATAATGAAGAAACAGGGTCTCTCCCTCCAGGCCGAAGTGGCTGAAAGTGAGAATGAGCAATTCCTTGAGGTTCAGCTTGTCCCTCTGGTCGTACAGCGAAATAAGTTTCTCCAAGGTATCACGTTCCAGGTGTATGATCTTATTAGGAAGAGCATAGGTGAATATTTCTTCTTCTAGCAGAGAGAATTTATCCTTTCTGGGATCATACGCCACCTGGGGGGAGGACAGCTTCTTTTTAGATTTTTTAAGAGCAAAGCTGAAGTGTCCGGGTCCTTTTTTCTCCAGGTTCAGACTGGCTCCTTGAGGAACATGGTGGTTTTGGAAAAATTCTTTTAGGCCTAGAAAGATCCCCTGAGACGGGTAATAATTGACGATATAATCCTCCTCTCCTTCGGTATTGGTGAAAAGGTATTCTCTGTATTCTGCTAGCGATTTCCGCATATTTTGAGGGACGATTATCCCGCCGGAAAGGATCTCGCGCCAGGTCAGATAGACTTTTAACGGAAGTTTTTGTGTTTTGGATGTTTCTTTTTTTCTTTCTTTATCCAAAGGAGGAATTTTTGCATGAGAAGCGGAAAGAGGCAGATCTTTGAGCCAGGAATCCAGCGCTTCTTTGAGCTGCCATTTTCCCCAACCTAGCGGGGAGACGAAGACAAAATTTTTCTTGTATTTCTTCTCGAAGGCGTGGTTCAAGCTCAAGCAGTGAAGGTCGAACAAATCGTCTGAGGTGTCTTTGAGAAGGAAACGTGCACACAAATCCTCGCTTTTAGCCGATTTTTTTATCTCACGGAAGTGATTCTGGATTTCTTTAATCGTTTTTTCCGGAATTTTGATTCTTTTTTTCTCGAGCTGGTATAAATCATTCCAGTTGAAGAAAAGCTCTGATTTGGCCAGAGCTTTACCCAGGTTCCTTTCCAACCTTTTGAGATCTTTATCTGTCATGGGCACTTGATCTAGCCTGGGGTCCTCTTGTTTTTGGATGTTCTCAGGCATCAGTCCTTTTTTATCGCAGTTGCTGGGAAGGAGAACCTGGGTGTTGGTTTTTTTCATGTAGTCGACGTGCTTGCGGAACGTTCCTCCGCCTGTGTAGTCGACTTCCAGCATTTCACAATTGAAGCTTTCGTAAGCAATTTTGTTGAGAACCTTTAAAACCACCGATCCTTTAAAATGATCGACTCCCTTGCTGCTGACCATTAAAGGTTCGTCGTATTCTTTGTAGATGATATCTCCGACCTCATACTTGGCATATGGATCATATTTTTTCACTTCCTGCTGGAGTTGTCTGGATGTTTTTTTGAAGGCGAGCTTCTGGGTGAGCTCCTGCAGGGTAAACGGTTTATTCGACTGAGACAATTCGTTTTCTAGAAAATTGAGATCGGTTTCTGTTATTCGGGTGTATTCGTTTTCTTCAATCATTTTTTCTTTTTCGCTCTAATAATAATAACATAATGGCTTTTTGGACATGAAGCCTATTTTCTGCCTGATCAAAAACAATCGATTGAGGGGAATCGATGACTTCATCGGTGACTTCCTCGCCTCTATGTGCTGGAAGGCAGTGCATGAACAGGGCTGATGATTTTGCTCGATCCATTAATTGTCTATTGACTTGGTAGGAAGCGAAGATTTCGGCCCTTTTGGCTTTTTCGCTTTCCTGGCCCATCGAGGCCCATACATCGGTGTAAACAGCATCCGCATCCTGGACAGCTTCTTCCGGATCAGAGGTGACAAGGATTCGAACCCCTGTCGCCTGCCCGTCCTGTTCGGCTTGTTGAAGAACGTTCTGGCCGGGCTCATAGCCTGCTGGTGTGGCCACGGAAATGGTCATTCCGGTTTTTGCCGCAGCGAAGAGGAGGCTGTGGCATACATTGTTCCCGTCTCCGATGTAGGCCAGTTTCATGCCTTTCAGGTCACCGCGGTTTTCCTTGAGGGTGAAAAAGTCGGCCATGGCCTGACAGGGATGAAGCAGGTCGGTCAAGGCATTGATAACGGGAATGGCGGCGGCTTTGGCCAAATCCACGGCGGTTTGATGGGCAAAGGTTCTGAGCATGATCCCATCCACCCACCTTTCCATGTTTTTGCCCACGTCGTACGGTGTTTCTCTTGTCCCCATCTGGATATCGGAAGGGGCCAGGTAGATGGCTTCCCCTCCCAACTGTAACATTCCGGTTTCAAACGTAACCCGGGTGCGCAGGGATGGTTTCTCGAAAATCATGGCCAGGATTTTGTTTTGGAGCCTTTCTCCGAAGCGATGGGGTTTGTCCTTGATCTCCTGGGTTAAGTCCATAATTTGGCTGAACTGGTAGGGAGTCAAATCGTGAATAGAGAGAAAGTCTTCGAACATCCATTCCTCCTAATTCTTGGCGGTGATCCTGGTGCCTGAGCGGTTGACGAGAGATGCTTTAAGGTGACTGGCTGAGGTGATGAGCACTTCCTCCCCTCCGCTTTGGATGTACTCGATGGCAGCCTCGATTTTCGGGCCCATCGAGCCAGGGGGGAACTGTCCCTCTTCAAGATAATTCTGGGCCTCTTCCACGGTCATCTTTCCAATGGGTTCCCTGTCGGGCCGGTCATAATTCAAGTAAACCCGGGGGACGTTCGTCAGGATGATGAACAGTTCAGCTTTAACTTCCTTAGCAATCAGGCTTGCCGTGTAGTCCTTATCGATGACCGCTTCCACTCCTTGGAAAAGACCGTTTCCATTGATAATGACGGGGATGCCGCCTCCTCCTGCGGCAATGACAATTTTTCCGGCATGAACCAGATCGTGGATCACTCGTTTAGCTACCACATCGATCGGCTGGGGAGAAGCGACGACCTTACGGTATCCTCGGCCGGCATCTTCGATCATCTTCCAATTTTTTTGCCTCTTGAGCATAGAGGCTCGGTATTGAGAGTAAAAGGGACCGATTGGTTTGGAGGGGTTTTCGAAGGCCGGATCCTCACGGTCCACAACGACTTGTGTAATCAAGGTGGCTACTTCTTTATCGATGGAATTTTTGCGGAGCTCGTTGATGATGTTCTTTTCCAGCATGAATCCCATACTTCCTTCGGTCATGGCGTCGCAAATCTCGAGAGAAAAGGGCGGGATTTTATTGATGGTCTCCTCCATCTGGATGAGCAGGTTTCCCACCTGTGGGCCGTTGCCGTGAACGATGATGAGATCGTAGCCCTTTTTGACCACATGGAGCATCAAACGGGCCGCCTTCTGGGCGTTTTTCAGCTGCTGGGACTGCAATCCCTTTTGGTTTTCGGGCAGGATGGCATTTCCCCCGAAGGCGATAAGGGCTATTTTTCCTTTCATCAGAAATTTTTGAGAACCTCTTTTAAGTCCGGTGTGCCGATTTCTTCAAGATCATAGGTGACGCGGAGAATCTTTTTATTTGAAGTGATCAGGCGTCCCAAATCGATCGGAGTGGCGCCAATCACCACATCACATTCGACCCGGTCGATGGTCTGGGTGAGCTCGTGAACCTGTTCTTTACCATATCCCATGGCGGGGAGGACTCGGTCCAAATGGCTGTATTTTTTGAAGGTTTCCTTTATGCTTCCCACAGCATATGGACGAGGATCGATGATTTTGGCGGCTCCATATTTTTCGGCAGCGACAATTCCCGCGCCAAAAGACATCCCCCCATGGGTGAGGGTTGGTCCATCTTCTACGACTAGGACGGTCTTTCCCTTGATTTGATCCCCCTCAAGAACGGTGATGGGTGATTTTGCCTTGATGACAGTAGCCCCGGGATTGAAGGCTCTTATATTGTCCATGATCTTTTGGACATTTTGTTCCTTAGCCGTGTCCATTTTATTGATAACGAGGACACCGGCCCTGCGAAAATTGGTTTCTCCCGGATAATAGGCAAGTTCATGGCCGGGTCTGTGGGGATCGACGACGACGATTTCGAGGTCGGAACGATAAAAGGGGATGTCGTTGTTGCCGCCGTCCCACAGAATGACATCGGCTTCTTTTTCGGCCGCTTTCAAAATAGCACCGTAATCGACCCCTGAGTAGACCAGAATCCCATTCTTGATATGGGGTTCATATTCTTCCATCTCCTCGATAGTGCATTCCTGTTCGATCATGTCTTCATAGGTTTCGAACCGCTGGACGGTCTGTTTGATCAGATCTCCATAGGGCATAGGATGGCGGATCACGACAACTCTCCGTCCCCTTTCTTTGAGAAGGAGAGCGATCTTTCGAGTCGTCTGGCTTTTGCCGCATCCGGTTCGGACGGCACACACAGAGATCATGGGAAGGCCGCTTTTAATCATGGTCTCTTCGGGTCCGAGGAGCACGAAACTGGCTCCTGCAGATTGGACTTCCGATGCCTTATGCATAACGTAAGAATGAGGCACGTCGCTGTAGGAGAAATACACTTCCGATACCTCGAATTTTTTTATCAGGGATGGTAGCTCGCTCTCTGAGTAAATCGGAATACCCTCTTGATATTGATCCCCGGCCAACTGCGGAGGGTATTTTCTGCCTTCAATATCGGGAATTTGGGTAGCCGTAAAAGCGCAAACACGGTAGTTTTCTTTGTCTCTAAAAAAGACATTAAAATTATGGAAGTCTCTTCCTGCAGCTCCCATGATGATAGCATTTCTCATTCTTTTGACTCCTATTTTAATTCCACTAAAAACAAAGAGTTAGTATAATACACCCCCCATTTTTATTCAAGAAGAGGGGTGACTGCTTGGAACCATACCCGCTCGCCTAGAATGGCTTCCTGACCAACCGGCTGACTTCGAAAAGATCTGTTACTCCAATGTTGCTCAATCCCTTCCTCATGCTCTGGTCGGCAAGTATGTCATAGCGGTTATGGGAATGCTTATGCCGAAAAGGAGGGATTAGACAAGAAGAGGCGGGATAATCTAAAATGATGGTGGAAGGAGAGATCAAGAATGATTGGCATCATGTCCGATTCACACGACAATTTGCCAGCAGTGAGGAAGGCCGTTCGCTTTTTTCAAGACATGAAGTGCTGTCTCGTTATCCATGCAGGAGATTTTGTGGCTCCCTTTGCGGCCCGGGAGCTGTCTCCTCTTACCTGTCCGGTAAAGGCAGTTTTTGGCAACTGCGATGGTGAGAAAAAAGGATTGGAGGAAGCTCTCCATCCATTCGGAGAAATAAAGGAGGCTCCTTTCGTATTTTCTCAAGGGGGAAAGGAAATCCTGATCCTGCATGTCCCATATTCGATAAAAAAGTATGCCGCCACAGGACGATATGATGTCATCATTTTCGGACATACACATAAGCCAGAGGTTGAGAGGAGAAATGGATCGCTCCTCATCAATCCAGGAGAAACGGGGGGATGGGTTTCGGGAAAAAGCACGGTGGCCGTGTTAGATACGGGAAATTGGGAGCCCGAGATCACGATCCTTTAGGGAAATCCTTCCCCAAAAAAGAGGAATAAAAAAGAGCTTGAATGGCCAGGGGAATCGAACGACGGCAAAAACCTGCCTGGTATCGGACTAGAAAGCCAGTTGCTCGGCCAGGAAAAAAGAGAAGTCCGAAGGCGAGAGGGGGAAATCCTCAAAGAAAACGATAATTTTCCGACCCGTTCAAGATAGTTGACACTCAGGGGCTAAATCTTTAATATAATAAGGCTTAGAAAGATAGGCGCGTAGCTCAGTGGCAGAGTGCTTCCTTGACGCGGAAGAAGTCGAGGGTTCGATCCCCTCCGCGCCTACCAATTTAATGGAGTCTGTGTTCAAAAAGAAGGATTAGAGAGTTCTCACGATCTTTCTTCCTTTTGGATGCACGATAGATATTGATGAAGGAACAGATAGAAATCAAGATAGATGAGTCTACTTATTCTGTAGAGAAGAATACGCCTCTCTCCGATCTTCTGGCAAACCTCGAGCTAAAGCCAAAAGCGCTTTTTGCCAGGATAAACGGTCAGCTTGTCTCCTTGGATACACCCATCAAAGAGGAGGTTGAGATCGAGTTGATCGAAGTGGGCTCGGCAGAAGCCTTGGATGTTTTGAGGCACAGCGCTTCCCATCTTCTTGCCCATGCCGTATTGGATCTTTTCCCCGGAACCCAAACAGGAATCGGCCCAGCCGTGGAGAACGGTTTTTACTATGATTTTTTGAGGGAGGATCCGTTCACCCCAGCCGATCTTGAGGCTATAGAGAAAAGGATGGGCGAGATCGTCCAGAAAGATGTTCCTATAGAACGCGTCATGATGTCGAAGGAACAGGCTATTAAGCTGTTCGAGGACAAGGGCCAGCATCTGAAGGTGGAGCTCATCCAGGAAAAAGGTGGAGAAGAAGTGTCTTGCTACAGGCAAGAGAATTTCATTGACTTTTGTCTGGGCCCTCATCTTCCTTCCTCTGGGCATATCCAGCATTTCAAACTCCTTTCCGTCTCAGGGGCCTACTGGAAAGGAGACGAGAAGGGAAAACAGCTCCAGAGGATTTACGGGACGGCATTTTTCTCCAAGCATGACCTGGATGACTATCTCGCCCGTTTGGAAGAAGCCAAACAGAGAGATCATAGAAAGCTCGGCCCCGAACTGGATCTTTTCAGCTTCAACGACCAATTGGGCGGCGGGTTGATCCTCTGGCACCCTAAAGGGGCAGCCACCCGGCGGGCTATCGAAGAATATTGGTATGAGGAGCATTTCAGGGACGGCTACGATCTCATCTATTCTCCACATATCGCCAAGCTGGATATTTGGCGGCAGAGCGGCCATACCGAATTTTACGATGCCATGTATCCACCGCTCCTTCAGGAAGGAATCGAATATGAGCTGAAACCCATGAACTGTCCGTTCCACATCATGGTGTACAACTCCAAACCGAGAAGCTACCGCGATCTTCCCTTTCGCTGGGCTGAGTTGGGAACGGTCTACCGATATGAAAGAAGCGGGGTGCTTCACGGATTGATGCGGGTGAGAGGATTTACTCAGGATGATGCCCATATTTTCTGCCGGGAGGACCAGCTCGATGAGGAAATTGTAAAAACCGTTTCTCTTGCCCTGAAAATGTTGAACACCTTTGGTTTCGATGAATTCGATGTCTATCTTTCTACCTGCCCGGATAAATACTGTGGTCTTATGGAAGATTGGGACAAAGCGACTCAAGCTTTGGAAAAGGCCTTGAAGGTCAAAGGCCTCACCTATCAAATCGATCCCGGAGCTGGGGTGTTTTACGGTCCCAAGATAGATATCAAAATCAAAGATGCTCTTCAACGATCTTGGCAATGCACGACGGTGCAGCTCGATTTCAATCTGGCCGAACGCTTCAATCTGAGTTATGTTGGCGAAGACGGGAAATTGAGAAGGCCTTTCCTCATTCACAGAGCTTTGCTGGGTTCTTTGGAGAGATTCTTTGGCGTGCTCATAGAGCACTACAAAGGAAATTTTCCGGTGTGGCTCGCTCCCGTTCAGGTGGCCTTCCTCCCTATCGCAGATAGGCATAACGAATACGTCGAAGGGCTTCAGAAGAGATTCCGGGAGGAAGGATTGCGGACGTTCACCGATCTTCGTCGGGAGAAAATAAGCTACAAGATCCGAGACGCGGAAATAAATAAAGTTCCTCTGATTTGTATCGTCGGAGACAAAGAGATCGCAGCCCAAACCGTTTCCCTTAGGGTTCATAGCAAGGGAAGTTTAGGGTCTGTGGAGGCCAATGAATTTCTTGAAAAAGTCAAGAATTTGGTTAAAAATAGATCATTGAGTGTAAATATAAAAGGAGGTTAAACATCAGAAGAAGCAGATTTAAACCTGGAAGGAGAAAGGAAAAGCCTCATAGGATAAATGAGATGATACGAGCGAAAGAAGTCAGGATCATTGATGAAGATAAGCACCAAGTGGGTGTTCTCCCGCTTCAAGAGGCATTGTCCATGGCCAATGACAGGAGTTTGGATTTGGTCGAAGTTGCACCGCAGGCGAATCCCCCTGTTTGCCGCATAATGGATTATGGGAAATTTCTGTATGAGTTACACAAAAAGGCCCAAGAGGCCAAAAAACACCAAAAGCAGGTTCAAATCAAAGAGATCAAATTCAGGCCCAAGATCAGCATCCATGATTATAATTTCAAAATGAGACATGTGGCTAGATTTCTGAAGGAGGGAAATAAGGTCAAAATCACGGTAATGCTTCGAGGGAGAGAAAAGGCGAAACCAGAGCTAGCTCATCAAATCCTAGATCGCGTGTTCGAGGACATCAAAGAATTGGGGCAGCAGGACGGTGATATCAGAACCCAACCCTGGGCTGTTTCGACTTTGTTGACCGCAGTAAAATCAGGAGGAAAGGATGCCAAAACTAAAGACACACAAGGGAGCCCAAAAGAGGTTCAAAGTAACGGGAAAGAAAAAAGTAATCCATAGCAAAGCCTATAAAAGCCATATACTCACAAAAAAGTCAGCAAAGAGAAAAAGGCGTTTAGGGAAAACGGATTCCGTCAACCAGGCCGATCGGGCACGAATCAAAGAAATGCTCCCTTACGATCTGTAAAGAAGGATACTTCCTGGCGCTTGAGGGATTACCCTTTTCGATGTTTTTGCCTTCGAATCAGATTATTTAATGCATGAACGGATAATTCAAAAGTCAACCGAAGGAGAATAAAATGCCCAGAGTAAAGAGAGGAACGAAGAAAAGTCGCAGAAGAGCGAAAATCCTAAAGATGGCCAAAGGCTACTGGGGGGCAAGAAGCCATAATTACCGGACAGCCAAAGAAGCCGTAGAAAAAGGCCTCCAATATTCTTACAGGGATAGGAGGGCTCGCAAGAGAGATTTTCGTCGCTTATGGATCATCAGGATCAAGGCCGCTGCCGAGCAGAATGGATTGTCCTACAACCGTTTTATCCACGGGTTGCACCAGTTGAATATAGAGCTTGACAGAAAGATACTGGCCGATCTGGCCGTTCAGTCTCCGCAGACCTTTATTCGGCTTGCCCAAAAGGTCAAGGAGGCCAAAACATAGAAGAAATATTGCGAGAAATGGATAACCTCAAGATCGAAATCGAAAAAAGATGGAAGGCCTTCGATGAAGCTTTGGCCAGAGTGAAAAACAAGAATTCCCTTTCCGAGCTTCGGAATGAATACCTTAGCCGCCAGAGGGGCATTATCACTGGGTATTTGGACGAACTCAAGAAAGCCAAACCTCAGGAGAAACCTGAGATAGGGAGGTTGATCAACGACTTCAAGAAACATATCCAGGAAAAGGTCCAGAATTTACAGGCGAATTTTTCCACGCCGAAACAAGCCCTTGAAGAGATCGATCTCACTCTGCCCGGCGAGTCCCTCTATTTTGGCTCGCCGCACCCCATCCTTTTCTTTCAGCAAGCGATCGAAAATATTTTTTTTAGAATGGGATTTTCCATCGCCGATGGACCAGAGATAGAGACGGATTATTATAATTTTGGAGCTCTCAATTTCCCTCCGCATCATCCGGCTCGAGACGATTGGGATACGCTTTATATAACGGATGATGTCCTTTTGCGCACCCATACTTCTCCGGTCCAGATAAGAGTCATGGAGAAACGCAAACCCCCTATCCGCATCATCAATCCCGGAAAAGTCTACCGGAAGGAGGCTCCGGATCCGACTCATCTGCCGATGTTCTTCCAGGTGGAGGGGCTTGTGGTGGACCTGGGCATTACATTCGCTCATCTTAAAGGGACCTTGGAGTATTTCTTGAAAGCGTTATTCTATGAAAAGATCAAGATCCGTTTTCGGCCGAGCTTTTTCCCCTTTACCGAACCATCTGCGGAAGTGGACATTGAGTGTACGGTTTGTGGGGGGAAGTCCAAGGAGTGCCGTGTTTGTGGCGGAGGAGGCTGGATAGAGATTCTCGGGGCAGGAATGGTCGATCCTCAAGTATTGAAAAATGTAAACATTGACCCTGAAAAGTACTCAGGCTTCGCCTTTGGTCTGGGTGTGGATAGAACGGCTATGTTTGCTTTCCAGATTCCCGACATAAGATTTTTTTACGAGAATGATTTGAGGTTCATCAGACAGTTTTTGTTGAAGTGAAGTTTTGAAATGAAAATCAGTTTGAATTGGATTCAAGACTATGTTGATGTCGACTTTCCGGTCTCACGGATTGTCGATACGCTGGATAATATAGGACTGCTGACCGAACAGTGGGCAGAGAGAGGGGAGGATATCGTCCTGGATATCGAGACCTATGCCAATCGGCCCGATACACTGGGACACATAGGAATAGCCAGAGAATTGGCGGCCGCCCTCGGCCTTTCTCTCAAAGAGCCGGATTATCCTCTGGTTGAGATGGATGAGAAAGGTTCTGATCTTGTCGATGTACAGATTTGGGACGATGACCTATGCCCCCGATATTGTGGGATGGTCGTCAGAGATGTCAGGGTCGGCCCTTCTCCCCGGTGGTTGAGTGCCAGGATAGAAGCCATGGGATTGCACCCCATCAATAATGTTGTGGATGTGACGAATTACGTCCTTTTTGCCACGGCTCAACCCATCCATGCCTTTGATCTGGCAAAGATTGCCGGCAGAAAAGTCATTATCCGCAGGGCAAAAAAGGGAGAGAAACTGTTGACCTTGGAGTCGAGGGAAGTCGATTTGCTTCCGGATATGCTGGTGATTGCCGATGAGAGAGAACCCATGGCCTTGGCCGGGATTATCGGGGGAGAGGAATCCGCCGTTTCGGATAAAACACAGGACGTGTTTATAGAGAGCGCCTGTTTTGATCCTGTCTCGGTCAGGAAGACAAGCAAGGAGACCGGACTTCAAACCGATGCATCCTACAGATTCGAGCGAGGAGCCGATATTTCTTTTGCACCTCGTGCTGCCTGTATGGCGGCCTCCCTGCTCACACAGATCAAAGGTAAGGTATGCAGAGGGATTATCGACATCTATCCCCAACCGCGCAGGGTAAGGACCGTTATGCTTCGCAACCACCGGGTGGCTTCACTTCTCGGGATCGAAGTGGACAACAGCTTTGTCGAAAAGAAGCTCGCGGATCTAGGATTCCAGGTTGTGAAGAAACAGGAAGGGATTTGGCAGGTTAAAATCCCTCAGTTCAGAATAGATATCGAGAGAGAGGCGGATCTCATAGAAGAGATCGCCCGTTTCTTTGGATATGAAAAAATACCTGTGCAACTACCGCCTTTACGGACACTCGAAACGAGTCTAGACCCAAAAAAGGAGAAAATAAATAAATCCCGTCAGCTCCTTTTTCATTATGGATTTGACGAAGTGGTAAATTTCAGTTTTATGGATCCTGCAAAGGCGGATAGATTTGTCTCCGACCTGAATCCAATCCGGATCCGCAATCCTATTTCCACGAAAGCTGCCCTGCTGCGGACGACCCTTATCGGAGGGCTGCTCGAAACGGTATCCTGGAATATGAACAGAGGAGCCGATGGAGTCCATGTCTTCGAGATAGGGAACATTTTCCACCAGGAGAATGAACATTACAATGAACATCTTATGCTGGCCATGGTGATGGCAGGTTTCAAGGGGGAAAGGCATTGGAAGCAGAAGGATCAAAAGTCGGATTTTTTTCATCTCAAAGGAGTCTGCGAGACCTTGATGGAGAAGCTTCGCTACGGGCCATTTTCTTTTCGTGAGGAGAACCACCCTTATTTTCAGGAAGGATTCTGCGTCGCCTTACATTTCAAGGGGGAAACGATTGGCTTTTTAGGATTGCTCAGAAAAAGTATCGTAGAGGAGTTTGAATCGAAGGATAAAGTCTGGGCGGCAGAGATCAACCTGGACCTTCTCTTCGAAAAGCAGGCTCAGCCTTTTCAATACACCCCTGTTGCCAAGTTCCCGAGCATAAGCCGTGACATCTCCTTTATCGGAGACCACGGGATTTCCTATGAGGAAATCAGAAAGGCTGTGGAAAAGCTCCAGTTGCCTCACTTGGAAAAATTCAGTCTTTATGACCGATATTCGGGCTCTTCCATTCCTGAAGATAAAGTGAGTTTATCCTTTCGGTTTGTCTTCCGGCATTCCAGCCGAACCCTTCAGGCCGAAGAGGTGGATGCTCTTCAGGAGAAACTCATCACCGCTCTCAGGTCCAGTTTCGATTTTCAATTAAGGGAAGGAGGTAAAATTGACAAGTGAATTGGAAAGGCTTAAAATTCTAGAGGGTAAGATTTCCCAAGTTGCGGATCATATAAATAAGCTTGTCAGCGACAATGACCGGTTGAAACAGCAGCTCAAAGAACTCAAATTAGACAGGAAAACATTCGAAGAGCAGGCAAAAAAAACGGAGACTATGGGACAAAACCTGAAGAAATACGAGGAAGAAAGAGAGATCATCAAAGGAAAGATCGAACAGATTATTAAAAAAATTGATGAATTAGAAATATGATCGATAAAGTTATAGAAATCGAAATTTATGGTCAGAAATACAGGATAAGAGTCAAAGGAGAAGAGGATGAAAAATATATAAGCCATCTTACTTCGTACGTTGATCAGAAAATGCGTGAGGTGGCTGTGAAATCGAAATCCGTGGATATTTTGAAGGTCGCTGTTCTAGCGGCCTTGAACATAGCCGATGAATATTTTCTCTGTCAAAAGAATCTGGATCAGCTAAACGAAGTAATAGGGCATATGGAGAACGAAATAGAAAGCTTGGAGGTCCTTGCGTATAGAGATGAAAGCACTTACGAAAATATGGAAAAAGCTCCAAAGTGAAGCGGGAATTCCCGTCTCGGATATCATAGATGAGCGCATGAAACACATCTTCCCGGTCTGGGAAGAGGAAAAAACGTTCCTACTCAGAAAATTCATCTTGTGTCCTTTTATTCATTTTGACGTCGTGGCTTTGTGCATCGAGTGATTCTCTTTTAGACCTCCACTTTCATCTCCTTCGACTTCCCTTAAAAAGGAGGTGGCCAAAGTGAATTTAACGCTTATCATCATTGCGGCTGTCGTTGTTCTTGCTTCGGCGGCCGTCATATTTATCTCGGCTAAGAGGACCGGAGGCATGCGTGCCCTGCTTAAGGCTCAGCATGAAGCCAAAGAAGTTCTTGAAAATGCCAAAGAGGAAGCCCAAAAAATCAAACGGGAGGCTTCTCTAGCGGCGAAGGAAAGGCAGCTCAATTTAAAAGCCGAATTTGAGCGGCAGACTCGGGATAGAAGCCAAAAGCTGAATGAGCTGGAGAGAAGGTTGGTCAGGAAGGAGGAAAACCTCGAACGAAAGTACCAGGTTTTGGAGAGAAAAGAACGAGATTTTTCCCAGAAGGAGCGGAGGCTTTTCTCAAGGGAAAGAGAGCTGGTGGACAAAGAAAAAGAATTTCAAGAATTGAAAAGGAAAGCCGTGGAAGAGATTGAAAGAATTGCCGGAATGACCCAAGAGGAAGCCAAAAGGGAATTGATGAGGAAGCTGGAGGATGAGGCTAAACTCGAGGCGGTTCATTCTTTGCGAAAGATCGAGGAGGAAACGAGAGAAAAAGGACAGAATTTAGCCCGCGACATCATCAGCCAGGCCATCCAGCGCTCGGCGGCTGAACATGTCGTCGAGACCACTGTTTCGGTGGTGGACCTTCCTTCCGACGACATGAAAGGCCGGATTATTGGGAGAGAGGGTCGGAATATCAGGGCCCTCGAACTGGCCACAGGAGTGGATATCATCGTGGACGATACGCCCGAGGCGGTGATCCTCTCCAGCTTCGATCCGATACGACGAGAGATGGCCCGGCTGGCCATCGAAAAATTGGTGATCGATGGAAGGATCCATCCTGCCCGCATCGAAGAGGTCGTGGAGACAGTCAAAAGAGAACTGGAAGAAAAGATCAAGCAAGAAGGAGAATCCGTGGTTCTCGAACTCAGGATTCAGGACCTTCATCCAGAGCTCGTCAAGCTGCTGGGAAAATTGAAATACCGGACAAGCTATGGCCAGAACGTTCTTCAGCACTCCAAAGAAGTCGCTTATCTCGCCGGGATCATGGCCAAGGAGTTGGGATTGGATGCCAACGTGGCCCTGAAGGCCGGCCTTCTCCATGACATTGGAAAGGCAGTAGATAAGGAAGTGGAGGGAACGCACACAGAATTGAGCGTCGAACTGGCCAAGAAATATGGGGAGTCCGAAGCTGTGGTACTTGCCATCGCCTCCCACCATCGTGACGTCGATTTCCCTTCCATAGAAGCGGTTTTGGTGCAAGCAGCCGATACCCTTTCTGCGGCGAGACCTGGCGCTCGGCGTGAGCTTTTGGAAGCCTATGTCAAGCGACTGGAGAAACTGGAAGAGATCGCTAATTCCTATGAAGGGGTAGCCAAAGCCTTCGCCCTCCAGGCAGGAAGAGAGATTCGGATTATCGTTGAAAGCCAGAAAATCTCGGATGAGAAAGCCTCTCTTGCCGCCAAGGATATTGCGGGAAAGATTAAGGAAGAGCTGGATTATCCAGGCCAGATCAAGGTGACGGTCATTCGGGAGATGAGGGCTGTGGAGTATGCTCGATAGATACGGTTTCCTGTTTTTAGGGGATATCATCGGTCGGCCAGGAAGAAGAGCCTTGAAAGAGATCCTTCCCGGGCTCATCAAAAAGTATTCTCCCTCTTTGGTCATCGCCAATGGCGAGAATGCAGCAGGGGGGGTAGGTATCACCCCTGATATTTGCCGTCAGCTGCTTAACCAAGTGGATGTACTGACTTCTGGCAATCATATCTGGGACAAAAAGGAAGCTTCCGCCTTTCTTGATCAAGAGCCCCGTTTGCTTCGACCTGCCAATTATCCTCCCTTGAATCCAGGGAAAGGCATGTACGTTTTTGAGACCAAGGAAGGATTTACCGTGGCTGTGCTCAATCTGCAGGGGAGGGTTTTTATGGAGCCCATAGATTGTCCGTTCCGGGCCGCGGACCGGGAGCTTGAAGCCTTGGGCAAATCGAAGGCCATTATCATAGTGGATTTTCATGCCGAAGCCACATCTGAAAAGCAAGCCTTGGGGTGGTATCTCGACGGGAGGGTTTCGGCCGTCATCGGGACGCACACACACGTGCTTACGGCCGATGAGAAAATCCTTCCCCGAGGAACGGCCTATATCACCGATGTGGGCATGGTGGGAGGATATGAGTCGGTCATCGGGATAAAAAAAGAACAGGCTATCCAGAGATTTCTGACGGGCCGGCCTCAGCGCTTCGAACCCGGAAGAAGAGGAAAAGTCTTTTCAGCCGTTTTCGTGGAGGTCGACCCTCGCACGGGAAATGCTCTCACGATTCAACGGGAAACGGTTGTGGAGGACGAGAGAAAGAATGAATCTGCCGGATAAAGAGAAGGTTTACTCTGTTTCTGAAATCACCCGTTTGATCAAGCTGGAACTGGAAAAAAAGTTCACGTCTCTTTGGGTGGAAGGAGAGATCGCTGACTGCACAAAAGCTCATTCGGGCCATTTGTATTTCACTTTGAAGGACGAGAAGAGTGCTCTGAATTGTGTGATGTGGCGCTCGAATGCGGTTCGTTTGCCATTTGAGCTGAAAAGCGGACTTCAGGTCAACTGTAAGGGGCAGATTTCGGTTTATGAACAAAGAGGACAGTACCAACTCTATGTGGAGGTTATAGAACCCAAAGGAAGGGGAGCCCTTCAGTTGGCCTTTGAACAGCTCAAGGAAAAATTGAAGGGAGAAGGGCTTTTCGATCCCAGCATAAAAAAGAAGCTTCCGTTGCTGCCTAAGAAAGTCGGGGTCGTGACTTCTCCAAGGGGTGCGGCGATCGTCGATATCGTTAAAATTTTAGAAAGGCGCTTCGCCCGTCTGCACATCTTGATCTATCCCGCCAAAGTCCAAGGGGAAGAAGCCGGTGACGAGATCGTGGAGGGTATCGATTATTTAGGGAATCTCCCAGATATCGATGTCATCATTGTGGGGAGGGGAGGAGGATCCTTAGAGGACTTGTGGGCCTTCAATGAGGAGAAGGTCGCACGAGCCATTTTCCGCTGTCCTGTTCCGGTTATTTCAGCGGTCGGACACGAAATAGATTTTACCATTGCCGATTTCGTGGCCGATATTAGGGCATCTACACCCTCTGCAGCCGCAGAAATGGTCATCGAAAAGGAACAATCATTTGTTGAGCGGATAGAGAATCTCGAGAAAAGGATTCATCATCATTTTCAATATTATATCCAGGAAAAAATACATGAGGTTTTTACCCTTATCCATCATCAAGCATTTCAGCATTTTAAAATCAGGTTATTCAATCTGGTCCAACAGGTCGATGACCTGGAGGATAGAGCCGAACATGTCATCCAGAGCGTAGGGAAAGGAATCGCCCAGTCTAGAGCCCGGGTGGATCTCTCCCAGGAAAAGATGGCCGCTTTGGCGAGAAGGATGCTTCAGGATTTGCGGGGGAAATGGGATAGACTATCCGCAGAGCTCGATAACTTGAGCCCCTTGAACATCCTGAAAAAGGGGTACGCGCTGTGCTGGAAGGATGCAGGTGATCGTCCCGTTCACCGGATCGGCGAAATCGACCGGGGAGACAGGGTGAAGGTATCTTTCTATAGGGGAGAATTCATGGCGCAGGTTCAGGACGTTGACCGGAATCGGGGCATCGAATCCCGCCTGAAGGAGAAAAAGAAGCCAGCAGGAAGGAGGTAGAAATGAGTGAGATGAACTTTGAGAAGGCGTTGACCGAGCTAGAGGGAATCGTAGAGAAATTGGAAAAAGGGGGGCTTGCCTTAAACGAATCCCTTGCCTTGTTCGAAAAAGGAGTCAAACTGGCCAGGTATTTGCGGACAGAACTGGAAAAAGCGGAGAAAAAAATCGATATTCTCCTTAAAGATGAGAAGGGCCAAGTCAAGGAAGAGCCGTTCGAACTTGATAAGGCAGAAAATCTTGATTCAGAAGAAGAAAGCCCTCCTGATTCGGACGATAACGATAATCTCCCTTTTTAAAAAGATATGGAAGTCAACACAGACTGACGGTCAATCCAAGAGGCGATGAACACCGGAATTTTTCGAAGCTAACAGAATAAAATGAATAAATTAATTGATAGAGTTTCCAGCCCCGAGGGGATAAAAAAGATGACTTTGAAAGAGCTTTCCGAACTGGCGACAGAGATTAGGGCCCTCATCCTCGAAACCGTCGCCAAGACAGGCGGGCACCTTTCTCCCAATCTGGGTGTAGTGGAGATCACTTTGGCTCTTCACTATGTCTTCGATACTCCCAGAGATAAAATTATTTGGGATGTGGGTCATCAATGTTATACACACAAAATTTTAACGGGAAGAAAGGACCGTTTTTCCTTTCTTCGACAATACGATGGGTTATCTGGCTTTCCTTGCCGGGAGGAAAGCGAATATGATGTGTACAATACAGGTCATGCTTCGACAGCACTCTCGGCAGCAATGGGCATGGCTGTGGCCCGGGATAAGAAGAATGCAGACTACGAAGTTGTGGCTGTGGTCGGAGACGGCAGCCTGACGGGCGGCATGGCTTGGGAAGCCCTGAACCAGATAGGTCACCATCGAGAAAAACTCATCATCGTTCTCAATTACAATGAGATGTCTATTTCCCCTAATGTGGGAGCTTTATCCAAATACCTCTCCTATCTTGTATCCGGACAGCATTACCTCCGTATGAAAGATCATCTCAAGACTCTTTTAAAACATATCCCTGCCTTAGGCTGGCCCATGATCAAGGTCGCCAGAGCAGTGGAAGAGGCTTTCAAGAAGGTGTTTTTTCCGGGCTTGGTCTTCGAAGAACTGGGCATTCGCTACGTCGGCCCCGTACAAGGTCACAGCTTGGGTTCTTTGATCGAGGTCTTCAAGAAAGCCAAATCTTATGGCGGGCCCGTGCTGATTCATTGTGTCACTCAGAAGGGAAGGGGATATCAACCGGCTCAGTCCAATCCTTCGTCGTTTCATAGCGCTTCTCCATTCAATGTGAAGACAGGGAAACCGAAAAACAGGGATCAAAGGCCCACCTACTCCGCTGTTTTCGGAAAGATAATGTTGGATTTAGCGGAGAAGAATAAATCTCTGATCGCGATAACGGCTGCCATGCCCGAAGGAACGGGGCTTAAGCCTTTCGGAGATGAATACCCGGATAGATTTTATGATGTCGGCATAGCAGAACAGCATGCCGTCGATTTCGCTGCGGGATTAGCGTTGGGCGGCTACAAGCCGGTTGTTGCGGTCTATTCTACGTTTTTACAGAGGGCCTATGATCAGCTCTACCATGACGTGTGTTTGATGGATGTGCCGATAGTTTTTGTCCTCGACCGTGCCGGGATCGTTCCCGACGATGGGCCAACCCATCAGGGCGTCAATGATCTTGTCTACCTAGGCCATATGCCGAACATGATCGTTATGGCGCCTAAAGACGAGAATGAACTGCAGCATATGATGTATTCGGCGCTGTCCTATTCTCATCCTACGGCCATTCGAATTCCCAAAAGAAAAGTTTATGGCGTAGCTATGGAAGAAGGCTCGAAACGTATTTCCCTTGGAAAGGCAGAGGTCCTAAAAGAGGGAAAGGACATGCTGATCGCTCTGGGGAGCATGGTTTATCCATGCATGGAGGCTGCCCGCCGTTTGGAAAAGGAAGGCATCAGTTTGGCTGTGGTCAATGCCAGATTCGCCAAACCGCTTGACGAGGAGTTGATTTTAGGATTTGCCCGGACAGGGGGAGCCATTATCACTGCAGAGGAAGCTGTGGACACGGGGGGATTCGGAAGCATGGTGCGCGATCTGCTCGACCGACATGAAAAATTCGATATTCGCTTCAAGAGCATCGGGATTCCTTTGGAAATTTATCCCATAGGGAAAACCGAACAGATAAAAAAAATGTTCAAGCTTGATGAAGAAGGACTCGTCGAGCAGATCAAGCAATTCTATGTTCAGGGCAAGCACAGCCAAACCTGATTATACATCGGGATTAAGGTTGAATGCTGTGTTCAATTTTTGAGGTCGTCCCAAAGTGACGGGAAGACAATATGGGGACGTCCCATTTGGGGACACCCTATATTTCAATCTTGGATTTTTATCAATGATAAATTATAGAATGTCCCTGAATGGAACGTCCCCTTTTGTTCCCTCGACGGGCGGTTACGGAAGCCTAAATCCTCAATGCCGCTCCGACATTTTCCTAAAACTTTATTTGCATTCAATTTCCCGTCACTTTGGGACAAATCCCAATTTTTATGCGAAAAATGACGTCCATTCCTTTCACAGCATGAACTTTGGGGGTGCAGTCGATTAAGATAAATTCAGGTTCTCCAGCAAAAAACAATCAATGGACATTTCGGGTCAAGGATGAAAGAGAGAGCGGATAAGGTTCTTGTGGATAGGAGGCTGGCTGAAAGTCGCCATCGGGCCCAGGCATTGATCATGGCCGGCCTTGTCTTTGCCAGAGGAGAGAAGATAGAAAAACCAGGGCAGAGGATTTCCTGTGACGAAGAGATAATTGTCAGGGAGAAAATGCCTTATGTGAGCCGAGGAGGGTTGAAACTGGAAGAGGCGCTAGATGCCTTCATGGTCTCATTGGAGGGGAAAGTGGCTACAGACCTGGGGGCATCGACGGGTGGATTCACGGATTGTCTGCTCCAAAGAGGAGCACGGAAAGTCTATGCTGTGGATGTGGACACAAGACAGCTTGACTGGAGGCTGAGGAAAGACCCACGGGTAAAGTTAATCGAAAAAAATGCCCGCTATTTGAGCCGCGATGACTTTTCTGATACCTTAGAAATTGTCACCGTGGACCTCTCTTTCATTTCTATCCTGAAGGTGTTACCCGCGGTCAAAGGCTTTCTAGATAGAGGAAAAATGGTGGCCCTGATCAAACCTCAATTTGAAGCAGGAAAAGGACGGGTAGGAAGGAAGGGCGTGGTCCATGATCCGGGTTTGCACGAAGAAGTCCTGATTAAGACGATCGACGGAGCGAGCAAGATAGGATTTAACTTCAGAGGACTATTCAGAACATCCGTCCGAGGGCAAAAAGGGAATCAGGAATTTTTTGTTTTGTGGTCGCTGGTGAAGCCGGCTTTAAGTCCCGATCGTTTGAGTGCAATACTTAAGGAGGCCGTCTGGAATGAGAAAAATTGAACGGGTTGGATTTGTGATAAAAGCCCATGCACCGGAAGTTACAAAAATTTTGAAAGAACTGGTCCAGTATTTTGAAAAAAAGGGTATTTCCTCTTTTTTAGAAGAGGTAGCCGCAGAAAAACTTGAGCACCCAAAGGGGATTAAGCGGGAGGAAATTCCCAAAATGGTGGATCTCGTGGTTGTTCTAGGGGGAGACGGAACCCTACTGAGTATTGCCCATATCGCGGCCCAGCATGATGTTCCGGTGGTAGGAATTAATCTAGGAGCGCTCGGATTTTTAACCGAAGTACCTTTGGACGAAATGTATTTGACCCTGGATGCTTTTTTAGGAGGAGATGAGACAATCTTGAGCCCTAGGCGGATGTTGGAGGCAAGAACTAAGGACAAAACTTATTATTGCTTGAATGACGTCGTGATCAATAAAGGGGCCCTGGCCCGAATGATTCGCTGCGCCATATGGATAGATGGAAAGGAGATCGCAAACACCAAAGCCGATGGGCTGATCGTTTCTTCTCCGACCGGTTCCACAGCTTATTCCCTGTCGGCTGGAGGTCCGATCATACAGCCTTATATACCGGCCATCATCATTGCTCCGATTTGTCCCCACACCCTCTCCTTTCGCCCGATGGTCATTTCCTCTGATTCTGTGGTCCGGGTCCAACTCCTGACTGAAGGAGAGGAGGTTTACCTGACTATAGACGGACAAAGAGGGGAATTGATGAAAAAAGACGATACGGTTGAGGTTCGTTGCAGTCAGGTCGTTCTTCGATTGGTTTCCTCTCCGAAAAGGAATTTTTTCGATCTGCTGCAAGAAAAGCTGCGCTGGGGATAAAACCTCTGGCTTCGAGGGCATCTTTCTAACTCGTCCTTAAGCGTGAGCGGAGGAGTGAATTGGTCTTGGGTAGAGAATAATCCTGGCTATTCCAAAAATGGTGGGGGGTTTGACATTTGAAAGGGCCAAGGTTATCATTTTTTGCATGGGAAACGGATTGAGCGTTGCTTTCGTTTCAGCCGAAGTGTCTCCTTACGCAAAAATAGGAGAGATGGCCGATGTGGCTTATTCGCTTTCCAAACACCTCGTTTCCCTCGGACTGGAAGTATCTCTTTTCATGCCCCTCTACCGGAGACCTGAGATCGACACGTTGCCCAAAGAGTTGATCCTATCCAATCTGCAAGTTTCCCTGGGCGACAGAAAGGTTAAGGCTCGGATTTTCAAGGGCGAACGGGGGAAAAACGATATCTATTTTATCGACAATCCCAAATTTTTTTGGAGAGACCAAATTTATGGAACAGGAACGGGTCAGTATTTAGATAACGATGAGAGATTCATGTTTTTTTGCCGGGCCGTATTGGAATTTCTCCTCAAAAGCAGAAAGCGGGTCGATATCATCCATTGCAATAACTGGCCCACCTCACTCATTCCGGTTTTTTTAAAAACCCACTATGCTCGAAAGAAACAATTCCGTCAGACGGCGACGGTTCTAACCCTGCATAACATAGCCTATCAGGGAGAATTTCCTCCCGATTCGCTTCTTCTAACCGGACTGAACCTGAAATATTTTGCCTCCCAGAGTCTATCGCTGAATGGGAGATTCAATTTTCTCAAATCAGGAATCCAGTTTGCCGATGTGCTCAACACGGTCAGTTCTTCCTACCGGAGAGAAATTCTTACCAGGAAACATGGGTTAGGATTGGAAAAAATTCTCACCCCAAAAAGAGATATTTTCTTCAGCATCCGCAATGGAATCGATTACGAAGTGTGGAATCCTGAAACCGATCCCTTCATTGCCAGCAATTATTCTATCGCCAACCTTGAGGCCAAGAAGGAATGCAAGATAGATTTGATTAGAGAGTTCGGCCTTTGCATCAAGGCTTCCAGCCCTGTCATCGGTATTGTTTCTTATCTGAGGACGCACAAAGGTTTTGACATCTTGCTGGAAGCAATGGATGAACTTGTCCAGATGGATATGGCATTGGTTGTCTTGGGGCAGGGCGAGGAGCAATATGAAAAACAATTCATTGAAATACAGAGGAGGTATCCCGATAAAGTCTCGGTTCGGTTGGAGATGAATCCCTCTCTCATTCACAAAATTGCAGCAGGCGCCGATATATTCCTCATCCCCTCCCTTTATGAACCTTGCGGTTTGAATCAGTTGTATAGTTTCAGGTATGCGACGGTACCTGTGGTGAGGGCGACGGGTGGACTAAAGGAGACGGTCCGTCCTTTTAAACCTCAGTCGGGCAAGGGCAATGGTTTTGTTTTTAGCGAATATTCATCCAAAGCCTTGATCGCGGCTCTCAAAGAGGCCCTTACGTGTTACCGAAAGCCTTCACTCTGGAAAAATATCTTGGCGGAAGGAATGAAGGAAGATTTTTCCTGGGATAAGTCGGCCAGGAAATATGTAAAGCTCTACCAGAATGCTTTGAAAATCAAAAGAGGAGGAAAGATTGTCTGAAGATTTTTTAATCGTTACTGACGACACTTTTGAACGGGATGTTCTGAAGTCCGATCTTCCGGTTCTCGTTGACTTCTGGGCGGTTTGGTGTGCCCCCTGCAATATGATCGTCCCCACTTTGGAGCACTTAGTTCAGACCTACAAAGATAAATTGAAGATAGCCAAACTGAATGTGGATGAGAATATGTCCACCTCATCCAAATTCGGAGTGATGAGCATTCCGACCTTGCTTCTTTTTAAAGATGGAAAAATTCAAGAGACGATCGTGGGAGCACAACCACAAGAAAAGATCGTAGACATCGTTTCCAAACACCTATGAGCGACAGCCGCGATGTCGTCATTGTCGGGGCCGGACCAGCCGGACTTGCTGCGGCGATCTATACAGGACGCGCAAGGCTGGATACTCTGATACTCGAAAAGGCTGCTCCTGGGGGGCAAATCCTTCTTGCCGACGAGATCGAAAATTATCCTGGTTTCCCCGAAGGCATTTCCACATTCCATCTCATGGAAGGTTTCCGTAAGCAAGCCGAGAGATTTGGGGCTGAAATCGTGATGGATGAAGTGAAGGGGGTCAGCGGCCAATCCGGTTTCTGGGAACTGACCGGAAACAGGGAACGGTACAAAGCAAAAGCCGTCATAATGGCCACAGGATCGCATTACCGAAAACTCGGGCTAGAGGGGGAGAGGAAGCTGACAGGGAGAGGGGTTTCCTATTGTGCAACCTGCGACGGCGCCTTTTTTACGAATAAAAGGGTGGCTGTGGTAGGGGGGGGGGATTGGGCCTTGACCGAGGCACTCTTCCTCACACGATTCTCCCGAGAAGTCAAGATCATCCATCGGCGCGATAAGTTAAGAGCGGTGAGGATTCTTCAGGAGAGGGCTTTTGAGAACCCGAAAATTCAGGTACTGTGGGATACTGTCGTTGTGAACATACACGGAGAGGAGAGACTGAAATTCGTGACCCTCCGCAATGTCAAAGACGACACAACTTTTGAGCTGGAGCTGGATGGACTGTTCGTCTCCATCGGGACGGTTCCCAATTCTGAGCTGGTGAGGGACCTTGTCGATTTGAACGAGTGGGGAGAGATCAAAGTCGAAAAAAATATGGCTACCCCTCTTCCTGGCCTTTTTGCGGCCGGTGATGTCAGCGACGCCTGCCCGCAGCAAGTGGCCTCAGCCGTCGGGACCGGCGTGGCGGCCGCCATAGCCGTCACTGAATATCTAGACCAGCTGGCTTAGCTTGAAAAGTGGCGCCATTGGCTGGAATTCAGGTCAGTCCCGGTGGCCTTTTCTTTCCAGTTCTTCAACTTTCTTTTTGAGCCGCTTTATTTCTTTTAGCCAATCATAGAGTTGAGGGATAGAGGCCCATGCTTTGCGCCATTCCCGTATCTCGAGATGGGGTGTTCCCGCTATCATGGAGTGGGGGGGGATATCTTTGGTCACTCCGGTTTTGGCCGCGATAATGACATTGTCCCCGATTGTGACATGATCTGCGATCCCGACCTGACCGGCAGCAATGACGTTTCTTCCGATGAAGGAACTTCCGGCAATACCCGTTTGGGCAGCCAGGATGGCATGAGGACCGATTTCCACATTATGAGCGATTTGAACCAGATTGTCGATTTTTGTTCCCTTTTTTATGATAGTCTTACCGAGCGATGCCCGGTCTATGGTTGTATTCGCCCCGATTTCGACATCATCTTCAACGACAACAATTCCCTTTTGGGGGATCTTGATCTGAACTTTTTTCTTGTCTGGCAGATATCCGAATCCATCCGACCCTATAACGGCCCCGTTGTGGATGATGACTCGATTTCCGATTAGAGACCCCTCTCGAATAGAAACATGGGAGTGAATCAGGCAGTTGCGCCCGATTTTGCTTCCGGAATAGATAGCCGACAGGGGAAAAATTATCGACTCCTGACCGATCTCGACATTATCCCCGATAAAAACAAAAGCCCCTATTGAAACATTTCTTCCCAACCTGGCGGTGGGAGAAACGTAAGCCTGAGGATGAATCCCGGGAGAGGGAAGAAAGGGCTTGAAGAAGTATTCGATGGCTTGGATAAAAGAGAGCTGGGGATTTTCGGATAGGATAACTGGTATCCGGTCGAATTTTTCATCGGGGAGAATGATAGCCGCTGAGGCCTTTGTCCGATCCAGCTGTTCTCGGTATTTCGGGTGAGAAAAAAAAACGAGGTCTCCTTTTTTGGCTTCCCTGAGGCTTGCGACACCGTCTATTTTAGTGCTTCCCTTCCCTCTATATGTGCAGTCGAGGAGGCGCGCTAACCTGGCGACTGTCATAGAAGCGGGCTTTTCTTCAGGTTGGTTGTTCATGTTTTTTTATAATGCGTTCGTTCAAAACGGCGGCCAATTCCGCTCCCCAAAGGAGGATCACCATTGAAATAGAAAGCCAGAGCAGGAAAAAGATAATCGAGGTTAGGGTTCCCTTCATCAGTCGGTCGAGCACGATCCCGATGGCTGAAAAATGGGCCACATAAAAGGCAAAAAGCCGCTTGAAAATTTCCCACAAAAGGGCACCTATAGCCGCTGCAACGATTCCTGCTTTGGTGTATACCTTTATCTCCGGGATAAACTTATAGAGAGAGAACAGAACGAGAAAAGTCAAGGTAAAGGGGAGAAGATACTGAACGAAGAAGTTGTCGATGAGAGAGACCAGTTCGGGATTGATATTTTTGGCGACGAAAGGACTTTCCTGAAGCGTCCGGTGGAGGGCTGTCCATATGGCCGTTATCGAAAGAGAAATCAACATGATGACTCCTATCACGAACATGATCAGGTATTCCATCAATCGATTGTAGAAAAAAGATTTTTGGTATTCTGCCCTGAAGATGGTGTTGATGGAATGGATCAGGGTAGAGAATAAAAAGCTTGCGGCGATAAGAGAACCCACCAAACCGAACCAACCGAGGTTGGTGATGTTCTGAGAAAGCTCACGAACTCTCTGAAAGAAATAGGGATCTAACTGGACGAAAAATTCTTCCGAGAAAATATCCAGGCTTCGAACGGCGAGTTCTGAATTTCCAAGGATCTTAGTAGTTATGGAGGCGAACAAGGCAGCAAGTGGAATCGAACACATCAGTGCGAAATAAGAAATGGTGATGGCGAAGTTTCCGCATCTGTCCTTGTGGAACCTGGATAGAGTGGCCCTGAAAATATCAAAAGCCGGAAGACTCATCGATTTCAAAGTTAGATGTCGATCCTCAGTAGTAATTGCCCCATTGAATCATGACGATAAAAATGGCGATGAAAAGGGCATAGATGACCAGAGTCTCGATGAGGACGAGTCCCAATATGAGCAGAAACCGGATGTGGGGAGCCGATGCAGGATTGCGGGAGATGCCCTCACAAGCACTGCTAATTGCCTTGGCCTGGCAAAATGCACCTGCTGCGGCCGCGAGAGTGATGATGGCACCGCCTACAATAATGGCCAGTTTGAACAGAGGGGCCTTTTGGGGGTTGAAAGTTCTTTCCCCTTCTTGAGCAAGCAGAGGGATGGTGGTCAGAATAAGAAACAACGCTAAGATCATGAAAGGTTTGAGATGTTTAGGCATAGAATTCCTCCTATAAATTAATGCTCCTCTTCATGTGCCACAGCTCCCGCAATGTAGATGCAAGAGAGAAGGACAAAAACATAGGCCTGTACGACGGCGGTGACGATAGCGATGAGCATGAAGGGGATGGGCAGCAGAAACGGAATGATGGAGGCCATGATCAAGATCAGCAGTTCTTCGGCGAAGATGTTGCCAAAAAGTCGCATGGATAGAGACAATGGCCGTGAAAAGTGACTGATGATTTCGATCGGTACCATAAGCGGGGCTAAAAGGGGAATAGGGCCCATGAAATGCTTAAGATATCTGAAAAATCCTTGGGATTTGATTCCTTGCCAATGGTAATAGACGAAAATGGTCAAAGCGCATCCGGCCGTCACGTTGAGCTTGCTGGTCGGTGACATGAGCCCGGGGATAAGGCCGGCGAGGTTGCAGGCGAGGATGAATAGACCTATGGTTCCCACCATGGGCAAATATCTTTTTCCTTCCTCCCCGATCAGTTCGGAAAGAAGATTTTCGAAAAATTGGATGATGAGCTCAAGAACGCTCTGCAGTTTGGACGGAACGGGCTTTGGATTTTTGGCGGATAAGGAGAAAAAAAGAATGAGGAATGCGGCAACGAACAGGCTTATGACGATATAATCGGGAAAGAGGTGAGCGGGATTTTTCACTTCGATCCCCAACAGGGCAAGAAAAGAGGAAAGAGGTTGGCTGAACAATTTGTTAAAAAGTTCAACGACGAATAAGCTGTGTTCTAATTCTTCCATTTTTTCTGTCTGGACAAGGCTGCGGTCGCTTCTATCATAAGGACGACAATTATTGTTGAAAATCCTGCTGCAAAGGCTAATATCTTTTTTAAAAAGAAGAAGATTATAATAAAAAAGATAGCGAGAATCAATAAAAGCCGGAAAACAAAACCGAGAGCCGTTCCTCTTAATGCCTTCCCTTTTTCTCGGAGGAGTGCGGCGGAAAGCGTCTGATGAAGCCAGAAGAAGTTCAGAGAGGATACTGCGCCTCCTGCCAGGAGGAAAAGGCCGGAGGATAAACCGAAGATAAAAGAAGCCGCGACACCAAAAAGGAAGGAAAGGCCGAGAATTTCCCAAGGAATCCGTCTCAAAATTTTCGCTTCGATAGCATCGTTGCCCTGGGGACTGATTTTATTCTCTGTCATTGTTCTTCTCTAATTTCTTCTCGGAATCTTGCCATTGGTTGAGTCCGCGCAGCAGGTTATAGATACCAGAAGCGGTTCCCAGCAAAAGAAAGGCCAGTAAAAGCCAGGGGTGTGTCCCGAACGCTTTATCCAAAATATACCCGATGAAAAGGCCGACCGCGATGGAAGACGGCAACATGAGCCCGAGGGATACCAAATCCGCTATCCTCTTGTTTTCGACATTCCAGGGAAGCTTCATGTTGGCTAGGCTTTTAGCATCAAAAGATCTTTGGGGATTTAACCGCTCAAGGAGTATTATCATTGGATAGAGTGGAGGAGTCAAGCGGATTGGGTTGATTCCCTTGAGAAGGTATGCTACAGTCTTGAAGTAGAACGAGATAGAACTTAATGGTTACCCATAAATCTATTCTCTCCCTTGTTTTTTCCGTTCTCGTTGGCGGAGGATTTCTCTTCGGGCAGGTTCAGGAATTTTCCTCTGAAGAAATCACGATTAAAGCCTGGTTTTGGGAGAAGAAAGAGAATCTCATTTCCGCTACGGGTAACGTGGAAATTCTTTACAAGGATATAGCCCTCTTGGCCGATTCAATGGAAGTGGATACCGAGACCAAGGATGTCCATGCCTGGGGAAATGTGACGCTTCGCTCACCCGAGGAAAATATTAGCTGTGAGGAGGCGCATGTCAATCTGGATACGGGCCAGGGGGAACTCAAGACGGTCTTTGGCCTGATCCAACCGACGATTTTGTACCGGGCCGAATCGATAACCCGCAAAAGCCCAGATTTATATAGCCTCCAAAAGGCCAAAATAACGACCTGTGCCCAGCCTGTGCCCCGATGGCAATTTTCCTGTTCCCGAGCCAATCTCAAGAGGGATGACTACATGGAGATGTGGAACGCCGTTTTCCGGATAAAAAAACTTCCCATTCTGTACCTCCCTTATATGCGGTATCCTATGGATAAGGAGAGATCGACGGGTTTTCTGATGCCCGAGGGAGGCTATTCCGGCCAGAAGGGAATTTTCTATTCACAGAGCTTCTACTGGATCATCAAAAGGAATATGGATGCCTCCTTCAATTTCGATTATTTCCTGGACAGAGGTTTGGGCAGCGGCCTGGAGTACCGCTATCTTTTTTCCGAAGGAACCAGAGGCCAATTGAACCTGTACTACTTCCGATTCAATAACAGGGCTCCAATAGGATCGCCGGAGAATGCCTACATCGTTCGTGCCAAGCACAATCAATCCCTTCCTGCCGATTTCACGCTTGTCACCGACGTCGATTACCAGAGTTCCTATGATTTTCTTCGGGAATTTGACAACGACTTCAAACGGGCCGTGGTATCCAACCGGCGCTCTCAGGTCTATCTGTCCAGGGCCTGGTCTTATTTTAACCTCAACATGCGGGTTTCACAGTTCGAAACCTACTACAAACAATTGGACGATTCAATCGTCCGCAAGGATTTTCCCCAAATAGGTTTCAGTTCTTCCAAGATCAAGCTATTCTCTCCTTTGTATTTTTCGTTTACCTCTCTTTTTGATAGATGGGAGTACGGATGGGAGTCCCAATACGAAAAAGGTAAACAAAAAAAATCTCAAAGTCTCGGCTTCACCCCAGCGATCACCATCCCCTTCTCCTCCATTCCCTGGATGACCATGAATTCATCCTTTTCCACCAATCTGACCTACTATTTTGACAGTTATGCCCCCGGGAGCAGCACGGTGGTGGACGAACCTATCCTGAGTCACAATTACTCTTTGAATCTGGAATTCACCGGACCGGTTTTTTCCAAAATATTTCATGGGGCACAGGGAGAACCGAGGCTCAAGCATATAGTCGAACCGACCTTTTCCTACCGTTATGAAAGCCCTGTCGCTCTTGCCGATCGGATCATTACCCAGCGCTATTTTTATACCAACCATTATGTCCGGTATGGTCTGGTCAACCGTTTTTTCATCAAGCAGAACAACTCGCCGAGAGAGATCTGCACGCTCGGCCTGGATCAATTCTACTATTTCGACCCTGAAAACAGCCCTTTGCGCATTTATGAGGTCGATGGGGGACCGCCCCAATTTTCGGACATCAACGGCTACTTCAGATTTTATCCCTCCAGCAAGTACAGCCTGGATTTTTCTGCTTCTTTCAATCCTTACAACAGAAACCTGTCCCGGGTAAGGTTGAGCGCCAATCTCGGCTCGATCAGCGATGCTTTTTTTCTTAAGGTGAACTGGTACAAAAGCATCAATCCCTATCGGGAAGAAGCACGGCTCTCCCGCCATCAAATCGGATTCTATGGAGGCATGAAGCTGCCCCGCTTGGGACTTGAGGCGCGGGCTCAGTTGGACTTTAATATCGTCGAAAAGCAGATGCTGTACTCTGCTTTCGCCCTGGTTTATCATTATCAGTGTATTGATTTTAGAGGCGAACTTAAGATATTCTATTTTCGTGACAAACCGGAGACACAGTTCAGGTTTTCCTTCGGTTTAGGCAATATAGGACAGACGTCGGATTTTTTAGGAGGACTCGGCTTTTAAAATGAAAGGACTCATACTCAGCGGAGGAAAAGGGACAAGGTTGAGACCTTTGACTTACACCCAGGCTAAACAGCTGGTTCCGGTGGCTAATAAGCCTGTTCTGTTCTACGGAATAGAGGCTCTCAAAGCAGCGGGTATCGACGAGATCGGCATAATCGTCGGAGACACAAAAGAGGAGATCAAGCAGACGACCGGAAACGGAGCGCGGTGGGGAATTAATATCCGCTACATCGAGCAGGAAGCCCCTTTGGGTTTGGCCCATGCCGTCAAGATATCCGAGGATTTTTTAAAAGAAGAACCTTTTGTCATGTATCTGGGGGATAATATCCTCAAAAGCGGGATCACCTCTCTGGTGGAGGAATTCAAGGAAAAAAAGCCGAATGCTCTGATTCTTTTGACCGAAGTTCCGAATCCTCAGATGTTCGGCGTGGCGGAGCTGGAAGGGGAAAGAGTGGTGAGGTTGGTCGAGAAGCCGAAAAATCCTGCCAGTAACCTGGCCTTGGTCGGCGTATACATGTTCGACTTCCATATTTTTGAGGCGGTCAAAGCCATAAAGCCTTCCTGGAGGAATGAGCTAGAAATCACGGACGCGATTCAGTATCTTGTCGAGCATGGTTATGAGGTTCAGCCTCATTTAGTGACCGGATGGTGGAAGGATACAGGGAAAATCGAGGACATTCTCGATGCTAACCGGCTCATCTTGGAAACGATTGCCGAAGATATCCGGGGGGAGGTCGACGAAGCCTCCAGAATAAATGGCCAGGTGGTGATCGAGAAAGGAGTGGTGGTTCGCAACAGCATCATCCGGGGGCCGGCCATAATCGGGGCAAATTCAGAGATTCTCGATTCCTACATCGGCCCCTTTACGTCCATCCAGAACAACTGCCGAATCGTCCAAACTGAAATAGAACACAGTATCGTGCTGGAAAGAAGCGAAATCGTCGAGGTCGGCAGCCGAATAGATGAAAGCCTTATAGGAAGAGAGGTGAAGATATTCAAATGTCCGCCCAAACCCTCGGCATTCCGGTTTATGGTCGGGGATAAAAGCGAAATAGGAATAAAGTAGCCCTTCCGGCTTGACTTGCCTCCCTTAGGGCAAGCTTGTATTTACGGTCAAGGAGATAATAATGATTGAAGGGGTGAAGATCAAGAAACTACGGGTCATACCTGATGAGCGGGGGAGACTGATGGAGATCTTGCGGAGTGACGATGACCTCTTTGTACGATTCGGTCAGGTTTATGTCACCACTACTTATCCGGGTGTCGTCAAGGCCTGGCACCTTCATAAAAAACAAACAGATAACGTGGCCTGTGTGCAGGGCATGATCAAATTGGCCCTTTACGATCCGCGGGAAGGATCCTCGACGTTCAATCAGGTGGACCAGTTTTATCTGGGTGTGCACCAGCCTCTGATGGTACAGATCCCCAAGGATATTTATCATGGATGGATGTGTGTCAGCCAAGAAGAGGCCGTCGTCGTCAACGTTCCGACCGAGGTTTACAATTATGATGAACCGGATGAACATCGATTGGATGCCCATGCCGCTCAGATTCCTTATGATTGGAAGAGGAAAGATGGCTGAAGAAAGATCGATTGCGAAAAAAAACCTGCTAGTTACAGGGGGAGCAGGATTTATCGGCAGCAACCTCATCCGGCACCTCCTCCATAAATATCCAGAATGTCGGATCATCAATCTCGATAAGCTGACGTATGCAGGGAATCTCGATAATCTGAAGGATGTGGAAGAGAATGAAAGATACGAATTCGTCCATGGAGATATCCGGGACAGAGAGTTGGTCCAAAAGATCATGGCGCGTGTCCAGGGGGTGGCTCATTTGGCGGCCGAAACCCATGTGGACCGCTCTATTCTGGATGCCGGGGAATTCGTATTGACCGATGTCTATGGAAGTTTCGTTCTATTTGAGTCCTTGAAGAAAGCGGACATCGAATTTTTTCTTCATGTGTCCACAGATGAGGTTTATGGAAGCCGGGATATGGGTTTTTTTACAGAGGAAGATGCTCTGAATCCCTCATCGCCGTATGCGGCGAGCAAGGCGGGAGCTGACCGGCTGGCCTATTCCTATGCCGTCACCTACGGTCTTCCTATCGTCATTGCCAGACCCAGCAATAACTTCGGTCCCTATCAGTATCCAGAAAAATTTATCCCACTTTTTGTCACCAATGCCTTAGAAAACAGAGACCTCCCCCTCTATGGAAAGGGAACGAATGTAAGGGATTGGCTTTTTGTGGAGGACCACTGTGAAGCCTTGGATATTCTCATGCGAAGGGGTAAGCTGGGAGAGGCTTATAATGTGGGGGCCAAAAACGAAGTGAAAAACATAGATGTGGCCGAGAGAATAGTGGACCTGCTGGAAAAACCCCGGAGTCTGATCAAATTCGTGGCGGACCGTCTGGGTCATGATAGACGTTATGCCCTCGATTGTGGAAAAATTCATTCCCTAGGATGGAAGCCGGAAAAGGATTTCGAGGAAGCCTTGGCCTCTACCGTGCGTTGGTATCGGGAGCATCCCGAATGGTGGCGCAAAATTAAGGAAAAAAGCAAGGATTTTCGTGAGTTCTATTCCAAATATTATGATAAACGTTGAGGTATCGGGCCTATTTCGAGGAGGATAGATGAGAGTATTGATCACCGGCATCACAGGATTCGCCGGAAGTCATTTGGCGGATTTTATTTTGGAAAATAAGCCGCAAGAAGAGGTGTTTGGACTGGTTCGCTGGAGAAGCCGGATGGAAAACATCCTTCATATCCAGAACCGGATACGACTCATCGAGGCCGATCTCAAGGATATGGCTTCTCTTAAGAGATGTCTTATCGAAGTGAAGCCTGATCGCATCTTTCATCTGGCTGCCCAAAGTTTTGTGCCCACTTCCTGGAAATGTCCGGCCGAGACATTTGCCATCAATGCTCTCGGTCAAATCAATCTTTTCGAAGCTGTTCTCAGTCTCGGGATTTCACCCAAGATTCATATTGCCGGTTCGAGCGAGGAATATGGTTTGGTCAATTCTGAGGAGGTCCCGATGAAAGAGACCAATCCCCTGAGGCCGCTCAGCCCTTATGCTGTGAGCAAGGTGGCCCAGGATTTGCTGGGCTGGCAGTATTTTAAAAGCTATGGATTGAAAGTCGTCAGGACCCGAGGATTTAACCATACGGGACCGCGCCGCGGCGAAGTCTTTATTTGTTCCAACTTCGCCAGGCAGATTGCGGAGATCGAACAGAAAAAAAAGAAGCCCGTTCTTCTCGTGGGCAATCTGGAGGCCAGAAGGGATTTCACAGATGTTCGAGATATGGTCCGCGCCTACTGGCTTTGTTTAGAGATGGGTGAAGAAGGCGATGTCTACAACATCGGGACAGGGAAGACGTATTCCATGAAGGAAATTTTGACAATGTTGCTGTCCATTAGCGGCATCGATGTGAAAATCGAGGTCGATCCCCACCGTCTCCGCCCTTCCGATGTTCCGGTGCTCCTATCGGATAGCTCGAAATTCAGGAAAATAACAGGATGGGAGCCCAAGATCCCTTTCCGTCAAAGCCTTGAAGATCTGTTGGACTATTGGAGAGAAAGGGTTTAGATTGAGATTTTTTATCACCGGTGCGACCGGTTTTGTCGGATGCCATCTACGGGATCATTTGAGATCTCCGGAACACCAGATATGGGGAACCATTTTTCCTGAAAAAACAGAAATTGCTTCAGATGACAGACTGTTTCATCTGGATATTAGATCAGAGCGCGATGTTTTGGAGGCTTTGAAGGAGGCGCGGCCCGACGGCGTCTTTCATCTGGCTGCTGTCTCCAATGTCCGGCACTCCTGGGAAAGGCGGAAAGAGACGCTGGAGACCAATATCATCGGGACCCTCAATCTGTTCGAAGCGGTCCGCCAATTTTCGCCTCAAGCCCGGATTCTATTTCTCAGTTCATCCGATGTTTACGGCAGGGGCTCTCTGTCGAGAAACCCATTGAATGAAAGGGACGAATTACTAGCTGTCAATCCTTACGCTTATTCGAAATGGAGCGGGGAGATACTGAGTGAGTTCTACAGCCGGGTCGAAAATCTGGACATTATTATCGCCAGGCCATTTCCTCATACCGGTCCTGGACAGAGCCCAGATTTTGTCTGTTCCGACTGGGCCCATCAAATTGCCCGCATCGAGAAAGGGATCGTCTCCTCCGAGATAAAGGTGGGGGACACTTCTGTCCACCGAGATTTCACGGACGTGCGGGATGTGGTGAAAGCCTATGCCCAACTTCTAGAGAAGGGGAGAAGAGGGGAAACGTATAATGTTTGTTCGGGAAAATCCTACTCTCTAGAGAAGATACTTCGAACCCTTCTTTCCTTCTCTTCCGTCTCGATCAAGGTAAGTGTCGATTCCCGAAAGATGAGAAAAGTGGAAATTCGCCGGTTGGTGGGAGATGCCCGAAAGATCGAACAAGAAATGTCCTGGAAACCACAGATCCCTTTTGAAAGAACACTAAGTGATCTTCTGGAATACTGGAGATCCCGGGTTTAAAGATCCAGGTCAAGCTGTTTTTTTTGAACGAGCTTCCTATCGTTTTCGATGGATTCCAAGATTTCTGGGGTCACGTCTCCTGTAGGATAGTTGCCGTTGAAGCAGGCTCCACAGAATCGGGTGAGTTTTTTATTTCCTAGATGAACGGCCTTCTCTAGGGATTCCAACCTTTGATAGACCACTTTGTCTGCACCTATCTTTTTCGCTATCTGTTCCACAGAAGCGTCTCGAGCGACAAACTCGGTTTTAGTCTGCATGTCTATTCCGTAAACACAAGGGTATCTTAAAGGAGGAGAATAAGCTCCGAAATAGACTTTTTTTGCCCCGCATTCGCGAACCAGTTCGATGATGGCACGGGATGTATTCCCCCGCACGATGCTGTCGTCTACCAGGAGGACATTCCGTCCTCTCAATTCTGAGGGGATCGGATTCAGTTTCTGCCGCACAGATGATTTTCGTTTTTGGTCGGCCGGCATGATGAATGTGCGGCCGATATACCGGTTTTTGACCAAGGCTTCCCTGTATTTCAGGCTCAACCGTCTCGCGATCTCGATGGCCGCATCACGGGCTGAATCTGGCACAGGAACTACCACATCGATTTTCAGGTTTTGTTTCCTTATCTCTTCAGCCAAAAAGCGGCCAAGGTTGATCCGGCAATCGTATACATTGACGTTGTCTATGAAGGAGTCGGGGCGGGCGAAATAGACCCACTCGAAAAGGCAGGGAGTCGGGAGGCACTTGATCAATTGACGGGTGTGAATTTTTCGTTTTTTATCGATAAAGAGAACCTGGCCGGCTTTCACATTTTTGATATCTGAAAAATTCATGATATTCAAGCTGACACTTTCCGAGGCTATGGCGTAGGAAGGAAGAATCCCATCTCTCCTCTTGCCGTATACAAGAGGTTTTATTCCAAAAGGATCTCTGAATGCCACTATGCCTTCGCCGGCGATATAGGCAATAACGGAATAGCTTCCCTTTACCAGTTCAAAAACCTTTTGGGCCGCCTTAAAAACATTATCGGGTCCGATGGTTCTGATTTTTTGTTCGGAGAGTGCCTGGGCGAAAATGTTCAAAATAATTTCCACATCGTTGTCTGAGGTGAGATGTCGGTGGGATTCATCCAGAAGGAATCTTTTCAGCTCGGAATAGTTGATCACGTTTCCATTATGCGCCATGATTATCCCGAAGGGAGAATTGACGAAAAAGGGCTGAGCGTCCTCTCCTCTTCCTCCCCCGATAGTGGGATAGCGGGTATGACCTATTCCGATATTCCCTTTGAGGCGTAGATAATTATCCGCTGTAAAGATATCCCTGACCAATCCGTCTCCCTTTTTGGTGTGGAAATGCCCATCATAGGTGATGATCCCGGAAGAATCCTGGCCCCGGTGCTGGATGGATAGGAGCCCTTGATAGAGATCTTTGAAAACATCTTCGTTTGTGTATAAACCGATCACTCCGCACATTTTTTTTTACCTATTATTATAATTCATTCTTGTTCGAAGGGGAATCAATAGGTTGACTCAGGCGGCTGTCAGGGACGAAGGGCCAATATGAGTTCTTCAGGATCGAGAGTGGCGGTGCCCAGTTTGCCGACGACAATGCCGGCAGCCGCGTTGGCAAGGTGGGAGGCCTCCAGGATGGAGGCGCCGGCGAGCAAGGCCAGACTGGAGACCGCGATGACCGTATCCCCTGCTCCTGTGACGTCATAAACCTGTTTGGCCTGAGCGGGTATATGAACGGTTTTTTTCCCCTTTTCGAAAACGCTGAGTCCCAGCTCTCCCCGTTTGATGATGAGGAATTTTGTCCTGATTTCGGATAGGATCGTCTTTCCAGCTTTTTCAGTTTCCTGGTCGCTGACGCATTTATGATGGACGATTTTTCCAACTTCCAGGTGGTTGGGAGTTAGGAGTGTCACAGGAGAATAGGAAGGGAAATTTTTCTCCTTGGGATCGACAAAAACAGGCCTTTTTTTCCTCTGGGCGATGGAAAGGACTTCCTGGATGAGAGATTCAGAGAGCAGGCCTTTATCGTAGTCGGAGATGATGAGACCATCCCATGTTTCGCGCCTGATGAATTCCAAAACCCTCTCTTTCAATCGGGGAGATATCGGCTTTCTATCTTCGACATCCACTCTGACGACCTGCTGGTGGTGGGCGATGATTCTGGATTTCACGGTTGTCGGTCTTTTGTCGCTGCTGAAAATTCCTCGCCGGACGAAGCTGCTTTTTTTGATCCATTCCCCTTCTTTATCTTCTCCCACAACCCCGGTGAGGATGGCTGCAGCACCGAGGCTTATAAGGTTCTGGCCGACATTCCCGCTTCCGCCGAGGCAGGCAGTCTCTTCTTTGACTTCGACCACGGGGATAGGAGCTTCGGGTGATATCCGCGAAACATTTCCCCATATATATTTGTCCACCATTAAATCTCCCAGCACCAGAACCTTCTTTTTCCTGAAGTTTTTGATGATATGTTCTATCCGGGTCGTATCCAGGCTGGTCATCGGCCTTCCTCCTTCAGGTAAATAGGATTGGATAAGATCCATGGAATATCTTCGTGGAGAGGGGTTCTTGCTTTGAGATAAACTTCGGCCCGATAAAACCCTGGCCCCTGCGAATCATGGATCAACGCTCCTTCTGCAGACAAGGCGATTGTTTTTCCGTTGTGGATCAGCTTGATTTCCTGGCTAAAAGGAAAAGGGGATCGGACATGAAGGGTAGCCGGAGAATCGAGGACAGTCTCCTCTCCCATATGAATTCTGTGGGGACCCTTCTGAGCCCAGAACTCAAACCCGTCGGCCTCAGCGGCGGAGTCCACGGCGCTATAAAACCGGCCCTTTCGAAGGGCCTGGAATACTTGACTTGCAGCTTGGCTGTACGTTTGCGAGAGAGGCTTTTTGAGCTGAACATGAAGTTGAAGGGAGGGAAGAAGGGACCGGTAAAAGGTATGGGCGTCCACGCTGAAGAATCCGTAAGTGGGATGGACAAGGTTGAGCTCATCCCATTTTTTAAGCACTTTGGCAGGACGCTTGAGCATCTTGAGAAGTACATAGTCAGGCTTTATCGCCAATAATGGGAAAATGGGGGCGATGCGGGTCAAATTGTCTTTCAACATGGTATTGAAGTCAATGATTTCCAGCCCGTCGTAATCGTTGGCTTTTCCCCAAGACCAAGAAATTTTGGAATAGGGATGGGCGATGATGGACATTCCTCCTAGGGATTTGATATGGTGATCGGCCAACTCGGCTTCATGGGAAAAAAAAGATGTCGGGGATTCGAAGCCGAGGGCCACCAAATGACCTCGGTTGACCGAGAGCTCTGATCCCGCCAGTACGAGCACATTATCCATCCAGCCGGCTGCCGCCATCGATTCTCTATTCGGTTCTCCGTGATCGGTGAGAATGATAAAATCGAGTTTATTTCGGGATGCTATTCGGGCAATCGCTTCCGGTGTTTTTTGTCCATCCGAAAAGGTGGTGTGGATGTGGTAAGCTCCTCGGACCCATAGAGGAGATGCGTCTTTTTCTGTTAGGGCATAGGTTTTGAAACCGATTGCCTGAATGGCCAGCCAAAGGATGTAGATCCCAAGGAGAGAGAGGAGGATAAGAAAAATCTTTTTATTCTTCAATTTCTTCCTGGCCTGTCTCATGGCTTTTTCCGCCTAGTTTCCTCTATGAATATGATGGGATGGAAGTCCTTTCGCTTACCTAAGCCGGAGGTCTAATCTGCCGACGATTTTGGATCAGTCCCTGGTCAATCTCTCAGGCTCGATAGTGGCTTCTTCGATAAGCATAATTGGAATGCCCTCTTTTATCGGGTAGACACGATGACATTTGGTACACTTCAGACCTTTTTCGTCCGCGGTGAGTTTGACATCTGTTTTACAGAGGGGGCAAGCGAGTATGTCGAGAATTTTCGGGTCAATCGTCATGGTTCAATCCTGAATCGGTATGATATATTATCGGACTCCAGTTAGTCAATCCATCCCCACTCGCCTTGAATGGTTTCTTGACCGTTCTACCTGACTTTAAAAGGAACCGTCACGGAAATAGTGATTCTTACTCAAACTTCTGCCTATTTGACAGGCATAGACACGGGGTGCTATTTTTAGCCTTGTGAAACTCCAAGATAAAGATTTCGGCGACCCTCTCGATTTTCCCTCCTACAAAGGGCGGATCAATCAGGATTTCAAGAAGCCCTTCTTGCTCCAAAAGCTTGAAGATTGCGACAGGCTCCTGGAGGAACAGGGACATCATATATTCACCGACCGGCGGAACAGAGTCGGTCTTGTCCAGTTCCCAGTCTCTGAAGGAAAGTCTACCGGATTTGTCGTCAAAGAATTCCGTACTCAGGGACTCAACAACCTGAAAGCCATTTTTTTTCCGTCCAGAGCACAGAAAGCCTGGAGAGGGGGTGTCTCGCTGATGGAAAGAGGCATTCCCACTCCGGCACCGGTTGCCTATCTGGAAAGTAAAAAATATTTTTCGACAAGATATGACTATTATGTGACCTTGATGGAACAGGGGAGTCAAGAAATCCGCCACATGTTCCGAAGCCTCCAAGGGAATGCGCTCGAAGGGCTTTTACGGGCGTTGGCTCGCCAGCTTTTTTTCTGCCATAAACAAGGAATTCTCCATCGGGATCTCTCCGACGGAAATATCTTGGTCGGGAAGAGAGATGAAGAAGAATACAGGTTTTCACTCATCGATACCAACCGGATCAGGATAAAAAGAAGAATAGGCCTATTCCGCCGCATAAAAAATCTCATCCGACTCGGAATTCCGCGTGCCTATCAACCATATTTCCTGCGGCAGTATACGGAGACAGGCGAGTTGAAAAAAGGGATTTGGTGTTGGTATCGGGTCAACAAAAGGACGTACACCGAATACACCAAATGGAAACGGAAACTTCTTTCAAGAAGCGAAAAATGAACGAGGATTGAAGGACCATGAACAGGTACTTCGAATGGGATCCTTTCACAGACCAGCCGCATAACGTGGCGCCCAAAAAAGAGCGGTTCTGGTATCATTTCCGATTCGCGTCCGGTTATTTAGCCCTTCTGGCTTCCAACATCCAAAAGTCGATCCCGGTTTTGTCCCTTTATCGAGAATACAAAAGGAAAATGTACAGGGAGCGAGTGACCTTGGATAATTCCTTTGGTGTTTCGGTTTCCCCGACCGATGACTGTTTGGAAGACGTTCTAGGGAGCTTGAAAGAACTGGGTGTCCGGAAGACTTTGGTGAGGATTCCATCCTGGGAGAGGGAAAGACTCGATTTTTACTTGAAATTTATCGAAAAAATCAAGACTCAGGATTTTGAGGTGGTCATTTCCCTTCTCCAGCGAAGGCATGATGTCCTCAATACGGCAGATTGGAAGAATTTTCTGGATGAGGTATTCGGGTGTTTTAAACATGCTGCCTCTTTTTTCGAGATAGGACATGCCTGGAACAGGACCAAATGGGGAGTCTGGGATTACAGAGAATATCTGCGGCTTGCCGAGGGCTCCGTTTTGATGGCGAAAAAGCATGGCACCAAAATCATCGGCCCGGCGGTCATCGATTTCGAGTTTCACCTCTATCCGCTGGTCCTGAAAAAAATCAATTTCGACAAAATCTCCTCCCTTCTCTATGTCGATCGATTGGGAGCCCCAGAAAACACTCAATATGGATGGGATACCACCCGCAAAGCAGCTTTGCTCAAGGCGGTGGTGGATGGATGCTTGAGGGAAAAACGCGATGTTTGGATAACGGAGATGAATTGGCCCCTTAAAGGAAGAGAAAAATATTCGCCGGCAGCGGGGAGGGTGAATGTAACGGAAGAAGATCAGGCAAATTTTCTAGTTCGCTATTTCGTTCTTGTCCTGGCCACCGGATTTGTGGGACGTGTGTACTGGTGGCAGCTTGCGGCCCCTGGTTACGGCTTGATCGATAACCTGGACAAAAACTGGAGGAAGCGCCCAGCGTTTTTTGCCTTGAAATGCCTGGTCGATCGAACGAAAAATGCCGTTTTTTTGAAAAAAATTCCTCATCCTGAGGCCTATATTTTCCTGTTTTGCAAAGAGAGAGAGTTTTTTGCCATCTGCTGGACAAAGGAGGGAACCATCGAACATACTTTTTCCTATCGGATTAAAAGAGCCGAAAACCGGGATGGAGAAGGAATTTTTCTAAGAGGGGGCCGCATCCAAATTGGACCATCTCCCCGATATGTCTATTTTGATGGATACGATGAATCCGGTTGGAGTGAGCGAAGAAAGCCTCAGAAATAAAAACAGAGTCCTATGCGAAGACTGAACCCGGATAAGTCGATTTTTGCCTCGCTGGCTTCAATAATCCCGGCTTCATTTGGCCTTTTGCTCCGGATAAATAGGGTGTTGTGAATCCTCGACTCCAGGACTTGGTTATGGATGAAGTAGAGCTTGCCCTCTTCGGTCAAGATTTGTCCCGTTTCGTCTTTGTAGGTCCCTTTTCCCGTGAATCCATTTATTTTGGCCAGACGAGCCATCGCTTCGGCCACAAAGCTCAAAGACGGCGCAATTTTTTTCGTGACACCCGCAACGCCCATTAATCCGAGCCCCCGGGCATTCGATCTTCCTTCCCATTCTTGGGTCAGATCGTCTTCGTGTATTTGGTAAAGGTAAGAGCATCTGGCAAAGTAATAAGAAATACCGCCTCTAAAGTACAGATAGGAGAGTGGCTCCCAAGATAAAAATACGCTTACGGGTACGGCGCTGAGGCCCGGACTTGCGGAAAGGCTTTGGGATAGAGAACCTTGCCGGAAAACAACCGTACTTTTGTTTTTCCCTTGAAGGAATCCCAGTCCTATTCCCCACGAGAATTGCGGGGACAGGGGGAAAATGAGTTCAATATCTATTGAATACCCGAGATGGATGGGATCGATATTTCCTTCTCCTTCTGTACCGAAGATGTCCCCGTACAGGCCGGCAAGCCCCTGTATCCCCTGATTCAGATCTCCTCCCGAGATGATATTTCCGCCTCCTTTTATGGCTAGGCTAAATCTGTAGGGTAAGGTGGCCCGGGCCGTTTCTGTCGGGAGGACAGGGGTTTTTTCTTCGGCCTTCACCGGGCGTTTTTTCTTCTCAGGAAGAGGCTCAATAACTATCACCAGGCTTTCATGCACATACCCCCTGACGCTCATTTCCTCATTTGAAGCCAGCAGGACGATATACCATTCTCCCTCTTTTCCCCTGGAGTTCAAGATCGTTCCCTTCGGGACTTGACGGATGATGATACTTGAAATATCGGGTTTGAGGCGTATGTTTGCCTGTTCGGCGACGACCTTGAGTTTGATGGCAGAATCCTGGGAAGGTGCATGGTTCACTAGCAAATGAAGGATGGCCATCACCATAAAGAATAACGATGCCCATCTATCAAGAGGAAAATCGCGTCGCTGTTTATTCACCTTGTCTCGATTATAGGGGAGGGCCGAAAAGCTGTCAAGAAAAGGCCCCCTCTGTAAGTTCCCCCTAGTTTGCTAACTCTCTGTTGTCGTGCAGAACAGGAGCCTCTCTTTGAGGGATATATCCTGCTGAAGAAGGCCGGATCATCTGTTCCTGCCCGCCAGAAGTCCAGCCGACTGTGCGGATAAAAGGATTCGAACATCGACTAAAGGGAAGAGGAGATAGATATGAAAATTTCCCGTGGAAAATAAATTCTTCTGAGAATTTGGGAAATGGAGTTGCGTCATTTTTTAGATTGGATATAATATTCATAAGAAAAAAGGAAAATAAAATGAAAAAAAAGATGTGCAAAGAAAAAAAGAGCCTTATCTTGGTCTTCTCGTTCTTTCTGGTTTTAACTGCCATCGGCCTGGTGGCCCAGAATGGGCCAAAGGTCAAATTTGAGGAAGAGTCTCATGATTTTGGCAAAATCAAAGAGGGAGAGGTCAAGACCCATGTATTTGTTTTTCAAAATACGGGCGATGCTACCCTGGTCGTGAAAAATGTCAGGACCTCATGCGGTTGTGCAGCCGCCTTGATTTCGGACAAAAATGTAGAACCGGGAAAAAAGGGAGAAATCAAGGTCTCCTTTAACTCCAGGGGCTATGAAGGAAATATAACCAAATACGTCTATGTCGAAGCCAATGACCGCAGTCAACCTGTGAAACAGCTGCAAATATCCGCCACGATTCAGGTTCCGCCAAGACCGCGGATTGAACTCGGGCGGTACTCTATCGACGCGGGTTTGATTCTTGAGGGAGAACCCATCCCGGGCGAAGCGACCATCATCAATCGCGGCGAACGGGAGCTGGTCGTCTCCTTTTCCCATCGGGATGCAAAATATTTTATGGATGGGGGGAAAGAGGTGTCCGAGCTCCGGATAGCTGCCGGGAAACAGGCGGAGATCGAGATAAGGATTCCCCCCAGACCAAAATCCGGACTTATAAGGGAGTACATTTTGCTGAAGTCCAACGATGCCCGAAGGCCCAATCTTTCCCTTTATGTAAGCGGATACATCGTCACCAAAAAACAGCTCAAAGAACTATTCGACAGATATAAAGATAAAATCGGTAAGGAATGATCCTTTTTGCCAATTTTTTGATTGCCGTCTCGAAAATTCTCGACATCGTCGTGATGGTGTCCATATGGATTTTGATCATTCGTGCCGTGCTTTCCTGGGTGCGCATTCCCTCGCTCTATTCGGTTTCTGTCATCCTTTACTATTTGACAGAGCCGGTTTTGAAACCGGTGCGCCGGTTTGTTCCGCCGCACAGATTGGGAGGAATCGACATCAGCCCGATGATCGTCATCCTTATACTGGTGTTTATCGACACTTTTTTGGTCAAATCGCTTTCCCTCTATGCATATAGTTTATTGAGAGAACACGTGCTGATGTGACAGATTTATTCGTGTTTATGGAGAGGTAGAGGAAAGACAAGTGGATTCAAATAAGCGAGTCTACCTGAAGGTGAGAGTTCAGCCCAGGGCCCCCCAAAAAAAAATTCAGAAGATAGGTGACAGGGAATACAAAGTCTGGGTTGTCTCGCCTCCTTCGGAGGGAAGGGCCAACAATGAAGTCATCCATGTGGTCGCCTCTCATTTTCGTATTCCCCCTTCCCGGATAAAGATTTCGAGGGGGGGGAAATCGCGTCAAAAAATTCTGATTTTGGAATATTGAAAGCGCATGAATCCTTAAGGGGCAGGCACTGAAATGGATATCTATAATTTTGTCAGCTTTTTTGGGATTTTTGTATTGGTGTTTTTTGCCTGGCTGTGTTCGGAAAACCGGAAGATCGTCAATTGGAGAGTCATTTTTTGGGGGATAGGCCTTCAACTTTTTTTTGCGTTTTTCATCTTCGTAGTTCCTGTGGGAGCGAAATTCTTTCTGCTGGTGAACAAAGCGGTCCTGGGCATCCTTGATGCTGCCTCCGCAGGGACCGAATTCCTGTTCGGGCGTCTGGCGCTGCCGCTTGGGAAGACGAGCGAAAGCGGAGAGACATCCTTGGGAAACTTCCTGGCTTTTCAGGGGCTACCAACCATCATATTTTTTGCCGCTCTGATGGGGGCCCTTTATTATTTAAAGATTATGCCCTTGGTCGTGAGGGGATTTGCCTTTGTGTTCACCAAATTGATGAGGATAAGCGGAGCAGAGTCTCTCTGTGCTTCGAGCAATATTTTTGTTGGAGCCGAATCGGCCCTTCTCGTCAAACCTCATCTGATGGAGATGACCCGCTCCGAACTGACAACAATACTATCCGCAGCCATGGGAACGATCGCCTCCACTGTTTTGGCCATCTACGTGATGTTCCTCCAGGGACAGCTTCCCACCATCGCCGGACACTTGATTTCTGCCTCGTTTATTTCCGCCCCGGCGGCCGTTTTGATGGCCAAGCTGATCGTTCCCGAAAAGGAGACCCCCACCACCATGGGCCTGAACATCGCGCCTCATTATGAAAGGGAAGACAATCTCATTCTGGCCATAATCAACGGGGCCTGGAGTGGAATGCGGCTTTTAGGTGGTATCATCGTGCTGCTGATCGCTTTCCTAGGAATCATGGCCCTTTTGGACCTGATTTTCGGCGGAATCGGCGGCCTTTTAAATAATTGGTTCCACTTGAGTTTCGACTGGTCCTTCAAGAATGTGCTGGGTTATATCGCCTATCCCTTCACCCTTCTTCTTGGTGTTCCCCCTGCGGATGCTTTCGAGGTGGCCAAGCTCATCGGAGAGAGGACAGTTGCCACCGAAGTGGTCTCCTATCAACATCTCGCCCAGCTCTTGGACCAAGGAGTCCTTGTCCATCCTCGTTCGGCCATCATTGCCTCCTATGCTCTCTGCGGATTTGCCCATATCGCCTCGCTAGCCATTTTTGTCGGAGGAATCGGAGCGCTCGTTCCCGAAAGGTATAAAGACCTTTCCCGGGTAGCTTTCAGGGCTCTTTTGGCCGCCACTCTTGCCTGTTTGATGACCGGAGCCGTTGCCGGGCTTTTTTATTCCCCGGGCTCGATACTGATAGGTAACTGAAGGGTTTGTGTGTTTTGGTGACCCCGGGATTGGCCACCCTTGTGTTTTTCGTTTTTCCTGTTAAAATAATCGGTGCTCTTTAAGACTACCGACGATACGAGGAGATAAAAAAATGGGAGAATTCATAAAAAATATTCTTTGGACGACCGATTTTTCCGACGAGGCCCAGGAAGCCCTCCTTTATGCTCATGCCTTTGCCAAGACGTTCAAAGCCAAAATGGTTGCACTCCATGTCGTTCCGGATGTCACTCCGGCCCTCTACGATACAGCGGCTGTGGTGAAGGGGGAGATCGCCAAGAGAGTAGCGTTCGTCAAGGCTGAAACCAAGAAAAAATTGGAGGTCCTTAAGAAATCTAAAGGCGTGAACTTTAAAATACTCATTAAAGAAGGGAATGCGGCCAAGAAAATCATAGAAGCGGCAGAGCAGGAAAAGGCGGATTTGATCGTTATGGGAAGAAGAGGTCTATCAGCAATCGAAAAGCTTTTCATCGGCAGCGTGGCCAATCAGGTCCTTCGGAATTCCCCCGTTCCTCTGCTCCTGACCAAAAAAAAGACCGGTAAACCCCGGTTCAAAAAATTCCTTGTCCCGACCGATTTTTCCGAACAGGAAGAAAGGGAAAGGAACTATGCCTGGAAATTGGCCAAAGGGTTCGACTCCGAATTGGTCCTCCTTCATGTTCTCGAGCTGCATGATTATGAATTCTCCCCCCGTGTCCTGGATGAAATGTTCGACTCCGTGATGAAGAGGCTTAAACAGAGGAAAAAACGGGAGAAAGAGGATATCAAAGTATCCGAAGACGTGTACCGGGCCCTCAACGCCTCGCTCGGCATCGTCGATTATGCGGATACACACAAAATAGATATGATCGTCATGTCTACCTATGTCCAGAGTAAATTGGAGCGGTTCTTTCTGGGAAGCACCACTGAAAAAGTCATCAGCTATTCCTCTATACCTATCTATGCCATCCCTCCTTCCCACTGTGCACGATAAAATTGGAAGAAAATAGAAAATATTGGGTAGCCCTTAACCTTGTCGTTTGCGAGAATCTAAAGCTGGCCTCCCTTATCCGCAAGAGGTTTCCCGATGCGAAAGATGTTTTCGAAACTCCCTCCTCGGGATTGATCTCTGCGGGCTTTGATAGGCAAACAGCCAAAGCGATTTCTTCTTCTGACCTTTTGGAGAGAGCGTGCCAAGAGATCGAATGGCACGAAAAAAGAGGCTATGCGGTCCTGACCATCAAAGATGAAGAGTACCCCAAAATTCTTAGAGAAATTTTTGATCCGCCGCTCGTCCTTTATTATGCAGGAAAGGTCGACACTTTGAATAAACCGGCGGTCTCCATCGTGGGAGCGAGGAAATCGAGCCCCTATGGAAGGGCCGTGGCTGAAAGGTTGGCCTCTGAATTGGCCTTACGGGGTCTAACCATTGTCAGCGGATTAGCCAGGGGTATCGATTCGGTGGGACATTGGGGCGCTTTGAAGGGAGGGAGGACGATTGCGGTTCTCGGTTCTGGACTGGGAAGGGTTTATCCCCGGGAAAACCTGCCGCTGTTCGAAAAAATCGCGGAGAACGGGGTTGTCCTTTCTGAGTATCCATCTAAAGCGCCTCCGTTAGGATTCCATTTTCCTTTACGGAACAGGATCATCAGCGGCCTTTCGCTCGCCCTGGTTGTTATTGAAGCAACCAGAAAGAGCGGCTCACTCATTTCGGCCAGGTTGGCCTTGGAAGAGAACCGGGAAGTGATGGCAGTTCCCGGGAACATCACGTCGGAATTGAGCCAAGGTGTGAACCTGCTGATCAAGACAGGGGCCAAACTTGTGGAAGACTGGAGGGATGTGGTGGAAGAACTCCCATCTCCCCTGAGAGAAGAATTGCTGCGTGAGGATGGGAAGGAGATAAGGGAAGCACCAGTGCTCACTCGTGAGGAACAGAAGATCTACGACCTTCTTCGTCCTGACGACCTGACCTCGATCGATGAACTGGCAGAACAGAGCGAACTGTCTGTTTCCGAGCTGCTTTACATTCTCTTGAATTTGGAGATTCGTGATTTGGTCGCCCAAAAACCGGGGAAATTATTTCAGAGGAAGCTGTAATGGCAAAACAGTTGGTTATAGTGGAGTCGCCAGCTAAAGCCAAGACCATCAACCGATATCTAGGGCATAAATATCTGGTCAAGGCATCGATGGGGCATATTCGAGATCTGCCTAGAAAAAAGCTGGGGGTGGATATCGACCATGATTTTCAACCTGAATATGACATCATTCCGGAAAGAAAAAAGGTAGTGAAAGAGCTGCAAGATGCTGCCCAGACCGCTGATTCCGTCCTCCTCGCGGCTGATCCGGACAGAGAAGGAGAAGCCATCTGCTGGCACCTATCCGAGGTCCTGAAGAAATTCAATGAAAAAATTTATCGTATTCTGATGCATGAGATCACCAGAAAGGGAGTGAGCGAGGCTTTTCAACACAATAATTTTCTCGATCAGGATAAATTCAATGCTCAACAAGCCCGCCGCATACTGGATCGATTGGTGGGATACCTCATCAGCCCGCTTCTCTGGGAAAAGATAGGGAGAGGCTTGAGCGCCGGGCGAGTGCAGTCCATAGCTTTGCGCATGATCTGTGAAAGGGAGAGGGAAGTAAAAGATTTCGTTCCAGAGGAATACTGGACGATCACCGCAAGCCTGGAAGCTGGCCTACCGCCCTGTTTCAAAGCGCAATTGGTCAAAATAGAGGGGAAAAAGACTAAAATCAAGGATGAAAAAAAGGCCTCTTCCATCGTTTCTAAATTATGGGATATTCCTTTCATTCTCCAGGAGGTCCTAGTCAAAAAGAAAAAAAGGATTCCCGGCCCCCCATACATCACGAGCAGTCTGCAGCAGGAGGCTTTCCGTCTTCTGAGATTTCCGGTGAGGAAGACCATGTCTGTATCCCAAAAGCTGTACGAGGGGCTGGAAATCGGAGATCGAGGGCTGACGGGATTGATCACTTATATGCGCACCGATTCTGTCCGTATTGCTGATGAAGCCCTCACATCGGCCCGGAGGTTCATCCAGAATCATTTTGCACCCGAATATTTGCCCAAAAAGCCAAGAATTTATAAAAATAAGAGGAAAGCTCAGGATGCCCATGAAGCTATCCGGCCAACCTCGTTTGACCTTCCTCCAGAGGAAGTCAAGCCCTATCTAAAAAAGGATGAGTTCGATCTTTATAAGCTGATATGGAATAGATTTATGGCTTCACAGATAAGTCCAGCCCTGGTTGAAGAGACTGAGTTCAAAATCGCTGCATCCATTTACCAATTCAAGGCTAAAGGGGAAGTTCTCGAATTCGACGGCTACCTCGCTCTGTATCCCAAACAAAAGAGAGAGGAGAATATTCTTCCCAAGGCTCGGGCAGGGGAGGAACTGAAACTCATGGATCTGGAATCCAAACAGAATTTCACCCAGCCGCCGCCTCGATACACGGAAGGGAGTTTGGTTAAAGAATTGGAAGCCAAAGGGATCGGCCGTCCGAGCACATATGCCCCGATTATCTCGACTCTTCAGGACCGTGTTTATGTGATCAAAGAGAAAGGGAAATTCATACCGACCGATCTAGGTTTGTTCGTCACAGACTATTTGATCCAGAATTTTCCAGACTTGATGGAGTTTAAATTCACTGCCCGACTCGAGTCAGAGCTCGATCTTATCAGCGAAGGGAAACAGGATTGGCTGGAGTATTTGAAGGCCTATTACTCCCTGCTGCGAGAAGACCTGAAGCAGGCGAAAAAAGGAGAGAGCACCAAAAAAACGGGGATTCCGGTCGAAGAGACATGCCCGGAATGCGGCCGGCAATTGGTGATAAAAGAAGGAAGATACGGAAGGTTTCGCGCCTGTTCCGGTTTTCCTGAATGCAGCTTTAAAGAAAGTCTGGTGAAGAAAGAAGCGAAACCCCTGGATGAAACCTGCCCGGAATGCGGTTCCCAACTGGTCATGAGACGAGGGAAATATGGGCTTTTCACAGCCTGTTCGAACTATCCCCAATGCACCTACATCAAAAAGGAAAAAAAGGATACGGGAATATCTTGTCCTGACTGTGGAGGATCGCTGGTGAGGAAAAAAACGCGGAGGGGAAAAATCTTTTATGGCTGCAGCCAATTTCCGAAATGCAGGTTTGCAACTTGGGATGAGCCCGTTGCCCGTCCCTGCCCGGAATGCGGCCGGCCTTTTATTCTCAAGAAAAAATCGATGGATGGGAAGATCCGGTTTGCCTGCAGCGATGAAAAATGCGGCTATAAAGAGACGGTGTCCGATGAAGAGGCGGAGGAAAAATCCTGACAGGCCGTTCTAAAGGAGAACGCCGCTATGACTGCCAAAAAAATCGAGGCCTTCATGGCCTATTTGAAACACGAAAAGAATGCTTCTCCGCATACGATCGCGGGCTACAGAAGAGATCTCATCCAATTGGCCCGCTATCTGGAAGAGAGGCATCTGAGCCTGGAAGATATAGATAACATCATTCTGAGAGGATTTCTCGCCAGCAGGTATGAGAGGGGAGAAAAAAAATCCACCATTGGCAGAAAGTTGGCATCCATTCGCTCTTTTTTTCAGTTTTGTGTGAGAAAGCATTGGATGGAGCACAATCCAGCGAAGGTTGTTTCTACTCCAAAGCAGGACAGGCCCGTCCCTTCTTTTCTTACCGAAGAAGAAATGCAGAAATTTTTGGACTTACCACGAACCAGTAAAACCCTTGACTTAAGGGACCGGGCCATGATGGAGCTTATGTATGCGACAGGAATCCGGGTCAGCGAGCTGGTGGGGATCAACCTGGAGGATATAAATTTTTCGGAAAGACTGATCCGGATTAGGGGAAAAGGGAAAAAAGAGCGATTGGTCCCCTTTGGGAAAGCGGCCGAGGAAAGCCTTCGATGCTACCTTCGGGGAAGATCTTCGATCAACAAAGGAAGGGTGGAGATAAAACCTGTTTTTCTCAACTATCTGGGGAGGAGGCTTTCTCCACGATCTGTGGAGCGGATAGTGGATAAGTATATTCGGCGCTCAGCCGTTCGCCGGAAGATCAGTCCCCATTCTCTCCGCCATTCCTTCGCTTCACATCTCTTGAGCCGAGGAGCGGATCTACGGGTTATCCAGGAGCTTCTTGGACACGAAAGTCTGGCGACAACCCAAAAATATACCCACATTGACCTTAAACGTCTTCTGGAGGTCTACCGGAAGAGTCACCCACGTTCTTAATTAGGGGGGAGACATCGGCGGAGCTGCCTGATTCCTGGGTATTTGTCTCGCTGGGAACAATTCACAGCAATCCATTGAAGACATGAATTCTGCAAACTATGGTTGTCGATTAGACCGGCAGTCGTTAACATCTGTTCACTTCATAGCAGGGATCTTTTTTCTAATTCGTTGATAATAAATAAGTAAAATAGATACGGGAACTGGCCCCGATTTTGCAGAGGGATGAACCGAAAGGAGGTATCATGAAAAGTTTTATGGTAAAGGGATTTGTTTTCCCTTTGGTGCTGGTTTTTTCTCTGATGTCTCTACAGGCCTTTATCTCTCCGGCCGATGAGACTGTTGAGAAAAAAATCAACATCAACACGGCCACCGCCACAGAGCTCCAGAAACTGCCCCAGATCGGTGCTGTTGTAGCCCAGAGGATCATCGATTACAGGGAAAAAAACGGCAGCTTCAAAAAAATTGAAGACATCATGAAGGTCAAAGGTATCGGAGAAAAAACCTTTCTGCGCTTGAAGGAACTTATCACTGTGGGAGAGGTGTCTAAATCTAAAAAGGAGAAGGGGAGTTGATCCCCTTCTCCCCGTTTTTTTGGGGCAGTCTGAGATTTTGTCGTTAAAAATGTTCGAGGAGAAAAGCCATTAATTTTTTTAGAGCCCGGCCTCTATGGCTGACTTCGTTTTTCTTTTCTGCGGAAAGCTCAGCGAATGTTTTTTCCAGAGGGGGATAATAGAATATCGGATCATATCCGAATCCTTCCTGGCCTTTTTTTTGTGTCGTGATGAGGCCTTCGACTGTTTCTTGAATCTCGGTGATGATATATCCATTTTTTGACAGGACCAAGCAGGAAACGAATCTCGCTTGTCTTTTTTCAGGAGGAACGTCTTTCATCAGACGGAGGACTTTTTCGATATTTTCCTTATCTGTAGCCTCCGGGCCAGCAAAACGCGAGGAGAAAACGCCGGGAGCGCCTCCGAGGAAATCGATCTCTAAGCCAGAATCTTCGGACAGAGTCAGGCTATTCCAATATTGGCTGTAAAAAAGGCTTTTTCCCCGGGCGTTCTCGAGAAATGTCTGTCCTTTCTCGGGGAAAATATGGTCGAGAGGGAGTTCGCGAAGAGAGGTGACGGGAAGAGGACTATTTTCTAATTTGGATTTGAATTCTCTTATTTTTCCCTGGTTAGTGGTGGCGATAAGGAGGCCCTTTTCAGTCAATCTTTATCTCAAGGATTCCATCGAGATTGAGGAGGCTCCACTTGAATTTTTGTTCTTTTTCCTCGGGCGCCGGGAAAGAAAAATCGATGGTGTAGATGTTCCCTTCTTCTTGATGAGAAATCTCTTTGAACTTTATCCCTTCATGAAGGGCTAATTTCTTGATGTTGAGCAGGATATCTTTGGAATATTGGGTTTTGAGATGGTAATGATACAGCTCTCTTTTCAGGTATTGGGATTCGAGCTGACGGAATATGGCCAAAGTGAGGATGATGATTCCGGTGAAGATAAGAGCGACTATATAATAGCCTCCTCCGATGACCAGACCTAGGCCAGCCACGGCCCAGAGCGTAGCTGCTGATGTCAATCCGATTACACTGCCTTTTGCCTGAATGATAGTCCCTGCTCCGATAAATCCGATGCCCGTTATCACTCCGGCTGCGATACGTGTCATATCGCCTCCGCTCGCTTCCTTTCCTTGCAGGAGAAGCTGGGAGAAGACCATCATCATGGTCGAACCCAAACAAATGAGAATATTGGTCCGGAATCCTGCCGGCTTCTGGCTTGATTCCCTCTCGAATCCTATCAATCCCCCCAAGGCAACGGCAAGGATGAGTTTGAGTGTGATTTGCGAGATACTCATGGTTTATTCCAGGATCTTTAGATGTCGTTAATGTATCATATCCGCAACCTGTAAACAATAGAGAATAAATTGTGAAGATAGAAATTTATTTACCGACGGTATCGAAGAAGAAGGAGAGTAAAAACAATAAGACAAGAAAAATTGTATACGCGGAGAACTTGGAATGCATAAACAGGCTTTCCGGTTCTTCCAGGGCTTCTTTTTCCTTCAACGTTTTCCAGAATATCAAGAAAAAATAGACAAAAACAAAGGGGGAAAAATAAATGAAGGACTGCAGCTTGAAGGAGAAGGCAAAAAGGAAATAGCCGATAAAAAAGAAGATAGTGCTCAGGGTGATACCTAATACCAGAGAATTTATGGAATATTTGCTGAGGGAAGACCTGTATTTTTCTGCCTTATCCTTCAAGAGGCGAAATTCTGAAAGCCTTTTGGCGACCATCAAAAAGTTCCCGAAAACCCACCAGGTGAACAGGAGACTCAAGGGGGGAAAAATGTGAGCGGAAGAGAAAGCGAACCAACCGATCAGGAATCGAATGGGGTTGTTGGCTGACTCGGAAATGGAATCGAGGAAAGGAATGTCCTTTGTCCGGATAGGCTTCAGGTTGTACAAGAATCCGGCGATGAGCAGAGCCAATAGAGAGAGGAAAAAAGGAAAGGTGAAAAAAGCAAAAGCCAGCCAAAGACTGAGAAGACTCAGGAGGATTCCCCAGACTATAAGGGGTGTTTTTTTGATCTCTCCTTTTACCAAGGGGCGTTGGCTCTTTGTGGGATGATGGATATCGAAGGGTGCGTCTGCTATCTCGTTGATGATGTAATTGGCAGTCGAAATGGTCCAGGTGAGAAGGAAAACGAAAAAAGATTGTCCCAAAAACCAAAAAATCGAGGTGGACGGGATGGCCTCACGGTGTAGAAAATAGAAAGCTCCCACCCCAGAAAAGATGGCCAGACTGCGGGGCCACCTCCCCAATCTCATGGCCTTGAGGTAAGAATTCATCCGGCTAATATTTCCTCGCATACACTTCAAAGGAATCTTGAAGGGCCAATTTTATCCGAATTCTTTTCCAGAAAGAAGCCAAAACACGGTTTTTTAGAAGAAATCTTGATCCGGGCCGGCGGGATAAAAGATAGTGCAAGCTGAAAGTCCAGGAGTATTTACGCTGCTTCATGATTTGAAATCCGGACCGACGCAGCAGCGTTTCCAGGCTTTTTTTGGTGAAATAGCCCAGGTGGCCTGGCCGGAAGTGCCACCATCTCCTTCCCATGATTCGAGCGGCCAAGCTTTCAACATCCGGAGTAACCAAGCATATCATTCCTTCCGGAGACAGGGTTTGATGAGCTTTGACTGCGGCTTCGAAGGGATGGGAGATGTGCTCGATGAAGTCCACCATGGTTATCGCTGTGTAGCGATTATTCTTCAGGGAAGCTTCTTCAAATACTCCTTCTATAAGATCAAGTTGATATCTTTCCCTTGCGAGACGAACGGCCCAGGAGCTGGGCTCGATTCCCTCGACCTGCCATCCTCTTTTTCGGGCGATCTCCAGCAGAAGACCTGTTGCAGCCCCCACATCGAACAGAATCCCCCTTTTGGGAAACATTTCATCCAGAACGGAGAGTATCCTCGCGAAGTTCTTCGATCTCCCCTTCGCTTCTTCTTCGTAGAGAGGATCTTCGGTCTGGCTGTAAAGGGATCGGATAAAATTTCGAGAAGGAAAAGGATTGGCAAAAATATGGGTACAGTTTTTGCACTGGCTGAGGGCCCAGGTCCTTCCATAATCGCTGTCCGTGATTTTGATCTGCTCTCTGCTCAAACGGGAAGGCTCTAATGTCGCTTTTATATAAGATAGAAGAGAGGGGCTGGCGCAAACCGGACATTTTTCAAAGGACTCGAATTTTTCCAGGCCTTCTCTCCTATCGGCAGCTGAGAAGATGTTTGAACCAGAAATCGGTAGATTTGCGGTTTAAAAGCTCTCTCTTTTTCCCTTTGAATCCATGTCTTTGATCGGGACGGAGCATGAAACCGAAGGAGGTTTTCCCTCGATCCATGAGTCTTTCGGTGATCTGGATTGTGTTTTGCACATGGCCATTGTCATCCAAATTCCCGTGAGCCAAGAAGAGCATGCCTTTAAGCGTGGAGGTACGGGGCATTTCCGTTTCCATTTTGTATCCTTCCGGAATTTCCAAAGGTCTAACCAACTCAAAGGGTAGGTTCTTTGGGATCTCAACAATGTTTAGAAAAAGGGTTTTCGTTCCTTTCAAGGATTTGACCTTCAAAAGTTTCTGAGAATTTGTTTGGTCATCGTCTTCTGCGAGGAGGTAATTGGCATCATCCAGCCACTTACAGATCGTGCGGAGAGGTTTGAAAATTCGGGATTCGGCGTCCAGATAGGCCTGCTCGATGGAAATGGTATCATGATTTTTTTGGCTGCCTGATACGGGAAACAGACAGAGCAAAATCGCCAATATAATACAGAAAAACAGATATCTTAGATATCTCGTATTAAACCTAGGTCGATACTCCATATTTGTATTAAGTGAATTTTTAGCACTCCATAGGACGAAAGTCAAACTTCATAAAGACGGAGTGATCTTGCCATTAGCATTTATGGGAGGTTCGGCTGGCATTGGTCCGTAAACAATCCAGTTTCGTTAAAAGCGATAGACCTTCTTATAGGTTTTTGAGGAAGCTGAAGAAATTTAGTTCATTGGCATCCAATCCGTAGGTGTAGACGTACTGGCTGGCAATTCGGGAAGCAAATATGGCCTTTAGATAGGAAGCGGGAACCCTCTTGGTGAGGGTATCTATTCCGACTCGCTGGATGAGAGAAAGGGGGCAGCATCCTTCGATGATGTTGTGGAACAGGTCCTTGTCCCTGTAGAGATCGGAAGTGTAAGCGGCATCGGTAATCTGGTTGATTTTATTGCTGATCATTTCGGAGAGAATGGAACGGGGGATCTTTTTCTCTTGATTTTCCCCCCATATGACCTCGAATTCCAAGGATGCGTTATGCTTTATGAGCTTGATAATTTCTTCTATATAGCGTTTCCTGAAAGAACTCACCCGACCACCCTTCACACACATCAGATTCTCGTATTCTTCATCCGAGAGGGCAAGACTGGCGAAGACTTCCATCGAAGAGGATGTCACACCTCCCTTGTTGGCCGATGCGTCTTTGTAAATGATCACGCCTTTCTCTTCGAGTCGAAGACGTGCTTCTTGGGTGATGAACAGGTTGGCTCCTTCGACGATAAACCTGAATTTTGGTTTCCCTTTTTTGTCGAGCACACCTGTCCAGTTGTTGATATTTATAGAGGCCGGCCTTCCCCCACAGGGAACGAACAGATCGGCCGCAAACTTGGGATGCAGATGGAAGGTGTTGCGGAACTCCAGGCCGTTGGCCACCTGCTCACCATCAGGAAGCGTTATATTCCTCTCCTTGACGGTGACTAAAAACCCCTTGGCGGAGAGCAGACTTTTCCGGAAATGAGCGACGGTTTTCCTCTGTCTGGCCAGATTTTCCAGCTCTTTGCGATGGATACCGTGAGGATCATACAAGACTCCTGAGCCGTCAATGATGGCCAGAATCTTGTCCTTGGAGATCAGGATTTCGTTGCTTCCCAGATCGCCATCCGGGCCGCCGGTCATAACCTTGGTGATTCTGTTTTCCGCCAATCCCACCTTTTCGATGATTTTCAAGACGAACTGGTGGACCGAGTTGGTGGTCATGCCGTAGAGATCGTGGGGGATTCCTCCGAGTTCCAGAGGTTTTCCCGTGGAGAATGCCTTCCAGTATGGATAATCCAGAGTCTTGGCCCTTTCGGAAGCCCAGGCCATAAGCTCGGCGGTTCCCTCATCCGGTCCTAAAAACAGTATGGCTTCCTTTCCGTAATGATCCACGATATCTTCATCGATAAGAAGAAGGTCAAGGAGGCCGTTGATGTATTTTTTAAAGGCGCTCTCTCCCTTATCCTGGTAGCCCCAGCCCAGAAGGATGGTGCCTTTGGAACCGCCTTCGGGAATGTCCTTGTTTTTTTTCTGCTGAGTTAGAGCCAGATTGTAGTTCTCGTCGAAAATGAAGTCCGAGTTGTTGAGGTAGTTCTGGAGGTTGTTCGAGCGGACGATCCGGATCCCGCCCCTAGCAATATCGCGGAATCTAATATGGAATCCCCTGAATTCCAGGGCTATAACCTGGAAGATACCGAAAGGAGTTTCAGGGTATTCTATCTTGTTCAGATACTGTGGGGCATACATGAAAGCCAGTGAATTCTTCTCCTTTTTATAGAAATTGGTCCGTAATATGATGTCGATAAAAAGAAGAACAGCATGGAAAATATGCTGTTCGATATCGCCGGCGACCTTCTGGGGGATATATTCCTCGAGCTTTTGTCTTTCAGCCTGAATGTCGTGGACTCTCTTCGAGGGATTGAGCTTTTTGTCGAAAAGACGGAATGCCTTTTTAAGTACCGTGTAGTGATTGACCAGAGTTTCCCAGATTCTGGTTTCGTTGAAAGTGTCTTTGGCTAATCTGGTTTTCATGTTTCGCAGGATTCCGATCATTTCGGGCGATTCCTTCAAGATTTTGACCAGCTTCGAATACTCCTCGTTGTATTCGGTTAAAAACTGATGAGCGAAGCTCCAGGCCGAAACGCCGAAAACGGTTTCCTGAGCTGTGAGCTTCCCCTTCCTGAACAGAGTGGAAAGGGGACTTTTTGGGATCACGTAGACAAGACTGATGTCCTCGATCAGGCTTTCCAGGGTCTTTTCGCTGCAGAGAGCATCCAGATAGATGGAGTAGACCGTCTTGCCGTTGGCGAACTGCTCGATGTATTTACGGTTAGAGACGAACCCATGCGAGTTGATGACATCGGATATGTTGGAAAAGAATAGGCTGCTCGACTCCCTGTCCACCACGATCATGATCCTCAATTCCTTTTTGTCCATGGTGCAGGATGTCTGGATAAGCGGCGTTTCCCAACCCTTGGCCCGAATCAGACTATCTTGGTACCGCTGAAGGGTTTCGGGAGTGGACGATTTCAAGAAGGATCGGCAGGCGATTTTTCTCAGGTTGGTCTCATTCGGTTTTTTTCTCTTCAGGTTGAAATTCGGTTTGTAGACGAAATACATCCTTAGGTGTTCGATGCCTTTGGCTTTTCCCTGAGTGCGATAGGAATGGACACGGTGATGAGGATATTTTTTTTCGATCCGGTTTTCGACCTCGCGGGCGCGCAGATGGGTATCATCCACAAGATAAATAGCTTCGTTTTTTCTTTCCGTGCCCATATCGATCTTCAGGATCTTTTCTTGCTGAAGCGAGGCCATGATTTCAGCCGCTTTCAAGGCTTCGATATGATCGGCAATGGTCTTTAAGGGTGTGGTCTGGAAGTAGTATTCATTCATTCCCAAACGTGTGCAGAACCAATCGATCTCTTCCCTTACGGCCCTCGCGCTGTAGATCCCTTTTTTAAGGATGGATTTCTCGATCTTGCCGAGTTGTTCTTCGCTAAGCGCCGATTTTTTCGCAATCTGCTTCAGTGTTTTCATGTCCAAACTCCCGGTCGAAAATAAATTCCTGGACATTCCCCTCGGAAACATTCACCAGACAAAGGCTCTTTTGAAATATTCCAAGAAGGCGTCTCCCATTTTCTCTTTATTATATCCAGGAAGATTATGTGTGAATACAATATTTTTATAATTCCAAGGATGGTCCGGAGAGCCGGATTGCTGATCCCCTATCGGTTAGCGGCGATGCCTTGTGCCCATTTTGAATGGGCATAAGTTTCCTGGCTTGTTCATGCATGAGGGCACAGTAAATTTTTTCTGGTGGCAATGAAAAAATCCACAAGCTCTTGGATTCCCGAATCCTTCAAAGCAGAGGTCACAAATACCTTCAGGTTGGGGTTGATTTCTAGAGCTTCCTTCCGGGCCCGCTCGCTGTCGAAGGGCATGATGGGCAACAAGTCGGCCTTGGTGAGGATCCCCCTTTGGGTTAATTTCGTCCGGATATCTGTGGCGATTTTTTTCTTCGACCCCAAAAAGTCTTCCAAAACCAGAATCTCTTTCTTTTTCATTTTTCCTGTATATGAGACAGAAGGCTCAGCAACTCGGAGATGATTTTGGGAATCGCGCTTTCCATCTCTTGGGTCAAGACTTCACCGAGAGTATACATGTTTTTGGCCTCAACGGCTATGATTGCAATTTGGGAGGGAACTCTGAGACCGATACTCCTTCCGATTTCGATGGTCTGCGGAATGGACACATAATGAGGAGAGGGACCGGGGATATACCTAATGTCTTGTCCTTTCAGGATGCGGATTTTTCCAGGTTCCGGTTGGTCGCTTTTTATGGTGTCGACGATGACCAGGACGTCGTAACCCGTGATGACATCCAGGAGAGCTAGACCTGAGAGGGAACACTCCTCGAAAACAAGTGAAAAGCCGTTTTCGAGGAAAGAGGGATCTTTTTCCAGGATTGGCTTGGCCCGCCGGACGACGTGGATACCCACCCCGTCGTCACCGTATAGTTCGTTTCCCAAACCGAGAACCAGGATTTTCATCCGTTTTTCCTGTTCGGTACGCAACGGAGGGCGTTTTTCCGAGGGCCCTTTCAAATGAGACATGGTTTTGTTTTGAAGAAAAGAGGCCCGTCTGTCGAACGGGCCTTTTTCGTCTCTTTTCGATTTATCTCTTCAGCTTCTTGACCAGCTCCCCGTCTTTATCGTAGATATTGATGACCAAAGGCATATCTCCAGGAAGGGCGTGCGTTCCGCAGGCATGGCATGGATCGTAAGGCCGGAAAGCCATCTCGGCCATGTTCAGCAACCCTTCCTCCACCTTCCCACCTTTGATGAAGGTTTTGGCGGCCTTTTCGATGGACATGTTGATAGCGGCTGCGTTGTTCACGGTGGCCACAATTAGGTTGGCTTCGGTGATGATGCCCCTCTCATCGGATTTGTAATGATGGAACAAGGTTCCTCTCGGGGCTTCGACCACGCCGATGCCCTCATCAGGTGTTTCGGTGGGAATATTGCGGATGTCGGGATTGGTTATGTCTTTATTTTCCAGCAGGTTGACCATCATTTCCGCGGCCTGAAGCGCTTCTATTAGACGTGCCCAGTGGAAAGCAAGGGTGTTGTGGACGGGCTTTCGGCCGAGGGTTGCATACATTTTTTCGTAATGCTCCTGGGCCAGTGGGGTCTTCATCCCATCCGAGGCATTGAGACGGGCCAGAGGGGCTACGCGATAAACTCCGCTTTCTTTACCTTCAGTAAACCCCTTCCAGCCGACTTTCTTCAAAAACGGGAACTTGATGTAGCTCCAGGGTTCCACATGTTCGGCGATATGTTCGAGATATTCACTCGGTTTGAATTGGGCGAATTTGTTGCCTTCCGGATCCACGACCCGAATGTTCCCGTCGTAAAAATCGACCTTGCCGTTCTCGTCCACCAGGCCCATGTAATAGGTGATGATTTTGTAGGCATCCCCAACAACCAAATCCACGTATTCTTTATTTTTGAGGACGACGTCGTCGAATATCTGAAGGGCGAACTGGGCGAATTCACGGCAGAATTTGGCGGATTCGAGGAATTCGACCCGATGCTCTTCGTCCAATCCTTTGGAGACTCCCCCGGGAAGTCCGCATACAGGATGAATGACCTTTCCGCCCAGATAGTTGATGATATCCCTCGCCTCTCTCCTTGCCCGTATGACTTTCCCCCCGATTTCTAGACCGACTTTACCGATGACACCTAGGATGTTTCTATCCCCGGCCGGTGCTTGGGGGCCTACCACGAAATCGGGCCCGCCAAGAAAGAAGAAATGCAGGGTATGATCCTCGAATTGGAAGGTATTGTAAATGAGTCTTCGGATCATCTCAGCTGTTGGCGTAGGCTTGACATGGAAAAGGTCATCCAGAGCTTTGGTCGATGCCATATGATGGGCTGTCGGGCAGACACCGCAGATACGGGGTGTGATACGGGGCATCTCCTCTGCCGGGCGTCCCACGGCAAACTGCTCGAATCCTCTTAGCTCGGGAATCTGGAGGATAGCCCGGTCTACATCACCCTTATCGTCTAAAAAGATTTCAATTTTCCCGTGCCCTTCCAATCGGGTAATCGGGTCGATAGTTATTCTGTTTTCTGTCATTTGATATCCTCCATTCTTCGTCTTCTCAAGATGGAATGAGGCAAGCTGAAGCGGTAGAATGACCCGGCCGGATCGACGATGGAGTCCACAATCTTTTCTATTTCTTTTTCGTCATCCGTTTCCAGGATAGACGCCAATCCTGAAAGGAACTTGGCACCCTGGTCGTAGACTTGGTCAGTAGGCCCGAAACAACCACGGCAGGGCATATTAGCTTCGATACACCTTTCCCCGCACCCTGTTCGTGTGGCCGGCCCCATACAGATGACGCCTTGGGCCAGAAAGCAGGTTTCCGGGTCGAGTATCACTTCCCAGGGTCTTTTGATCTCTTTGATAGCCAGCTTTTCCGGCTTGGTATCGTTTCTATCACAGTCATCGCAAAGGGATTTATTGGGAGAAAGAACCGACCCTTTGGGAGGAAGCTTACCTTCCAGAATCGCCAGCACTGCGTTCATGATCAAATCCCTTGGCGGTGCACAACCGGGAAGATAATAGTCCACGTCTATCACCTGATCCAGAGCATAGACTGTGTCATAGAAGCGGGGAAGGGTCAATTCTTTTCCTTCAAAATCGACTTTTTCCAGCGGGACCGTTCCTTCTGGGTTGTCGGTTGATGGGGTAGTATGGTAAGCCCGGTTGAAAATCGTCTCCTTGTTCCAGAAATTCCCCAATCCGGGAATTCCACCCAGGTGGGAACAGCTTCCATGGGCTACTATGAGCCCTGACTTTTTCCGTAGGAGCTTGACCATCTCTTCCTGTTCGGACAGCCGGATAGCTCCGTTGATAAAAGTCACGGCGATCGATCCATCTTCCATGGCTTCCACATCTTTTTTCTTGAAATCCAAGGCGACCGGCCAGAAGACGATATCCACGGCTTCGACCACCTTCAAGATATCTTCGGCCAGGTCGACGATGGACTCTTCACAGCCCCCACAGGAGGAACACCAGTAAAATGCAACTTTTGGTTTCTCACTCATTCTTTCCTCCGTTCCAGTTCAAGGGTCCCAGTTGCTTAATCTGCTCGGTGAAATCGTTGCAGACCTGCTGAAATTTGGCTCCCTCTGCGGCAGATACCCATTCCAGCCTGAATCTTTCCTTTTCGATACCGAATTGCTCGAGCATCTTAGACAGAAGTCTATGCCTCCTCAGGGCCTTGTAGTTGCCTTCTTGGTAATGGCAGTCTCCAGGGTGACAACCCGAGATCAGCACACCGTCAGCTCCCTCCCTAAATGCTTTTAGGACAAACTGAGGGTCCACTCGGCCGCTGCACATAACCCGGATGATGCGCACATTCGGTGCATAGGTCATCCGGGCCGTTCCTGCAAGGTCGGCCCCAGTATAAGAACACCAGGTACATAAGAAACCAACCAGTCTCGGTTCGAAAGCTTCGTTACTCACCGTTGGCCTCCTCTCGATTATGTTTCTCTGTTCTCGAATGTTTAAAAGATCTAAATTCAAATGTGTTACTGGCGACGCCTCTGATTTCCTCTCTCGTGGCCTTTTCAGGTCGAGCCCTTTATCGACGATGATTCCAAAGGGCTTGCGTGGTAGCTATCCCGCCAGCAGCAATTCTTTTGACCTCTGTTTCAAGGTTTGTTTGTTGGATTCCTATCTATGGAGGTGTCAAAAAAAACCCTATTTAGTCTGATTGATACCCTATCCAACTATAGTTCAAGCTCCATCTTTTCCAAAAGAAGCTCAGTACCAGAGAGAGTTTTTAGATCGTTGGACCCGCAGAAGTTGCACATAAAAACAAAGTCATTTTTTATCATGTTCTTTCCGCATTTCTGGCATTGTATTTTCAGCGGGACCTCTACGATCTCCAATGCTGCATCTTTCGCCAAGGTATCTTTCTTATACACATCAAAAGCTGTGTACAAAAACTCAGACACTACTCCGGAGAGTTTTCCAACTTGAAGCTTCACGAAGGTTATCTTTTTGGCGTCCTTTTCCCTGGCCTTCTCTTTCAAGATTTCGAACAAGCTGGCGATGATAGAAAGTTCATGCATTGTTATGTAACAATTCTTGTCTAGTGCTAATTATAAATTCGACAAGTTCTGCAACTCCTGAATCTTTCAAGGCGGAGGTCATAAAAACTTTAAGTTTGGGATTCATTTCCAGGGCCTCTTTCCGAGCCCGACGATAATCAAAAGGCATGATGGGCAGCAGGTCTGTTTTAGTCAGGATGAGACAGTCAGAGGTAGTGAAGGCTTTTGGGTATTTTTTGGGCTTGTCATCCCCTTCTGGAATAGACAGCAAGACGAAGCGAAGGTGTTCACCGAGGTCATAGCTTGCTGGGCAGACCAGGTTCCCGACGTTTTCAATAAACAGAAAATCCAGGTCTGAAGAGATTTCCGAAAAGAGTTTTCCGACCATCTTGGCCTCCAGGTGGCAAGCCCCTCCAGTGATGATCTGCCAGGCGGGAATTCCCTTGGCTCTTATCCGATCTGCATCTCTTTCTGTTTCTATATCTCCTTCGATAACGGCCATCTTATAATTTGAATTTAGGTGTCCGGCGATACACTCGAGCAGTGTGGTTTTTCCAGCTCCTGGAGAACTCATCAGGTTTATGGCCAATATCCCTTGTTGTGTCAACTTTGAGCGGATTTCAGACGCAATTTTTTTGTTCGATCCCAGAAGATCCTCTAAAACCAGAATTTCTTTTTTACTCATCTTTCGTTGATTTCGTACGCAAAATTTTTCCGCTTTCCGATTTCCGAACAAACCAGATTTTCCACTGTTTTAAAAAATCCTGAAAAAGGATTATACATCTTTTTTTGTCTTCGGGCTAGAACCTTAGGGGGAGAAAAGCATATTTTTTAATTTTTTTTGTTTTTTTATTGACAAAAAAAAATATAATACTTAGAATTTAACGTAATTATAAGGCATTCCATACGTTTCCTATAATTACAGTAGGTTTATAACGTGAAGCCGTGCACTAATTCATAAAAATTGAGAGATTAGGCCTACCAGGTGAATGCCTTTTTTTGACACCGTTTTTTCAAAATGCAAACTGTATGCGAAAAAATAAGTTCAATAATTCCGCTCAATCCCAAAATCAATGGCACTCCTCCTTTTCGCTACTTTCGAACGGCTTCTCCATTTTGGGATTTTCACTCCATTTGGGAAGGAAGGATTTTTATAATGACAGGATGCAATCATGATGAAAACAAATAGCGATTCAACCCTTCTTAATGAGATCAGGAAATACGGCCATTTTGATACCAATGCCTGCTTTCAATGTGGAAGCTGTACGGTCAGCTGTGAGTTAGCCAAGAGATCTGTATCCTTTCCCCGCAAAATGCTTCAATATGGTCTGTTTGGTTTGAGAAAATTGTTGAGAGGCAGCATAGAGCCGTGGATATGCTATTACTGCGGCGACTGTTCCACGACCTGTCCGAGGGAGACAGAACCCGGCGAGGCTATGATGACTCTCAGGCGCTGGCTCACGGCCCAATATGACTGGACAGGCCTCTCAGCAAAATTTTACCAATCAAAGATCTGGGAGATAGGGACGCTGATCGTGGTGGGTGCTTTCATGGCTCTTCTGATATTCTTACTCCACGGTCCCCTTGTGACGGAACAGGTTGAACTCAACACCTTCGCTCCTGTCCACATGGTCCATATCTTCGACCTGCTTTTATTCTGTGTCCTTGCTTTTTTTCTTTTTACCAATGGATTTCGTATGTACTGGTTCACTATGCATCAAGGCAGGAATTTAGGAATACTCGATATCGTACGAGGATTTAAAGAGGATGGATTTGGATTTACGGAGAAGGATGGCGAGAAAATCAAGATTCCCCTGTCCGTATTCCTCGTGGAATTGAAAACACTTATTGTGAATTTCTTTACTCAGAAGCTTTTCCTCAGTTGTAAAAAGAACGTTGGGCGTTGGCTCAAACATTTTTTGCTCGTATCAGGATATTTGCTTATGCTCCTACTGGTCGTCGTCTTCCTGCTGTGGTTTCAAACAGACAACATCTATCCGATTACCCATCCTCAGAGATGGCTGGGATATTACGCGACAATTGTTCTCCTTTATTGCACGATAGAGATCATCATTGGCCGTATCAAAAAACGAGAACAAATCCACAAGTTCTCAGATTTCAGTGACTGGATGTTCCCCGTCCTTCTGTTGATGACAACAGTATCGGGGATTCTGGTGCATATTTTTAGATATATGGGGCTGCCGCTGACCACTTACTACACCTATGCCGTTCATCTGGTCATAGCTGTGGCCATGCTGGCAGTGGAAGTGCCATTCGGCAAGTGGGCCCACCTTGTGTACCGCCCGCTGGCCGTATTTTTTCAAGCAGTCAGAGAAAGGGCCCTGCAGCAACAGCAACAGGTGCCTGAAGAGGCGGTTTTAGAAAATGCTTAACAACAAAACCCAAAACGGAAAGATTGGTGCCGCCCTGGTTATGGGCGGCGGAATCGGAGGAATGCAGGCGGCGCTCGATCTCGCCGAGTCAGGGATAAAAGTCTACTTGGTGGACCATAAACCATCTATCGGCGGAGTGATGGCCCAGCTTGATAAAACTTTCCCCACCAATGACTGCGCCATGTGTACAATGGCGCCGAGATTGGTTGAAATCGGCCGGCACAAAGACATCGAAGTGATTACGCTAGCAGATATCGAAAGGATTAGAGGAGAGGCCGGAAATTTTGAGGTAGAGATTCGAAAGCGTCCCCGGTATGTAGATGAGGAAAAGTGTACGGGATGTGGCTCCTGTGTCAAGAGCTGTCCTGTTCAGAACATCATCTATATCACTCCTGAGAGAGACAAGATTGAGATTTCCGTTAGGGATATGGAGATTGTGGACAATATAATCAAGGATTTTGAGAGCTCGGAAAAATCTTTAGTTCCTATCCTGCAGATAGCTAATAATACCTATAATTATTTGCCTGAACCTGTATTAAGATACATCGCCGATAAGTTGAACATGCCGTTAGGTTTGGTGTGCCGGATTGCAACTTTTTACAATGCCTTTAGCTTGGAACCGAGAGGGAAGCACATCATTACCATCTGTCTTGGGACGGCCTGCCATGTTAAGGGTGCCGAAAGAATCGCGTCGACATTTGAGAGCGAACTGGGGATAAAAAGAGGAAGCACCACAAAAGATATGATATTCACCCTGGAGGCTGTACGCTGTATCGGATGCTGCGGATTGGCGCCTGTATTGAAAGTTGGTGAGGAAATACACGGCCAGATGACAAAAAATAAAGTTCCAGAGTTATTACATGTATACCAAAATGCTTAAAGCTGTGGGTAAAGAGGCAAAAAAAATTGATGATGACGTTTGTCATCCAGCCTCTTCAAGTCACTTAATCAATAATCATTTTTAATGGATAAAGCCAATGCCAAAATTAAGTATTGATGATTTGGAAAAAATCAGTCAGAGGGTAAAAAAGTCAGTCCTTCTGCGTGAAGGAGCCGGCAGAGCGAAGATAACAGTCCATATGGGGACCTGTGGGATAGCGGCTGGAGCCAGAAAGATAATGAACACGCTGTTGGATGAAATTGAAAAGGAAAAAATCGAGGATGTCATCTTAACCAACTCGGGCTGTGCAGGACTATGCAGCCGAGAGCCGATGATGACAGTCGAATTAAAAGACGAAGCTCCTGTGAAATACGTGGATTTAACCCCGGACAAAGTTCGTCGGATATTATCAGAACATGTTTTAGGCGGAAAGATTGTCCAGGAGTACGCCCTGGCTCTTGGAAGCGAAAGGATGTCTTGAATTAGTTTAAGTTGAAAATATCAATAAATTCCATAGGGAGATGCTTTAAGGTGTCTTTAAGCAGAGGATAAAAAAATAATGAACGAATACACTACGGACAAATACAGATTGCATTTAATGATATGTGCGGGAACAGCCTGTGTTTCTAATAAGTCTTTTAAAGTGAAAGAAGTATTAGAAGAGGAGTTGAAGAAACAGGATTTGGATAAAGAAGTTCTCGTGGTGATGACGGGCTGTAACGGATTCTGCGCCGTAGGCCCGGTGATGGTCGTTATGCCTGATGGCATATTCTATCACAGCTTGACTGAAGAGATAGTTCCCTATCTGGTTGAAGAGCATTTTTTAAAGGGCAGACCTGTAAAAAAGCTCATGTTTACTCCAGAAAAAGAAGAAATGGTCATTCCCAAGATGATGGATATCGGATTTTTCGCCCGCCAAACGCTCATCGCTCTTAGGAATAGGGGCATGATCGATCCGGAAAAAATTGATGAATACATTGCTAGGGATGGCTATAAAGCGTTAGCGAAGGCTCTATCAGAAATGACGCCGGATGAGATTATAAGTGAAATAAAAAATTCCGGTCTCAGGGGGAGAGGAGGAGGAGGATTTCCGACTGGCGTTAAATGGGACTTGTGCAGAAATCAGCCAGGTGACACAAAATACATCGTATGCAATGCCGACGAAGGAGATCCCGGCGCCTACATGGACAGGAGTATCGTTGAAGCGGATCCCCACTCCGTTTTGGAAGGCATGCTCATCGGGGCCAGGGCGATCGGTGCCTCAGAGGGTTATGTTTACATCAGGGCCGAATACCCTCTTGCCATGGAAAGGTTGAAGATTGCGATTGGCCAGGCAAAAGAGTATGGGCTTATCGGGAAAAACATATTCAATACGGATTTTAGTTTTGATATCCAAGTTAAACAGGGAGCAGGTGCGTTTGTCTGCGGAGAAGAAACGTCTCTTATTGCTTCGATCGAAGGCCGTCCGCCCGAACCAAGGCAGAGGCCTCCATATCCAGTGGAATCAGGATTGTGGGGAAAGCCTACGAACATCAATAATGTTGAAACCTGGGCGACCGTTCCGTCGATAATCATGAGAGGTTCGAAGTGGTTTTCAAGTATAGGAACCCAATTAAGCAAGGGAACCAAAGTATTTTCTCTCGTCGGCAAGATCAATAACACGGGTTTGGTGGAAGTTCCGATGGGAATCACCTTGAAAGAGATAATTTACGACATCGGAGGGGGAATTCCCAAAGGCAAGAAATTTAAAGCCGTTCAAACAGGCGGGCCCTCTGGAGGCTGTATTCCTGCCAGTCTGATGGATTTGCCCGTAGATTATGAAAGGCTGACCGAGGCCGGTTCAATCATGGGTTCGGGAGGCATGATCGTAATGGACGAGGATACTTGCGTCGTGGATGTTGCCAAATATTTTATCGAATTCACGAATGATGAATCCTGTGGAAAATGCTCCTCCTGCCGGGAAGGATCTTCAGTTTTGCTGGACGTGCTTAAAAAAATATGCAGAGGAGAAGGTGAAGAAAAGGACCTTGAAGTCTTGGAAGACTTCAGCAATACCATAAAAGAAGCCTCTATGTGTGGATTAGGTCAGACGCTGCCCAATCCAGTCTTGAGCACATTGAAATATTTTAGGGATGAATACATCCAACACATAAAGTATAAAAGATGTCCTGCTCTGGTGTGTAAGGAAATCATTTCATCTGCCTGTCAGCATACCTGTCCTATTTCTCAGGATGTCCCGAGTTATATCGGTCTTATCGCTCAGGGGAAGTTTGAAGAAGCGGTGAAAATAGTCTTAAAAGAGAATCCTCTTCCACTTATCTGCGGACGTGTATGTGATGCTCCTTGCGAAGGAAAATGCGTTGCCGGGGAATGGGATGATCCTGTTGCCATCAGGTCCCTCAAGCGTTTTCTAGCCGATTATGAAATGAAGCATGGTCTCAATATTGACCAAAAGCCGAAAACTGAGAGAGAGGAACGGGTGGCGGTGGTCGGCTCAGGGCCCGGAGGCCTGACTTGTGCTCATTATCTTGCCTTAGAAGGATACAAAGTAACGGTATTTGAAAGTCGTTCCGTAGCAGGTGGTATGCTTGCCTTATGTATTCCGGAATTCAGATTACCCAAAGATGTATTGGAATATGAGATCAACAGGATCAAAAAGTTAGGAGTGGAAATCAAATTGAATACGGCGATTGGAAAAGATATCCCGCTCCAAAAGCTAAAAGAAGATTACAAAGCAGTCTTCATCGCCACAGGTGCACATAAGGGTTTGAAGATGAGAATACCTAACGAGGATTCCGAAGGAGTTTTAGATGCTGTAGAGTTCCTTTGGGAGTTCAACCTGGGGGGCGATGTGAAAATCGGAGATAAGGTCATAGTCGTCGGCGGGGGCAATTCAGCCATTGATGCGGCTCGGGTCGCAAAACGTATGGGAAAAGATACAAGTATTTATTACCGGAGGACAAAGCTGGAGATGCCTGCGATAAAGAGTGAAGTTGAAGAAGCCCTTCTTGAGGGTATCGATATCCAGTTTCTCGTAACGCCGATCAGGGTCCTGTCGAATAACGGTAAAATTGAGGGAATAGAGTGTATTAGAATGAAACTCGGAGATGTCGATGAAAGCGGAAGAAGAAGACCCGTTCCGATAGAAGGCTCTGAATTTACGGTCGATGCCAACACCTTGATCCTAGCCATAAGCCAGGAACCAGAACTTTCTGCACTCGCCGGTGATAACGGACTGAAGGTCTCCTCCTGGGGTACTCTTGTGGTCGACCCGGATACTCTTCAAACTAGCATGGAGGGAGTATTTGCAGGGGGCGATGTTGTCTCGGGCCCGAATACAGTAACCGGTGCAATGGCTCACGGAAAAATTGCGGCCAAAATGATAAACAAATACATCTGCGGAGAAAAATTGGAGATTGAGTATAAAGTTACTCGACCGGCTGCTCGGATTGAGGCTCTGCAGCTTACAGATGAAGAAATCAAAAACCTCAAAAGACCTGAAATGCCATCCATCCCTGTAGAGCAGAGAATTAAGAGCTTTAAAGAAGTGGAATTGGGATTTAATGAAAACGATGCAATTTTAGAGGCCAAACGATGCCTCCGTTGCGATTTGGAGGTTAAAGAGGGATAATGCCCTAAATCACTAAGTGATGAAAGAATGAGAGGTGTGTTGGTGAATCAAAAAAGCATGGAATTTGGAATATCACACTTTGAAAAATTTATTAAATGTATAAAAAATGGAGGGTCGGCGTGATAAAGCTGACGATAAATGGCCAAGAACATCAGTTTCCCGAAGGCAAAACCCTATTAGAATGCATTGAGAGCGTTGGATTAAAAGTCCCGACTCTCTGCCATCATAAAGCTTTAAAGCCGTATGGGGCTTGCAGGTTATGCTTGGTAGAAGTCACCCATCTCGGTAGGTCGACAATTCAATCTTCATGCACCTACCCAGCCATTGATAATATAACCGTCCAAACGGAATCCGAGAGAGTTATAAAAGCTCGGAAAACGATGATTGAATTACAATTAGCGTTATGTCCGGATTCAAAGGTGATCCAACAAATAGCCGAAGAGTATGGAGTAAAGGAAGTACGCATCAGAAAGAAAAATGAGGATTGTTTCCTTTGTGGATTATGCGTAAGGATGTGTCAAGAAAGAATGGGCATCAATGCCATAAGTTTCACAAATCGTGGTTCCAGACGCAAAGTCAGCCCTCCATTTGATGCACTTTCGGATGTATGCCAGACCTGTGGAGCGTGTGCATTCATTTGCCCGACGGAAAGGATTAAACTCAAGGAGATCAGCAAGAACCCAGTCATTCCTATTCTGGACGAGTATAATGAACAATTGATCTCAAGATCAGCTGCTTTCATCTCCTACCCCCAGGCTGTTCCCAACAAAGCGACTATCGATGAAAGATATTGTGTCCATAAACTTAAGGGAGAATGCAAGATCTGCGAGGAGATCTGCGAGGCGGACGCCATTGATTATGAACAGAAAGAAAAGAATATGACGCTGGATGTCGGGGCGGTCATTCTATCCCCGGGATTTGAACTGTTTGACGCAAAAGAGAAAGAAGACTTGGGATATGGGCGCTATCCAAACGTCGTCACTTCGATTGAATTCGAAAGAATTTTGTCTGCCACAGGACCCTACCTGGGAAAAGTTCTGAGACCCAGTGATCAAAAAGAACCCAAAAAGATCGGATTCATACAATGTGTCGGCTCGCGAGATTGTGAGAGGGATTATTGCTCTTCGGTGTGCTGCATGTATGCGACTAAGGAAGCGATAATCGCCAAAGAACATGCCGGTGAAGATTTACAATGCGATATATTTTTTATGGACATTCGTGCCTACAGCAAAGGATTTGATGAGTATTATCAAAAGGGAAAAGAACTGGGGATCGATTATATCAGATGTCGTCCTCCCGTAATCGAGGAAATGCCAGAAACACAAAATCTTGTTATCAAATATATTGATGAAAAGGATCAAAAGGTAACACGGGAATATGACATGGTTGTTTTATCTATAGGCATGGAAGCACCGAAGTCAGCGAAGGAAATATCCCAGAAATTTAACATCGAGTTGAACGAATTTAATTTTTGCAAGACAGATCCCTTTAAACCTGTCGAATCGACCCGGGATGGGATTTACGTCGCGGGGCCGTTCACAGAGCCTAAAGATATCCCGGAAACCATCATGCAAGCTTCTGGAGCATCTTCAAAGGTTATGTCCCTCCTCAAAGATGAAAAGGGCAGCTTGATCATTAAGAAGGAATTTCCCCCTGAAATTGATGTCAAAGGCCAGGAACCAAGAATAGGCGTGTTCGTGTGCCACTGCGGCACAAATATAGCAGGAGTTGTCAATGTCCCTAATGTGGTTGAGTATGCCAAAACTCTGCCCAATGTGGTTTTTGCTGACAACAATTTATACACATGTTCGAATGATACGCAGGAAATCATCAAAGAGAAGATAAAAGAACATAATTTGAATCGAGTGGTCGTTGCTTCGTGTACGCCCAGGACACATGAACCGCTATTCAGAAATACGGTACGTGAGGCGGGCTTGAATCCCTATCTTTTTGAAATGGCAAATATACGGGATCAGTGCTCCTGGGTCCATATGGCGGAACCGGAAAAGGCTTCTGTGAAGTCAAAAGACTTGGTCAGGATGGCGGTGGCGAAAGCAAGGCTGTTGGAGCCTTTGCAGAAAAGATACGTCCCCATAATCAAATCCGCGCTGGTCATCGGCGGTGGAGTTTCAGGCATGTCCTCGGCTATCGAGCTGGCGGATCAAGGGTATGATGTCTATTTGATAGAGAGAGAAAAAGAGCTGGGAGGAAACCTGAGGCATGTTTACTATTTGCTGGATGGAGAGGATCCTCAAAAGGAGCTGGAAAATATGATCAGCCGGGTGAAGAAACACGAAAAGATCCATCTCTACGCAGGTGCCAACATCAAAAATATCGAAGGCTCGATTGGGGATTTCAAAACCACCGTATCGGCTAACGGGAACTCTGTTGAGATCAAACATGGAGTGGTGGTTGTCGCCACCGGTGCCAAAGAATACAAACCAAAGGATTATCTTTACGGCCAAGATGATAGGGTGATATCCCAGGTCGAATTAGAAGAGCGCCTGAATTCAAATAGTGAATGGCTAACTTCCGGGAAAAAACGAATTCCGAAGAGCATCGTGATGATTCAGTGTGTGGGTTCCCGGGATGAGGAAAGACCTTATTGCTCGAGGATTTGTTGTTCGGTTGCTGTTAAAAATGCCTTAAAAATAAAGGAGCTTTCACCTGAGACAAATGTGATCGTATTGTATCGGGACATCAGAACATATGGGTTCAAGGAAAGCTTTTACACTAAAGCGAGGAAGCAGAATGTCGTGTTCATCCGGTACGAAGATGGCCAAAATCCAAAAGTGAGCCAGAACGGGAACGGACTTCAAGTCGAGGTTTTTAGCCCGGCTATCAATTCCACGATCGATATACCGGCTGATTTTGTCGTACTATCAGCGGGGATAGTCGCTGATGAAGGAAACGAGGAGATTGCCAAATTTTTGAAAGTCCCCTTGAACCAGGACAAATTTTTCCTTGAAGCGCACATGAAGCTTCGTCCGGTCGATTTTGCTACCGATGGCGTATTTTTGTGTGGTCTGGCCCATTCCGCTAAAGCCGTTGACGAAAGCATTATTCAGGCGCAAGCGGCAGCTTCGAGAGCGGCAACCGTGCTTGCCAAAGACAATATAGAGCTGGAGGCAACGATATCTCATGTGATAGACGAGAACTGCGATGGTTGCGCCTACTGCGTCGAACCCTGTCCCTATCAGGCCATCACCTTGATCGAGTACATGAGCAAGGGCTCGATAAAAAAGACCGTCGAAGTCAATGAGAGCGCCTGCAAGGGATGCGGATGTTGCATGGCAACCTGTCCCAAAAAAGGTGTCATGGTGAAAGGGTTTACATTGGAACAGCTTGCTGCTCAAGTCAATGCTGCCTTAGGAGTACAATAATGCAAGATGATTTCGATCCTTTGATAATTAGTTTCTGCTGTAATTGGTGTTCCTATACGGGAGCAGACCTGGCGGGTGTTTCCAGGCTGCAATACCCCACGAATTATAGAATAGTGAGGGTGATGTGTTCGAGTATGGTTCATCCCAATTTGGTGATCGATGCTCTAACCAAAGGGGCGGATGGAGTTATTATCTGCGGGTGTCATCCTGGCGATTGTCATTATGAGGATGGAAATCTTAAAACAGAAAAAAGGGCGGATGCCATATTCCTCATGCTTGAGGATTTTGGCCTGGAACCGGAAAGGTTTCGGTTGGAATGGGTATCTGCATCCGAAGGTCCTAAGTTTGCAAAAGTCGCCAAGGAATTCACAGAACAGATAAAAAAATTGGGGCCAAGCCCTTACAAATCGTGATTTAGGGAGAATTCGATATGCCCGATTTATCTAAAATAATAAACGGCAAGAAATTTATGTGGGACGGTACTGCATACGAATCTGAAAAAGAAGCCAAGGATGTGATAGAAAAATATAAGAAAGATAATTTCGAAGTCGAAATGGTAGAAGAAGAAAACAATTATCTTGTCTATACCAGAAGAGTGGTTAAAGAGATCGTGCTGGAAGGACAGCCCCCAGTCTGACCTGAAGGATCTTATCTTATCAGGTTTTCCTTCGGACGCTCTTTTTCTGCGCGAATCTTCACGTTCCCTCTATTCGTCCTTCCCTCAGGACATCCTTTCTCATCAAGAACTCATTGCGATGTCTCGGCTTTGGGTCGATGTCTGGTCACTTTCTTGAAAATACGGTGCTGAACTGAAAGAAATCGGGTTCAGTGGTCCCTTCGGATCGGTTTATGCTTCAAAGTTAACTCGCTTTGGAGCTTTTCTTGCATTCGTTTTCTGTTTTCCGCTTTAAGAACTGCTTGACGATCGATCTCATCCTGGATTGTTTGGTGAAGTTCACAGCTCTCACACTGATAAAGCTGTGAACAGGACCGCATGGAAATCTCTCCGCTCATTATATATCTGCACTGGTGTTTTCCTGCCTGAGCGGTGAGTTTATCCAGGAAGGGCTTTATCCTTGGATCACTGCTGAATTTTTCTTTTTTCATCATAGCGGCGTGAAAATTACACATTCTCTGGCATTGATAGCCCAGCTTACAAGCCCGTTTTGGAATTATGCCAGCCTGCATCCAGATACAGGGAGCGATGATTTTCTCTTCGAATACGGGTTCTTCTACAGCCGGAGTGGGAACGATATCGACTTCTAGGGATTGTCTGATCAAGGTTTCAAGATAGTTCAATTCAAAGGGCTTTTGTAAATATTCAATAGCCCCTTTTTGAAGAGCCTTTTTCTCCGTCTCGATGGTGGGATAGGCTGTGATGATGATGACTTTTGCATTAGGGTTCTTCGCTCTCACCTCGTCCAGCACAGAGAGTCCATCACGCCCCGGCAGTCGAAGGTCGATAATCATGACGTTATAATCTTTAAGGTTATATTTTTCCAGTGATTTGTCCCCATCATGGGCCGTATCAACCTTATGACCCTCCTCTGAAAAGTAATCGACCAAAGCATCTCTCATGATATCTTCGTCTTCCACTACCAACATTTTTTCTTTGTCCATGTTAACCTCCAGTTTTTTCGATTTCCACAAGGACTGCTTGGTCTCATTTGGCTGTCCTTGTGGAATCAGGGATTAGTAATAAAGCAAGTAACATGCCAAATAAGATTTGAACGGAGGTAACAAATGACTGATGTTATAACTATCTAGAAATAAATGAGTTAGCGATGAGGCCGGAATTTATCGAATTCAAGGAGATAAAAACAAGTGTCAAAATATTGGACACTAGCTGTCTAAATTATTGACAGTAAGATTGTACTTCTTCAGCTTGTTGTATAAAGTCATGCGCCGGATGCCCAGTATGTTTGCGGCTTTTGTGATATTCCCCTTTGTTTCCTCCAGCACGTTCACAATATGAGTTTTCGTCACAGCTTCTATGGTCTTTTCCTTGAGAGGAGAAGGATGAATAATGTCCTGCGGCAGCTCTGCCATAGTGATGGCATCGCTTTTGGAAAGAATCACTCCGTGTTCGATCATGTTTTCCAGCTCTCTGACATTTCCGGGCCAGGAATAATTCAGCATAAATTCTATGACCCCAGGAGAGAATTGGATAACATCTTTGTTATTTTCTTTTGCATATTTTTTTAAGAAATGCTCAGCCAAGGGAAGGATATCCTCCCTTCTCTCTTTGAGCGGGGGGAGGTTTATCGTTACCACTTTTAATCGATAATACAGGTCCTCCCTGAATTGTCCTTGCGTCACCAAGTTTCTCAGGTTCTTATTGGTGGCGGTAATGACCCGCACGTCCACAGCCACTTCCTCGTTGCTGCCTATTCTTGTTATCTTTTTCTCTTCGAGTGCTCTCAAGAGATGGATCTGCGAGTTGGCGTTTATTTCACCTATCTCGTCGAGAAAAAGCGTGCCTTTGTCTGCTGCCTCGAATTTGCCTTTCTTTCTACCCACCGCCCCCGTGAAAGATCCTTTTTCATGGCCGAACAGCTCGCTCTCCAGCAGACTTTCCGGCAGGGCTGCGCAGCTCGTTGCGATAAAGGGTTTGTTTCGACGTTGACTTTGCTGATGGATGGCGCGAGCGACGACTTCTTTGCCGGTTCCTGTGTCTCCTGCAATCAGTACAGTAGCATTGGTTGGGGCTACTGTTTTTATCAGTTCGAAAATTTTCATCATTTTGGGGCTTTTAGCGATGATCCCTTCGAATTGAAACCTATCTTTGATCTTCTGCCGCAGCGAAATGTTTTCTTCGATCAGATCCTGATGCTCAGCCAATTTTTCTATGAGGAGTTCGACTTTTTCCGGACAGAATGGTTTTTCGACATAATCGTGGGCCCCTTCTCTTATAGCGGTTATGGCTGTTTGTATCGTTGCATGTGCCGTAATTATGACTGTGGACATGGTTGGAATAATTTTTTTTGCCTCTTTCATCAATTCGATACCGTTCATGCCAGGCATAACGAGGTCAGCGAGCATTATTTTTGTCCCTCTTTTCTTGATAATCCCGAGTGCCTCCTCGCCGGAGGCTGCAGTTTGAACCGGGTAACCAGCACACTCCAGCCAATCGCTGAGAGATTCCCTTACTATGCTCTCATCATCAACGATGAGGATTTCAGGCCTCTTTCTCATCCAATACTCCCAGATATATCGAGAATGTTGTGCCGATATCAGGCTCGCTCTCTACCTCTATCCTGCCTTTATGCTTTCCTATGATCCCGTGAACCACCGACAGTCCGAGTCCTACACCCGCACCCCTTTCTTTGGTGGTAAAGAAAGGTGTGAACAGCTTGCTCAGGTTCTCCTTGGGAATGCCAATTCCTGTGTCTTCGATGTCGATTCGAACGGCATTTTTTTGTGACTTGTCGAGTTCGACCACTCCAGCTTGGGACGATGTGATGGTAAGCACCCCTCCTTCAGGCATTGCCTGAATTGCGTTCAGGATGATATTGATCAGCACCTGTTGGATTTTATCGAAATCTGCCAAAACGGGTGGGAGGTTCGGAGTCAGCTTTTTCTCGAGAGTGATATTCTCAAGGTTGATCTGATTGCCGGCCAGCAGCAAAGCCGCTTCGATGACTTTGTTTATATCGATGGACCTCATGGTTGGTTCTGACTGGCGGGCGAAATCGAGAAGATTTCGGATTATCCTTGAAGTCCTCTCCAGTTCTTTTTCCATTTTCATAAGCTGGGCCTCCGATTTTTCGGACTGAAGACTTTTTTCCTTGTACTTCTTGAGCAATAGTTTTACATAGACAAGAATACCGGCCAATGGATTGTTCACTTCGTGCGCGACACTGGCGGCCAATTGCCCGAGTGAAGCGAGCTTTTCTGATCTTAGCAGCTCCTCCTCTGTCTGCCTCCGCAGTGTGATATCTTCTCCTGAACTTAGCGTACCGACAATATGACCTTTCTCGTCTCTCAACGTTGTGTTGTGCCAGGCGATAATCCTTTCCTCTCCTAATTTGGTCAAGATGGAATTTTCGTAATCCTCGGCTTCCTCTTCTTTTCCGGTCATGACTTTTTGAAAAGTGTTTTTTCTTTCTCTCCGTTCTCTTTCCGGAACACAGAGATCGAACCAGTTTTTCCCTATGATTTCTTCTTCTCTGTAATCCAGCACATCGCATCCCTTTCTGTTGATAAGAGAGACGATTCCCCGCTCATTGATAGCCACAATGATGACACCGGCTATATTGAGGTACTGCTGGGCTTTATTTCGTTCCTCGCGTAGCTTCCCCCATAATCCTTTGTGCTTTGTCAAATCCCTGAAATTTTCAACGGCTCCGATGATCTCGCCATCGTCAGATTTTAAGGGAGAGGTTGTTATGTTCACAGGAATCTTGCTGCCCGTTTTGTCTGTGATCATGACCTCGTAATTAGAGATCGGCCTTTCCTTTTCCAAAACCTCCTTTAACGGGCAGGATTTTTCACAGAGATCGCTTTTAAGAATATCGCAGCAGTCCCGGTTCAATGCTTCCTCTCTCGTGAAACTGGTGATCTCTTCGGCGGCGCGGTTGAAGGATGTGATTCGGGCATTCTTGTCAATGGTCAGGATTCCCCCATCCATGCTTTCCAGGATATTCAACAGGAATTCTTTCGTGATGTTTTCATTTTTAGTCACTGCGATATCTCCCTCCTCTACTATTATATGGAAAGCTTCGCTTTAGTAAAGGCCAATTGAAGTGTCTGATATTCCGGATGATCAAGCCTTATGGGGGATTCATTGGCTTTTTGAAGGGAGTCCATACTGATCGGATTTTGAACCTATTTTTTCATTTTCTTCAGGTCTTCCCTGACCATTTGGATGCCAGAAAGCGAATTTATGGGTGTTTCTTTAAGGCGGACTTTTAATTCTCTGGTATCCAACCGGTACTCGTGGCCGTCCTTTTTATAGACAAAGATCAAGTCTACTTCAGGATTTCCCATCACAAGCGTTATGATGGTTTGCTGGATATCCCCCAAAGGCTGCCGGTCTATATGGCTGAACTGGAAATCGGCCCTGATTTTTGTCCCCTTTCCCTTTTTGGATTTGACGGAGAAACGTCCATTCGCCGCTTTGGCCGCTTCTGATAATAAGGGGATTCCCAAACCAAATGGGCGGACTTTCTTTGTGGTGTAGAACGGATCAAGCACTTTGTTTACGGTCTCTTGGTCCATCCCAATTCCGTTGTCGATGACTTCAATGAACAACAGGTCTTTCTTTTTATCTTCTGATATTCTGATCTCAATTTTACCGGCTTTTGCGGCTATCGAATTTTCAACGATGTCCAGGATGTGCAAAGAAAGCTCTTCCATCAGGGCCTCATGAAATTAGTTTCCTTCCAGCTTCACCGATCAATGCCTTTTTTATTTCAGCAACCGTCCCTTCATGGATCAAGAAAGACGTAAAAGCTTTTCCGATATCATGAGGATAGTGGGCGTCGGAAGAGCAGGTAATCGGATAGCTGGTTTTAAATTTTTTTTTTGCCTCTTCCAGAGTTATTGAAGGAGAGATTTCTACGGCATTCAGCTCCAAATTTTCTGGGATAAACCCAAGCTGACTGATTATGCTGAAGGAATTTCTGTCTATATGAGAAGCAATGGCCAGCCCGTTAAAGGAGTGGATCAAATGCAGGGCTTCCTCCAGAGGGATTGTCGTGGCGCCGATCAACAACCTATCGTTAAAACCGACCACTTCTTCTTTTTCGTTCACGACGACCTGCATGCCAAAGACCTCTTCATCGTTCTTGCCCGGGAGATTTCTGTAAACATGATCCTGGAGTTCTAAAGCGTCTCCAATATCGTCAAACAGGGCCAAAACGTGAACTTCTTCTTGAGTTGTCACTTCCATTCCCGGGATGACGTGAATATCCATTTGCTTGGACTGAGAGGCATGGATAATGGCCAGCGAGTTCTCCGATGAATTGTGATCGCAAATTCCTATGATATCGATCCCTTTCGTTTTTGCTGCTGCGAGAATGTTTTTGGGAGACATATCCAATTCTGTGCAGGGAGACAGACAAGTATGCACATGCAGGTCCGCCCTAAACGGTCTGAGCATGAATTATTCTTTAGCAGTTATTAATTGATATAATTTTCCAGAGACTTCAAATGCCATTTCGCTGGTGCAAAGGACAGGAACTTTTTCTTCCTTTGCTTTTTTGAGAGTGTCTTCGTCGGGTTCACGATTGTTCACGATTATTATTCCGGCCAGGTCTTTTAATTTGGCTACAGCGATTATATTTTGATGGGTCTGCAGAGTGATCCAAAGGTTTCCTTCTTTACTATTGGCGATCACATCGCTGAGCAAGTCGCTCGCATACCCGCCTGTGATTTCCACATCTAAATCCTTTTGACCGGTGAGAGATGTCAGAAGTAATTTTTCGATGATTTCTTTGATTTTCATTTTTTCGTCCTTCTTTTTTGGGCTTTGTAGGATTCGGTGCTTGTAGGATCTGAAGATATTGGCGTACCAAGTAATTCTGATAACCTATCGGAAAGCTGAGAAAATTTATCGGAAAGATTTATGATACAGTCAGAAATGCTCGCTTCTCCTTTAACGAGATCCTCGGCAAAGGTCAAACATGACGGGGCACCGCAAACCCCGCAGTCAATTTTAGGCAATGCTTCGTATATCTCGTCTTTCATTTTTCTTTTTTTTATGGCTTTGGCAATATCTTGATCGAGAGGTTTTAGAGGCCGAGGTTCAAATTTCCCTTTGATAAAAAAGTAGCTCTGACTGTAAAGCTTCCTTACTTCCCTGATATCCGGACAGGCCTTTATTTGTTCGAACTCCAATGTTTCGATCAGCTTGAGGATTTTGTTGTAAGATGTATAGAGGTTTTCTACTGTTAAGGATCCTCCGACGCATCCCTGAAGACAGGAATAGGCTTCGATGAAGTCGATATTTCTCAGCTTTCCCCTTTCGATATCGTCGAATACTTTTAAGATTTCAGTCAATCCCGATACAGCCATGGAATTTTTTAACCTCAAAGTCCGGCAAATTCCGCCAACCATGGCCCATCCCACTCCAAGAATACATATGTTTTCCAGGGCTTTTCTGTAACTCCCTATTTCGAGATCTTCGATGACGGAAAAAAGAGGTCCATAAATATCCGAAATAGATATGGCACCGTCCAGGTAAGATTTCCCTTTTTCTGCGGGCTGTTTTATAGATATCATCTTGACGGGACACGGTGTGAGATAAAAGGCTCCGATTTCTTCTTCCCTGACCATGAGCTGTTTTGATAATTTCTTCTTTACTTCTCGAGCGGCCAATTCTCTTGGAGGTTCAATAGGAATTATTTGGTCGATGAGCTCAGGATATTTTACTTGTATCAGGCGGACCACGGTCGGGCATGCATTGGAAATGAGCGGCTTGGGTCCTGTGTACTCCCGGAGATATTCCTGGATGGCAAAACTGACTTCTCCACAGGTCAGGGCAAGGTCAAAAGCGTTGTCGAATCCCAGCTTTTTTATTCCGGAAAGGATTTTTTCTGGCAAAATTTCTCTTCCGAATTGAGCATAGAGAGCAGGAGAAGGAATGGCCACAGTGTAGCGGAATCTCGTTAATTCGCCAAAAGGGTCTGTCAAAGGAACGATGGCATTATGGGGGCAGACAGTGATGCATTCTCCACAATCGATGCATTTTTCTTCAAGGATTATGGCTTTTCCATCCCTGACCCTTATTGCCTGTGTGGGACATACCCGCATGCATTTCATTCTCCCCTTGCACTTTTCTGAGACAATTTTTATGGAATGGAAGTAATGGTTCATTGTCCTTGGATCTCATTCAGGGAAAAAAATATGTCCAGTGTAGTCCCCAGGCCGGGAACAGAGGTGATATCGAGTTGGTCGGCATTTTTTTTTATGTTGGGTAGCCCCATGCCTGCTCCAAATCCCATCTCTCGCATTTTTTCTGTGGCTGTCGAGAATCCTTCTTTCATGGCCATCGTTATGTCCTTGATCCCCGGTCCCTTATCCTCGAGTTTAAAATGGAGCTTCTCAGGAGAAATATTGAGCGTAAGAATCGCTTTTTCAGCGTACATCACGACATTCATTTCCGCCTCATAGATCGCGATGGAGGCACGTATGACGATGGAGGGGGCTATCCCGATTTCTTTGAGGATTTCTTTGATGCTTGTGGACGCCTTGCCTGCGTTGTTAAAATCGCCGCCCCTGATCTCGAAGCTTTGAGAGAATATGTATTCCTCACTCATCTTCATGACTTGAATGAAATGCCGCTTACTCCCGGAAGTCCATGGCTGAAAAGAAGTCCGCAGGCTGTGTACATCATAAGGTTCGTCGAAAGAAGCGGGATACCTTTTTCTTTGGCTAGAGCCATTCCCTCTGGATCTGGTTTTTTCCCGCGAACATACACGATGGCCTTGGCATCGATGATATTTGCTGTCCGGACTGACTGGGCGTTGGATAGACCGGTAAGAAGCAGAATCCCGGGTTTACCGAAAGCCAGCACATCGCTCATGAGGTCAGACCCTCCTGCAAAGGTGATTTCAAGGTCAAGTCTGTCCTCCCCGCTTATGATCTCAGCTTGAAGGAGTTCTTTTACTTCCTTTAAGGTCATTTTAGTGCACCCTGGTTTTTTCTCTGCCTGCATTGGCGAGACCGGAAATTTTATCCCTTTCCGGCATTTTGTGCAAATTCGATTTCATCTATTGTGTATTTTCGATTCAAAAACATATAGTAACTATTCGGTTCGCCAGAAGTCAATACGGCCCAGGACGGAAGTAGAATGAACAGCTTGAGAGTGCCTTCTCCCGGTTCGGGTAGAGTACATGTGTCTTCTTATCTGGGATAGGGATGGAAATATTCCTGCGCAATACTTTGAGCCATCAACGGGACGGCCCTTCTTACTGGATCAGATAATCCGGATCGCATGGTATCCGGGATTGTTTGGATCTGGCAGCCCTTTATGACTACCTTGATCGAGCATGCATCACGCAATTCTTTTAAGAGATTCGAAGAAGGGACTTGATGGATCGAAAAGTCATCGATTTTTTCTATAGGCATCTCGTCAAGAGAGAGATCAAAAATTTCCCCTGGCTTTTTTCCCTTATCCACGGCATCGATAACCACAATGATTCTGGGTCGGACCTCGCTCAAAGTTAGGGTAAACAGAATTTTCCTTATGCCTGTGCCCGTATCTGCAAGACATATGTTTTCTGGGATCCTGTAGTGACTATTCAGATATTCAACGACTTCAGGTCCGAATCCATCATCACCGAAAAGGATATTCCCGCATCCGGCTATTAAAATTTCTTTTTGGCAATATTCAGGGAGCTGATCCATTTTTAGTCCGGAAAATCAACCTCTGCTTCTGAAAGTGCACCGCAATTGAGGCAGCTTAATCCCCATTAAAAATAGGCGCTCAATAAGGATCTTGAGCAGTCAGGTCTATCTTTGAAGATTGGAGAAAGTAGCTAAATGATTTCCTTCAGGATCAATGATATCGATTTTCACACCGAGTTTCCCATCCAACCTGTGAGTTGAGCACGAGAGACACGGATCATGAGCCCGGATCATCATCTCGATCGTGTTCAGGATTTCCTCATCATATTTGCCGTCTTTGATCAGAGCTTTGGCCGCGCTTTTCACAGACATATTCATGGGTGCATTGTTGTGCGTGGTGCCGACGATCAGGTTGACATTTGTCACCAGGCCATTCTCATCTGTTTCGTAGTCATGGATCAGTGTTCCTCGGGGCGCTTCCACACTGCTGATACCTCTGGCAGCTCTCGGCTCGACTTTCTTTCTTATATCCGTGCTCGTAATCTCGGGATCATCAAGGAGCCGAATCGTATTTTCTGCATTATAGAGCAGCTCGATCAACCTTGCCCAGTGATAGAGCAGAGTCGGCTGGGCCGGGCGGCCGAATTTTTCTCTGAATTCCTCCAGTTCAGCTTGAGCTAAGGGTGTGTCGATCTTATCACAGACATTCATCCTGGCTAATGTATTGGTGCGATAGATTCCATTTGGATTATCCAGATCCATAGAAAATTCACCGGCTTTCTTCATATAGGGGAATTTCAGATAACTCCAGGGTTCGACATGCTCGCGGATATAGTCTGTGTACTCCTCGTACTTGAAATCTTCATAGGAACCGTCGGCATTCATCATTCTCAGCTTTCCGTCATACAGATCCATAGAACCATCATCCTTCACGGTTCCTAAAAATCCTGTGTTGATCACACCCAAAGACTTAACGACATCCATATACTTGGGGAAGAGCTTCTCTTTGGCGAAGGATATGGAGAATTTGGCCAGCTCTAAACACTCATCCGCCATCTTCCTCAATTCTTGTCTCTCTGTTTCGAGCAAAGGACGGCTGAATCCTCCTGGAACAGCTGCCGCGGGATGGATGGCTTTCCCAGCAATCATCTCCAGCATATGGGCTGCCATGTGTCTGACACGGACCACTTTTCTGGCGATATCTGGCGCTTCAGCCAGAATTCCGATAACATTTCTGACTGAATAATCAGCACCAGGTCCGAGCACAAAATCTGCGCCAGCTAGGAAATAGAAGTGGAGGATATGTTCCTCCATGTAGGCAATACTGTTGCAAAGCTCTCTCAGCTTTTTTCCAGCGGAAGGCGGATCGACTCCGAAAATTGCATCGGTTGTCTTAGCGGAAGCATTATGATGAGACCAGGGACAAACCCCGCATATCCGGGTGGTGATTCTGGGCATTTCTTCAACGGGTTTGCCGATACAGAACTTCTCGAAGCCTCTTAATTCGAGGACATTAAATTGAGTGTCGCTTACATTTCCAGCGTCATCGAGCTGGATAGTTATCCGAGCATGGCCCTCTATTCTCGTAACAGGTTGAATTGTTAATGTTTTTCCCATGATTTAACTCCTTTTTGGAAGAGGCCGCAAACGACCAGCCCCGGCAAATCTGTTGAAGGTCGCGGCGCGGTCTGGTATTTGTTTGACATCAAGACCAATAGTGGACAGGGCGCCCATCATATCGACCATCGGATTGGCCGTATCTGAAAGAGGACCGAAACATCCACGGCAGGGCATATAGGCTTTTATACATCTTGGTGTTTTCTCAGCTCCACCACAGCCTGCTCTCGTTGCAGGACCGTTGCACAGGAAACCTTGCTCCATAAAACACCGTACGGTATCCAGAGGTTTCCCGGGTTCAAAGTCTACCGATTCAAGCGGCCTTCTCAAATTTGCAACAGCTTTCTTCTCCCTTATTGTGGGGCATTCATCGCATACACTCTTCGTCGGCAAGTTGATTTCCCTTCCTTCCAAGAGCGCAGTGAGCGCTTCTGCAACCATGTCGGGTGTTGTCGGACAACCGGGCAGCTTGAGGTCAACGTTTACCACTTCATGCAAAGCGTAGATTCTGTCCGTAAAGGGGGACACTCCTTGATTAGGAGTATCGGCCGAGTCAGTGGAGATGCTATCTCGAAAAACCTTGTCGTAAATTTCATGCGCCATAAATTGATTGGCCAGAGCGGGGACACCGCCATAACAGGCACAGGAGCCCAGAGCAATAAGAGTCTTGCACTTTTTCCGCATCTCCTCAGCGATTTCTTTGTTCTCATCTGTGCGGATTCCTCCGGAAATAATTCCCACATCGGCCTCGGGAATTTCTGGGCCAGGTTGGTCGCCTTTCTGTCCCCACATTTTATGGTCCATCAAGACCGGCATATGGACAATCTCAAGCTTGGATAAAATGTCGAGAAGTGGCTCGCCAATGTCAAGGATCGTTACTTCACATCCTGCACAGATGGTAAACCATTCTTCTGCTAATCTAACAGCCATTTTCACCTCCTTAATAGAATTATAAGCAATATATGTGCTACCAAGTGGCTTCATAGAGAGAATAACACCTGGTATTTGCAAGTAATTATAAGATATGTGGACCGAATATCTTCTGGGGGCTTCAGTGATTCGGCATTGGTTGTAAACCTATTAAAACTATAGGTAATATATTGAATATCCTATAATTACATTAAATTCTATGGATAAAATTCTCCCTTGTCAACAATAAATAAAAAATTTTTTTTAGCCATTGGGCCGCATGTTCAACCGGGATTACGTTTACACGATACATAAACACGGCTGGCTTCCCTCTGTATCTCAGAAGGTTCAGGAATGGAAAAAATGTTCCTTCGGCTTTTGAAAGGCCATAAAACATGGCTTTATAGCGGAAAGGAGGGAGTTCCCGCTATCTGCTTGGTTCGAAGAAAATATTTGAAATTCATCCTTTTTTAGGCTTGCTTTTTGGCAAAAAAAAAAAGTAAAATTGGAAAAACTAAAACATCTTCGAAAAAAAGGAGGAAGGATGCATCGAAAAATTTTTTCCGTTATGGGAATAATTCTTCTTTTAAGCGTTTTAAACAGCTGTTCCTCAAGACCCGAAGAAGGCCTGTTAAAAAGATATTTTAGTGCGCTAACATTAAACGACAGAACAACCCTATCGACAATGGCTATTGAGCCTATTTCCATCGATGCGCAAAACGGCTGGGAAATCATCAATGCGACAGAGGAAGAAATCACTCCGGCCCAACTGCCCGAGATGGATAAAAAAGAAAAGGAATTGAAAAAGGAGCTGGAGGACCATGTGGGACCGACTCTCGATTTGGAAGACGCTCTGTATGAAGCCAAAGAGAAACAGAAAAATGCAAGGACAGCTGCGGCAAGAAGAGCAGCCCAGAGGGGGGTAGATGAGGCTCAAGCTGCTTACGATGAAGAACGTGAACGTCACAGCCAAATGCAAAAAGAGTACAACGATGCTGTGGCCGAAGCCCGTAAAGAAGAGGAAATAGCCGAATTTTCCCTTGGGGCCGGAAACCTTCCCAATACTCGGGATCTGACGGGGGATGTTTATTCCATGGAAGTCGACGTGAGGGCGACAGGCCAAGATGGAGCAAAGGACTACCGTTTTTATTTGAGAAGATACATCCTAATGGATGAGACCTTGAATTTACCTCATCGGGGAAGATGGATCATCGTCAAGATCGAGCCGCTAGGCTGATATTGACTCTTTGCTTATTTTCCTTTATAAATACAACTTCATTCAGGAAGGGCCGTTAGCTCAGAGGGAGAGCACCGGCCTTTTAAGCCGGGTGTCGCTGGTTCGAGTCCAGCACGGCTCACTACCCTCGCGCCCCTGTCGTCTAGCCTGGTCAAGGACATCGCCCTTTCAAGGCGGCAACACGGGTTCAAATCCCGTCGGGGGCGCTTCCATTATCCGATTTCGTACTTACTGACCTGGTTTTCTTATACATCCAGAAAAAGTAGGCCGCAGGGCTTTCATAAATGGCGATAATAATCGGCGAGAGTATGAGCCAGTAGACGTTGAAATCCAAGACAAACAAGAATACAAATGCAACAAGTCCCCCCAGACAGGCAATAATCGAAGCCGCTAACCAGATAACCGGATTGATTTTCATTACCTTTTCCCTTTCCGGATCGGAATAGATAATCGCCAAGATTCAAGGGGATGAAATCATATTTTAAAGCATAATGAATAAGATTTCACTCCAATTTGAATTTTTTTTCTAGGAAGATTTTCAGGCAGGCTTCAACCACTTTCGAATCGTAGAGTTTCCCTTTATTTCTTGAAATTTCTTTCAATGCTTCCTCGATACTGAGAGCCGGCCTGTAGGGTCTATGGGTCGCCATAGCTTCGATAACGTCAGATACAGCCAGAATTCTGGCTTCAAGCAGAATATCCTTGCCTTTGAGTCCCAATGGGTAGCCGCTTCCATCCATCCGTTCGTGATGCTGAAGAACGATTGTCGCCACCGGCCAGGGAAATTCGATGGTTTTTAGAATGTCATGCCCGACCTGAGGATGAGTTTTTATGATGTTGTATTCCGCTTCTGAAATTTGCCCAGGCTTGCTGAGGATTTCAGCAGGCACGTGGATCTTTCCTATATCATGCAGTTCGCCGGACATTCTCAGTCCTTCTATCTTATCTCGGGAAAGGCCCATCTCCTCCCCGATGGAGCAGGCGAGTTTGGTCACCCGTCTTTGGTGACCGGCTGTGTACGGATCTCGCGTCTCGATGGTGGTGGCGATTGCCCTCACCGTCCCTTCCATAGCGATCTTTTGCTGTCGGAAGCTTTTTTTTAGGTCCTCTTCAGCCTTCTTTCGAGGCGTGATATCAGTAAAGGCCAGCACAACCCCTGAAACTTTGCCTCCGTCATCCCTAATCGGTTCCAAGCGGAAGTCGATAGGTGTATTTTTGTTTTCTTTGGAGACGAGAACGGTTTCATCCGAAAGTGTGGATTCCTCGGCCTTCAAAATTTTTTTAACCGAAATCTTCTGCAGCTTGCCCGGCTTCTCATTCATGACTTTAAATATGTTACCAAGAGGACTGTTCAGGGCTTGTTCCAGTCTCCAACCGGTTAGGGATTCGGCAAGAGGATTCATGAATGTGATCAAACCATCTTGGTTGGTCGCAATCACTCCATCTCCGATGCTTTTCAGGATGGTGGACAGCCAACGTTCCCTATCCTTGAGCTGCATCTGCATCTGGTACTTGTAAAGAGCGATTTCAATCGTCGTCTGGAGCTCTCTTTCTTCGAAAGGCTTGATGATATAGCCGAAAGGTTCGGTTTTTTTTGCGTGCTGAACCGTTGAAGAATCAGCATAGGCTGTGAGGTAGACGACCGGTATATTGAAGCGGTTGTATATCTTTTCGGCGGCTTCGACTCCTGTGGTTTCTCCCTGAAGCATCACATCCATGAGCACGAGATCGGGTTTCATTTCTTGGGCTTTTTGGACCGCTGCCGAGGCTCCGGGAACGACAGCGGCTACCTCGTATCCCAGACCGACCAGCATGTTTCGTATATCACGGGCGACGATGCTCTCGTCTTCGACGATCAAAATCTTTGTCTTTCTCATTGTCCTGAATTCGTTTTCTTCCTGTTTGATAGAAAACGGCCCATGTTTTTCTCCCGCGGCTTCATTCTGAGACAATGAGGAATAGATGACAATCCCTCTTGAAGGTGAATCAAGAGGTGATATTTTTGTGGCTTTTCTCGCCTCTGGGGGTGGTAAGCTTCTCTGAGTGCCTGATCGAGGGAGGAGAGCATTGGGGATGTTTTCGATCCAATCGGATCGGGAAGCGATTTTTAACAGAAAATTCATCTTATCTTTATTTTTTTTTAAAAAACGGACGTTATTAAGAAAAAAACGGTTTTGTTTGCTGGCTGGGCAAAATCGTATTTCCCCTTCTAAAGCTCCTGCATTGAACAGTCCCTACAGCCAGCCCCCCTTCTTTTTTTCGCCTTTTGCTTTTAAGGAAGCGACCTTTTGACACGACAGAGGCATCTGATCAGGATGAAGGCGATAAAAGAGGTTCCTACTGCCTCCGAGGTTTAAACCCCCTGTAATTAGCCCAAATTTTTTTTAATTTATATTTGGATCTCACGAGGGTAGTTTAGAGAATATCTTTTTCTAGAGGAGTTCGTTGCGAATTTTTCTTGGCTACCCAAGCTAGCCTGTCAGATATTGACATACTTTATTGCAGAAAATAGACCTATTTACATCCTTCCGCGTACTTGTATTGTCTTTTTAGAACTCTGGGGAAAGAAGTACACAATTTCAAGAAATTTTTATTAGAAGCCCTCTAAAATTATCCGCTGCGATAAGGATTCGGTCCCAATTCCTTGATTGTGTTTGTCATCTTTTCGGCAATTTTGGCAAACCTGGGTCCTTCTGAGGCAGAAATCCATTCCAGTTTGAAACGCTCCTCCTCCAGTCCGAAATCCTCCAACATGAGAGTAATGGCTTCGGCCCGGGATTCTGCTCTTTTGTTGCCTTCCTGATAGTGACAGTCACCTGGATGACACCCACAGACGAGGACGCCATCGGCATGTCCCTGAGTAAGTGCATCGATGATGAAATTCGGATGCAGCATTCCGGAGCACATACAGCGAATCACGTGGACATTGGATGGATATTGTATCCGCGCCGTGCCGGCTGCGTCGACGGCCGCATAGGAACACCAATTGCAGCAAAATGCAAGAATGATGGGTTCAAAATTTTCAGACATCTTATTCTGCCTCCCTTAAAGATTGAATCATCGTGGTGAAGAACTCAGGCCTGAAATGATTGACGTATATTCCTTTCTTGGGACAGGTTGCCATACAGATTCCACATCCTCTGCAGATCGCTTCGTTGGAATCGACGGTCTTTTTGATGCTTCCGTCATGCTGTTTGTACTCGATCAGGGTCAGCGCCTGAGCGGGACAGGGCTCGATACAGTAGGCACATCCATCGCAGCATTCATCCACAACGATCGAGACAGTGGGAGCTTTGACCAACTCCTTTTTCGAAATGATACCGGCCACACGGGAGGCCGCCCCTTCTCCGTCTATGATCGACTCCAGAATGCCCATCTCCTCTCGCGCTGATCCGCACTTAAACACGCCGTCGGTATTGAAATCCAAAGGATTGAGGATGCCGAGCATTCCGATGAAGAAATTGTTCTCATCTCTGGAGAGGATCAAATCCTTCTCGTAGTCTTTCTCGGCTGAATCGGCTTTCATATCGGCATTTGTGGCGATGACTATAGAGCCGATCTCGATCTCCCCATCTGAACTTGAATTAGCCAGGTAGGCCATGTAATTTCCGATAAATCCCGCTACTCCGGCTATTCGTGTGTTTGTGTGCACTTTTATGCTTTCGTTCCCCTGAAGCTGTTCTATAAGGGCTTTCATATGCGGGCTGTTGTTTCCATTGACCTCATCCAAGCTACTCTCGCTCTCGACGAGATGAACCTGAAATCCCATCTGAGCCAGTTTCAAAGCACAGGCAATCCCACTCGGTGTCCCTCCCACCACCAGACCGCTTGATGTGACTGGAACATGAATCGGGTTTAAGGGTTCGAGCAAATTAGCACGATTGACACCCATCCTCATCAATGTCTTTGCCTTTTCAGTCGCCTTTTTCGGATCCTTTGAGTGCACCCAAGTGCAGTGGTTGCGCAGGTTGACGATCTCTAAGAGATAAGGATTCAGTCCTCCCATTTCGGTATGGAGCTGAAAGAGCGGCTCATGGGTTCGCGGAGAGCATCCTCCCAACACTAGCCTATTGTACTTTTTACTCTGGAGCAGCTCTTTGATCTTAATCCCATCGCAGCCAAAGGGAGTCAGTTCGACATGTTTGACATGAGGCAGTGATTCACTGTATTCGGCCAGCTCGTCGATATCCAGGAGTCCTGCAATATTTTTCCCACAACGGCATATGACCACAGCCACAGACGGCTCATCATCTGATTTTACGGTGAGAAATTCCTTTTCCGGGGGGGATGTGATTTCTGTGTTTCTTTCCGATGCCAGAAGGGCTCCGGCATTTGCCGCTGCCGCGCAGGATTGGACGATCGCATCTTCAATCCCTTTCGCCTCTTGGATGCTCCCGCAGACAAAAATGCCCTCACGAACGGTGCGGAGAGGGTGAGAGTCCCCCGACTTTTTCTGGAAATATCCCACATCATCCAGAGTAAGTCCTATTTTCTCGGCAAGTTTCTTAGCGCTTGAAGTCGGAGCTCTGGGCGCAGCGAGAACCGCCATTTCAACATCCAGCCGGCTATTTTCTTTTCCATCCTTTGTATAAGATAAGGAAACATTGCCATCCTTCCCTTCCGAGATAGAATTGCAGTTTGATTGGATGAATTGGATGGGGCTTTCTTTACTCTTCTGATAAAACTCTTCATGAGAATTTTTGGTAAGGTGCAAGTCCGTATAAAGAATGGAAGTTGAAACATCCGGATTTCTTTCCACTGTTCCCAATGCCTCTGCGACGGCGGTCAAGAAGGCAACGGGTGAAGTGTCATCGATGACGACCCAGGCAACGGATTGGGGTTCTTTTCCGTCATCCCGTTTCACCACACCACCAGTCGGGCCGAGCCCTGAAAGCAGCCTTTCATATTCGATGGCCATGAGCACGTTGGGTACTTGACCGTATCCGAAGCTATCCGAAGCCTCTGTCGTTCTCTCATCCATGCCCATGGCAAGGATGACCGCGCCGACATTCAATTCCACCTCCTGAGGTTTTTGATCGAAATCGATAGCTTCCGGCTTGCAGGCGATCACGCAAGGGGGCTGCTCTTTATCTCCACACTTTCCTTTAACCAAATAATCGCATTTTTCAGGAATGATGATTGCTTTTCTTGGCGGAAAGGGGGAATAAAAGGTTATGGCTTTGGAGACACCCCGGCCAAAATTAAATTCCATGGGAACGCCGCCTACCGGGCAAACTGGGAAACAGTCCGTGCAAGCTGTGCATTTAATGGGATCCACATACCTCGGTTTTTTGGTCACTTTGACTTTAAAATCTCCAGCGGTTCCCTCGATATCCGTCACCTCCGAAAAGGCGAAAATCTTGATATTGTCGGGATTGCTGGTCAGTTCCAGCATACGCGGCAGAATCGTGCAGGTCGAACACTCGTTAGATGGATACATCTTATCGATCTGGGCCATCTTGCCGCCGATGGTCGGTTTTTCTTCTACAAGAAAAACCTTGAATCCCTGTTGGACTAGTTCGATCGTGGCCCGCATTCCTGCGGGACCGGCCCCCACCACAAGTACTGATCCTTTCATATTGGTTGACCTCCTTCTTCCAGGACGATTTCTGTGACGATCCTTCGTGTGTAAAGCAGATATTTTCCTTCATCCTCCAGGTTTATCACACTAAAATCATCCTTAAGGTAAGATTTCATTTTTTCTTCAGCCTCTTGTTTCGTCTCATAAATTCCTTTGTCCCACATAAATTTTTTTCCGTCATGTCTGACTGCCAAACTCGGCATTATCTCACCTCCTTATTATTTAAGATTTTCCTGTATTACACACCGGATCATCCGGTGGGCTTCGAGGAATTTAGGATTGGCCAGCCTATAAAAAATCATGCGTCCTTGACGCTTAGATATCACAACTCCCCTGTCCTTCATCAGGCGCAGATGCTGGGATATGGCTTGAGAAGACAGGTCCAATTCTTTAGCGATTTCGCCGACGGCTTTCTCTCCTTCTCCCAATGACCACATGATCATCAGCCTTCTTTCGTTGCAAAAAATACAGCAAGTCTCGGCATGTTTCTTGAACAATTCCAATTCTGATTTATCCATATTTTCCTCCTCTTTGCGGAGAACTGAACTATATGTATAAATGTTCATACATTTAGACTCGAAGACTATATCAAAGGATTGGAAAAGTCAAATACAAAATGCGCCATTTCCTGGCTTTTGAAATGAGAAATCTTTTGTTCCCTTAACCCTATTGCCATATATATGTGAAGAGGAGATATAAAAGTATATGTTTGACCTTTCTTATATCCTAAATCCGCCTAATTATAAGCAACAATTTGAAAATCTTCCTTTGTCAACAACTCAAATCCTTTTTTCCCTTTTCATAGAAATCATTGGTTTTTTATAGGAACAGGTCTCTCTCACAGTCAATAAAGAATCATCCAAATTTGCCTCTTATCTATCTCCTAAAAAGCTATCGCATATGAGGAAATGGAATTGTGTTCTTCCGGCGAAGAGCTATCGTTTATCCAAGGGAGGCCGGTGTTAAGAGCCAATATCTCAATCCAGCCAACCTCTTCTTTACATCCTTCTATGATGACATAACGCAAGTTTTTTTATTCTTTCTTATTTGTCCTCCTCTCATCGGTCTTTTGAACCATCCTTCTATCCGTGCCACCAACCGTAAAAAGTTGGCTCTGCACACACCGTAATATCTGGCAACGGCTCCTTAACCTCAATCAGAACGCAACCAATAAGGTTCGTTAGATGCGAATGAAGGCAGTCGCACGCGATCAACTTTACGGAGAAACAGGGGAAAATTCTGGTGGGCGGTACTGGATTCGAACCAGTGACACCCGGCTTGTAAGACCGGTACTCTACCGCTGAGCTAACCGCCCGAACGGAATTCAAAAAATCCTTTTCTTAAGGTAGAAAAAGGGAGTTTTTTTGTCAAGCAGTAAGATATCGCCTCCGTCACGGAAATCAGGGTGCTTACCTATGGGGTACTCTTATTGACAGAATTTGTGCCATATGTTAAAGTTAGACATCTTTTTATTTGTTGAATACTATCATTGAAGGGTTAAAAATGTATGCTGTGATTAAAACCGGTGGAAAACAGTACAGGGTGCAGGTGGGAGATGTCTTGGATATCGAGAAACTCGATGCAGAAGAAGGGAAAAAAATTACTTTCGATCAGGTCCTTTTGATAGAGGATAAGAAACATATTCTCATCGGAACTCCTGTCGTCGATAAGGCTCAGGTCATCGGTGAGGTCATCGAAAATTTCAAGGATAAAAAAGTCATCGTTTTCAAGAAAAAACGAAGGAAGCAATACCGGAGGATGAAAGGTCACCGTCAGCTTCTGACCAGAATCAAGATCGAGGAGATTGCTCCAGAGGGAAAAGTTGCGAAGAAGAAAATGGCGGCAGAAGAAAAAGCTGTGGCGAAGGAAGCGCCGAAAGTCCCTGCAGCTGATGTCAAGAAAAAAGAGCCAGTGAAAAAAGAAAAAAAGCCTGTTGCGAAAAAGGTCGAAAAGAAAGGGAAGACGGCGGCTTCTCCAAAAACCAAACCGAAAGCGGCTAAATCTGGAGTCTCGACCAAAAAAACTGGGGAGAAAAAACCGCCTACGAAAAAAGCTCCGGCCAAAAAAAAGAAAATAACCACCAAGAAGGAGAAATAGAATGGCCCATAAAAAATCAGGTGGAAGTGCGAAGAACGGGAGGGAAAGCCATTCCAAAAGATTGGGGGTTAAACGCCACGATGGACAATTCGTCCAGGCAGGATCGATACTCATCCGGCAGAGAGGGACTCCCTTTCATCCGGGAAAGAATGTGGGAAGAGGAAAGGACGATACGCTTTTTGCGCTGAGGACAGGGACCGTTGTTTTTGAGACCAGAGGAAAAAATAAGAAGTTTGTCTCTATTTCCCCTGCCTAGGAGGTCAGACTCCGTAGAACATGTTTGTTGATCAAGTCAACGTGACCCTCCGGGCTGGTAAAGGCGGCGATGGATGTTTAAGCTTCAGGAGGGAGAGGGGGGTGCCGAGAGGAGGCCCTGACGGGGGTCGGGGCGGGAACGGAGGGAACATCTTTTTCGTCTCCGACAAAAATCTCAACACACTGGCGTATTTCCGTTTTCATCCCTTGAACAAAGCAAAAAAGGGAGCCCATGGAGAAGGCGGAAACCGTCAGGGAAAATCGGGAAGCGACCTGTGCCTCAGGGTTCCGGTAGGGACCATTGTCAGAGCCAAGGACAAGGAAGAGATTCTTTTTGATTTCGTCCGGGATGGACAGAAATTTCTTGCAGCAAAGGGAGGAAAAGGAGGAAGGGGAAACGCCTCCTTCGCCTCCTCCACCAACAGGGCGCCTAAAATTCGGAAGGAGGGCCGGCCAGGGGAAGAAACTGAATTGACACTCGAGTTGAAGCTCATAGCTGATGTGGGTCTTATCGGATTTCCCAATGTCGGTAAATCCACTCTCATATCGAAAATTTCAGCGGCCAAACCGGTCATAGCCGATTATCCTTTCACCACCCTGGTGCCCAATCTTGGCGTTGTCGATATCGACGAATGGCGCAGCTTCGTTGTGGCGGATATTCCAGGATTGATCGAAGGCGCTCACCTGGGTCATGGGTTGGGAGTAAAGTTCCTGAAGCATGTGGAACGAACAAAGATACTGGTTCACATTGTCGATGTGTCCCCTTTCACTCAAAGGGATCCGGCTCGTGATTACCGAACCGTGTTGAGAGAACTAGAAGCATTCGATTCCCGTTTACTGAAAAGACCGCAAATATTGGTGGCCAATAAAATAGACCTGCTCGGAAAGGACGAGAAGAGGCTGCAAAAGATTAAAGCTCTCGCTCGAAAAGAAGGGCTCCCTCTTTTCGCCATCTCTGCCCTGATGAAAAAGGGAATCAAAGAATTGGTCGCAACCATGGCCCAAGGTTTGGCTCATCTGGAGACGAATGCGCAGCCATCATGAATAGGAAGAGAATAGGAATTTTTGGGGGGACCTTCAATCCCATTCATACGGGACATGTGAAAGCAGCCCAAGAAGTACAGAGAGCTTTCCGAATGGATAGGATTTTATTCATTCCATCCTCCATCCCCCCCCATAAAGTCTCTCCAGATATAGCCCCCGCCTCTCATCGCATGAAAATGGTTGAGCTGGCCATCTCCTCCTATCCACGATTGGTCCCTTCGTCGATTGAAATAGACGCCGGAGGGAAATCCTATTCCATCCTGACCTTGGAGAAATTGAAGGCAAAATTTCCAAAAGCTTCCATGTTCTTCATACTGGGGGTGGATGCTTTTTTAGAAATTGATACCTGGCGGGAACATGAGAAATTGTTGGAACAGTGCCACTTCGTTGTTATCAGCCGTCCTGGATATCATTTGAAGGAGGCAGCGAAGACTATAGGAAAGGAATACACGGATAGAATTGTCTGGGTATCTGAGCCCTTTGATTATAAGGAGGATCGGTATGGAAGCCATAAAATCTTTTTTTTGGCAATTCCAACCTTGAATATCGCCTCCAGAGATGTTAGAGAAAAGATCAAAACGGGAAAATCCATAAAAAACCTTGTGACCGAAACAGTAGAGAAATATATCCGGCAAAACAAACTTTATCAGAGAGGAAAATGAATAAGCCAAATCCAACCAAAATCAGCAAAAGAAACCTTCCCAGAGAAGTGAAGATGACCATTATGGCGAGCCAGGGAAAAAAAGCGGAAAATATCCTCATTCTCGATTTGCGGGAGATATCTTCCTTCACAGATTACTTTGTCATCATGCAGGGTAATTCTAAAAGGCAGAATATAGCCATCTGTGAGAGCATTGAACAAGAGCTGAAAAAAGAGCAGGTAAGGCCCTTGAGCATAGAGGGGAGGGAAAATGCAGAATGGATCTTGATGGATTACGGCAATTTTATCGCCCACATATTTTCGATAGAGGCCAGAGAATATTATTTGCTCGAAAAGCTTTGGGGAGACGCCTCCCGCTTGGCCTATTAGATCTTCTTCTTTTTTGATCCCAACCAACAGAAAATGATTGACATTTTCCATTTTAATCATTATTTTTTATGGACAATTTTATTCTGATACTGAGATTTTTTATGAAGCTAAAAGTCATGTGGCCAGGAAAAACCAAAAATCGAAGCTTGAGGGAATTGCAAAAAATGTACCTTGAGAAAATAGAGAGACTGGGGAGATGTGTGTTGATCGAAACAAAGGAAGCCCGCGGATTGACAGAAAAGGAGAGTGAAAAGATTATAGAAATCGAAGCGGCGGGGCTTGAAAAGCACCTTGGAGAAGACTATATTATCTGCCTTTCTGATAAAGGAAAAGAAATGAGTTCCGCTGAGTTAGCCGGTTTTATTGAGGAGATCGGATCAAGTTCGAATCGTTGTGTGACCTTTATCGTGGGAGGTTTTTTGGGCTTGGCCGATAAAATACTCAAGAGAGCCAATTTTCTTCTTTCTTTGTCCAGGATGACATTTTCTCATGAGCTGACTCGCATCGTTCTCCTGGAACAAATATATCGTTCGTTAACCATTATCCAAGGAAGACATTACGCGAAATAGGGGGAGAGATTGAATAAAAAAGAAAAAGAAAGGTATAAGAGAAAACTCCTGGAAAGAAAAAAAGAGATCGTTGATACTCTCAGCGAGTTTTACAACGAAAGTAAAGAGGTGGAAGATCCAGGAATTGCAATGGACATGGGAGATAAAGCAGAGAGTTCATACACCAAAGAATTCCTGTTGAGCCTATCGGATGCTGAGCGTGTCCAATTGAAATTGATTGATGAGGCTCTGGGAAGAATAGAGAAATGCACCTATGGTGTATGCCAGAGTTGCGGGGTGACCATCGGAAAAAAAAGATTGAATGCTATTCCTTGGACTCCCTTTTGTATTGACTGTCAGGAGAAGGAAGAGGAAGGCTCTGTTTGAGGTCTTCTTTTCGAGAGAAGACCGCTTCTTTTCTGAAACACGCCGAGCTGATATTTTTCCCTTCCCTTTGCGAATTATGTTCGCGATTGTTAGAGCTTCCCGGAGAGAGGATTATCTGCCATTCTTGTCTTCAGGAGATTTATCCTGTCCGGGATTCGTATTGTTTATGCTGCGGAAGATTTTTTAACGATTCCGGAGAGCCTCATTTTTGTCGCGAGTGTTTGCAGCGGGGAAAGGCTTTTTCGGTGCATCGATCGTGTGGTCGATACGAGGGGAAATTAAGAGATATCATTATCCTCTATAAATATAGAGGTTACAGGGCACTGGCGAAACCATTGGCCTTGTTCGCTTTAAAAGCCCTGGAGAGAGAAGAATCCTTATGGTGGGATCTTGATGCCCTTATTCCAGTTCCTCTTCATCCCGAAAAGAGAGCCCAGAGGGGATTCAATCAAGCAGAGGTCCTCGCCGGCGAACTGGCTAAGTTAAAAAACGTTCCGGTCAACAAAAGAAGCCTGGTCAAGATAATGAACACACCTCCGCAGACTGTCCTTGGGGTGATAGACCGGAAAAAAAATTTGAAGGGAGCCTTCAGAGTCACCCGTTCAGAAGAAATAAAAGGAAGGGTTTTGCTTCTTGTCGACGATGTTTTCACGACGGGGGCAACCCTTCAGGAATGCAGTTTGATCTTGAAAGAAGCCGGCGCCCAAGAGATCCGGGCCCTTACTCTTGCCCAGGCCTGATTAGGTGACTATTCTTTGGGGGGTAGCGGTGAAGAAAAAAAAACGCCCTGATCATCCGAACAGGGCGCCTTCAAAAAGCCTTTGCTTTTTTATTTTTTTGTTTTTGATTGGCTTTTCTTCTGCGGTTTGAGAACCTTGACTGTTTTCGGCTTGGATTCAGGTCTTTTGGGCATGGTAATTCTAATGACTCCATTGTCGTGTTCGGCGTTTATTTTTTCCTGATCCACATTTCTGGGGATGGAAAAAGAACGGAAGAAAGAACCGTAGGAGCGCTCGATTCGATGGTAGTTTTCCTCTGTGGTTTCCTTTTCAAATTTTCTATCGCCTTTGAGAGTCAGTGTGTTGTCTTCGATTTTGATCTCGATGTCCTTTTCATTGATTCCAGGAACTTCTGCATTCAGAACGATCGAGTCTTCTGTTTCGTAAATATCGACCGAAGGTGTCCATGTACTGGCGATCATATCCCGATCCTCTCCTCTTGCGGTAACCGCATCCTCAAAAAGACGGTTCATTTTTTCTCTCAGTGTGACAAGGTCCCTGAAGGGATCCCATCTGATTATAGCCATTTTGTACCTCCTATTAATATCTTAGTGCAGTAATAATATAATATCTTAGCGTCTTAATGTCAAGTATTTTCTAAAAATTTTTTCACCTTCCTCCTTTTTACGATTTTTTGGCCTTTTGCTTGCCTCAGGCCGTTTGTTTCTTTGAATAGCCTTCAACGAGCAGGGTCAGTTCGCCCTTGAGGAGAACTTTACGCGAATTGGTTAACCATTCTTGTGGCGTGCTTCGGATAAATTCCTCATATTTTTTCGTCATTTCCCTGGCGATAACAATTTTCCTGTTTCCCAGGGTTTCGTGGACGATTTTAAGGAATGTAGGTAGTCTTCTTGCAGGGAGATAAAAGACCAAGGTGGCTGTTTCACTTTTTACAGAATGCAGCAACTTCCGAGAGGCCTCTTTTTTTGGTGAGGGAAAGCTCAAGAAAAGGAATTTATGGCTGGGCAAACCGGCTGCGGAAAGGGCTGCGGTTAACGCAGACGGACCGGGGATGGGGATGACTCGAATCCCATGGGCTAAGGCCTCTTTTATCAGAGGGAAACCTGGGTCCGATATGCCTGGCGTCCCTGAGTCAGAAACGAGGGCTACATCATCGCCCTGCAGGAGCAAACCCATGATCTTGGGCACTTTTTGCTGTTCACGGGGATGATAATAGCTCAACAATTTTTTCTTTATGCTGTATTTGTTGAGAATTTTAACCGTCTGGCGTGTATCTTCGCAGACGATAACAGCAACCTCCCTCAATATTCTTAAGGCCCTTAAAGTGATATCCTCGAGATTACCGATGGGAGTGGCCACGACATAAAGATCTCCCTTTTTCTGAGGTGACGATTTTCCCTCAGGCATTGCCTATTTCTCCCAGTCATAAGGGAAGAGAAAATCATGCCCGACGGTCCGGTTGGATATCTTAGGAATAGGAGGCATCCGCCGTTTGAATTCCGAATTTTTTATGAGCCGAATGATCTTCTCCACATCCTGCTTCTTTAAACCTTCGGCGATCGCCTCTTTTTTCGTCTTTTTTAAATCTACCAATTGATACAAGATTTTGTCGGTCTTGGCGTAGGTGAGTCCCAGCTCGTCTTCATCCGTTTGGCCTGCCCATAATCCGGCCGAAGGCTTCTTCTTGCGTATTTTCTCTGGCACCTTCAGGTAATGGGCCAACTGATGGACCTGAGATTTGTAGAGGTCTCCCATAGGATTGATGGCACAGGCCATATCCCCATGGATGGTTCCGTACCCGAGCAGCAGTTCGGTTTTGTTGCTGGTCCCCAGTATAAGGGCTTTTTTCCGTACTGAAAAATCATACAGGATCGACATCCTCTCCCGGGCCATTTTGTTCCCTCTCAAAATCCTGTTTTCCGAAGGGTATTTCGTGAAGTAAGCGTCCACCATCGGAGAAATGTCCACGAGACAGAATTCTATATTCAATCGAGAAGCGACGTTTTCTGCATCTTTCACCTCCTGGTTGAAGGTGTCTTTATAGGGCATGATAAGGCCGATCACGTTGTTGGCCCCCAGCGCTCGCTCGGCCAGAAAGGCGCATACGGTAGAGTCCAAACCTCCTGAAAGTCCTAAGATTCCCTTCTTGTAGTTGAATTTAGTGAGTTCCTCCTTGATAAAACGTGTGATCAGCTTCTCGACAAAAACGGGATTAATCTTCATATCTTTCGACGATCCTCTTGAACGCTTCCAAGATGACCTCCGGTTTTTCGTCCCGCCTGTAAGGCCGGTTTTTCCGGAAACGTCGGATATCCTTTAAATCTATATTCCTGACGAGCGAGTACTCATCCACATAGGGAGCCTGTGCGATGAGCTGTCCTCCGGGATTGAAGATGAATGAGCCACCAGCAAAGGATTTCCCATCTTCAAACCCCACTCTGTTACAATAAAGCACATAGGCCTGAAAAAATCGGGAAACGGCCTCTCCCATCAGTTCCCACATTCGGGCTGATGCATAGGATTCGTCCTCCGCATGTCCACGTCCGGGAGCCGCGCTTATCACGATAATCAGCTCTGAACCTCCGACAAAAAGAAGATAGTTCGAGCTCAAGTGGAGAAAATCATAACAGATCAACATTCCCGCTTTACCAAACGATGTGGGAAAGGTATTGAAGTTATTTCCTGGAGCGTAAAATTTCAATTCTTCAAACATTCCATAGGTTGGCAGATAGACTTTCCGGTGGATGTGAGCGATTTTTCCTCGAGTGAAATAGGCAGCTGAATTGAAGAATATCCCCCTTTCTTTTTCTTCCACGAATCCCACGACAAAAGATATTCCCTGACTTAAGGATTTTAATTTTTTGAATGATTGATCGGTCTTAGGTTGAATCGCGACATGCTCCACCAAGTCCTTAAGCGTATAACCTGTAAGACTCAATTCAGGAAAGACGAGTAGGTCGACATTTTTCTTCTTCGCCTTCTGTATATGATCGATATGCAGATGAAGATTATGATGGATATCTCCCAGTCTGGGACTGATTTGGGCCAGGGCTACTTTCATTCTAAAAAAATTATCACAAATTTTCATGCTTTGCAATTTACACGTCGTCGGCGTTAGCGTCGCTAAAACCGTGATGACATATTGTCCATACTCAGAACAGAGCATTAGGAAGGGATTGAGCGACTTCGGAGGATAAAATCCGACTGGAGAGAAAGCCCTTCCTAATGCTCTGGATATTCGATCACGGTTTTGGAGAGGTTCGCCGGGCTGCAGGAATATTTGTGAATCTTTCCGGTTAAGTATATAATTGAAAAAACATCGTCAAGTGGTATATATTTAGATGTTACAGAGAAAGATTCATCCACTCTTCTTTCCGCTGGTGAGGAGGAAAACGATCAGTTAGGTTTGCCCATGGAACATATAGGGATTTATTTGAGGGATATCTTCGTTAAGCAGAGCCGGGGACGAATATCCTTCTATCACCAGAATTTCCAGAAATATCTCTTTTTTCAGGATGGGTTTCTCGTCTATGCCAAGACTAATCACCCCTTTGAGATGTTGGGAGAGGTCTTATTTCGATTAGGGAAGCTGTCGAAGAATGATTTCGATAGAATCGATGAGTATATCGAGCCCAAAAAAAGTATCGGATTGGTCCTGATAGAAAAAGGGTTGATAACCAAGGAAAGCTTGAGAGAAGGTTTAGTTTATCAGATGAGAGAAATCGTATTGAACATGTTTTCTGTTTTTGATGCCGATATCAAGTTCCAGGATAACGTGGATTTGTCCGAGCAGGAATTCGATGTGAAGTTGAAGGTACCCACGTTGATCGAAGAAGGCATAAGAAGGATGAAACCCAGTCCTGCTCTGAAAACATTCTTATCCAAAAAAATCCCTTTTTCCAAATCGATCGATTTCTATCTTCGTTTGACAGACCAAGAAAGAAAGCTGTTCGATATGATCAAAGGGGAGTCAACGGCTGAAGAACTGTTGAGTCAGTCGGAATTAGAGAGTGATTTTTTCTGGCATAGCATGTATCTTCTCTATTGCCTTAATTTGGTGGATTTCAAAAAAGAAGCTTTTCAGGAGGAAGAAAAGCCTCCGGCTCCGGAAGAAATGGAGACCAAACCTGAAGAGGGCATGGAGAAAAAGATTGCCCAAGTCCTGGAATTTCATAAAAACCTGGATGGGTTCAACTACTACCAAATCCTGGGGGTAAGCCAAGATGTTTCCCCTAATGAAGCGAAAAAAGCCTATTTCAATCTGGCCAGACAGTATCATCCCGATCTTTTCAGCCGCGATTTGCCGACTGAGACGCTTCAGAAAATCGATGAAGTTTTTGCTCAGATCACCAAAGCCTATAACACACTCAGCGATGAAAACAGAAGAGGCGATTATGACGAGCAGCAAAAATCCCCTGTCCAAGACAAGAGGAGGAATGTAGCCAAGGAGGCGGATAAACGCTTTCGTCAGGGCAAGACTTTGTTCGATCAAGCGAGGTACGATGAGGCCCTTGTTTTTCTGGAACAGGCTGTCAGACTTTCTCAAGACAAAGCCAAGTACTTCCTTCTACTGGCCTTGACGCAATCCAAACTTCATATTTACCGGAAGGAGGCAGAGAAGAATTTTATCAAAGCGACGAAACTGGAACCATGGAGTGCGGAGGCCTTTGCCGGGTTGGGACTGCTGTATAAAAGAGAGGGGCTCCATGTAAAAGCGAGGAAACAGTTTACACGGGCATTGCAGATCGATCCTGATCACAGAATCGCGAAAAGAGAGATGTACGAGGATAAAAAAGCCGGCGGGAAAACCAATTGGAAGGACCTTTCGTTCAAATCGCTTTTAAAAAAAGACCTTTTTGGGAAAAAGAAGAAAAAGTAGGGCGAAGGAAGAGAGAAAGAAGCCGGCTATTCTGACCTCTTGCGATAGGGCTCAATAAGCCGGATAAATTCCGTCTCTCCGAGAGTAGTGATTCCTAACCTTTGTGCCCTTTGGAGTTTTGAACCGGGGGCTTCACCGACGACAACATAAGTCGTATTCCGGCTGACCGACGACGAAACTTCTCCTCCCAGAGCTTCGATGATTTCAGCGGCTTCTTCTCTGGAGAAACGGGAGAGCTTTCCAGTCAAGACAAATGTCTGGCCCACGAGAGGTTTTTCTCCTTCTTCCAGGATAGCAGCTGGCGAAAGATTCAATCCCATTTCTTTTAATTTATGGACAAGCTCTGTATTTTCGGGCTGTTCGAAGAAAAATACGACACTCTCGGCGACCTTGGGACCCACATCCTGAATCTGGATCAACTCTTCGAAACGGGCTTGTTTCAAAGCATCTATACTCCTGAAGTGAGAGGCCAAGGCTCGAGATGTTCTTTCTCCGACAAATCTTATTCCGAGAGCGAAAATAAGACGTGAGATCTCTCTGTCTTTGGATTTTTCGATCTCATCCAGAAGATTCTGGGCACTTTTGGGCCCCATCCTTTCCAGATTGACCAAGTCTTCTTGTCGGAGATTGTAGATGTCGGGGATGTTCTTGACCAGTTTTTTAGCCAGGAGTTGATCGACAATCGCCTCCCCCAGACCCTCGATGTTCATGGCCCGCCGGGAGGCGAAGTGAAGAAGGGATTCCTTCAGTTTGGCCGGACATGAGGGATTCGTACAGCGGGATACGGCCTCTCCCTCAGCTTGAAAAGTGGAGGAGTGGCAAACCGGGCATTTTCTGGGAAAAACGAATCGTTTCTCTTTGCCTGTGCGTTTTTCCTTCATCACGGAGACCACTTTAGGGATGACATCTCCGCTTCGCTCGATCAAGACATGATCACCGATCCGGATGTCCTTTCTTTTGATTTCATCTTCGTTGTGAAGTGTCGAGCGGCTGATGGTGATGCCCGATAGCTTAACAGGTTCCAAAAGGGCGACCGGAGTTAGCGCTCCGGTCCTTCCGATCTGGATGATGATGTCCTTCACCAGGGTTGTTGCCTGCCTGGCAGGAAATTTGAACGAGATGGCCCAACGGGGAAACTTGGATGTTTTCCCCAGAATTTTTTGCTGCTCGGTAGAATTGACCTTGATGACAATACCATCCACATCGTAGTCAAGGCTATCCCTTTTATTCTGCCATTCACGGTAGAAACCGAGAACCTCGTCCAGAGAACGGCATAACCTCCGGTGGGGATTTATCCGGAAGTTCAAGTCTTTCAGGATATTCAGGTTTGCCCACTGGCTTTCCTTTTCTTTTCCGCCGATGAATAGAGAATAGAGAAACATATCCAGGTCTCTCTGAGAAACTACCTTCGGATCGAGCAGCCGGATCGAGCCGGCTGCCGCATTCCGTGGGTTGGCGAACAACGATTCTCCGGTTTCTTGTCTTTCCTCGTTGATTCTTCGGAAAGAAGGAAACGGCATATAGATTTCCCCTCGAACCTCCACCTCTTGAGAAGATTCGATTTCCAACGGCAGACTTTTGATCGTTTTTACATTGGCTGTGACATCGTCTCCTCTAAAGCCGTCTCCGCGGGTAACGGCACGGTAATATTTTCCCCGGCGAAAAAGGATAGAAATGCCCAGTCCATCGATTTTTAGTTCGGCCACATATTCGATATTTTCTTGGGGGATAATTTTTTTGATTCTTTCCTCGAATTCCATGAGCTCCGATTCGTTATAGCAGTTGTCCAGGCTGAGCATGGGTGTGGAATGTTCGACGGAGACAAACCCCTCAAGAGACTGTTCACCGACTCTTTGCGAGGGGGATTCCGGAACAATCAGGTCGGGAAACCTTTGCTCCAGTTTCTGGAGTTCTTTGACGAGGAGATCGAATTCATAATCGGAAATTTGTGGATCGTTATCCACATAGTATTTTTTCTCATGGTATTTGATTTCTTCCCGAAGTTTATCGATCCTTTGGGAGGCATCCTTTTTGCTGAAGGGCTTTTCCATCCTTGAACCTCCCTATTATCCATAATTATCCATGAATAATCCAGGATAAATCGCACCCCCTTATGATCAGGCTGATGAATGGTTCAGATTTTCGATTATCTTCGTAGGCCCGCTTTATTTGATACCCAGTTTCGTTTTGGTCTTTTCGACGAGCTGCTGGAATCCCTCCAAAGCCGCCAAGGTTTGTGCTTCGAGCTTCTTTATTTCTTCCTGTTCAGATTCGATTTCTTTGAGCATCTTCTCCATTTCCTGCTTTTCGCTCTCTGAAAGTTCTTCTTCCTCTTTTTCTCCGAATTTTTCATTGAAATCATTGGTGAGCTCTTCGAGATTTTTGGTCAGCTCTTGGATTTTCTGCACCTTTTCATTGTACTTTAGATCTTTTTTTGAGAGGAAATAGAGGCTTTCGGCCATCTGCATCGCTTTCTGGGAATTGGCTTCCGAGAGGAACGCAGCGTCTAAAAGGTAGTTGAGAGCCTCATCCGTGAAGGAGACGTTCTTCTCGGCTTTTTTGGCCAGGATGATCCCTATGTTGAAGGCGACCTGCCCGCTTTTTTGTTTCAGATAAGCCTGTTTATAGTGGCTTAAGGCATCTTCTTCCTTCCCATTCCTGTACAGGGCATTGGCGTACAGATAGACACTGGCGAAATCCTTATCAGCGTTTGCAGCGACTTTAAGCGCTTTCTCGGCATCGGAATAGGCCTTTCCGTCGTAGAGAATTTTTCCCAATCTTTTCAGATCATTCACTATCTGGGGATTTTTCAGCATGTCGTAGGATTTCATGTAGGCATCCACGGCTTTACTGTAGTTCTTCGCTTTCTCCAATGCCTGTGCTTGAGCATAGGATCCGGCCCCTATAAGCTGGTTCCAGGTCGAGGCGGGAGCGAGGTCGGAATTTTTGCTCTTATTGGATTCGGCTATTTGGACGACCTGTGAGGCGTAATTGCTGGCCTTGGAAAGGTTTTGTCCAAGATTGATATACGTCCCTGCCAGGATGATAAGCACCTGGCTCTTTTTGAGATCATCCAGGCCTCCCAGAGTCAAGGCCCGTTCTCCATACTGGATGGTTTCCTTGGGTGTTTTTCCGCTGTAAGCGAGGGTACAGAGTTCGGCACAGGCAAAATTTTCATACTGAGATCCTGGGTTGTTGGCGACATATTCTTTCAAAAGTTGGGCTTTCTGATTGGGGTCAGCGGTTGTCATGGCCTTGACATAGGTTTCACTGCCTGCATTTTGTGCGGGTAATAATGAACAGGCAAAAACTAACAAAACGGTTGATGCAATAGCGGTTTTTTTCATTTTCTACCTCACATAAAAACTGTTGAATAATAGCCTTCTGTAATTAAAATGTCAATATTCAATTGATGCACTTACATCCGGTAATATGATAGCAAACTCCGTGCCAAATTTAAACCTCACGATGTAAGCATCCAAAACCGTGATAAAGCAACTGTCAGGGAATCTGAAACGTCAGCCCGCTGGTTTTCCCCAGCGACTCCTTGGAGGGGGAACAATAATATATGCATGCCAGTAAAGCTTGCTTTCCGTGCCCGCTCGCCTCCGGATGGCTTCCTCTTCAGATTCCCTGCCAGATTTAAAATCTTCACGGTTTTGAAGATGCTTCCCCTTGCGATCTCGACATTACGAAACTCCGTATGGGGCGCCAGATTGCCGGGGGGCATTGTCCTTTCGAGCTGGATAGAGCCGGGTATTTATGATGGGCCGGACTTGGACTTTTCGCGAGACATTGGATAAAATGAAGCCATGAGTTCGGATAAACCGGATGTTTCCGAGCAATTGGAGAAGGCCCTAGGCAAATCCCTGAAAAAGGCCGTTTCTCTCAAGGAGCATTCGCATTTCAAAATAGGGGGGGTGGCCGACTATTTTTTCGCCGCTTCGTCCATTTCTGAGCTTGTCCGGATTATCCGGGCCGCCAGGGATTTGGATGTTCCCTACCATGTTATCGGGGGCGGGTACAACCTTTTATTCGATGACGAGGGTTTTCAAGGGCTTATCGTTAAAAACCAGGTTCAGGGAGTGAAAAAAAGGGGAGAGAGAACGGTAGAGGTCCTTTCCGGAACTTCGTTATCCGATTTGGTGCGGTTTTGTGTCCAAAATTCTTGGAAAGGATTCGAATTTTTAGCGGGTATCCCAGGAACGCTAGGTGGTGCTGTTTTCGGGAATGCCGGGGCCTTCGACCAAGCCATCGGAACTTTCCTCTCGGAAGCTCTGATTCTGGACGAAAATGGAGAGGAGGTCAGAGTCGATCGCGACCATTTCCGGTTTGATTACCGCAGCAGCCGTTTGCGTTCGACCCGTGAGCTTTTGTTGAAGGCCGATTTTTTACTCGAAGAGGGAACGAAGGAAGAGATATCTGCACGAATCGACGAAAACCTGGAGAAGAGAAAATCGAGGCATCCTCCCTGGGATATGGCCTGTGCCGGAAGCTATTTTAAGAATCCCGTGCTGCCTGAGGGAAGGAGAGTTCCTGCTGCCTACCTTTTGGACCGAGTCGGGGCCAAGAGCTTGACTGTCGGTGGAGCGGCGGTTTTTGCCCACCATGCCAACTTCATCATCAACCGGAATGAGGCCACAGCCCGGGATGTTCTGAGCTTAGCTCAGGAACTGAAGGATCGAGTGAAAAAAGCCTTCGGAGTGAAACTGGAAGAAGAAGTTATTTTTCTTCCAGCAAAGCCTTCATAGCCTTGAGATGAGCGCCGGATATTTTTTTCCCCTTTTGAGCAAAATTTAGGGTTTGAAGAGCCAGTTTTTTATACAGAGTCTGCATCTCGGTATAGTCTTCGAGCGCCTCGATATGTTTCTGAACAGAATAATTGTCTCCCCTCACGATCGGTCCTGTCAGGGCCGAGCCTGCGTCAAATTTTTTTACATTTTGTAAAGTTCCTTTGACTAGAGGAAACAGCATCTGCAAAGCGGTGACCTCGGTGATTCCTGCTTGTACTAGCAGAGTGATAGCCGTTTCGAGAAGCGTGACAAGAAAGTTGGATGCCATGCTGCAGGCCGTATGGTAGAGGGGTTTGTCTTCGGCTCTGAGAATGACATGTCTGCCACCCAACTGGCGCACGATTTGCTTGGCCGCAGCAAGAGCTTCCCCTTGTCCTTCCAATCCAAAAAATATGCCTCGGAAGGAGACAGGAGAAGGCTTTTTCCGGGGAAAGGATTGAACGGGATGAATAGAGGCCGTCCCTGCCGATTCGCGCCTCAAGGATCTGAGCGATTCTGTCGAGTGAAGGCCGCTGCAATGAAATACACATTTTCCCTTCCACTCGATATCCGACTTGGCCAGCTCTTCGGCCACCTTTTCTATCTCGTCATCCGGAACGGACAGAAAAACCCAATTTCCCTGACGGGCCGCAGCGGCGTTTTTTTTGAAAATCTTTCCTTCCCCGATGATTTGCCGGCTCTCTCTGGCTGAGGCGGGGTTCCTGTCGGCCAGAGCCACAATATGATGGCCTTCACGGGATAGGGCATAACCGAGAGATGTGCCCAGTCTTCCAGTGCCGATTATGGTGACGTCACTCATCGGATTTGTTGAAAATTTCCAGCCAGTGATCGATTTCCAACGGGGTCAATCGTGTCTCCGTTTTTTTCGATGCCTTCGCAGCCCTGAATATTTTCAGGCTCCTTTTAAGCTGTTTGTCGAACTCTTCACAGGTGAGGGCTTTGGCCCCCTTCATGCGGGCGAATGTTTTGATCTCTCTATCCGAACTCACCACGTAGAGGTGCCTTAAGTCCGTTTGCTTCTCTATCCATTCCTTGATGAGCATATCACCGGTTTGTCCCCGGTCCGGATAGAGGATGATAAATTTTTTGGTGTCGACTTTTTTACCGCCGAGCTCAGAATCAGGAAAACCGTCAAACACCAATACGATTTTTGTCCTTTTTGCCCTCTGGAAAATGGAAAGGCGGGCGACCAATCGATGTTTGCTCCTGGGGTCGGACAACTCCAGATAGGGAAGGTGACCGATCAGGTTATTGCCATCGATCAAGTAGGCCATTCTTTAGAGGCGAAAGAGCTTTTATTCCTGAAAGGGTTGGAGCAGGAAGTGTTCGATTCCAAGACTAAAGGGTATAGGTGTCTCCCGGCTTGAGAATGATGACTTCTGCCATATCTCCGACCCTTCTTTTGAATTCTTCCGGGTCGGCCTCGACGATAGGAAATGTGTCGTAATGGACAGGGATGACTTTTTTTGTCTGGGTGAACTCAACAGCTTTGACGGCCGAAGGAATGCCCATCGTGTACCGGTCTCCGATGGGCAGAAAGCTCAGGTCGGGGTGAAAAAACTCGGCGATGAGTTTCATGTCGTAGGTCAGTCCGGTATCTCCGGCGTGATAGATGGTCTTTCCGTCGAGTTCGACCACCACCCCTGCCGGGTCTCCCTTTTCGGCCGAGTGCCAGGCTTGAACCATATGGATGACCACGCCGTTGGCCTCGACCGTCCCTCCGATATTCATGCCCTCTGCGGTTATGCCCTCTTCCTGGGCCTCAACGGCGATCTCATGGATTCCGACCAATACGGCATCCGTCTTTTTACATATGGCGAACGAGTCCCCCACATGATCGCCGTGATGATGGGTGACGATCACCACATCCGCATCGGAAATTTCTTCTGGCCCCATACAGGCTGCAGGATTTCCCGTTAAAAAAGGATCGATATAGACCGTTTTCGAACCCTTTATCTTCACTGCCGAATGTCCTAGCCAAGTGATTTCCATGATTTCACCTCCTTGTTTGGTATGATTTGTCAATTCTATGGATGATCCGGATCGGTCAATTTTCCATTTTTAGCCCGGAGGCCAGGTCATTCGTCTGCCGCCCAAAAGATGGAAGTGGATGTGAAAAACGTCTTGTCCCGAATCGCGCGCTGTATTGAGGACGATTCGGTAGCCCTTCTCAGCAATCCCCATATTTTTGGCGATTTGACGGGCCTGTAAAAGGATGCGACTCAGCAAGTCCATTTTGTTTTCGGGGATCTCATTGAGGGAAGAAAAATGCTCTTTAGGAATGATCAGGATATGGACAGGGGCTTGGGGATTGATGTCATGGAAAGCAACGACTTCCTCGTCCTCCAGAACTATTTTGGCTGGGATTTCTTTATTGACGATTTTACAAAATATACAATCTTCCATTTTCGATCCTTCGCCCCTCGTTCCTCTAATCGCTCAATCTCTCGATGTTCGCTCCGAGGAACTTCAGTTTTTCTTCGATGTTTTCGTATCCCCGGCTGAGATGTTCCACATCATTGATGATGGTTTCTCCGCTCGCTATCAGCCCTGCCAAGACAAGGGAGGCAGAAGCCCTCAGATCAGTGGCCAAAATTTCTGCCCCCGAGAGAGGGGTTTGTCCCTTTACGATGGCCTTATCCCCGACCACATCGATGTTTGCTCCCAACCGGAGGAGCTCGTTCACATGGGAGAATCTTCGGTCGAATATGGTTTCGGTGATGATGGAGGTCCCCTCAGCCTGGGTCATCATCACCATGAATTGGGCCTGCATATCGGTGGGGAAACCCGGATAAGGAGAAGTGGTAATATCTTGAGCCCTGATATCCCTGTTCCCGACAACCCGCAGGGAATGGTCGTTGATTTCCTCTATCTCTATCCCGGAGAATTTCAGTTTTTCGATAATTGTTTCGAGATGTTCAGGACGAACATGCGTGATAGCGATATCTCCTTGGGTCAATGCCCCGGCGATAAGAAATGTCCCGGCCTCGATCCGGTCGGGAATGATTTCGTGGGAGGCTCCTCCCAACTCATTCACACCTTTGATGCGTATGATCTCCTCTCCAATCCCATCTATCTTGGCACCCATTTTGACCAACAGTTGACAGAGATTCACTACTTCTGGTTCCAAAGAGCAATTTTTCAAAACGGTTTCTCCCTGAGCGAGGGAAGCTGCCATGATTATATTCTCCGTACCTCCCACGGTTTTCTTCTCGAATAAAATTTCCGTACCTTTGAGCTTTTTAGCCTCTGCGTTGATATAGCCATGCCGGAGGCCTATGGAGGCGCCTAATTTCTCCAGTCCATGGATATGAAGGTCTATAGGGCGGGAACCGATGGCACATCCCCCAGGAAGGGAGACAATGGCTTTTCCGTGTCTGGCGAGAAGGGGGCCTAAAACGAGGATCGAGGCCCTCATGGCGCGCACGAGTTCATAAGAGGCTTCCTCGAACAATATTTTATCGACCTGAACCTGTAAAGATTTTCCTTTGATAGAATAGTCGGCACCGAGCTCTTTGACCAAAGTGAGAATGGTGAAGACATCCTTCACCAGGGGGATATTTTCAAGAAGGACCTTTTCTTGGGTTAACAGAGAGGCAGCGATAGCGGGAAGGACGGCATTTTTAGCTCCGCTTATCTTGACCTGCCCTTTTAACTGAAGATTCTGATTTCCACGAATTCTGATTTTTTCCATGCAGTCTCATTCTAGACCAATGCCCGGCAAAATTCAATATTTATGGGAATCACAGCCTGCCTGATTGTTTCTTTGTCACGGAAATGAGGATGCTTCCAAAAACCACAACAAACATCTCTTGAACCGTGTCAGGAACCCTCGATCATTCATTGTGGATAAAGAGCCGCCTTGGTTTCCATGTTCTCCCTTTATTTTTATCTTGGGTTATTCGCGTTAATCCGGATTTCCCTTCGGCCTTTCTCCGGCCTTGTATCTCTCGATCGTGTGGCGCAGCCTTTTGACGCCCTCGACAATTTGTTCCCTGGTGGGGAAAGAGAAGTTGATGCGCATGGTGTTGTATTTGCGGAGTCCCTCTGGGTAGAAGACTTCACCTGGAACAAAAGCCACTTTCTCTTCGATGGCCAGATAAAAAAGGTCCAAAGTGTTCAATTCCTCCGGGACCGTGATCCAAAGAAAGAGACCGCCTTCGGGCTTGGTCCATTTCACCCCCATGTCTGGGGGGAAATTTTCGTCCATGGCCTGGAGGAAAAAGCTCAGCTTTTCAGAGTAATAATTTCTGGCATTCTGGAAATGGGCTGTCAGATCGCATTCGCGCAAAAAAGAAGTGCAAATATCTTGATTCAGCTTGGGTGTTTGGAGGACGTTGGCCCCCTTGATGTAGCCGAACTTAGTTATGACATCGGGTGGACCGATGTTGAACCCCACCCTGATTCCGGGACAGAGAATCTTGGAAAAGGTGTAGAGTCCGATGACGTTCCCTTGGTTTTTATCCAAAGAATAAATGGAGGGGATATTCTCTCCCTTGTACCTCAGCTCGCGGTAGGGGCTGTCTTCAACGATAGGAATACCGAATTTCTTGCCCAACTCAAGGATTTTCAGCCTTTTTTCGAGGCTGATGGTGATGCCCGAGGGATTTTGGAAATCCGGAACCACATAGATGAACTTTGGCTGCTTCCCTCGAGCGAGATTGTCCTCGATTCCTTTTTCCATGCCTTCGACATCGGAGCCGTCATCCTCTATTTCTAAGGCCAGGTATTTGGCATCCTCCAGCTCGAAGGCTGCGAGCGCACCTCCGAAGGTGGGGAGATCGATCACGATGATATCCTGGGGGTCGAGAAACAACCTCCCTATCAGGTCTAATCCGTGTTGACCAGACGAGGTGATCACGATATTTTCGGGTTCGATGAAGATGTCATCTGTTTTGAGGTAATCGATGATGGCCGCGATCAGGTCTTTTTCCCCAGGAATCGGGGTGTATTGAAGGACGGTGCGATAATTTTCTTTGATGGCTTTCTCGGCAGCCTTTCGGATAAGATCGACGGGGAATACCTCGCTCGATGGCAAACCTCCGGCGAACGATATGATCTCAGCATCATTCAGATAGCGGAGCATCTTTCCTATGGTGTATCCTGAAAAATCCTTCATGATTTGGGCGTATAGCGATTCCATTTTTTCCCCCATATGCGCTTACTCTTTTGTTCCATACCGGTCCGGAGCGTCGAAGATGTCCATGACCTGGACCCGCGTGGGAAAAGTGGCGGAGTGTTCGACTCCCTCGGGGATAAAATACCAATCTCCCTTGCGGTAAATCTTGGTTTCGGTTCCGATGGTCAACGACATCTCTCCCTCGATCACCATTCCCCATTGGCCGCAATGGGAGTGGGGAGGGACTTCGCCCACAGGAAGGATATCGAAGAAAACGATCTGTTTGTTTTTGCTCTGGAAGAGCCAGCCCCTGATCCCTTCCATCTGGATATCGATTTCAGGGAGATCCCGTATCATTTCCGGATAGGGAGTCCCGTCCCAAAGTTTCATTGGGTCTTTCATGCGATCCTCCGGCTAAAAAATCGATTTGATATATCCGCCATCCACTTGAAGGGCCACACCGGTGATATAACCGGCGGCCTCTGAACAAAGAAAGGCGACGGCGCTCGCGATTTCGTAAGGACGGCCCAGGCGTCCCATAGGGATACTCTTTTCGATGCTGCGGAAGAAATCCCGGGTGCTGCCTTTTCCGCTATCTTCGTAGGCCTTGGCTAGGGCTGTCACCCTTTCCGTTTTCGTGTACCCAGGACAAACGGAGTTGACCGTTATGCCAAAAGGTGCCATCTGGTTGGACAGCGATTTTGAAAATCCCAAGACCCCGGCCCTTGCCGTGTTGGATAGAATGAGAGTATCTATGGGTTGCTTGGCCGATACCGAAGCCAAATTGACGATCCGTCCCCATTTCTGTTTTTGCATATGAGGAATAGCCTCATAGCAGAGGTTCACGGTGCTCAGGAGGTTGAGCTTCAGGGCTTTGAGGTAATCATCGGGTCTGAATTCCTTAGCCAAACCTGAAGGCGGTCCACCTGCATTACAGATCAAAATCTCGATGGTGCCGAACTCGGCGATTACATATTTGAACAGCTTTTTAACCGAAGCGCTGTCCGTCACGTCCGCCACCTGAGCGATCACCCGTCCTCCGGATCTTTCCTCGATCTCTTTCTTGGTTTTGATAAGTTCCCTTTCATGACGCGCACAAATGGCCACATGGGCCCCTTCTCTGGATAGCTGAAGGGCGATTGCCTTTCCCAATCCCCGGCTCGAGGCCGCCACCAGGGCTGCCTTTTCTTTTAATCCAAGGTTCATGGAGAATTCCTGACCTTTATTTTTTCTTCAATCTTTCTTATGGCTGTAAGACACTTTGGCAAAACGGGCCTCATGCTCTTTCATCATGATTTCTTTGGCATCTTTGTCGCATCTTACGCATTTGTAATAGATGACATTGCCGATCAACTCGGCTTTCTCGTTTCTCTCTTCATCCGAGATAAAATAGGCTTCCATGGTATCGAAGGGGCGGGATTCTCCGTCGCTTTCATACTTGATGGTGATGTTTTTTCCAGCCTCCAGCACGGTATGGGCATTTTCTGTCCAGTTGAAGTCGGCCATGCCGAGATCGGGATTGATTCTCAAATGTGCGGCCAAAGAGACCCCGAGCCCGGAAGCCTCCATTTCTTCGCAGCACTGGATGAAGGTTTCGGCGGTTGCTGCGTTGCCGATATTTATTTCATAGACGGGAGTGCTGCCGTCTTCACGCAGGTACTCCTTGAATATATTCATCAGCATGCGGAGCTGAATGGTGTTTTGGGTGGAAAGGAGCATGGATATCTTGAAGGAGAGATTCGGTATTTCCCGAGCATAATAACAGGCTGCTACGATCGTCGACCAGCTTGGATTCAGAAAAAAGTCGGCGCCGGTTTCCAGGGCTGCCCGGGTGATTCCGTCCAGGTAGACGAGGTGGTTGTTGTTCCCGACCTCCACGCCTCCCAGGTTGCCGTAGGGAGTTCCCATGTTCTTCATGATGATCTGACTCAGTCCGTTCCCCAAATCTCTTCTTTCGAACTTTTCCCCCGTGACCTTTTCCATCCGTTCGAAACGTTCTTCGGGAAGAGGTGTGCTGATCAAGTTCGTCGTGCAAAACTTGCTGGCCCCGAGCAGATTTTCGGCGAAAGCCAGGGTCGTGACCAGGTCGCCTCCGTAGACATAGGTATCGGTCAGTCCCACGACGGAAATCATCTCCGTCGGAAACAGAACGCCTCCGTTTTCGGCGATGGCTTTGATGGCATAATATGTCGGGCGGGCTCCCTGAAATCCTGAGACCTGGGTGGTGCAAACGCCTTTTTTGGAGAATGTAATCTGGTTGGCTTCGATAAAATCTTCGACCTTGGCAAATTTCTGGATGTATTTTTCCGCCTTTTCCAGCAGCTCTCCGAATCCTTTTCCTTCGGCGACCATTTTCCGTGTGTTGTAGTTCTTCATAGACTCGATTTTGTCGGATATTTCCGTTGCACCTCCGTAGGACGCCAACAGGGCATCCATCGCTTTTAGATCTCTAGGGGATAAGAGTTTTAAATGCATGGTTCCTCCTCTAAAAGATCACACATTTTTTGTTTATGTGCGCGTAGGTTAGGAAAATTGGAGTGTTTTTTTTGGGCATTTCCCATTGAGGTTTTCCATTGTATTTGAAAAAAACTATTGCCGCAAGTCAAAAAAACAAAGATTCGAGATATTCTTGTAGAGATGATTACCAGGGCCAGGTTAGCGGCTTCAGTGGCGGCTCTGTTACGAAAAGTGAGGATTCTTTTGCGTTTTGCATAGGAATAAACCCTTTGAAGCTTTACTTTGGCATCAGGCATATCCTTCGCTTTAGTGAGGATCTTTAACGCCATTCCCTCATCGTCCTTCCCGGCGGCTGCGTAACTGCGCACGTTTACTCCTTATCTCGTAAATACAAGTTTCTG
>CAYNVQ010000008.1:0-193528 GCA_964400735.1 uncultured Eubacteriales bacterium | reverse complement strand
AGTAGGAGGAACTAAAAAAAGTATTTGCGTTAAATCATCATAAAAGCATTTCCAATACCATGATCGAAGATCCAGGACATCAGGAAGTGCTTTTTCTCTGGTCGGATTTTTGAACTAGCGCGAAGACATTTCCCTGTTCCTTAAAATAATACATCATTCGCATCACTTTGGGACAACCTCTAACATTAAAAAATAGAACTATCTCCGTTTTTTTTGTTATAATGACCGCACTTAAACGAATGGTAAACAGGGAAGACAAACATGTCAGACCATAACATCGCTGTTATCGGAGCCGGTCCGGTCGGATCCATCATGGCTGCTTATCTTGCTCGGAATGGGGAAAATATCTATCTCATCGATATCAAAGAAGATCTCATTTCGGCCATCGAAAAAGACGGTATCACCATCAGAGGAAAAGCCGGCGACTTCAACGTGCGCGTAAAGGGGACGGGAAATTTCACGGCGAGCCTCAGCCGCTTTCATCCTGACCTGATTTTTATCGCCGTCAAGGCGAACTATCTTGACCCTTTGCTCGAAGAGATCAGAATGATCTACAAATCAGGGCAGAAAATACTGGTGGTCCAAAACGGAATCGATAACGAGGATAGAGTCGCCGATAAATTCGGTCCTCAGGCCGTGATGCGTTTTGTCATCAATTACGCCGGTATGATCGTGGAACCAGGATTGGTCAAGATTTCTTTTTTCCATCCCCCCAACTACTTGGGAACTCATTCGCCAGAAAACGAAGAGCTGGGCAAGGAGATCGCCGGCATCATCTCCCAGGCGGGATTAGAAACGCAATTCGTTCCCGACATCAAAAAATATGAGTGGAAAAAAACCATCCTCAATGCCGCCCTGATGCCCGTCTGCGCCACCACAGGGCTGACCATGAAGGAGGCTATGACCACAGGTGAAACGCGCTACTTATGTGAGAAGATCTTGGATGAAAGCATCGCTGTGGCCAGAAAGCTCGGATACGAATACGGGGAGGATTTTTTCGAAAGCAGCCTCGCCTATCTCTCCGGAGCCGGCCACCACAAGCCTTCCACCTCCCTCGATCTCGAAGCCGGTAATCCTATCGAATACATCTTCCAGCCCATCATCGATTATGGAAAGAAATTGGGGTGTCCTACTCCCTATCTTGAATCTTTAACCAAAGTCATGCAGACTTTGGAGAATCAGATAAGAAAAAAGGCCTAGAACCGAGGTCACCATGGAAGCTATACCCAACTATCCTTACTGTTTCGTATGCGGCGATAAAAATAAAAAAGGACTCAAGGTCGCCTTCTATTATGTTGACGGGAAGGCCAAGGCCGAGTACATCCCTTCCCGGGAGTACGAAGGATACAAGGATATCCTCCATGGCGGTATCATCAGCAGCCTCTTGGATGAAGTGATGATCCAATCCATTATCGCACGGGGTATCCTTACCTTTACCATACAAATAGACGTGAAATTCAAGGCAACCGCCAAGATAGGTGAAAAGATCCTTCTGGAAGGACATATCATCCAAGATAAGGGAAAACTCATTTTGACCGAAGGAAAAGCTTTCAAACAGGACGGGACCATCATTGCCTCGGCGAAAGGAAAATATTTTCGGCCCGAGGGCGAAAGGAAAAAAGAACTCGAACAAAAACGAAAATGAGATCAATCTTTTTTCGGATTTTGTTTTAGCCGCCGGTAGCTCTCATAATAATGGAGGGCAAATCCGTGGAAGGCCGGATATTTTTGGAATTCTGACTCAGCCGCTTCCATAACCTCATCCAGCACTTCACCATTTTTTTGGAAAAACGACAACTTCCCTGAGGGGACGAAGGTCTCTTTTTGCTGGGACAATAAAGATCCACGACTTGTTTTGGCGTCAAAGCCATTTCGAAACCATTGAAGCAAAATTTTTGTCCCTTCTCTCTTCTCCAACCTGACCTGCGAAGGTCCAGGACTTGGGCCAAATTCCAGTATGGTTTCGTCCGGTACCTCGGAAGTCTCCAATCCGATAAAAACCTTTTTCCCTTTTTTCGAAGCATACAGAAGTTCTCCCCAAGCATGGGCAATGATTCCGTCCGCACCGAAGGCTTCGGTTCGATAATCCATTATGCCGATATTATCCACGATGTCCAAAACCCATTCTGATAAAAAACGTCCTCGATACCGGGTGATCGGCTCGAAAAAATCGTTTTTTTCATCAAACCAGAAAGGGATATCCACACCGAACTCAAGCCCCGCTGACCCAACGAGATCTTTGGCTATCCGTAGCGACTCCAGATACTGTTCCATAAAGGATTCCTTCTGTACCCCTGCAAAATAGGGAAGCAAATAAGGTTCGTTATCATAGCGTATCCCGTCGAAGCACTCGTCTCGGCGTACAGACCGATTATATTGGACGATCGATCGGATAGTGGCGATGATGTGGCTATGCCATTCGCGAAGGGCAAAACGGGGGTCTCCGTCCAGAGCATGGACCTTGATTCCGGCCCGATGGAAAGAGGAGAGCAACCCGGCGATGCCTGATCGATCCCAGATGATAACCGATTTCCCATCCTCTTCCTGCACATCATAAGGAAGCTGCAGAAATATCTCGCTTATCCCATCCTCTTGGCTGAACCGGACAAGCTCGGCTTGTTTTTCTGGGTCTTCCAGCAAGTCCTTGGTCTTCCAGACCCACATTCCCCTGTGAAGAGGGTGCTTTTGGATCTTCTGCTCTCGATACAGGGGAGGCGGCACGTCTTTCCGGGTGGTGAAACCTATATTGTCGATATACACACGGCCCTTTCCTGAACGAGCCAAAAATACCAGGCTGGCCAGAGTCTTTCTATCGATGCTGGGCGGAAATTGTCGAATCGGAATCCAAGCTCTCTGCCAGGATGGCAGGATTTTTTCTTCCGGCAGGAACTGGCCCACATCTCCGACTTCGAGGGAATCCTCTTTCAGCTCCCATGAATAATCGGCTACTTGGAGCGTAAGCTTTTCACCGCCTTCCTCTCCCCTTATATCGAACGTCAAATATTCGAAGGGTGAGGTATCTAAAAATACCCTTTGCAGCGGAGGCGATTTAAAATCGTACGCGTGGATCCAAAAACCAGCCCAACCTGGCGATTTTTGTTCATAAGTAAAGCAAAGAAACCTCTGACCATCAGGAGACCCCTCGATCTTGAGTTGGGATTCAGAAGGAGCTCTTACTAGACGGCTGAAGTACCCGCCCAGCCGGTTGGTGTTACCCCTCTGAAAATCATCTATAAGAAATGCTTCTCCTCGAAAGAAAGGAATCCGGCCTTCAGGTTTGGCCGGTTCTTGGATCTCCGGTTTCCTCTTCCTGATATCATAGATGACCAATTCTTCACCGCTCTTCTTATGGAGTACACCGGCCGAAATGTAGCCGATATCGGATGGTTCTTTCAGCCCCCATTGGCAAAGATCTATTTCACAGCTAAGAACATCCTGGATAGAAGGAAACGAAGGGGATTCGACAGGAACAGTGAGCAAAAAAAGGAGGCTTAAACATATGGCCAGCTTCTTGAGAAGAGGCAAGTGACCGCAGGCAGGGCGTAGATCCAGGGGTTGTTTATTCTTAAAAACAATCATCGATTTCTAGATTTCGCAGGGAAAAAGGTCTTTTTTAAAGATATTGCTGGATGATTTGGCTTTCTCTCTTGGAAACCATCCGATCTCTCCATAACTAAAATAGCAGGCATCGGGTCTCTCCACAAGCTTTTCTTGAAGAGCCGTTTTCTCATTGGATCCAGTGGCCAAACGTCTTCTGTGCTCCATCCTTCGAATAACCCGGTCCGCTCAGGGCGAAAATGGCGATATGAAGTGCCTGTATCTTTTTGGACAAATTAGATTAAAGTTAGTTTACTGCCGTCACAATCAGTGGTATAAATAATCTTCAGGTTAAATTGAGGTAAATAAAATGAAAAGGTTTCCTCGTTCGAATAAGTTACTTCTTTTTCTTTTTTTCCTGTTATCTTCTCTTTTTTTGTTCGGCCAGGAAGGAAAAAGAGAACCCCTGGCCATCAAGGCCAAAAATCCCATAGATATCGATGGTTGGTTGAACGAATCCATCTGGAGGCAAGCTCCGGATGCGAGTATCTTCATCCAAAGAGATTCTTATGAAGAAGATAGCGGCGGCATCGAGACAATTGTGAAAATCCTGTTCGATGATGAATACATCTATTTCGGGTTTATCTGCAATGACAGCGAACCCGAAAAACTCCAGGCTGAAACGATGAAGGTGGATGGGGACCTAAGGGAGACAGATTCTGTTTATATCCTCTTCGATCGTCCAGATGATCCCGAAAATTTCGCCTATTTTTCGACCAATTTCATAGGGACGAAATCGGAAGGGAAGATCACCAAAGACGGTCAAATCATCAATCCGGGATGGGATGGAGAATGGGAAACAGCCAGTGAAAAAACGGATTTTGGCTGGAGCACCGAGATGGCCATCAAGAGGGGCACTCTATTCGAAGAACCGGATAACGGTAGTGCTATAGGTCTGAGCTTGGCCAGAATCGTGCCCCGGCTGGAAGGCTTCTTTCGAAGCGGCCCTCTCGATCCCCCCTTCGATTTCGCTCAAATCAGCCCCCTTCCAACCCTTGACCTTGTGGAACAGGAGAGAGGAAAAAACATCCGGCCTTATGTGATCTCCCGTTTTGAATCAGGGGCTAAAACAGAACCAGGGGCGGGCCTCGATGCCCGGTACGCATTTTCCCAACAAATTGCAGGAAGAATAGCGGTCTATCCTGATTTTGCGACCGTGGAGCCGGACGAGGAGCGGATTAACCTGACGCCTTATGAGCTCTATCTCCCGGAAAAGAGGGATTTTTTCCTGGAAGGCTCGGAATCCTATAGTCAACCTCTCCGGTTGTTTTACTCCAAGAGAATCGGAGACATTTACGGAGGGATAAGACTTCAGGGAAGGGCCGGAGATTTCGAGTTTTCTGGTATGAGTGCCCAGGCTAAAAAACAGGAAGAATTTGGAGAAAACTCGTCCAACTTTTCCGTTTTCACTCTGGAGAAAAAAAATCTGTCGGGTCAAACATCCTTCGGCTTCACGGCTGCCAATAAATTCATCGACCAGAAGAACGCCGGAACCGCCGGCTTGTATTCCAACCTTTACCTGACCAAAGGTCTGAAATTATCCGGGCAGTTCGCCTTGAGTTACGGAGACTACAGCCAAGGGAACATCGCTTTTTACATCGGACCGAGCTATGACACCCCCACCTTTCACGCCCATCTCCACTACATCCAGATAGGCGAAAACTTCGGGGAAAATGTGAACCAGGTGGGTTTTATTCCGGACGATAACCGAAAGGAGATCAATTCGGCCATCGATAAGGCCTTTACCTTCAGGGAGGGATTTTTGAGCCAGATCCGGTACCGTTCGAATTATGATATTTTTTGGGGAATGAACGGAATTTTGAGAAGTTGGCAGATCGACCAAGGGCTTTTCTTCGATCTTAAAAATAAGTTTACCGTCTCTCTCGAACATGTTCAAGAGTATAAACTCAACGATTATTTCCCCAAGACCGAACTCGTCTACGTCCCGCCCGTTACCGAACTGATTCCCCCCTCATCTTTTAGAATCGTGGTCCCCGAAAGATGGGAGGAAGTAGAAGTAAAAGATTTCAGGAATTACCGCACAAGGATCAGCAGTTACTTCAATGGGGGCGAATGGCAGTCGTTCGGCCTATCGATCAGCGTGGGCAAAAATTATAGATCGCATTTTGCCTTGTTCGAAGTCAGCAAGCAGCTAAAATTCACGGAAAATTTTTTCTCGGAATACAGCCTTTATCTTTTGAGAAACATGGACGAATCCTATATCGAGGACACATCCATCCATGTGGCAAAAATCACATACCTGGCAAGCCAGAAATTCTCTTTGCACTTATTTTTCCAGATGAATTCGGCCATCGACAAGAGAAATCTCATGGTAATAGGCCTCTATAAGTTCAAGACTTACGGAACGCTGCAGGTTGTCTATCAGGTAGGTGCAGGCGCATTCGGTGTAAAGGGGAATCAAGGCAACACCCTGTTTCTCAAGCTGGGATACGATTTTTAACCGGACCGGTATCGATAAAGCCATGAATAAAAAACAACCGATGAAGGTTATAGATTTTCATGTGCATATCGGTCTCAAGGAGCACTGGCACGAATGGGTTCACACCTTCCAGAAACGCGTGAACTCGGATCTGTACGAGCGGTACAACGAATTGACCGATCCTCACAAATTCGCCCGATACCTGCGGGGACAAAGCGTCGAGAGGGCCGTGATTCTACCGGATATAAGTCCGGTCACGACGGGTGTCGTTCCCAATGAATACGTTCTGGACTTCTGCCAAGGAGAAAACACCTACCTCCCCTTTTGCACTGTCAACCCCGCTCTGGTGACCCACCCGGAATCGGAGGTGAAAAACTGCCTTCGAAAGGGGGCCAGAGGAATCAAGCTTTATCCTTCTTACAACCATTTCTATCCCCATGAACGCCGGCTCTATCCCCTCTATTCATTGGCCCAGGACGAGCGCGTTCCGATCCTTTTTCACACGGGTTCTTCGGTGTTCAAAGGATCCAAAATCAAATACGCCGATCCGCTCCATTTGGATGATGTGGCCACAGACTTCCCCGACCTCGTTCTTTTGATGGCCCATGGGGGGAGAGGAATCTGGTATGATAAGGCTTTTCTTCTCTCTCGAATACACTCCAACCTCTACATCGAAGTTTCAGGTCTTCCCCCGAAAAACATGCTGAAATACTTCCCTGATATGGAGCGAAATATCGACAAATTCGTCTTCGGTTCTGATTGGCCGGGCATGCCCAGCATCTCTTCGAATATTGAAGAAATAAGCAGCCTGCCGCTTTCGGAAGAATCCAAGAGGAAAATCCTCTATGAAAATGCCGCCCGCATACTGGGCTTGTGATTTTTAATCGTATAAAATAAATTTCAGTAAAGGTCGTTTGATGAAACCCGATAAAAGAAGCGGTAAAATCGTCGTCACCTCCCACTGTATTCTGAATGTTCACTCCCTGGAGGACAATCTTGCCATATATCCAGGATTGGAGGAGGAAGTTGTCCGGCTCCTCCTGGATAAAGGCGTGGGTATCTATCAGATTCCCTGCCCTGAAATGGAACTGTCGAGCATTTTCAGGAAGGCTCTACCCAAAGAGGCCTACGACCATCCCAAAATAAGAAAGGCCTACCGCCTTCTGGCAGAAAATATCACCCGCGCCCTAAAATCTTTTGCCAAAAAAGGCTATGAAATTCGAGCCATAATCGGAGCCGAGGGAAGTCCCACCTGCGGGATAGGGCTTGTCGGGCGATGGAAAAAAAACATCAAAGGAAAAAAGGAATTCCCAAGGGATATCGAATTCGTTCCTGGAAGGGGAGTATTTATGGAGGAGCTAAAAGCCTGTTTGGATAAGTCCGGTATCCATCCTGCCTGGATAGGGATACCCGGAAAATCCCTCCGCTCTATCGATGAGATATCCTTTATTCAAACTCTCGAGAAGTTAGATGAAATTCTGTAAGCTATAAGACAAAGTGGGACTTTACCAAATCCTCGAAAAAGCATTCGAAAAAGCGCCTGAGCGAGTGGCGGTTATTTGTGGAAACATCCGGTACAGCTATTCCCAGCTGAAGCATCGAGTGGACAACCTGGCCTCCGCGCTGGCTACTCTGGGCCTTGAGAAGGACGATAGGATCGCCATCATCCACCGAAACTGCCACAGATTTATGGAGTTATACTTCGCCGCCGCCAAAATAGGGGCTGTGCCCGTGCCCGTCAACTACAGGTTGAGCGCCGAAGATTTTGTGTATATCCTGAACGACTCTCAGGCGAAGGCCCTGGTCGCCCAGCCGGACCTTGTATCCTGTTTGCAAGAAAAAAGGGCTAATTTATCCCCACTGAAGAATGTCATTCTAAGCCGGCCGAAAACGAATCGAGAGCGATCGGCCGCCCTCGACTATGAAACTCTGGTTAATCATCCTCGCCCTGGACGACAGCCATCGCTCAAGGTCGACACCGCAGACATGGCCCAGATTTATTACACCAGCGGCACAACCGGCCGTCCGAAGGGAGTGATCCTGACTCATCGGAACAATCTCGCCCACGCCGAGAGCGCCATTCGGGAGCTCTGCCTTTCGGACAGTGATCGATGGCTCCATGTCTCACCGATGTTTCATCTGGCCGACGCCTGGGCCGTATGGGCTCTTACCCAAGTGGCTGCTACCCATGTGATGCTTCCAGCCTTCGATCCCCTCTCCACATTCGATGCCATCGAAAAACATAAGATAACCCTGAGTAATTTCATTCCCACCATGCTCAATCTGATGGTGAATCATCCGGACGCCAATAATTTCGATTTTTCCTCCCTCAGATTGGTCATGAGCGGAGGTGCGCCTATCGCCAAAGAAGTCGTCAGGAAAATCATCGATGTCTTCAAGTGCGATTATATTCAGACCTATGGATTGACGGAAACAAGCCCCTTTCTGACCATGTCCATTCTCAACGAAGAGGCGAAATCGCTGCCCTTTGAAGAAAGGCTTAAAATAATGGTCACCACAGGAAGGCCGTTCGACAGGGTGCAGCTCAAGGTCGTCAAAGAAGACGGCAGCGAAATCGTTCCCGATGGGAAAGACGTGGGGGAGATCATGGCTAAAGCAGAAACCGTGACTCCCGGGTATTGGAGACTTCCAGAAGAGACGACAAGGCGTCTTGTGGACAACTGGCTGCACACCAGGGATCTGGCCGTGCTCGATCCTGCTGGATACGTGACCATCGTGGATAGGATGGATGATGTCATCCTCACCGGCGGAGAGAACGTCTATTCCATAGAAGTGGAGGATGCGCTTTATGCTCATCCATCCATTTTGGAGGCAGCAGTCATAGGCATACCACATCCTGTTTGGGGAGAAGCGGTCACGGCCGTGGTCGTGGCCAAGGAGGGGAAACGTCTGACTGCCGATGAGATCATCCGCTTTTGCAAAAAACGGATGGCACCCTTCAAAGCCCCGAAAAAAGTGATTTTTTCGGATGTTCTGCCTAAAACCGGTTCGGCCAAAATATGTAAATATAAGCTCCGCGAGAAATATGGCTGATAAGAATCAAAGCCAAGGGATGAGGAAAGAATGGACGCTGTAGAGGCTATCGCATCGCAGCTTAAATCCTCCCGCTATACAGTGGCTTTCACCGGTGCGGGTATTTCTGCCGAAAGTGGAATCCCCACCTATCGGGGAGAAGGCGGGCTCTGGACAAAATACGATCCCAATCTGTATGCCAACATCGACTATTTTCGCCAGAATCCCTCCTATTATTGGAATTTCTTTAAAGAGGTGCGCTACCCTTTGCTTAGAAAAGTCAAGCCCAACAAAGCCCACCTGGCCTTGGTCGAGATGGAGGCCAAAGGGAACCTCAGAACCGTGATCACCCAGAACATCGACGGGCTCCATCAGGAGGCCGGATCTTCATCCGTCATCGAGCTGCATGGAACTACCCGGACGATCATTTGCACGGAATGCTCTAAAAAGTACACCCTCGATGAGGCATTTTGCAGACTGGAAGAGAAAAACCCTCCTCTATGCATGGAATGTCAGGGTATCCTCAGACCGGATGTGATCTTTTTCGGCGAGATGCTTGACCCTCAAGTCCTCAGCCTGGCCTATGGAGAGGCTCAAACCTGCGACTTTTTTTTGGCTGTAGGGAGCTCTCTGGTCGTCTATCCGGCTGCCGATATTCCCCTCAGAGCCAAACAAAAAGGAGCCAAACTGGCCATCATCAACAAAGGCAGCACACCTCTAGATTCGATGGCCGATTACGTGATCGACGATGCAGCCGGATTAGCCCTCCCTCTTATAATTCAGCAACTCTATTAGATTTCAGCTTCTCTCGACACATGGACAGCACGCTGAGGGAAGGGAATTTCGATACCAGAATCATCGAATTTTTCTTTGATTTTCCTAATGAGATCGAAACGCACGTGCCAATAATCCTCTTTTTTTACCCAAGGACGCACGATGAAATTCACGCTCGAATCGGCCAGTTCAGATACAGCAATCTGAGGCGCTGGATCCGAGAGGATCCTCTGATCTTCTTTAAGTTCTTTCTGGATCACTTCATACGCTTTTGGAATGGAGGATGAATATCCGATGCCGAACACCAAATCGATCCGGCGTGTATCGTACCCTGAAATATTTTTGATGACATCCCCAAAAATTTTCCCATTAGGAACTATAATTTTTACATTATCCATTGTAGCGACTTCGGTGTTGAATATATGAATTTCCTTGACGACGCCGAGCACTCCTGCCACCTCGATGAGATCACCAAGGCGGAACGGACGAAAGATCAAAAGCATAACGCCTGCAGCAAAATTGGCTAAAGATCCTTGGAGGGCAAATCCAACGGCAAATCCAGCTGCTCCTAAAACAGCCACAATCGATGTTGTTTGAACTCCGAACTTTGCTAGGGCGGCTATAACGGTAAAGACCATGACCAAAATGAAAATCAGGCCCGACAAGAAGGAGATGAGAGCTTCGTCTGTTTTTGATTTTTTTAGCAGACGTTTCACTCCCTTTCGTGCAAAACCGGCCAACGCACGGCCGAAAATAAGAATCAGAACGGCCCCGACGACCTTCAAACCGTATGTGGTCGCAAAAATTACCAATTGATCAACAAAAGTTTCCATATAAACTCCTCCTTATTAAATTTCTATGAATCTTAAAGATAAAAACAGAATAATTAGGAATATTTCCAGCAGACAAAAATCCGCCGAATAAAACCGAGAAATAGTGCAGATTTTCGTTTTTCAGAAAAAAACGAATCAGCGATTTTCCTCGACAAGAAAAGCCACCTTCACATTGGTGCGATACTCGACGATCTCTCCGCCTTCCACTTTGGCCGTTTGTGCAACCACTTCCAAACCTGTAATGCCCTTGACGGTTTCTTGGGCTTCTTTGACCGCATCATTCGCTGCATCCTCCCAATTTTTGGTAGACGTCCCGATAAGTTCGATAACTTTGATTGTTGCCATCTCTCCCTCCCTTATTTTCTTTTTCTTCCAAAAAGTTTGCTCAACAGACCTCCACCGATCCTGGCCACATCATCTGTGATATCACCATCTCCGTCGGCATCCAGCAGCTGGCTCAAAAGGCCGGTGGATTGGGGGGCGACCCGTCTGGCTTGCTCTCTCTCTGTCCCTAAAAGTCCAGCAAGTGCACCCACATCCAGGCCGTCCTTCCTCTGGGAACGCCCCAAAAGGCCCATGACCAAAGGCGCGGCCATCGTTAGTAGCTTGGTGATGGAGCCGAGGTCGAGCGAACTCCTTTGACTCAATCTTTCCTCGACAGCACTCCGCTTATCACCCAACACATGACGCAGGATCCCATCCCCTGGACCTGCCTGGAAATTTTCGATAAAATCCGGCAGGTTATCCAGAATGCTTCCATCGTGATCCTTGGTTAATGCGTTAGAAAGCGCCTGTGCGCCTTCTTGGCGTGACGAATTTCTGGCCAATGCTTCCGTGAGCAAACCGAGCACTTCCGGAATCGCCTTTGCCGTATCCTCTTCCTTGGCCCCCACTTGTTGGCTGATTTTCCCCAGGTTCTCTCCTCCGAGCTGATCCAATAAAACTTCGATGATCGAAGACATGTTTTTCCTCCTTTATTTCCCTGATTTTTTTCTTTTAAAATGAACTATTTGTTGAAAACCTTTTTCATCTTCAAGTCTCCCGAGCTTCCAAAATTCTGACCCTTACAATCAGTAATGTTTCCTCTTTCATTCTGTTCAATCCCTGGTATATTTTGCTTTTATGAAAGAGCAACCACTCCCTTGAGGAGGATTGCTTTAACGTTTGTGTTCCGTTTTTCAGAAACTGTCGTGAATCAGCCGATTTTCGGTATGCGCAGCTTTTGGCCGGGATAGATCAGGTCAGGATCCTTGATGACTTCTCGGTTGGCCTCAAAAATTTCGGGGTATTTCATGGCATTGCCGTAGTATTCTTTGGCGATCTTTGAAAGGGAATCTCCTGGCTGGACGACATAATAGTCAACCTCTTCTTCTGCAGGCGGTGCGGTGAAATAAACATCATTGACGCCCGATACACCTTTGACATTACCGGCCAACAAAATCGCCTTTTCTTTGGTGGCCTGGGTATCACAAGAACCATAAAGGGTAACTATCCCATCCCCATACTCGACCTTCAGGTCGGATATCTGACCTCCGAAAGTAGAGCTCAGAAGATCGGTGATTTCTTCCGCCTCGTTCCGGCCTCTTCCGAAAAGACAGGCACCGGCATCCTTGATAAAATCCAAAAGACCCATTTTCTCCTCCTTTTTTACCATTCCTCAAATTGAATTCATTTTTTATATGAACCTGCCCATTCGACTCTAGACAACTCTTTGTGCCAACGGCTGCGCCATGGCTTGGAGCCTGCGAATCCTTTCTTCGACAGGCGGATGTGTCGAGAAGAGTCGCTGGAGCCCTCCGAAGAAAGGATTGACGATAAAAAGATGGGAATGGGCGGGATTTCCTCTGACAAGGGGATTTCTCTGGATCCCTTGATGAATTTTGACCAATGCGCTGGCCAGGGATAAAGGCTTCCCCGAAATTTCAGCAGCCCGGCCAGAACGAAAGCGATGACCGCTCCCTGCCAACCTCCCAGGACACCTCCGACCCAGACAAAAAAAACAGTCAGCACGGCCATCAAGAATAATGTCCTAGCTCTACTTTTCAAAGTAAATCGCCCTACTTTTTAGATATGAATTCCTCCTTTAAAATGGCATTAAGGTGTTTTAAGAATCTGTGCTGGGCCAATTTTTAGGACGAATCCAACCACTTAAATTATGGCAACTTTATTTTAAAGTCAAGTCATTCATTTAATTTCATCACTATTCCTTGACAAAATATATTTATATCCATACATTCGAAACATATAACATTTTCCTGGAGGCAAAATATGGCCGCAAAATTCGAAATTTACAAAGATAAAAAAGGCGAATTTCGCTTTAGGCTGATCGCCGCTAACGGACAGATTATCGCCACAAGCCAAGGTTACAAAACGAAGAAATCCTGCCTGAACGGAATCGAATCCGTCAAGAAAAACGCACCGAACACAGAAGTCGTCGAGGTTTGACGCACAAGTTATTTCATACAGATTTTAATATTTCTTACCCGTCTCTCCTTTTAACCCTGTAGTTCGCCCCTGTTCTCTCCTCAAATTAAAAACTCTTCCATCCGGACACTCTTCGGTGTAAAATAACGGAACATTGTTTTTTAAACGGAGGGAGAAAATGGTCAGGGCTAAGCTATTCCATAATCAAAGTCTAAACGGCTTTCTCTATATCTCATCGCTTCTCGTCTTGCTGGCGGGATCCATCTCCGCCCAGACATTCGATAAAGAATATTTCTCTGGCCTGAAACCGCGCGCCATAGGTCCGGCCGGCATGAGCGGAAGGATTGCCTGCGTGGATGTGGTCCTTTCCAATACGAGAATCATGTATGTGGGGACAGCCACCGGAGGCATCTGGAAATCTGTGGATGGAGGCGTAACCTGGAACCCTATATTCGATGACCAGTCCACCTCATCCATCGGCGACATAACCATAGATCCCATCAACCCGGAGATTGTCTGGGTGGGTACCGGCGAAGCCAATCCCCGGAACAGTGCCGGCGTGGGTAGAGGAGTTTTTAAAACTCTGGATGGCGGAAAGAGATGGCAGTTTCTCGGTTTGGAAAAAACCGAAAGGATCAGCCGGCTTCTCCTCCATCCGCGAAATCCGGATATAGCCTTCGTGGCTGCCATGGGGACGACCTGGGGAGAAAACCCTGACCGAGGAGTTTTCAAGACTAAAGACGGCGGCCAAACGTGGGAAAAAGTCCTCTTTGTGGACGAAAAAACAGGAGCGGCCGACCTGGCCATGGACCCCAGCAACCCGAATCGCCTTCTGGCCGCCATGTGGGAACACCGTCGATGGCCCTGGTTTTTCAACTCCGGCGGCCCAGGCAGCGGACTCTATCTCAGCATCGACGGCGGCGAGAGCTGGAAAAAGCTCACCTCAATGGATGGCCTCCCCCAGGGAAATCTGGGTCGAATCGGCCTGGCCTTTTGCCGTAGCCATCCGAACGTCGTCTATGCCCTGATCGAAGCCGAAAAAAGCGCTCTCTGTCGCTCCGAAGACAGCGGAAACACCTGGACCATCGTCAATGACCAGCCTAACGTCAGCCCGAGGCCTTTTTACTATGCCGAAATCCGCGTTCACCCAGAAAACGAAAACATCATCTATCGATTATCCAGCCCTCTGGATTTCAGTGTCGATGGCGGAAAGTCTTTCAAGTCCCTGATGGAATTTTTCGCCGTCCACGGAGATTTTCATGAATTGTGGATCCATCCCCATGACGGTGACTTCATGGTGGTGGGAGGCGACGGAGGCATAGCCCTGAGCTACGATGGGGGCAAACATTGGAATTTCGTCCAGGACCTCCCCTTAGGTCAGTTCTACCACGTCAGCGTTGACCTGGAAAATCCTTACAACATCTACGGAGGATTACAGGACAATGGTTCTTGGCGGGGGCCAAGTCGTGTTCTCCAGGGTTCGGCCATCTATAATTTCCACTGGATACCGGTCGGTTGGGGCGACGGATTCGGCACCTTGGCCATCCCCAGGGATTCAAAGCTCGGATATTCCATGTCGCAGGGTGGCTGGCTGGTGCGATTCGACACCGTAACCGGCGAGCAGAAAGATATCCGCCCTCCTGCCCCATCGAAAGTAAAGCTAAGGTTCAACTGGAATACCGCTATCGCCACTGATCCTCTGGATACGAAAATCCTCTATTACGGAAGCCAGTTCCTGCACAAAAGCACGGATGAGGGTAACTCCTGGCAGATCATCAGTCCAGATCTGACTTCCAATGATCTTGAAAAACAAAAGCAGCCGGAAAGCGGAGGTCTGACCAAGGACGTCACAAATGCGGAAAACCACTGCACGATCTTAACCATCGCGCCCTCCCCGGTTCAAAGCGGAGTGATATGGGTAGGAACGGATGATGGAAAAGTGCAATTGACGAAAAATGGGGGCCAAACATGGAAAGATCTATCGGCCAGACTCACAGGGATAAAAGATAAGGGTATCCCTGCGGGAACATGGTGCCCGCATATAGAGGCTTCCAACCACGATGCGGCAACTGCCTATGTGGTCTTCGATGACCACCGGAGGTCTAACTGGACACCTTATGTATTCATGACCGAAGATTTCGGCGATTCTTGGATCAATCTGGTGACCGCCAATATCGATGGATTTGCCCATGTCATTGCAGAAGATCCTGTGCAAAAAAACCTGCTTTTTCTGGGAACCGAGTTCGGTTTATATGTCAGCTTCGACAGGGGGAAGAATTGGATGAGATGGACATCCGGACTGCCAACCGTTCCGGTGAGGGATTTGGTGATCCATCCCCTCGACAACGACCTGGTCATCGGAACCCACGGCCGATCGGTCTATATTCTCGACGATGTCCAGCCTCTGCGTGAATTGAATCAGGCGATCGCGAACGAAAAATTGCATCTGTTTAAAATATCGGACACCTACCAATTCCAGACTTCATTTTTCGGCCCGGGTTATTTGGCACCGGGAAACATGGAATTCCAGGGAAAAAACCGGGCTTACGGTGCATTGATCACTTATTCGATCGGTAAGGAGCAAACCGAGAATGACTCAGCAGCGGAACAGGAGAAGGCCCGGTCGAAACAGGATTCAAAGATCCAAAATGGCCGTCAAGAATCGAATGGGGTGACACCCCAAGAAAAGAAAGATGATCTCATCTCGATCGAGATTCTCGACTCCAAAATGGAGGTCATCCGGACGTTAAAAGGCCCCAAAAATCCTGGTATCCATCGCCTCAACTGGGATCTACACCGGGAACCTTTCAAATCGCTGAGTGACCCATACGAGGGATTCTTGCCTCAAACCGGTCCTTTTGTTCTCCCAGGAACCTACAGGGTTCGTATCACGCTCGAAGACCTAGTGGTCGAAGATAACTTGCAGGTGCTGGCCGATCCAAGGCATCCTGTTCCGAGAGCAAGCCGGATGTCAAAATATGACTTGATCATGGAAAACGGCAAGTACATTGAAACCATCACGAATGCCTATGAAAAAATCCAAGAGTCCATCGGTGCCCTGGAAGAGGTATTGAAAAGGATCGATCAACTGGAAGAGAAAAATCAGGAATATATCCGGATAAAAGCCCGTGAATTCAAAAAGAGGCTGAACAGCATGGCTGAACGTCTTTCGCCGCCCAGAGACCGTTCCGGAATCTATGAGGAGACCGAATTGGCTGTGCGTTTGTCTCTTCTCGACTCGCGATTGCAGTCATCCTTTGACGCCCCGACAGCAGGACAACGTCAGGAATATATCGAACTCAAGGCCGCGGTCTATCAGGAACTCTACAAGATCAACCGCTTCTTCAAGGAAGAGTTTTCAAGATTCATCCAGGAAGTGAAAAACGCCGGTTTCAGCATCTTTCCCAAAATCGAGGAAATCACGATCAAAGAATAAAAATTAGCCAAGGAAAGTATCAATAGAGGCGCAAAATCGATCCGCACGGGTAGATCATGAAACAGAATATCTGATCTGGTAGTCCCCCATTTTAATTGTCCGCTTCCGATGAGATATCAGATGTGATACACTTTTTACCAACAATGGCTTACACGATAAAAATCCTCAGTCACAACAAAACCATCTTGTCTAAAAAAGGCGACTTGCTCGCCGATAAAATACTGGAAAGCGGCATCGATTTGAGTCTTTACTGCCAGAAAAAGGCTGTTTGCGGGAAGTGTTTTGTCAAAATCAAAGAAGGATATTTACCTCCGCTCGATGAGAAGGAGGAATTTCTGATCGGTCAAAAAAAATTGGAACAAAATCACCGCCTCGCCTGTAAGTACATGATAAGGGGGAACCTGACCATCGATGTTCCACAAGAGTCCATCCTTCAGAAAACGCTTATTTTGAAGACTGGCTTGAGGCTGCCGTTGGTTGTCGATCCGCCGGTCAAAAAGTATTATGTGGAACTGGAGAAGCCTGATTTGAGCCATCCCCACTCACTGGCTACTCTGTTGAAAAAAACCTTTCACAAAAAAACACTCGAAGTGCCTCTGAGCATATTGAGATCTCTTCCCGGTATTCTGGAAAAGAACAACTTCAAGGTCACTGTCGGTATCCACGAAGATAACGAAATTCTATCTGTCGAGCCCGGGGACACAAGGGAATATTGTATCGGCATAGCTGTGGATGTGGGAACAACGACAATCGTCATCGAAACAATCGACTTGAACACCGGAGACAGCATAGACTCGATTACAGATAATAACAGGCAGATGAAATACGGAATGGATATCGTATCCAGAATTTCTTTCTCCTATAATAGCCTAGAAAATCTGGAAAAATTGCAGGCCTCGGTTTTGAAGACCTTGAACCGGATGATAGCAAATACCTTGAAAAAAAACGATATCCCCCCTGAGAGAGTGTATGAAATTGCTTTGGCGGGCAACACAGCCATGAATCACCTGCTGCTCGGAATCCCCGTAGATACACTGGCCATTTCTCCCTTTCATGCCGTTTACCATGCCCTTCCCGCTATCATGGCCAGCAATCTGGGATTCCATCTCCATCCCAACGCCAAAGCCTATGTCTCACCCAACATAAAGAGCTTTGTGGGCGGGGATATTTCGGCAGGACTTCAAGCTACCAATCTGTCAAATCAAGAGGGCAACTGCCTCTTCATCGATCTGGGGACGAACGGGGAAATCGTCCTGAAAACCGGAAAAAAATTGGTGGCTACCTCCACTGCCGCCGGTCCGGCTTTCGAAGGGATGAGCATCAGTTCGGGAATGCTAGCCCTCCCAGGAGCCATTTACAAGGCGGAGAGAACGGATGGGCTTGTTTTGCACACTATCGCCAAGGAAAACCCGAGGGGAATATGCGGCACGGGACTCATCGACTTGATCGCTCTTTTCCTGGATGAAGGGAAAATCTCCACCAGCGGAAAGATAAACAATGACGAAGGAAAGATTTCAATCAATGATAGAATATCCATCACCCAGCAGGATATCAGGGAGATCCAGCTAGCCGTAGCCGCCGTTAAAACCGGCATCGGGATGATCCTCGAAAAAAACCGTATCAAAAAAGAACAATTGGACCGTGTTTTCATTGCTGGAGCGTTCGGTAACTATTTGAATACAAAAAACGCCGTGAGAATCGGTCTCCTCCCTTCCGTCGATCCCAAAAAGATCGTCTTTGTCGGAAACTCCTCGCTGGCCGGTGCCAGAGCGCTTCTCTTGTCCAAAAAGGCCAGAAATAAAACCGAAGCTCTGATCAGAAAAATCCGTTACATTTCGCTGGCCTCCGATCCCCGGTTCCAGAATATCTTCGTGGACTCTCTCCATTTTCCAACCGGAACAAAGTCAAAATGAAAATCGCGATCTCAGGAAAAGGCGGAACGGGAAAAACCACGCTCGCCGCCGTACTGGCGCATTTTTTTGCCTCGGATGGCTACAAGGTCCTGGCCGTGGATGCAGACCCGGATGCCAATCTCGCCGCAGCCATCGGCATCCCGCTCCCGCTGCGCCTGAATGTGAAGCCGGTCGCCGAACAACGTCAGCTTATCAAGGAAAGAACCGGCGCCAACCCTCGCCAATTCGGCCAGCTTTTCAAGATCAATCCCACGGTCGCGGATATCCCTGACGGCTTCAGCCTCCAATTTGAAGGAATCAAACTTTTGGTCATGGGCGCGGTGCGAAAGGGCGGGGAAGGTTGCGCCTGTCCGGAAAACGTCTTGTTGAAAAACCTGCTGAGCGAGATCATCCTCCGCCGCAAGGAAATTGTGATCGTGGATATGGAGGCGGGAATCGAGCATTTGGGCCGTGCCACCGCCCGTGCTATCGAAAAAATGCTGATCGTCGTCGAGCCCGGCTCTAGAAGCATCGATACCGCTCGGACCATCATCAAGCTGGGAAACGAGATCGGACTTCAGGATTATGCAATCGTGGGGAATAAGATCCAGTCCCCCCAACAGGCTGATTGGGTCGAAAAACAGTTTGAAGCGGGAATGATCCTGGGTATGATCCCCTATTCACCCGTCATTCAGGAAGCAGACCTGCAGCAAAGGTCTGTTTTCTTAGCCCTGAATGGAGAGCCGCTCACTGAATTCCGAAATATCTTCCACCGGCTGTTAAAGCCGGCTCACATTTCCTGATGAAATTTTCACTCCTATTACTATCCTGAACTCATAAAATCCGGTTCAACCTAAGGGCTACAACCCCTGGCCCTTTCTTTTAAACAAGGAGGCCACCCCAAAATTGTTGTCGAAGAGCAGAGTATCCGGGGATAGTTTGAGTTATACACGATGGAAAGCATTTTTATTACCGTGACGGGTCTTTTTGAAGTCAGGTGGCCTGGTTAGGAAGCCATCCAGCGGCAACCGGGCATGGAAAGCAAGCTTTACTAGCAGGTTGAGGAGAGCGAGCCGAGGAAAATCAGCGGGCAGAAGAACCGGCCTGCCTGACTGTTTCTTTGTCACGGAAATAAGGTTGTTTTCCGCACGATGATTGGGAATGCCAAAAAAAATCGATTTATGGTACTATAGATCGTTATTGAAATCGGATACTCATAAGAGGCCTCAAACCGGAGGTGAAACATGATCTTCGAACCTCAGTGCCGCTCAACGGCTATAGGAAGCATGCCCCATACCGACCCCTCTATTGCGTGCGATATCATCTTGAACACCATCCCCGAAATCCCCATCTGGCCTCAACTTCCTTCCCTCAATTTCAGGGAAAACATGGAGATCCAGTACAGTGAGGGATTTCCTTGTGTGGTATTAGATGAGGATAAAAAAAGAATGTATTTCGAAACAGATAGAGATGTTACCGCGGACTTCGAAAAGTTTTACGAAAATTACATGGCCGAGAATCTGGATCACTTCAAAATCTCGCCCATATTCAGCCGGGGTATCTACGAGATGGAAAAAAGACTGTCCAAAGGAATCCCTTCTGGTCTAATCTGCTTCAAAAACCACGTTACAGGTCCTATCACCGTAGGCCTGGGCCGTGTAGACCAGGATAAACGGGCCATCTACTACAACGACTTGTTCCGCGACATCCTGGTGAAAGGCACGGAAATGAAAGCCCGCTGGCTTCTCCGGAAATTCAAATTTTTAAGGTGCGATCAGTTCTGCTTCATCGATGAACCTATCCTTTCCGGGTTCGGTTCTTCCACTTATGTGAGCGTGCACCGGAAGGATGTGGTGCAGTATCTGAATGAAGTCATCCAGGCCATTCATAAGGAAGAAGGCATTGCCGGGATCCATTGTTGCGGAAATACGGAATGGACAATCTTGATGGATGCCGGAGTGGATGTCATCAGTTTCGACGCCTATGAATATGCCGACACCATAACCTATTATCCCGATCAATTGAAAAACTTCCTGGACAAAGGAGGCTCACTGGCCTGGGGAATCGTTCCCACATCGGAAAAAATCAACCGCGAGTCTCCGGAGTCTTTGGTGAAAAAGCTGAAAAACGACGTAAACAATCTAGTCGGCAAAGGGCTTGACCGTCAATTGCTTTGGGATAGATGCCTGATCACTCCCAGTTGCGGGACAGGATCCCTTCCTATCCATCTGGCAGAAAAGATTTTCGAACAACTATCCGGCGTGAGCCGGATCCTCCGAGGAACATCCTGAAGCCGAATTATCGGCTAAAGGCTCCTCACTCTCTAAGGAAATAGAGTAAGGATTGAACAGGATAATGAAAATGGATAAAAAAAGCATCGATAGCACGGTCAATAAACTGCTGGAAAAAACCGCTGAACAGGGAGTAGAAACCATATGGGACCGCTCCGATCAACAAAAGGCACGCTGTGGATTCGGCGAACAAGGCCTGTGCTGTCGTCTGTGTTTTATGGGGCCCTGCCGTATCAGCCCCAAGGAGAAAGGCCCAAAAAAGGGAGTCTGCGGAGCCAAACCCGAGGTGATCGTAGCCCGCAACTTCGCCCGGATGATCGCAGCCGGCGCGGCGGCCCATTCCGACCACGGAAGGGGCGTGGCCAGAACCCTACTCCTCGCCTCGGAATCCCCTGAGTCGGGGTACACCATCAAGGATATCAACAAACTGAACAAAGTGGCTCAGTTATTCGGGATCGCCACCAAGGACCGGAAAAAAGAAGATATCGGCCGGGACGTGGCGCAAAGGGCCTTGGAAAACTTTGGAAGGCAGGAAGGCGAGGTGGACTTCATTCGACGGGCACCTGAAAAACGCCAGGAACTTTGGCGCCAGCTGGATATCGTCCCCCGGGGTATCGACCGGGAAATCGTGGAGATGATGCACCGCACGCACATGGGAGTGGACCAGGATCACCGGAATATCATGCTTCACGGAGCCCGGACAGCCCTGGCTGACGGCTGGGGAGGGTCCATGATCGCCACCGAGCTTCAGGACATCCTGTTCGGCACTCCTTCGCCGCTCCGGGGCCAGGTGAACCTCGGTGTTCTTAACGAAAAAGAGGTAAACATCGTGGTCCATGGGCATGAGCCGGTACTTTCGGAAATGCTGGTCGAGGCAGCAAAAGAGAAGGATCTTCTCGAATTGGCGATGTCCAAGGGCGCCAAGGGCATCAACCTGGCAGGCATTTGCTGTACTGCCAATGAAATATTGATTCGACACGGGCTCCCGATCGCAGGCAACATCCTGCAGCAAGAGCTTGCCATGAGCACGGGCGCCGTGGAGGCCATGATCGTAGATGTCCAGTGCATCATGCCCTCTTTATCGGAGGTCAGCAAACACTACCACACCGAACTTATCACCACATCATCGAAGGGAAGGATGGAGGGAGTCCGATATGTCCCGTTTTGCGAAAAGAGCGCTTTCCAGTCTGCCAGGGACATAGTCGAGAAAGCTGTCTTGAACTTTCCCAACCGCAGGAAAGTGGACATCCCTCAGGAAAAAATGGACCTTATTGCCGGTTTCAGCCACGAGGCCATCAACTACATGCTAGGGGGATCATTCCGCAGTTCCTACACTCCTCTCAACAGCAACGTCATCAACGGCCGCATCCGAGGCGTAGCGGGTGTCGTGGGCTGCTGCAACCCGAAAGTGGTTCATGACGAAGGCCATGTCAGCCTCGTCCAGCAGCTCATCGCCAACGATATCCTGGTGGTGCAGACAGGATGTTCGGCCATCGCCTGCGCCAAAGCGGGTCTGCTCACGCCGGAAACAGCGGTTAAACACGCTGGAAAGGGCCTTGCCGAAGTCTGTGAGGCCGTGGGCATGCCTCCGGTTCTTCACTCAGGTTCCTGTGTAGACAACAGCCGCATCCTGATAGCGCTGGCCGAGATGGTGAAAGTCGGCGGCTTAGGCCAAGACATCAGCGAGCTGCCCGTGGCTGGCGCCGCCCCGGAATGGATGAGCGAAAAGGCGATTTCCATCGGCCACTATTTTGTCGCTTCCGGTGTGTACACCATATTCGGAATCGGACTTCCGGTTCTGGGAAGCGAGAAATTCGCCAACCATATCTTTCATGAATTCGAAAAGGTTCTGGGAGGAAAATGGGGCGTAGAAGAGGAACCGGCAAAAATGGCGGCGCTGATGATCGACCACATCAATAAAAAAAGAAAAAACTTGGGCATCGATAGGGAAAAGAAACGGGTTCTTTACGATATGGAGATGAGGCGAGATCTTGAAATTTGACCGATAGGACCTATTTTCAAAATGAATTTATGGTTCGTTCAGGTAAAGGAAGTATGAGAGGCTAGGTTTCATGTCAAAACTCATTGCCACACGCGCTATCCGTGGCGCACACAAATTGGTCGCCCGTGCAGAAAAGGAACTAAGGCAGGCCATTGAGGATAAGGGACCGGAAACCAAGGTGGAATTCCCCAACACCGGGTACTACCTCCCCATTTCCCATGGAATACTAGGATTGAATATAGATTCTCTCGGCGGGCTGCAAGAACTGCTGGATGAAGCCAAAAGGCTGCTGCCTCCTCTTCCGGAGGAAAGGCTTTGGGTCCCCTATCTGGGACATACACTGGATGCGGGCATGGCCACCCTATTCGCTGATGAAATCATCGAAGCCATCAAATACACCCACAATCTCCTTCCCTACCTTCCCGAACCCAATCCCGATGACGAACATTTATGGATCGGAGCGGCTGACGACATCATCATGCGGGAAAGGGGGATCGAGTTCGTGGACGGTACGGCCCCTGGATTTGCAGCCTGTGTCGGTTTCTGCCCCACCAATGAGATGGCTGTGAAGATCGCCCGGGAATTGCAGGAAAAAAATCTGTATGTGTTCATGTCCGCCGCCACGGATGGAAAATCCATGGCCCAACAGCTTCGGGAGGAAGGAATCCAGATGGGCTGGGAGACTAGGCTTGTGCCTTTCGGCAGCGACGTGACCGCCACGGTCCATTCTCTCGGTTTCGCCACCCGGGTGGCCCTTTCTTTCGGAGGTGCCCAACCGGGAGACTTCCAGAGAGTCCTGCGCTACAATAAAAACAGAGTTTTCGCCTTCGTCCTTGCCCTGGGGCCGGTGGATGACGAAAAACACGCCCAGGCTGCCGGCGCTATCAATTTTGGGTTTCCGACCATCGCGGATACCGATATCGAACAGATCCTTCCCACGGGAATTTGCACCTATGAACACGTGGTCTCACCTGTCCCCCTCGATAAGATCGTTTCCAAAGCCATCGAAGTCCGGGGGCTGAAGATTACCGTCACCGAGGTTCCCATTCCGGTTCCTTACGGTCCAGCCTTTCAAGGAGAGAGAATCCGCAAAGAGGATATGTATATCGAGCTGGCCGGTCAGGAGCGGATCGGCTTCGAATTTTTGACCACCAAAGATATGGACGAAGTCGAGGACGGCAAGGTGGAACTCATCGGACCGGAGATCGACCTGTTGGACCAAGGCTCACAGATTCCTCTGGGCATCTGGGTGGAAGTGGCCGGTCGGGAGATGCAGCCAGACTTCGAGCCTATCCTGGAGCGCTATATCCATGACTTCATCAACTGCGCCAACGGCGTATTCCACATGGGACAGCGGGACATCAATTGGGTCAGGATCAGTAAAGAGGCCCATTCAAGGGGTTTCAAATTCTATCATTTCAGTAACATTCTTCATGCCAAGATTCACGGAGAATTCGGGAAAATTGCCGACAAGGTACAGGTGAGAATCTATACAAGGGAAAAGGAGGTCAAGGAACTCATAGAGATAGCTCGGAAGGTCTACAGGGAAAGGGATGCCCGCATGGCCGATATGACCGACGAGGCGGTAGACACCTTTTACTCCTGCACCCTCTGCCAATCCTTTGCCCCCAACCATGTCTGCATCATCACGCCTGAACGTTCCGGCCTTTGCGGCGCCTACAATTGGCTGGATGGAAAAGCGGCCTTCCAGATCAATCCCACCGGGCCCAATCAACCTGTCAAAAAAGGAAAGACCCTGGATGCCGAGAAGGGGCAGTGGCAAGATGTCAACGATTTCGTCTATCAAAATTCTCATAAAATGCTGGATACCTTCAACGCCTACAGCATCATCGAGTTTCCCATGACATCCTGCGGATGTTTCGAGTGCATCTCCGGCATCCTCCCCTCGACCAACGGGATCATGACCGTTTACCGGGATTACACCGGGATGACACCCAGCGGGATGAAGTTTTCGACTCTGGCCGGCACGGTCGGCGGTGGAGTGCAAACACCGGGATTCATCGGCCATAGCAAACAATACATCGGCAGCCAGAAATTCATCAGCGCCGAAGGAGGAGCCAAACGCATCGTCTGGATGAACAAGTCCCTCAAGGAGGAACTGGCGCCTATCCTGGATGAGATCGGCAAAAGAGAGGGGATGTCTGACTTCGCGGACAGGATTGCCGATGAGACCATTGCCATAACCGAGGAAGAGGTTCTAGAATATATCAGCAGGATGAATCATCCTGCTCTTGGGATGCCTCCTTTATTCTAGGAGTAGGCTATGAAAACAATCGCTATATCAGGAAAGGGCGGCACAGGAAAATCGACCTTATCTGCTCTTATCATCCGCTGGCTGGATGACCAAGGTTTCGGTCCTGTTTTGGCCGTGGATGCCGACGCCAACGTCAACCTGAACGATCTTATGGGTGTCCGTATCGAAGAGACGGTGGGGACCATCAGAGAGGAGTTGAAAAGATCGGCCCATAAAATCCCCGGAACGATGACTAAACAGGAGTTTCTCGAATACAAGATCCACGCCAGTCTGATCGAAACCAGAAATTTTGATCTTATCGCTATGGGCCGGCCGGAAGGCCCGGGATGTTACTGCTATGCGAATAATCTTCTACGGGATATCCTCAAGACTCTCAGCGAGAATTACCAATACGTGGTGATCGACAATGAAGCGGGGATGGAACATCTCAGCCGTCGAACGGTACAGAACATCGATTTTCTCCTGATCGTTTCCGATCCTTCACCCCGTGGCATTCAGGCAGCCGGCAAAATCAGCCGGCTTCTCTTCGAGCTGGATACCCGTGTCGGAGAGAGATACTTGATCCTGAATAGGGTCAAAGGCAAGGTTTCTGATAAGCTACAGAAAACGATCGAAAAAGAGGATTTGAACCTTTTTTCTAGCCTTCCGGAAGATGATGAATTGCTCCGGATGGACCAGGCTGGAGTGCCAATCTGGAAAATCGAAAAAGACTCCCCGGCCTATAGGGAAGTCCACCGCTTGATGACCGAGCTTATCAAAAGGGGAAAAAATGACGTTTGAAATCTCCAAGGAGCGCCAGGCAGGAAAAGTGATCGAGGTGACTTTAGGCGCCACCTCAGAACAGGGAGGAACACGGGATTCGGTCATCACTGTCGGCGGCAGCGATGCCCTTCCTTTTCACTTCTTCGAAGGCCATTTCCCCCGTCGGCCGGTGGTAGCCATGGAAGTCTTCGATAAAAAGCCGGACAAATACCCCGGGCCATTGATAGATTATTACGGAGAGGTTATCGACAAGCCCGGGGATATGGCCCTGAAATGCGTAAACGAATACGGAGCCGAGATGATCAGCGTCAGGCTGGAAGGGACACATCCGGAAAAAGGGAATAGAAGCGCAGAAGAGGCAGTGGAGGTCGTCAAAGAGGTACTGGGCAGGGTAAACGTCCCCCTGATCATCAGCGGACACAGCCATTTCGAGAAGATCAACGAAGTGATGAAAAGAATCTGCGAGGCGACGGCCGGAGAGAACTGCTTGATCAATTATGTGGAGACCGACAACTACAAGACCATTGCGGCCTCCTGCATCGCCTACCATCATACACTGGTGGCTCAAACTCCCATAGACGTCAACCTGGCGAAGCAGTTGAACATCCTGTTGACCGATATGAACTTCCCACAGGAACGAATCGTGATGGATCCCCTGACTGGAACTTTGGGATACGGCCTCGAATACACCTACTCCATCATGGAAAGGATCCGGATAGATGGTTTGGCCGGGGATAAGATGCTGGCTTTTCCTATGCTGGTGAATCCGGGATACGAGACATTTCGGATAAAGGAATCACGCGTACCGGAAGAGGATTACCCGAGCTGGGGAAAAGTCGAGGAAAGAGGACTCTATTGGGAAACGGCCACAGCCATTAGCCTTTTGGCCGCAGGGGCCGATCTCCTGATCCTCTATCATCCCCGGGCCGTCGAAACCGTCAAGAAGAAGATCGCCGAAATCTGGAAAAGCGAGCGAGGTGAATGACGATGGCCCTATCCGGATTGGATATCTTCAAACTGCTTCCCAAGACCAACTGCGGAGACTGCGGCATTCCAACCTGTATGGCCTTTGCCATGAAACTGGCCCAGAAAAAAGCCGAACTCAGCGCCTGCCCCCATGCTTCCGATGAGGCCAAGGCTACTCTGGGGGCGGCCGGTGAGCCCCCTATCCGGCTGGTGAAAATCGGAGGAGCCAACCCTCTGAAGGTGGGAGAAGAGACCGTGATGTTCCGCCACGAAAAAACCTTCTTCCACCAGACGGGTATCGGCATCGAGCTTCGAACCTCCGAGGGAATAGAGAATATTCGACAAACCATCGACGAAATCGAAAATTTAAAAACCGAACGGGTGGGAGAGAAACTTCGCCTTGACCTTTTTTTTCTCACCCATGATTCGACCGGCAGCCAGGATTTCATCCAAACTATCGAAACTGTCAAACAGAACTCGAAAAAAGGTCTCATCCTGAACTGCACGGATAGAGAGACACTGAAAAAAGGCCTCGAGCTTCTCAAAGACGACCGTCCCGCCATCTTTCTTCACTCCAAGCTTTCTGAACAGGACATCGAGCTGGCCAAAGCGAGCGGGACGAGCCTCATCCTCACGGCGGCGTCTTTGCAGGAGCTGGAGAGTCAGAGCCTGGCTGCCAGACAAGTCGGCGTCATTGAGCTGATTTTGAATTTAGAGATTGATGATCTAGACCAGCAGGTCCAGAACAATACGATCCTGCGTCGGGCCGCCTTGAAGCAAAATTTCAAACCGTTTGGTTATCCTCTTTTCTCTTTTATCAAGGGCACGAGCAGAAACGAGATCATAGCCAAGGCCTCGCTACAGATCTGCAAGTACGGCTCGATCATCGTTCTGCCCGAATATGACAAGGCCATGCTGTACACGCTGTTCACGCTGCGTCAAAACATATTTACCGATCCCCAAAAGCCGATCCAGGTCGATCCCAAGGTTTACCCCATCGGAGACCCGACGCCCGAATCGCCGGTGTTCGTCACCACCAATTTTTCCCTGACATATTTCATGGTCTCGGGGGAGATCGAGAACGCCGGGACATCTGCGCATCTGGTGATCGTCGAGACCGAAGGCCAATCGGTCCTGACGGCATGGGCCGCCGGCAAGTTCGATGGAAAAAAGATCGCCAAGTTTATCAAGGATATCGGCCTGGAAGAGCAAGTCAAAACCAGAAAGATCGTGATCCCTGGCTTCGTCTCCCAGATCAGCGGAGAACTGGAAGAAAGTCTTCCTGGATGGGAGGTGCTCGTGGGATGCCAGGAGGCTTCCGATATTCCCTCCTTCATCAAGAACGTCGATTTGACCTGAAGGGTGAAAAGAAGGATATTAGAAATATATATGACGAAACAGGCCCCCAAAAAATACCACAAGCTGACTTTCTTACCTTTCGAAGTGACTATCCTGGTGCCGCGGGGAACGACCCTTTGGGACGCCGGAAGAATGGCCAAAATGCCCTTAGGGGGATCGTGCGGGGGGGCAGGGACCTGCGGCGAATGTGTGGTCCAAATAAAAGAGGGGAAATTCAGGTCGAAACCCTCACCCGCCCTTTCCCGTCAGCTTCATGAGAAAGGATATGTCCTCGCCTGTCAAACGAAAATCATCGATGATTTGGTCATCGTTTTCCCTCATTTTCAAGAACTCCAGATAAAAAGCGTTACCGGCCACGAATACATAGAGGATCATAAAGAAGCGCTATCCGGCATATACGAAGTCGTTCCTCCGGTTGAATCGGTCGGCCTCCAAATTCCCTTCCCCACTCTGGAAAACAATTCCAGCGACCTGAAGAGGCTGCAGAGAGAATTCCAAAAAAAAACGGGCCTGGAGAATCCGAAGTGTGTGTATTCTGTTTTGGAAAAACTAGCCCGAACCCTCCGCTCCCGGGAAGGATCCGTTCAGGTGATATACATCAAAACGCCGGATCAGCCGATTCTGGTGGATGTGTTTCCCGGACCAGGGAAAGAGAAAATCCTCGGCGTGGCTTGCGATCTCGGGACCTCAACGGTTGCCCTCCATTTGGTCGAACTCGGAAGAGGGGAGATTAAGGCCACGGCCTCGTGTCTCAACCAGCAGATCAAATGCGGAGAAGACATCATCTCCCGGATCAATTACGCACAGAAACCTGGACATCTCAAGGAGCTCCGGGACCTTGCGGTCCATACCATCAACAATTTGATCGACACCACCACCAAAGAAGCGGGAGTCTCTCCCCAAGATATCTATTATGCATCTTTTTCCGGAAACACGACCATGGTTCATCTTTTGTTGGAGCTCGAGCCGAGGTATATAAGAGAAGAACCCTATGTTCCCACCTTCAACCATCTGCCTCTCTTCGAAGCCAAAATTTTCGGATTAAATATGAACCCGGAAGCTTTCATTCAATTTTCACCGGCTGTGGGGAGCTATGTGGGGGGGGATATCACATCTGGCCTGCTCTGCACGCCTATCCTCAAGAACGCCGAAGAGGTTTCGATGTTCATCGACGCTGGCACCAACGGCGAGATTGTGGTCGGAAACGAGGAATGGCTCATGACCTGTGCCTGTTCGGCCGGTCCCGCTTTCGAAGGCAGCGGAATCAAGTGCGGAATGCCCGCCACCCAAGGGGCCATCGAAAAAATCGAAATGGACTCCAACGGGCAAGTTCGTTATCGCATCATCGGAGGAGGAAAGCCTAGAGGTTTGTGCGGTTCGGGACTGGTCGACCTCCTGGCAGTATTATTTGTTTCCAAGATCGTTGACCGGAACGGCAAATTCAGGAAATCAGCCTGCCCAGATAGAATAGTGAAGAGTGAAGAAGGCCTTGCTTTTCTGGTGGCCGAAGGGCCTAAAGCATACTGGGGAAGAGATTTGGTCCTCACCGAGAGGGATATCATTAATCTGATCCGCACCAAAGGAGCCGTCTATTCGGCCTGCTCCTTGCTGCTTAAAAATGTCGGGATTCAACCGGAGAAAATAGCCTCTTTTTTCATCGCTGGAGGTTTCGGTCAGCACCTGAATATCGAGAACGCCATCCGCATCGGCCTTCTTCCCGATTTGAGCAGGGAACGATTTCATTATATCGGGAACAGCTCTCTGGCAGGAGCTTACCTGACGCTTCTTTCAGATAGGAACAAAGAACTTGCCGAACAGATCGCCCGGAAGATGACCTATGTGGAATTGAACACCGAACCCCGCTACATGGATGAATTCACCGGGTCCCTATTCCTTCCCCATACAGACATCGATCTGTTCCCTTCGGTCAAGAGAATTTTGGGACTGAGCTAGCAGAATGGGAGATCACCTAAAAATAAAGGGAGTGAAATATTGCCTCAAGACGCAGAGAAATGACAATATGGGGACGTCCCATTTGGGGACACCCTATATTTCAATATTTGCTTTTTATCAATGATAAATTATAGAGTGTCCCTGAATGGAACGTCCCCTATTGTTAACCTCGAAGGGCGGTTCCGGAAGGCTGGGTAGGTTGGGTCGGAATCTTCAATGCCGCTTCGACACTTCCCTACGCCCTCGCTTCAGTTTTTCAGTTACTTCGGGATAAAACGAAAATGATCAAATGCCTCTAACCACAATTATCCTGGATAATCCACGTAAAAAAGGAGAAAGAGAATGGGCGAATCGATATTCGATGCCATCCAAGAAGGAATAGTCCTTCTCGATGGAGGTATGGGAACGGAATTGATCGCGTATGGTTTCCCCCAGGGAGCCTGTCCCGAAACCTGGAATGTGGAAAAGCCGGATGTCGTCAAAACGATTCATAAAAATTACTACGATGCGGGTTCGGATGTGGTATTGACCAACAGTTTCGGGGGGAGCAGGATAAAGCTCGAGGGTTATGGCGAGGGAAAGAGATGTTATGAATTGAACAGGGCCGCAGCCGAAATCGCCACTCAAATCAGACCTGAGGGAAAATTCGTGGCTGGAAGCATGGGGCCTATCGGAAAATTTCTGAAACCGACAGGAGAATACGAAAGAGAGCCATTCATCGAGGCCTACGCCGAGCAGGCGAGAGGCCTAAACGACGGGGGTGTGGACTTTCTCCTCATCGAAACCCAGTATGACCTTCAGGAAGCACTCTGTGCCCTGCATGGGGCAAAAAAAGTGACGGACAAACCGGTATTTGTCACCATGACGTTCAACAAAGGACCCAGGGGATACTTCACCATCATGGGCAACAGCGTGGCTCAATGCATGCGGGATCTGGAAAAAGAGAAGGTTCCTGTCGTCGGGACGAACTGCACACTGAACAGCGAAGAAATGGTCGATCTGGTCAAAATCATCAGGGAATGTACCTCCCTACCCATACTCGCTCAGGCCAATGCGGGAAAACCCTCTGTTTCGCAAGAAGGAGAAGTCTCCTATGCCCAAAAAATCGAGGATTATCTCCGGTTCATTCCCCAGATGATCGAAAACGGCGCCAATCTCATCGGAGGCTGCTGTGGCACGAATCCAGAATACATAAGGCAGATGGCAGAAATCATCAAAAAATAACTTGCCGGATATGGCTGACCTGGAGGGGTCAGGTTCTTCCCTTTCGGCGCTTCTCCTCATACATCACCTTGTCGGCCCTTACTAAAAGCTCATCGATCGAACTGGGGTGCAAGGGATCATAAAAGGAGACGCCTATGCTGACGGATAGTTCAAAAAGATTGTTTTTATCTTCATTAAAGGCTGCGATATTTTCTCTCAACCGATCCTCGATTCCGGACAAGCATTCTTTCGTGGTCTCGAGCGGAAAAACCGCGAATTCATCCCCACCCATCCGGCCGATGATATCAGAGCAACGAAAAGTCGTTCTCAGCAAGTTGGCCATTTCGATCAGCGCCTGGTCTCCTCGAAAGTGGCCTAAAGTGTCATTTATTTTCTTGAGATTATCCACATCTAAAAACAGCAAAAACATCCTTTTCTTTCTCCGGTCAGCCAGCTTGAGAAATTCTGAGGCTATAGTGAAAAACCCCCGCCGATTAAACAGACCGGTCAGGTCATCTCTCAATGAAAGACTCCGGAGCTCTTCGATCATTTTTTTCCGGTCATTATTGGAAATCTCCAGCTTCCTGTTTACCTTTTTCAATTCTTCCTCGGCCTGCTTCTGCTCGGTGATGTCCACCAAAATGCCATCATAGTACTCGATCCTTCCTTTAGCATTTAGAACAGCCTGGGGATAATCCCTCCCCCAGATGGTTTTTCCGTCTTTGCGGCGCAGTTTAAATTCCGCGAAAAACGTACCCTTGGCATCCAGCTCCTTGAGATGTTCCGCCCGATCCTCTTCCCTTACATACAGCTCTTTGACATTGATGTCTTCCAAGTCTTCATGTTTCTTGTATCCCAACATGTTTGCCAGCGCCTGGTTGGCTTCGACAATCTTGCCATCAGGCGTGGTACGGTATACCCCCACGGGAAGATGCTCCAGAAGCTTCTGGTACCTCTTTTCACTCTCCAGGAATTTTTTTTCGAATGCACGATTTTTGGCTTTGTTCGTCTCCTCCGATGCTTTGAGTTCTGTCTCGATTTTTTTCGACTTTGGACTCATTTGAAAATCCTTTTATTCCCCGATTCGGAAGCTTCCTTCAACGCTTTAAGAATTTTTTCCGGCGTGATCGGAAGCTCTTTGATCCAGACACCCGTTGCATTGGCTATGGCATGGGCAACAGAAGCCAGAACAGGCAAAGTTGCTCCCTCTCCAACCTCCTTCGCCCCATACGGACCTTCGGGTTCGAAGGATTCGACGATGCCACTGAAGATTTCGGGAGCGTCTTTGATGGTCATCAACAGGTAGTCATGGAGGTTGGGATTGAGGATTTCTCCCTTGTCATCATAAAGGATTTCTTCCATGATCGTCTCCCCGGCTCCCATCACGATAGCCCCTTCCACCTGTCCGTGAACAGCCTGTGGATTGATCGGGGTGCCGCAGTCGTGAAAATCGGTGATCCTCTCCAATGTCACCTTTCCGGTCTCGCTATCCACAGAACACTCGCAGACGGAGCTGGAGAAGGAAAAAGCAGGGCTGGTTCCTACGGCCGCCCCCTTGTAATCTCCTCCCAAGCCCTGCGGAGGTTTATACCACCCTATCCCCACCAAAGGCCCCCTGTCGTTGAAATACCTGCGTGCAGCCTCCGCCCATTCTATGACCTTAGACTCATCTTTCATGTGGAAAATCCGATTGTTTTTTGCTCCTAAATCTCGAGGATCGCAATCCCACGTTTTCGCCATCTCTGCCAAAAGCTTGTCGAGCACGTCCTGACTGGCTCGAACGACCGCATTTCCTCCCATCAGAGTCGTTCGGGACGAGTAAGCACCGAGGTCGAGCGGACTGATGTCGGTATCTTCGGTACGAATACGGACCCTTTCCATTTCGATTCCTAGCGCTTCGGCACACATTTGCGATAGCACGGTCAAGGCTCCCTGACCTATCTCGGCCGCCAAAATCAGAAGGACCGCAGCCATTCCGTCCTCGCTGACTTTCACGATGGCATTTGAATGCGGGAACTCAGCCTTCTTCACGAATGGTGCCAGTTTTTTTTGGGAGCTGAGCTGAACCTGGCCTCTGTATTTGGCATAACCTGCTCCGGAGACGAATCCCCCACACCCAATTCCGATTCCTTTTCCAGGGGGAAGCTTACCGTACTTCTTGCGCCATCCTGACTTATCCCTCGCTTCTCTCAAAGTCCGTTGGAACTCGCAGCTCCGGACATACAAGTCATTGCAGGTCCGTGTGTTGGGCTCCATGGCATTTTGCAGGCGGATTTCGATGGGGTCGATCCCCAAATCGTCAGCGATCATACTCAGCAAAGATTCGAAGGCGAACCTGGGTTGAGGAGCTCCATGCCCTCTCATCGCCCCGCAGGCCGGTTTGTTGGTCATGATTCGATAGCCTTCATATTTGTAATTCGGAATTTTATACAGAGTGGGAATCATGCTTCCGGCATAATAAGCAGTGATGACCCCATAGGATGTGTAAGCCCCGCCGTCAAGGTAGATCCGGTTCTGGACAGCCGTTAGAGTTCCATCTTTTTTCACGCCGATTTTAAACGACATATGTTGCTTGTGCCTTCCCCTTCCGTGAAGGAACATCTCCCGGCGGCTGTAGACCATTTTCACTGGCCTCCCCAGCTTTTTCGAGGCGATGGCCGAGACCAAATCTAGGCTGGTGGTATCGAGCTTACCCCCGAATCCTCCTCCGACAGGCGGACGGATGACCCGTATCCTTCCCAGCGGAATGTCCAGCACTCGGGCCACCATATACTGGAGATAATGGGGAACCTGGGTTGAGGCTACCAGAACGAGGGTGTGGCCATCGTTTTCCCAGAAGGCGATGGAGGCGTGGGATTCGATCGGGCTCTGGTAGACATGGCTTCCCACAAATTTCTCTTCCCGTATGTGATCAGCCTCTGCAAAGCCCTTCTCCACATCCCCGAAATGATGATCGACACGGGTGTTGATGTTGTTTTCGTATCTATCATGGATTCGAGGAGCCCCTTCTTTTATCGCTTCCCAAGGATCGAAAATAGCTGGAAGTTCCTCGTACTCCACTTCGATGAGTTCCAGTGACTTGGTAGCCGTCTCTTCATCGACAGCAATCACAGCCGCTACCTCATCTCCCACATGTCGGACCTTTTCCTTGGCCAAAACATGCTCGTCATAGCGGGGAGGGCTGATACCATAGGTAATATCCGGTATATCTTTACCCGTGAGGACGAGCTTGACTCCCTCCAAGGCCTCGGCCCTGCGTGTATCGATGGACTTAATTCTTCCATGGGCAAGGGGCGAAGTCAAAACCCTTCCATGAAGCATGTTTTCAAAGTAAAGATCGGCCGTGTACTTGGCCCGACCCGTCACTTTATCGGCCGCATCCACACGGGTCAGGCTTTTACCGACCGTGGCATATCTATCCGGGTCGACCGTAATCAATGCGGGTTTATCCTCTTCCTCATATTTTCGCCAATTTTTGACAGCTTCGATAATCCGGGTATATCCGGTGCAGCGGCAAAGGTTCCCGGAGAGGGCCTGCTTGATCTCTTCCTTTACGGGATTCGGATTGCGCTTGATTAGGGAATAAGCGCTGATGATCATGCCTGGAGTGCAGTAGCCGCATTGGATAGCACCATGGTCGATGAAAGAGCGTTGGAGAGGATGGAGTCGGCCGTCAGGGGCGATCCCCTCGATGGTTGTGACCTCCGCTCCTTCACAAGAGGAGGCCAGCAGCAGACAGCTGTTTTTAGGCTCCCCATGAACCAGTACCGTACAGGCTCCGCAGACACCGAGATTGCAGCCCTTTTTTGTCCCGGTCAGCCTCAGCTTATCCCTCAGTACATCCAGAAGGGTTTCTCCATCCTTGACTGCAACCGATCTTTCATCACCATTGACCTTGAGAGTGATGACTCTATACTGTCCCTTATCTTTATTCATAGTCCAAACTCAACATTGATGGATAGTCTGAACATCCGAGGGATTCGTTTGCGCCCAAAGTTTACTTACCCATCCCTCCGCTTTGGCTCGTTTTTAAACCTTTCACTCCCCTCGATATTTCCGAGCGCGTTCCAGAGCTCGGCCCAGAGTCCGGTGGGTTAAAATCTCGATCAGATCCTCTCTATACCAGGCAGAGCCTCTGATATCCGAGATCGGCTTTCCCTCCTTTTTGGCCCTCGCGGCAGCCTCTTTGAACAGGCTTTCCGTCGGGACCTGGCCCACGAGAAACTCAGAAGCCCCTGCAGCCAATGAGGGCGTGGGAGCCACAGCCCCCAGAACCACAGCGGCCTTTGCTATTTTGTCCCCTTTAAGAGTCAGCCGTGAGGCAACTCCTGCGACAGCAAGAGCATTGGCTTCCCGCAACGCTATTTTTTGGTAGGCAATACCTGTATGAGGAAGAGGTATGGGAATCATGACAGACACCAGCACTTCACCGGGGCCGCAGACAGTTTCCCGGGGCCCCGCAAAGAATTCAAGGAGAGGAAGCTCTCGCGGCTCACCGCAATCCAAAATAATCGTGGCATCCGCTGCTATCAAAGGAGGAGGCAAGTCGGCGGAGGGGACTGCACTAGCGATATTCCCGCCAATTGTAGCCATAGAACGGATCTGGGGAGATGCCATGGTCCGGGCTGCATCGGCAAGAGCTGGCAGGTGCTGCTTAATCAAGCGATTGTTTATGATCTCCCCTGGTGTCACCACGGCCCCGATCCTGATTCTTCCTTTTTCCTCCTCGATCCCTTTTAGTTCCCGAAGATGCTGAATGAATATCAGGTTTTTGACCTGGATCGATCCCTGCTTGATGTCGACGAGCAGGTCTGTACCCCCGGCAAGAATCCGGGCGCCTTCCAGCTCTCCAAGCAGTTTTATAGCCCCCGCCAAATCACGAGGCCTGTGCATGGTGACATTGAGCAAACCCATCTTCATTCAAAAAGCCAAAAATTCCGGTTTAATCCGTCGAGCCGTTCTCAAGGTTTGGTAAAAACATAATTCAACTGTCCGTTGGGAAGTGTATTGGCGACCGCTTTCATCTCCATACCCACCCTGATTTCTTCCTCCGTGACATCGCTGGCAATCCGCCCGAAAACCTTGTAATCGCCATAATCTAGGACTGCGATATAGTAAGGCAAATCATCCTCGAATCCAACCGGTGCATATTTTAATTTGCTGTAGGTGATAAGCTTTCCGAGGCCCTGGATTTCGAACCACTCCATGGCGCTGGAAAGACATCGGAAGCAGTCCGCCCGGGGAGGAAAATAGATCTCGCCGCACTCTTTGCATTTGGTCCCCATGACCTTCCCCTGCTCCAGATGGTCGATGAAATCATTCACCTTGGTGACAGAAGTGAAACTCACGGTCCCAAATCTTTTGAATCGATCATCTATATCCTTTTTTTTGCTCATCATCTCATCTCCCTAAAATAGTCACCACCCCGTAAAGGCCCACTCCCCCGATATTATGGACCAGCCCGATCCCAGGATCCTCCACCTGCATTTCGCCTGCCTCTCCTCTTAGTTCGAGGACGATGGTCCTGATCTGAGAGCCTCCGGTCGCTCCGATAGGATGGCCTTTGGACAGCAGTCCGCCGTCCACATTGACGGGATACAAACCATCCTTGTAGGTTTCTTTGCTCCTGATCAGATTTTTTCCATCTCCGGGTTCCACAAATCCCAGGTCCTCGTAAGCCATGATTTCGGAGATGGTGAAACAATCGTGGACCTCGGCCACATCCACATGTTTCGGTTTGATCCCTGCCATCTCATAGGCCTTCTGTGCAGCCAGCCTGGCAACGGATAATCCCGTAAACATTTCGCGTCCCGACATGTTGACACTCGCCGATGCTGCTCCCAGCCCCAAAATCCATACCGGCTTTTCACTCAGTACCTTTGCCTTCTCCTCTGACGCGACGATCAGGCAGGAACTTCCATCTGCATTGGCGCAGCAGTCACCAACTCTGAGGGGGCTGGAGACCGGACCGGACATAAAGTGATCCGGATCGGAAAAATTCTCCCGTGCCACGGGTTTCCGGAAAAGGGCCTTTTCGTTGATCTGTCCGTAGGTGGCCGACTTCACCCGCACCAGAGCCAGATCTTCGAGGGTTGTTCCGTATTTTTCCATATGGGCCTTGGCGAACATGGCATAGTAGGCGGGCATCATGGTGCCGAACGGACTCTCCCACTGGATGTCCGCGCCCCGTCCCATCCTTTCTTGGGATTCCGCCGAGGATATCTCCGACATTTTCTGGAAGCCCACTACAGCGATGACTTCATGGAGGCCGGATCTGATCAGGGAATAGGCCATTCGCAGCCCCATGCTGGTCGAAGAGCAAAGGCTTTCCAGATAAAAGGTAGGCTGGGGGGTCAGCCCAAGATATTCGGCAAACACACCGGATGGCGAACGCTGCTTGTCGTACTCGGGCGCCGAACAAACGATGGATGCATCTATATCCGTGGTCGTTATATTGGCATCCTTTAGAGCTTCTTTGAATCCTTCGAAGGCCAGCTCTCTGATCGACCCTGGATACCCGCGCATAAAGGCACTCTGCCCGACGCCGATAATAGCCACTTTTCTCATCTCATCCTCCTCAAATGTACTGGCCGCCATCGACCTTGATGACTTCACCGGTAATGTGCCGGGCTTTCTCACTGCACAAGAATGTCACCAGATAGGCGACCTCTTCGGGTGTACCCAGGGCATCGAATACTGTCTCGGCCTTTGACCTTTGCTTGAAATCTTCAGGCATGGATTTGATCATTTCTGTCTCGATAAGACCCGGTGCAACAGCATTGACGTTGACCCTGAACTTTCCCAGCTCCTTGGCTACGGTTTTGGTCAAGGCGATGGTCCCCGCTTTGGCCGCTGTATAATTGGATTGGCCGAACCTTCCCCTCATAGCATTTATGGAGGTAAGATTGACGATTTTTCCGGATTGCTGCTCTTTGAAGATCGGGGCGACGGCCCGAATGAAGTTGAAGGTCCCTTTGAGGTCCACATTGATCACGGTATCCCATTGCTCTTCGGTCATCTTCCAGACAACCCCATCCCAGTTCATCCCGGCGTTGTTGACCAGAATATCGATATGGCCGAACTCCTCCAGGACCTCTTTCACCAGATCCTGTACGGCCTCGAACTGGGAGATATCGATCTTGTATGCTTTAGCTTTGCGCCCCTGGGCTTGGATCTTTTCCGCAACCGCCAAGGCCTCTGCCCCATGGCTGCGGTAAGTCAAGGCCACATCGGCACCGTTTGCCCCCAGGTCCAGAGAAATCGCCGTGCCTATCCCCATGCTTCCGCCGGTGACCAGGGCCACTTTACCTACTAAATCCATTTTTCCTCCTCTCTCGCTTTTTTCAGTGCCATTAAAAACTCCGTCTCTCCTTATTCTTTGGGAGCGGGCATGACGGCCTCCATGAAAGACTCGTCCACCGAATGCCCTTGAGCGATCAACTGTCTGTACTTGATAAAATCGATGACGTCCTGGCCGGTGACCTTCTTGGCGTTAAAGGCATGAAATCCCATGAAGGCTTCGGTCATCATGTTGACCGCCAGCCAGTGCCGGTTGTAATTTTTCGCCATGTCCCAGAAGAACTTTTTTTTGGCCCGCACGCTGTCGATGGATTTGATCAGGCAGCCTGGAAAAAGGTTGGTGAATTTCCAGATCACATCCTGAACCGCCTTGTTCAGAAGTTCGAAATCAATGGTGGCTGTCTTGAGAAACTCGCGGGCCTCTTTCGCTTCCGCTCCTTTTTTCATTTCCCCAAACACGATCTCCCCGTCTTCCACGTATTTATCGATAATGACCGCTGGATTGCGGATGAATTTCTCTCCCTGCTTGATCACCGGAAGCACCTGGGTAACCAAGCCCAGCCTCTTCATCTTGTAAGCACTCCAAAGCTCACAGGATACACAATTCCAGATCGCGTCTTCGATACTCAAAAACCAAGGTAGAAAATCCGAAGATCCGCCATCCGGGGCCGAGCCATGCCGGGGGCCGGCTTGTCCGAAGATAGCCGTGTCGGCCGCAAGAGCGATATCGCAGGCCATCCCGATCTCTTGCCCTCCAGCGACCCTCATCCCGTTCACCCGGCAAATCGTGGGTTTCTTACACATCAAGATCGCATCCACCATGCCATTGAATAGGTCCATGTATTCGCCGTACTCGTTGGGTCTGCCGGCATAGTATTCGGCATATTCCTTTGTGTTGCCGCCCGTACAAAAAGCTCTGTCACCAACAGCCGTAAAAACCACCGCGACCACGCTTCTGTCCAGCGAAGCATTCTGGAATCCTGCGATCACTCCCTTCACCATTTTGGTGGTGTAAGAGTTGTACTGAGCTGGATTGTTCAAAATGATCCATGCTGCGTGCAGTCCTTCTATTTCTTTGCCCGAAGGATCGAGGATAGGCCTCTTCTCGTACATTGTACAGGGAGGCTCTGTCCCCCAATGCTCCCCTCCCCCGATCAGATGGTCCTTGATCTCCTTATCCCTTTTCAACCAGTCTAAGCTCATCCGGTCCTCCTTTTTAAACAATTGGAATTTCCTGTCACTCACAGACATCCAATCTTTTTTCAAAAAGAATACTACTTTCCCTACTGGAAAGTGTCAAGATAAAGCCTCCTCAATTTTTCTCCTATCGATCAATGCGATCAAAAAGAAGGTGAGGAGGCTGACTATCCAGCAAAAGAAGATCGGATGGGGAAGATGGAGCCGGCCAAAGAATGCAGGAATCGCCGGAAAAATCAGCCAGAGGGCAAGGGCCCCCATGGCGGTGAGCAGGGTCCAGGTCGCATGTGATCTCCGGCAGATCTTGGGGCAGAAAACGGTCATCAAGGTCACTAGAGTATAGGCGGTGGTCAAGGTCAACCCGACAAGCAAAGTCTGCAGGATTCCGCGCACCGAAATGGCGAGAAGATAGGTAAAAATGCTCAGGATGAGCACGGCCAGACGCGAGATCATCCTCTCCTTTTTTTCGGAAAGGTCAGGGATCCAAAATCTCTTGACCAGATCCCCTACCACCAGGGTGGCGCTCCCCACAAGAAGAGCGGATGCGGTGGACACGTCGGCGGCCCAAAGCCCGGCCAGCACGACACCGGCTACCAGAGGACTCAAGCCGAGCACAGTGCGAGGCAACGCTTCAGTGGGGATGATTCCCGGATGAAGCACAGTAGCAGCCAGTCCGATCAAGGCGCTGATGAATCCGACGGGAAAAATAATCAAGCCACCCAAGAGAAATCCTTTCCGGGCCGAAGGGGCGTCCTTAGCGGCAAAACTGATCTGGACGACGGACTGCACAGAAAAGGTCATGGTGCACATCACTAAAAACCAGGCGAAGACAAGGCTCCAGCCAATGGCTCCCAGGTCAAAACCTGGATGGTCCGCAGGGAGTTTCAGCGCCAGTTCTCTCCACCCCCCGACCTTTCCGATAGCCAGCACTGCTCCCAAGAGAACACCAGCATATATGAAGACCACGTTGATGATGTTGGTCAACCCGGCTGCCCAAAATCCACCGATTAGGGTGATCCCGACAAAAACCAAGGCCGTCACCAACATCCCCGACTGGAAGGAAAACACATCCGGAAGAAGAGAGGAAAGGATAGCCCCCCCTGCCACATACTGCAGAGAGGTGATGACGATTTGAAGAAGGAGCTGCCCGATGACCCCGATTATCCTACCGGCTGTATTGTAATGCCTTTCGAAAAACTCGGGAATGGTGGTGATCTCCAATCGACGGTACCGGCGGGCTACCACAAGGCCCACTAAAAGGGCTCCTGCGGCCCATGCCGCATTGTACCAGCCGGCGGCAAGCCCGGATTTATAGGCCCTCTCTGCCACCCCGATGGTGGATGCTCCGCCTATGGCCAACCCGGTCAGAAGGGGAGCCACTACCCAATACGGCAATTCTCGCCCTGCCAGGAGGTAACCGATCATACCCCCGCGGCTCAACCGGCGGGTTCCCCAGGTGATCACGAATAAAATGATGATGTACAGAAAAACGATACCGAGAGGAATCCAATTCATTTTCGACGTCTCTTCCTAGACTGAAATATTCAGCTCAAACGACTTTTAAGCGGGCATCGACGGCCACCGCCCCCTTACCCTCCTCAAGGGCGAATACAGGGTTGAGATCCATCTCTTCTATCTCGGAAAAGTCAGAAGCAAGCTGAGAAAGCCGCAGAAGGATATCCACAAGTCTATCGACATCCACCGGCCTCTCACCTCGGATCCCTGTTAAAACAGGGTATCCCTTGATGCCTTGGATCATCTCCAAGGCGTCCTCCTGAGAAAGCGGAGCCAGCCGGAACTGAACATCCTTGAGCGTTTCGACAAAGATTCCGCCCAACCCGAACATGACCGTTGGTGGAAGGCCTTGGTTCCGCTTGATCCCCATGATCACTTCTTTTCCGCCCGAAATATATTCTTGCAAAATATAAGTCGGATTTATTTTGGCGAATTTCCTGGCCATCTTTCCGAAAGCCGATTTGAGCGCTTTTCCATCTTCGATATCGAGGGCGACCGCACCGGATTCCGTTTTGTGGATGATTTTTTCTGAATCCGCTTTGAGGACCAAGGGATAACCTATCTTTTTCGCTGTCTTATCCAGATCCTCTTTTTTCTTGAAACTCAATGATTTTACCATAGGTATGCCATAGGACTGAAGAATTTCAAACACATCCATCTGAGGAAGAAATCGTCCCTTTCCTTTGCGAGGGCTGAGTAGGGCCTTTACCTTCGCTTTTTGAGGCTTAAACTTTTTATAAGAAGGCTCTTTTTTTTGGAGGATTCTGTCATATTCGGACATGGCCGAAAGAACCCTGGCTGCGGTTTCCGCATAATCATAGACGGGAATCCCGCCCTTTCGAATGAGCCGAATGACCTCCTGCCACTTTTCGATGGTGATTACCTGGCAGACAATAGGCTTTCCGGCCGTTTTGCCGATCTCCCCCAATTTGCGGGCGATACCCTCACAATCCACGAACGGTGCCGTTACGAATACAAGAAGAAGAGAGTCGATTTGAGGGTCTTTGAGGAGCGCGGCGACTGTGCCTCCGTATTGTTCGGGGCCAGCAGTGGCCACCACATCCACCGGATTGGAAACGATGGCTTCCTGAAAAACGAGTTTTTTCAGGGTGTTTTCGGTCCTTGCGCTCAACCGGGCCAATTGCAAACCGGCCGCCATGCATTCGTCCACAGCGATGATTCCTGGTCCCCCGGTGTTGGTCACGATGCAAACTTTATCCCCCTTGGGAACGGATTGAGAGGAGAAGGCGATGGCCGCATCGATCATGTCCTGCTGACTATGGAAGCGGAGTACCCCCGCCTTTTTGAAGATCACATCGGCGATGGTTTCCTGTTCGACCAAAGAACCTGTGTGGGAAGCCACGGCTTTGGTCCCTTCGGATGTCTTTCCGGTTTTCAAGGCAAGGATGGGTTTTTTCTTCGTCACCCGTCCTGCTACTTCGAGAAATCCAGCCGGATCCTTGAAGGTTTCGATATGGACCATGATGACTTTGGTCTCCTCGTCCTGGCCGTAGTAATCGATGATCTCGTTCATGCTCACATCGGCTTCATTACCGAAGCTGGAATACATCCTGATGCCTTTGCCGATCCGGTAGAGGTGGAGTTTCAGAGTTTCCCCAACGCCACCGCTCTGAGCCACGATGGAGATATTGCCCGGGAACATAGGAACGAACGTGAAATTGGCGTAAACCGAAACGGCCGGATCGGAATTCTGAATGCCCTGGGAGTTAGGTCCGTAGATTCTCATCCCGTATTTTTGGGCGATCTTCACGATCTGGCGTTCGAGCTGGCGCCCTTCCTCCCCCACCTCCTTGAAGCCGGCCGTATGAACGATGGCGAATTTGACCCCTTTTTTCCCACAATCCTCCAGCACATAGGGAACGAGCGTGTTTTTGATGGAAATATTCACTAGATCGACCTCATCCGGAATTTGCGTGACGGATGCATAGGCCTTGAAACTCTTGATAGCTTTCGCCTTGGGATTGATGGGATAAATCGGCCCCTGAAAATTATGGTCCAGAAGGTTTTGCATGACAATGTGGCCGATGCTCAGAGGATTGTTCGAAGCTCCGATGATGGCCACTGACCTGGGCTTAAATAACGCATCAAGCATCTTTGCCTCCTTTGTTTTCCAAAGCATATAATGCTGCACCGAGGGCGCCGGTCAATTGGGGGAGAGGGGGAACGAAAATCTCTTTCCCGAGCTTCTGTTCGAACATTTTAACCAGGTAAGGATTGTGGGCCACAACTCCCCCGCTCATCACGATGTTTCCTTCCAGAGGATCCATCTCCAGTGCCCTTTTTATCACAGAATCGAAAATTCCTTTAACGATGTCCTCGACCAAGACATTCTGCCGGATCTTGGTCAAAATTTCGGTGGCCGTGAACACCGTGCAGTAGCTTCCGATAGAGACATCCTTGGTGGCCTTTCGCGCCAGACCATCGAGCTTATCGATTCGAATCTTGAGGCGATTGGCGATTTCTTCGAGAAACGCGCCTGTCCCAGCCGCACATTTACGGTTCATCTTGAATCCGGTACGCCGACCGTCAGCATTGATCCTGATAATTTTGCTATCCTGCCCCCCGATGTCGATAAGGGTATGGGCCCGAGAAAAATAAAAATAGCTCCCCTTGGCATGGCAGCTTATTTCGGTCTTGGTCGCTTGTACGAAAGGGACGTTTCGTCTCCCGTACCCCGTGCTTATTGCATGACCGCTTCCCAGCACGTCTTTCATGTTCTCGCCCGCCGCTTTTTTTAAAGCCTTTTTCGCGGCACCCTGGAAATCCGCCCCCGAATGAACCACAGAATGTCCGAGAATCTTTTTATCTATATTAATGATAACGGCTTTTGTTGTGGAAGCACCGACATCGATGCCAACCAAATATTTCATATCATCTTGTCCATCGGCCAGCCGGAAATCTCACGACGATCCGACAAAACCAGCCCCCGTAGCTTCGATTCATCGGACCGCCCCTCATCCATAAGCCAATCGAGCGAACGGACTAACGGCTCTCAAGTTGTTCGACAAATGCTTCGATATTGGTTTTGGCCTGCTCTTCCGAGTAACAGCGAAGGTCGTTCAAATCCCCGTTGATGGTCAGGGTAGGGATTCCGAGCTTTTTCTCCAGCCTCTCGGGCATACCATAGCGGTTGTTGGAATTGTTCGGACAGGTCTTGGCATCGTGGAACAAAAGGCCGTTCAGCCTGTACATATTGGCCATTTCTTCGATATATTTTTCCTTGAAATTTTCATCCCTGACGATGAAAATCTCTGTATAGGCCCGTGCCATGCTCAGGAAGGGATCCTTAGGATCAAAGGAATCGAATATCCAGCTATTGCAGTAGGTGGAGGCGATCACGGCTGATTTCAAACTGATGAACAGCTCAGCCAGATCCCGCAGCTTTCCCCATATGGGCATCCCTTCCCAATACAGGCGGAATTTCTCATCCTCAACAGCTCCCTCTTTTTGTGCAATCCGCTCCTCCAGTTCCCGAAGGAGCACCTTGTAGTACTCCACAGCCGTTTCTGTCCCCCGGAGAACAACAGCCGGTCCCATATGGATGGTTTCATCGAAGAAGCTAATGGGAGCCGGGATGGCTTTGTTCGTCTCGAGGATTTTTTTCCAAAGCTGAGTGCAATCGTAGGAAAGTCCCAGCGAATGCCGGAATTTATCTATGTCGAATTTTTCTCCCGAAATCTCTTCCAAACGAGGAATCAAAGCCTTGATCTGCTTTTCTATGCTGGAGAGATGATCATCGGTTATGGTGCCGATGTTGCGGTAGGTGGATATGCCGAGGGCCGGCACGTTCAGCTCTCGAGAATACCAGGAAAACCAGTCCTGAACATCCCGGCACTGATTGGTATTGTAGACCAGGACATCGGGCAAAGGCACTCCCTCGATTCCTTCATAAGCCCGCGTGATCGGCGTTTCTTTCTTGATAAAAGCGCCGATATCGCTGGTGAGATAAGAACAAATGTCCGGCGAATACCCGATGGCGTTGGCCACAGGGATATAGTTGGTGGCTGTGCGGGAAGAACCCAGGATCGCACCGTGATTTTCGGGATAATAGACAAGGAATCCCAGGCTTAATAGCAGCTCGGCCGGCCCTACACTCGTGCACCAGGCGACCTTGGGCGATCCTTCTTTTTTGGCCTCATCCATCTCGTAAAAATAATCGGCCATTATCTTCTTCATGAAACCGGTTGCCTGGATCTTTTTGATGGCCGGTTTTTTCTCTTCGCTCATTATTCCTCCTTGAAAAGGGACGGTTCTCTTTTTTTCACTATGTGCTCAAATTAAGGATTAACAAGGAATCCGGTTCTGACTAAGACGAAAATCTATTCATCTAGATGAAAAAAGATTCGATGGATAGACTCTAAATATCTCACCCATTTTGAATGAATCTTCCCCGGTATTCCAACATCTCTTCTTTCAAGAGATAAACAAAATATCAATATTGGCAACCCAAGTCAAGGCACTTCCCCTCAAAGCAGCTTTTTCCAATCCGTAACAACTTGATAAGCCCTAAAGGAGGCTAAGGAGGAAGCCGTTTAAACCGAGCGGGCAAGAAAACACATCTTTCTTAAGAGAGGATACTTTTTAATCCGGCTTCTCGCCCCAACCTTTCCAGCCGGGCAATCTGTCCGGTCGTATAGGAAATGCCCTGACGAATGGACACTTCCCGTTGCCTGGTCTCCTTCTCTCCAGGGAGAAGCATGCCTTCCCCTTGTTTTGATCTTATGTTCGCTATGGTTTCCGATATGAAGCGAAGAGTCTCCTCTCGAGCGAATAACGTATCGATACGCCAGGCCTCAAACGTCTGTCTGATCCGCCGCTTCTCATCATCCACCAGGGGATCGATGAATGAGGATATGCCGCCTCCGATCACATTGTCCAGCTCGATCAAGGTGGCCAGCCCGGTTCCTTTGTACCCGGCATCCGTCCCTCCCCTGCCTATCCCGCCCAGGGGAATCATGGATCCCTTCTGCAGAAAATCGATCATCCCCTTGAACGATAAAAGATCTGTCGTTTCCTCTCCCGTTTCATCGTAAACGGGAAAAGGAAGCTCACTACCTTCCACAAAAGCCCGTAAAATACCGCTTATGGCATGGAGAGTCGTGGACATATCGATGGTGACAACCCCCCGATCATAGGGAATGGACCAGGAAATGAGGTTGGTCCCCAACCTATTCTTCTCCCCTCCATAGGGCTTGACCACAGAAGGAGTCGTGCAGGTAACCCTTCCGGCAAGATCCTTCTCCGCACACACTTTTTCCGTATAGATGGCCGCCATACCGAAATGATTGGCATTGGTCACATAGACTTTTCCGAAACCGTGTTTTCTGGCCAACCGCTTTGCTCTCTCGACTGCCTTCATGGCCACAGGATGACCCAGCCCCCCTCGGGCATCGATATGACGGATTGCAAAATTTTTGTATCTGCTTATATCATCGGCTTTCGCACCTGGAACGGTCCCTCCCTGCTCGATGGAATGGAGGACCAACAGGTCGAGGCTGTTGATTCCATGAGAAAATACCCCTCTCATATCCGCCTCCACCAGAACTTCAGCCGTGACCCTCGCATTTTCAAGGGGGACATGATGTCTCCTCAGAATCTCGATGACATAGGTTTTGACGATATCAGGTTTTAGATTCATGGTTTTTAACCTTTTTGAACTTCATCATTCATGTTAAACCAGGGAGAAGCTAAACACAAACACTTTAAGCGGCGTATCTATTTCGAATGCATTTTTGTACGAAGTATCTTTTTTCTTTCCTATAGGCTAGAATTTTTAAGTTAAAGAAAAAAGACGTAGCCATATAGGACAACGCGTCGCCAAAATGAATCGTCGTTTAAGACAAAGAAAAAATAAGGAGTCTCGGATGCATCTTCAAAAACTTTCAGGTGTCACCTTCGCCTTTCTAATGGTCTTTGCCTTTCCACTATTCGTATGGGCCAATCCAGGCGAGGAAAAACTGTTAAACACCAATATCGATTTCTCTGGGACTGAAAAATTCCTAGAGCTGACGGCTGTACTGGAAAAAGATCAAGAGCCAAGCTCGGAACAGTGGAACGCCCTTTTCTCCACACCAGGTTACGATATCCTGATCACCAGAGAGTTCCGGAAAGAATTTTTCATCGAAAGATTCAAGTTGGCCTTCATGCCCTCGAAAAGGGAGGCTTTGGAAGCCAAGATAGAAGAGGAGGAAGGTTTCTGGGCTCAATTTCTTCCCCATTACGTTCGGGCCAAGAATCATCGCCAGCTCATCATCGAACAGATGGAAAAGCTGAAAGCGCTGAATTTCATGAAGGCAGCCATGGATGAGGCGATGAATTTCCTCCCCGATTTCCCCCTAAAGGAATACCCTCCTATCTCCTTTGTCATATTCGGGCCTGATGCCCGTGGATACAGGCCGGTGGTGGTGGATGTGCTTTATGCCTATGATCAGGGGGACCTTCTCATCCCTTTCATCGCCCATGAATTCCATCATTACTTTCGTGATCAATTTTTTGACTATGCCCAAGAGCAGGACATCATCTGGGTGGTCAATCAGATCCAAGCGGAAGGAATCGCGGACCAGATCAACAAAGGAAAATGGTTTCACGATAAAATTCTCTACTCCCAGTATGCCGAAAAGAACAAGAATTATCTGGCATGGTATGAAAAGAGTCCCGAGATTATCCGGGAGATGGACCGGCTGTTTGCCGCCATGGGCGAATACCCCAAGAAAAAAAAGGAGTTGGGGCAAAAGCTCAATGCCATCGTCCCGATGAGCGGACATCCTACAGGCTTTTACATGTCCAATCTTATCATCGAACAATTGGGGAAGGATGCCCTGGTCAAAGAGATCGGCAATCCCTTCGCTTTCATCCGGCTCTACAAAAAGGCCGCTGACAGAAAAGGGGGAGCTACTCCCACCTTTTCAGAGAAAGCCATTCAATTTATCCTCATGCTCGAAAAACGCTACATAAAATAAAAAAATATCACCTCTGGAAGGAGTTCATCTGATGACAAGATTCATTTGTCCCGGATCGCTTCTTCCATCACAAAATTATTTATTTTTCTCCAGCCGCTGATTGTCAATCGACTCCTCTCTGGACAAAATCTGATGTCTTTTTCCTGACATAAGTTCAGTTCGGTATCCATTCCGCCAGCTATGAATTCGACTCCTTGCTTGACAGAGCGGGGAGCGGATGATATGAATGTAGAATATGGGTCTCAGCGACATTTTCCAGAGATCAATCCGGTCATATCTTCATTGTGCAGAGGTGCATCGTGAGCTATGAAAACATCATCTACGAGATAAAGGAAAACAGGGCTTTATTGACCATCCATCGCCCCCCGATGAATATTCTGAACATCGCCACTATGGAAGAAATGAACGATGCTCTGAAATCTCTCGCTGCCAATTCTTCCGTCAAAATTTTGATCATCTCCGGTGCGCAAGATAAAGCCTTTTCCGCAGGGGTGGACATCACAGAACACACCAAAGAAAAAGTGGAAAAAATGCTTCAGGTCTTCCATGACATTTTCCGCAACCTTTCCAGGCTGAATCAAGTCACCATAGCCGCAACGAAAGGTTTTACCCTCGGAGGGGGCTGCGAATTAGCCCTGTTCTGTGACTTGATTTTTGCAGCCGATAGCCTAAAAATCGGCCAGCCGGAAATCAAGCTTTCGGCCATCCCTCCCATAGCTTTATTGATCTTACCGCGCCTGGTCGGGCTGAAGAAAGCATCGGAGCTGCTTCTCACCGGAAAAGTTATCGATGCCCAGGAGGCCGAAAAGATCGGTCTGGTTAACAAAGTCGTACCTCTGGATTCTTTCGAATTGGAATTGGAAAATTTTACTCAGCCCTTCACCAAACTGAGCCTGATCGGGCTGAAATACTCGAAAAAAGGAATCCAACTGGGGCTGGAAACATCCTTTCTTTCCGGATTGGATAAAATAGAAAAGATGTATATAGATGAGCTCATGGCCTCTGAAGACGCCCACGAAGGCCTGAAAGCCTTCATGGAGAAAAGGAAGCCTGACTGGAAAAATCAATAAAGGAGAAAACAATGAAAGCCGCTATCTTTTATGGTCCGAATCAACCCTTAAAAATCGAAGATGTCGAAAGGCCGAAGATCAATTCCCACGAAATCCTGGTAAAGATCGCTGCCTGCGGCGTTTGCAACACAGACCTGCATTACATAGACCACGGGGTTCCAACCTTTAAAAAACCCCCCATGATCCTGGGCCATGAGCCCTCGGGAATCGTGGAAGAGATCGGTTCCGAGGTTAAAAACTTCAAAGAAGGTGACCGCGTGCTGATTCCACCTGTATTTTCCTGTGGATACTGCGACAACTGCCGCCTGGGAAAAGAGAACATCTGCCTTAACATGGTGATGCTGGGAAACCACATCGATGGGGCCTATGCGGAATTCGTCAAGGTCCCGGCCAAGGACTGTCAGCATCTTCCGGAAGATCTTCCCCTTGAAGAATCGAGCATTATCGCTGACGCCATTTCTACTCCCTATCACGCTGTGAAAAACAGGGCCAGGGTCCAGCCGGGCGACTCAGTGGTGGTTTTCGGCTGCGGGGGCGTTGGCATCAATGTGGTACAGGTTGCAGCCTCTGCCGGCGGTTCTGTCACAGCCGTCGATATCGTCGATAAAAAATTAGAGGTGGCCAAGCAGCTAGGCGCACAAAACACGATCAACTCCAGAGATATGGAGGACAAAGCCCTCTTGAAACAGATCCGGTCTCTTACCGGTGGCGGTGCTGACATCGCCATCGAAGCCATCGGTAATCCCCGGACAATCGTCCTGGCCGCCAATTCGGTGAAACCAGGAGGCTGCCACTGCCAGGTGGGATACACCCATCACGATGTTTCGATAAACGCAGCGAGGCTGATGTTCCGTGAAATCGAAATCAAAGGATCTCTGGGTTGCCGCCCTGTTGACTATCCCAAGATCATCGAAATGGTCAGAATTGGAAAAATTCAGCTGAAACCTGTCGTAACCCACAAGTTCGAGTTGGAAGCAATCAACGATGCATTCGAGCTTATGAGGAAAGGAGAGTCGCTCCGATCTATCATTACATTTTAATCCCGATGGTCTCCGGGAGCATCGGGATTTTGTCGGTCAACTCAAGATTCCCTTTCGGACAGCCGAACAGTCCGAACTTCTTGTCTTTAACCCCAAAGTGCTTCTTTATCTCTTTAAGAAAAACAATCACATAGGCTTCAAAATCATGATGAAGGTTGCTGCTGTCATTTCATCAAGACTGAAACAGCTCAGCCAGAAATTGACCAATTCCCAGTAAGATTTAAAACACCCTCAATCGAGGAAGTACAGGCGGTGTTGTCCGTCTCGTTTTGGTGTTATCAACAATTCTCAATCTAAGTGACAATTTTTGTTGTTCTGAATCCAACTATTGTCATTTTGCATGTCCAAAGAATATTAAAAAACCATAACTCTTTTTCTTTTAGTAAGTTAACTTTTCATCATCCTGGCATATAACTTGCAACATTTTCATCGAAAAAGGACTTTCAGGAAGTCTCAAAACTTGAAATAGTAAGGAAAGGAAGCTATGCTGCATAAAGTAAGAGGTTTTACCCTCATTGAATTGCTCGTCGTGGTCGCCATAATCGGAATCCTTGCCGTTCTTCTGATTCCCAATGCTTTGACCGCCATCCAGAAGTCCAAGCAGAAAAGCACCATGAAAGACATCATGTCTATGGCCACAGCCGCTATGGACTGCGTTGCAGACAACGGAAAGTGGGAAATAAATCAGAGCGGAAACATTCAAGGCGGTTGTGACTTCGTGCAGGCCCTGAGCCCTTTTTACATCAAGGTATGCCCTCTCAACGATCATTGGGGTGAACCCTATAAGGTTTATCTGGGAGGTAATGCTGCCATCCGTAGCATTGGCGCCGATGACGTGAGCGAAGACGACTTCGTGATCGAATCCTACGGAATGAGCTCCTTAGAAGATGGCTGGACGTATGATCCCTCATCCACGGATGATGATTTTTACACCGTGGATAGTTGGGATTCCTTCAAAAACGACATGGTCAACTGGAATGGAAGCTGGATTCGAGCTCCCCGAGTGGCCCTGCCACCAAGCTGATAAACCGTCGGACTTACTGGCCCTTGAAGCTTCCCTTCCTCTTTTCTAAAAAGGCGGCCACCCCTTCTTTTTTATCCTCTGTGGTACAGGTCAACGCATGGAGATAAGATTCAATGAGATACCCTAAGACGGAGTCCCCGCCCTGGCTTCTGTTTACAGCTTCCTTGGCATATCTTACAGCTAATGGAGGTCTCTGAGCGATCTTTTCGGCCAAGTCCATCACCTTCTCCATCAAGGCCTCGCGGGGAACCACCTTGTTCACCAGTCCGATGCGGAAGGCCTCTTGTGCATCGATGAAATCCCCGGTGAGGATCATCTCCATGGCCCGGCCAAGTCCCACCAGCCGGGGCAACCTTTGGGTTCCCCCGTCACCGGGGATAATTCCCAACTTGACCTCAGGTGCGCCGAATTGGGCCCGTTCCGAGCAGACACGGATAGAACAGGCCAGGGCAAGCTCTAGACCTCCGCCCAATGCATACCCGTTTATCGCGGCTACGACCGGAACGGCGAAATTTTCGATACGGGCAAAAATCTCTTGTCTTTTCCTGGAAACTTTTCTGCCGACAAGGGCATCTCGTTCCACCAGCTCCTGTATATCCGCTCCAGCCACAAACGCCTTGTCCCCTGCTCCGGTCACCACTAGAACGCGGAGATCCTCGGCTTTTTCGATCTCGTCTAAAATAGACTCCAGTTCTTCGGTCAACTCGTTAGAAATGGCATTCAACTTATCCGGACGATTGATGGTGAGAATCGCGATGCTGTCTTTTTTTTCATACTTCAGAGTTTTATACATTTTCACCTTCCCTTATTTCCCAAATTTTTCGTTTCGCCTTGAATTCTCCACCTACACGATTTGCTCAACAATATTCTGGTGAGCGGAGAAGGAATCCATCTTCTGGTGAAAGGACGTGGCAGGCGAAGCATGCCTATCGCCAAGATAGCATGATGACAGATAGGTCTGGCTGAAATCTGAGCAGATGGTTTCATGGTCGTTCAACTAAAAGGCGCGGATTCCAAGCTCAAAGGCACCGATAATGAGTTGCTGGATCTGGGAGGTTCCCTCATAAAGGGTGTTGATACGGGCATCACGATAAAAACGCTCCACGTTGTATTCCCCGCTGAAACCATACCCCCCGTGGATCTGGATGGCTTTGTAGGCCACTCTATTGACCATTTCACTGCAGTAATATTTGGCGATCGAAGTCTCTCGTGTATTGCGGAGACCTTTGTTTTTCAAATCGCCTGCCCGATAAACCAAAAGGCGGCCGGCCTCACACTCCACGACCATATCGGCGATCATCTGCTGGATCAGTTGAAAACCGGCAATGGGCTTCCCGAATTGGATGCGTTGTTTGGCGTATTCCTTGCAGGTATCGATGCAACCCTGGGCCAGCCCTACGCATCCTGCAGCAACGGTGTAACGGCCAAAATCCAGCGTGCCCAAAGCTATCTTGAATCCCTTATTGACCTCTCCCAGAATATTCTCCTTGGGAACGCGGCAGTCCTCCAAGAAGATTTCCCCTGTGTTCGAGGCCCGAAGTCCCAACTTATCATGAAGATCTCGGGTGGAAAATCCCTTGAAATCCCTTTCCACGATGAAAGCCGTAATACCCCTGGCGTGGGCTTCAGGATCTGTTTTAGCGTACACAATGGCCACATCCGCAATGCCGGCATTGGTGATCCAGGTTTTTTGTCCGTTGAGAACGTAATCATCTCCATCCTTTTTGGCCGTGGATATCATGCCGGCCGGATCGCTTCCTGCGTTGGGTTCTGTGAGCCCGAAACAACCGACCCACTCTCCGCTGGTCAATTTGGGAAGATATTTCTTCTTCTGCTCTTCATTTCCATACTTATTCAAAGGGAGTTCGACCAGCGAGACCTGGACAGAATAGGTGCCTCGAAGAGAGGAGTCGACCCTTCCGATCTCTTCCGCCACAATTGCATGACTGATATAGTCGAATCCCGCACCTCCATACTCCTCGGGGATGGGAGTGCCCATAAAGCCCAGCCCGGCAAGCTTTTCAAAAATATCCCGTGGAAATTCAGCCTTTTTGTCATTTTGACTGGCCACAGGCGCAATCTCTTCATCGGCAAATTTCCGGATTGTCTGCTGAATCATCTTTTGCTCTTCGGATAAATCAAAGTCCATGGCTCACTCCTTTTCTTTCCTTTTTCTTTTTCTTCTTACTTGCCAATTCATCCGTGTTTCCGTTTTCCCCGAAACGCGTCATCCAGGTTAAATCCCCGAGACCTCCATCAGGGTTATCGGACCGGCAGTCAGTACTTGTAAAATCCTTCTCCTGATTTTTTCCCGAGCTTCCCCTCGTTGACCATCTTTCTGATGACAGTCGGCGGCCTGTATCGCTCGTCTTTCAGCTTCGCATAAAGAGTCTCCATTTTGGCAAGATGAATATCCAGCCCGATCATGTCGATCAAAGCCAAGGGGCCCATCGGAAGGCCGGCTCCCAGTTTCATGGCTTCATCGATATCCTCTGCTGAGGCTATGCCATCGGCGTACACGACGGCTGCCTCATTGAGCAGACCAGCCAACACCCGGCTCACGATTCCCGCCGGGGCTTCCTTGAAAGTGATGACCGGCACTTTGCCCAGTCTCTCAGCAAATCCACGCGCCGCTTCCACGGTTTCATCCGATGTATTTTCCCCCCGAATGATTTCGACCAATTTCATGACCACGGCCGGATTGAAAAAATGCATGCCGATGACTTTATCCGGCCGACCAGTGGCCGAAGCGATCTCGCTCACAGAAAGGGCTGTTGTATTTGTGGCCAATATTGCCTCTGGTGAACAAAGAGAGTCCAATTTCTGGAATATCTCCTTTTTCAAAGCTAGATTTTCCGAGATGGCCTCGATAATGAAATCGCTATCCCCGGCTAAATCTAGGTCCGTTTGCCAATCGATAAGAGAAAGGACTCTATTCATTTCTTCCTGACTGATTTTCCCCTTTTCTACCCTTTTTTGGAGCCCTCGGGTAACCTTCTCCTTTGCTTTCCCAATAATTTCATCCGAAACATCCACAACAGTTATCGGGTACCCCTTCTGCGCGCAAAGCTGCCCGATTCCCGCGCCCATGATTCCTGCGCCGACAACAAAGGGTTTTTTAATATCCATGACGATTCCTCCTTAAATTTTATTTTTCGAGCCACAACATATCATGATTTTAGAGATAAAACCCCTAATGCCGTGGGACAAACTATTTCAATCTCTCCACGATGATGGACACCCCTTGGCCACCTCCGATGCACAGGCTCACCAATCCTAGGGTTCTATCCCTGTTTTTGAGGGCGTAGAGCAATGTGGTCAAAATTTTTACACCGGTCGCTCCAACTGGATGGCCGAGGGCAATAGCTCCCCCATGGACATTCACCCTGGAACGGTCCCATTTGAGCTCCCGCTCGACCGCCAAAATCTGGGCGGCGAATGCCTCATTGAGCTCTATGATGTCAATATTTTCCAGTTCAAGCCCGGCTCTCTGCAATGCTTTTTTCACTGCGGGCACCGGACCGATTCCCATGATTTTGGGATCAACCCCGGCGTGGGCATAGGAAACAATCTTGGCCATAGGTTGGACACCCAATTCATCCGCTTTCTCTTTGGTCAAGACCACCAGAGCAGATGCAGCATCACAAAGGGCACAACTGTTGGCCGCCGTCACCGTGCCATCTTTTTTGAAAACAGGAGGAAGCTTGCCAATCTTTTCGACTGTAACACCCTCCCTGGGGATTTCTTCCTTCTCGAAAATCTCCGTTTTCCCTTTTCCTACCGGCACTTCGACAGGAAGAATTTCGTCCTTGAACATCCCATCCTTCATAGCTGCCACGGCCTTATTTTGGCTCTCGACAGCAAACCGGTCCTGCTCATCGCGGCTGATCTGGTATTTTTCCACCAAGGTCTCGGCTGTCATGCCCATCAGATGACCGGCCAACGGGCACATGAAGCCATCCTTGTGCAGAACATCGACCAGCTTCCCATCTCCCATGCGGTTTCCCCATCTTGCACCTTCCGCAATATAGGGAACTTGAGAGCTGTTTTCGGATCCTCCGACCAAAACCAACTCTGTATCTCCGGCTTTGATCATCTGAACGGCCAAGGAAACCGCCCTCAAAGAAGAACCACAGCGTTTGTTCACCGTAAAGGATGGGACCTCCACCGGTAGTCCGCTTTCAACGGTGGCCAGACGCCCGATATTGGGACCAAGACCCGCCTGCCATCCCGTGCCGAACACCACTTCGTCGACTTGATCCGGATCGACACCTGCTCGTTTTACTGCCTCTTTCAAGACCAGTGCACCCAATTCCACCGCCGAAACCTTCATAAAAGAGCCGCCAAACCTTCCTCCAGCCGTTCGGTTAGCACCGGCGATAACGATATCCGTCATGGAATTCCTCCTTGTTCAAAAAAATTTAAATCGATCATCCAGAATAGCCGTTCTATTATATTGACCCCTCTTAAGGGGTGTCAATGAAAAATCAAATTTACCAAAGATCCTCTAACCGGAATGGATTATGGGCAGTTCGTTAAGGCAAAGCTTGGGTGAGAGCGGAAGGGATCGGACAAGGATGGAAAATGGGGATGGATCAATCTTCTCCCTTTTTTGTCTTTCGGAAAATGCGCATCAGGTCGGACAATCTCCCTTTGATGTATCCCTCCTTGATGAAATAAGGTCCTTCTTCTGGCTTTATCCATTTGATGTATTTTCCTTTTTTCACCCCCTGAGGATCCTTGGCCAATCCGATTCGAAAATCTCCTTCCTTGGTCTGGATGATGGCCACATTAACTTCACGCTCATCTGAGTGTGTGTATTGAGTCGCGGCAATGACCCTGTCCTTTCTAGGCGTTTTTCTTAAAAATGATCGATCGGCTATGGGCTGCGGCATTTTTTCTTTTTTGAAACCAATCCGCGGGCGAGAGGGCTTCGTCCTTTCGATGATTCCAACGACGGAGGTATTCCCGAATCCACTCATATTGAACCAAAGCCCGTAATTCAAATTCTTCAGATCTTCCCCGAACATTCTCCTATACTGGCCGTTTCCCCGCATCTGCCGTACCAGTTCGACCATCTGGGCTCCACCGGAAGCACCCAGCGGATGGGTCCGGGCAAGAAATCCGCCGGAACGATTCACATAAACCCTTTTGTTATTCCTGTTCCTCTCTTCCACGGCAAACGTATATCCCTGGCCTCTTTCAGCGAATCCCAGGTCTTCGGCCGCGATCCAGGGCACGGATTTAAAGGCATCATGGAGTTCGCAAAGATCGATCTCTTCAGGGTTCAATCCGGCTTCTTGGTAGGCTTTATTTCCGGCTATCACGGCAGACTCCAAGGAGATCAATGTCCTCCGTTCTGCGATTTTGATATTATCAAAAGCGGACTTGACACTCGTTAGTTTTATATTTGTTTCCTGGGGAATCAAATAAGCAGCTCCAGCTCCGTTATAGGAACCGCTGCAGTCGAATTTTGTCAAGGGCTTTGCAATGATCCTGTTGATTTCCGGATTTCTGTAATCTTCCCAAGAAATCGGTTGTCGAAAATAGGCAAATTCATTCAAAGCCCCATATTCCAAGCTTTGCACGCTCATCTTAAAGCAGATCTTCGTGAATTCCTTATCAGAAATTTTGTAAGCATCCATATATTCATAGGAAGCCAGTGCAGCCACAGCCGGCATTTCACCCAGGCCTCTCTCTCTTTCCTCTTCAGCAATCACTGTCGAAATTTGAGAAGGGATCTCCTCATTTGAAAGCTTGCCTTTCATCTTTTCGCCGAAACAAACGAGCACCTTAAGCCCCGAAGAGACCAGTCTCTTCCCCAGTTCAACTGCGGCTGCCCCGGTTGCCGATCCCAGCTCCACATGGTAAATTTCCGTATCTTTGGATAAACCCAGCTCCATACCTACCAATGAATCCAATCCTGTCTGACGGGCGAATCCAATGGGGTCCATACTGCCGATAACCAGGCAATCTGGAACCAGATCAGAAGTGAAAGACGTGGAATCTTGAAGAGCCCTCCGGCAGGCATCGGCCAGCATAACCCCTATAGGCCGGAAATCCTTGCCGAAGGGAGTCAAACTTACCCCTGCTATAAAAACATCCCTCATTCGATTGAGATCTCCGCAACCAGGTTTGAAATAAAATGAACCTTTAATTTTATTATTCTTCGCCCAATAATAAAAGAAAAAAATATCCAGTTAGGATCTTGTAAGGTGTCTTTGGTGCAAACGGCAAGCCCGGAAATTCTCATCCCTTCGGCTTGAAATTTCGGTAGGGAAAGAATATAGAATATTACGGAAGAAAGAAGTCTCCATGATCGAAGAGCATGTAAGGAAGATACTCAAAGAGCTTCCAGAAGGAGTGGAGCTCGTCGCTGCGGCTAAAACTCGGAGCCCCGAAGAAATTTTGCGGGCGGCTAAGGCAGGAGTGAAGATCATCGGAGAAAATTACGTTCAAGAAGCCGAAAGAGCCATCAAACTCGTTGGCCGCAGGGTAAAATGGCATTTAATCGGTCACCTCCAGAGAAACAAAGTGAAGAAGGCCATACACCTTTTTGATATGATTGAAACCCTCGATTCACTTGACCTTGCGGCAGAAATCGACAGTCGATGCGAAAAAGCTGGAAAAATAATGCCCGTATTAGTCGAAATCAACAGCGGCAGGGAAAAGCAAAAATATGGGGTGATGCCCGAGGAGGCCGAAACCTTCATCCAAGAAGCCTCTGCATTCCAACACATCAAAATACTGGGTTTGATGACCATGGGGCCAGCTTCTGGGGATCCGGAAAATGCACGTCCTTACTTTACCGCGACAAAAAAAATCTTCGAGAGATTAAAAGGGATGGATATTCCAAGAGTGGATATGAGCTATCTTTCGATGGGAATGACAAATACCTACCATGTGGCTGTCGAAGAGGGCGCCAACATCGTCAGGATCGGGACCAAAATCTTCGGAACAAGGGAATCGAACAAAATATCTTAGAATTCTTATCAATTTGAGTTGAAAAAAAAAGTTATTTTATATATTATTTATATCTATTTTATATTAAGTAATTTACAAAACGAGGAGTCATCCATGATAAGACTTTCCACCAAAGGAAGATATGGAACTCGGCTTATGCTCAACCTCGCCCAACATTACCAGAACGGGAGGGAATCCATCATACTAAAAAATGTCTCTGACGAAGAAGATATCTCAATCCGCTACCTCGAGCAGATCATCATCCCTCTTAAAATTGGCCGACTCGTAAAGAGCATCCGAGGCGCTGGCGGAGGATATATTCTGGCCAAGCATCCCTCAGAGATCAAACTGAGCGAAATCCTCCACGCTCTGGAAGGGGCATGTTGTTTGGTCGAATGTGTGGATGATAAAGACTACTGTGATAAGATCGACGAATGCGCGGCTTATGAAATCTGGAAAAAGGCCAGCTATCTATTGAAGGATTATTTCGATAAGACAACGCTCCAAGATATTCTCGTTCTATCCAACAAAAAAATTAAAGTCCAGCATAAATAGCTGAGAATAAGCAAAAAGTTGCCTGAACTGAGGATCTCGGATACGACGCTTTTTGTTCAGGATACCTTTCCCTATCATCGGGATCGCCCCTCTCTCGATTCCCCTTCGCTCTCATAAGCCTTACCATTTCCGTGGTGGATCTTTTTTAATGGTTAGGAAGCCATTCAAGAAGATCGGCATGGAAAGCAAGCTTCACTTGCAGGTTGAAGAGAGCGAGCCGAGGAATGCTGATTCTGATTGATTCGGATAACAAATCATTCAGAGGGACCAAGGAGGTATGTCTTTTGACAGAGGGGCAAAGCCCGAAATGAGGAGATAGTAAGAATCGCGAGGGTGAAAGCAGACTCTGTTGGCAGGCAAATAGTACCATGCCCCTCCAAGAAATCGACGGGGAAAAGCAACGGGAAGGAACCTGCTTGCATGAACGTTTCTTTGTCAAGGAGATGAAGATGCTTCCTTTGCTCTTGTCCTGCTTGACAATAAATCTATAATTCGTATAAGATTTATATTTCCGATATAGATGCACAGATAAATGATTTCCTTAAATCTAATCTATGCACTCTTATCCGGGTTTTGACAGACAGGATTAGTTCTCCAAAACAAGGAGTAATAGATGATTAAACTTTCAACAAAAGGCAGGTACGGAACACGCCTGATGCTCAATCTGGCGCTTCACTTCTCCAAAGGCAAGGAAGCTGTCGTTTTGAAAAATATCTCTGATGAAGAGAACCTCTCTATCCGATACTTGGAACAGATCATCATCCCTTTAAAAATTAACAAGCTTGTCAAAAGCGTGCGGGGAGCAGGAGGCGGCTATACGCTGGCCAGGCATCCTTCGGACATCAATCTGTGCGAGATCATCAAAGTTCTAGAAGGGTCTTGTTCCTTGGTCGATTGTTTAGAAGATGAGGACTACTGTGACCGGGCCACCGAATGCGCCACGCAGGAAATCTGGAGAGAGGCCAGCGATCTATTGAAGAATTACTTTGAAAGCAAGACTCTCCAAGACTTGGTGGCTATCTCAGAGAAAAAGAAGTCCAAAATAAAAAAACGAACATAATCCTTCTGCTCATTCCTTGTTACCTCCTATTGCGCAGAATCCAGAAAAAACTTAAAAAAACATCTTGACATAAGTTCTATTTTATATATAGAATCTATAGCCTATATATAATATATAGATAATAGCGATATTGACGGTTCTAGCAAACGTTTGTGGGACCAGAAAATCAGGTTTTTTAATGAGTAATTTGATGTTTAATTTCATACAGAAGACAAAACAAGATCCGAGGGATTCTTTTGGAACCGAATAAAAATCCCATAAAAATTTCCCTACCTCACAGCGAGGTAAAGGAGAAGGAAATGAAAAAAAACAAAGCGTTCAATCCCCTGATCACTGTCGGTGTCTTTTTCCTGATCACTTTCCTGTTCTATTCCTTCCTGGTGGCAAAAACAGCGAATGTTCAAGAAACGAAAGCATCTGAAATCTGTGCAGAATGTCATGACGATTTCGCCCAAGCCCTTCATTCCCGGCCCCATGCAGCAAATACCTGCACTGCCTGTCACAACAACCCGGCAAAACATCTGGAAGAAGGAGGCGGACCGAACATTTTTGCTTTTGGTGCCGAAGAATCCTCACCAGAAAAATCTGAGAAATGCCTCATGTGTCACTCAGAATCAATGGCAAGCTATTTTGCAAGTCCGCACGCCAAATCTTCCCTGGATTGCACCTCCTGCCACACCATTCACTCGGAAGAGACCGGGCCAGCGCTTCTAAAAACCAGCGCATTGAAAAATTGTTCCACATGCCATCAGGACGTATTCGCCCAGTTCCAGCTCAATGAAAGACACAGGCTTCAGGAGGGAATTCTCGAATGTTCGACGTGCCACAACCCTCACGAGCCATCCACGATGCGACAGCTCGGAGGCTTTAAACAGGAAGCCTGCCTGACCTGCCACACAGACAAAGGAGGCCCTTTCCTGCACGAGCACGGAGCCTCGAGGATCGAAGGATGCACATCCTGTCACGAGGTCCACGGCTCTCCCAACAGACACATGCTGACTCACCAGAGCGTTGCCGACCTTTGCTTCAGTTGCCATGGTGTAGCCCCTGACTGGCACAGTCGTTTCGATTCATACTCCACAAACTGCACGGTCTGCCATGTTGCCATCCACGGGTCCAACCTGAGCAAGATTTTTCTGAAATAGGAGGGAACAGATGAACATAAAAAAAATATTCCTGACAGCGGCATGGATCGTTCTCGGCTTTTCCCTGGTCTTTTCTTTACCAGCAGAAGAAGAAGCAAAAAATTTGAACGGGAACTTGTTGTTCGGATACAGATTTGTCGATACCAACGGAACGATCGAGAGATACAAACAAGATATCAACCTGGATGATGGCTTAAGGCTTTTCAACTTCAGCCTGCAAATTCTCCCCAATGAAACATTTAAAAATCTCTTCGACCGCATCGATATCGACATGAATAATTTTGGAGGCGATCCCTACGAGACCTTCCGATTGGCGGTTCGCAAGACAGGGAAATACAGATTCCAGTATGATAGAAGAAAATCCACCTATTTTTATGCCGACCAGTATATGCCCGATGGAAACCAACTTTACGATCCCTTCACGTTCGATTTCGACCGTACTACGGATAATATCTTCTTCAAACTCGACATCAACAAAAACGTCGACTTCTACGCAAATTTCGACAGATACGGCAAAAAAGGCCAGAGCATCGTCACCATGGACATCGACCGGATAGAATTCGAGTTCGACAAACCAATCGAAGAAAACTACAAAGAGGTTGCGGTCGGCATTGATGTCCACGTCCAAAAATACTCCTTTGTCTTCGAAGAAAAAATCATGGATTATAAGAACGCCAACAGCTTGTTCATTCCGGGTTATGCCGATGGAGGAGAAGGGGCTTCTTATCCTTCTTCTTTAAACCTATTCACGCTGGATCAACCCTATGACCTCAAAGTGTACACTCACACCTTCAAGGCTACGGCTCGGCCCATCGATCGGCTCCTCATCAAGGGACACGCACAGATCAGCGACATGGATATGGACCTGAGCTATTCGGAGGAAGCCAATGGCGTCAATTATCTCGGAAGATTATATATGTACGGCTCGAGCGGGGAAGGGAATTTCGACCGCAACATCCAGTTATACGATATCGATGTGACTTACCTTCTATTCGATAAGCTGGCAGTCATAGGCTCTTTTCGCTACCAGAATTTCGACCAGGACGGCGTCCTCACCTTAGATGGAGAAAAAGAGGAGACCACCCTAGGTTATAACAACCGAGCGATCGAGGCTGGGCTGGAATACCAGTTCTCGCCCCGGATGGCCTTATCGGCAGGATACAGGAACGATAGGCGCGATCTAGATGGTTTGGAGACCGTGGCTTACGAGGACCACACGACACAAAACGGACTCTTCGGTAATTTCAAATGGGCTATCAGTAAAAAATTCAAGATCACGGCCGACTACCAGTTCGGAGACTATGATAATCCCTACACATTGGTTTCACCGACAAGCTTTCACCGCTTCAGGCTGACGGCCAAAGCGAATGTCGAAGCATTCTATTTCTCTGGCTCTTACCTCTGGAATAAATCGAGGAGCGAAGTCTTAGACGACCTCTATAACTCTACCAGAAACCAATTGAGCCTCAGAGCAGGATATCACAGCGAAAAAGTGAAAATATTCGGTGGGTACTCTCTTATCGATGTCGAACACAAAGGCGACCGGACCGTTATCTATCCCCCCGGGTACAACGGGCCCGGAGAATTTCTCTGGGAGATCCTTTATGAAGGTAAATCCAACCTCCTGGATGCTTCTTTGTCTGTCGAACTGGAAAACAACTGGAGGATCGGAGGGTATACCAACTTTTACTGGAATAGAGGATTTTGGGAAATCGATCGTTTCACACTCAAAGGTTACGTGGAATATCTCTTCAGCAACGGGTTGGTGACCCAACTCGGATATCGATACGTCGATTTCAAAGAAAACCTTTCCGGGTACAATGACTACAGCGCCAATATTCTGGAAATTTCCTTTGGCTATCGCTGGAAATAAACGGAGGAGAACAACATGTTTAAAAAGCCTCAAATAATCGCGATATTACTCGTCTTTGGCGTGGCGGCGTTTCTCACAGCCAACGCACAGGTAGACCACCGAATGGGAATCCTTTCCCTCGCTTCTCACGCCGAACAACTCTGGAGAACTTCAGGCCATGCGGACTCATCAGCCGAAGCCTTTATCCACTGGGATGATGATGGAGAAGTTTCGACGCGGTGTGCCAAATGCCACAGCACAGAAGGCTATGAAGAGTTCATCACCACCGGCAGAGTAAACACTGCACCGCCTGCTGGATCCGGCATAGAAAACAACATTCGTTGCGAAGCCTGCCACACAAATCCTGAGCAAGGAGTTGTGCGCAATCACACGTCGGTCACCTTTCCCTCCGGGGTAGAGGTGGATGGGCTCGGTCCTGAGGCGCTCTGTATGGAATGCCATCAAGGAAGAGAATCGAAGATAAGTGTCGATGAAGACATTGCGGATGTCGGTGTGGGCGAGGATGAAGTCAGCCCTGATCTTGGCTTCATCAATATCCATTACTATGCCGCTGCTGCCGATCAATTCGGCACCGTGGTCAAGGGTGGGTATGAATACGAAGGTAAATCCTATGACGCGCGTTTCTCGCATGTTACGGGCTACAATGCCTGCATCACCTGCCACAATCCCCATTCACTGGAAGTTGACCTCCAGCGCTGCAATACCTGCCACGTCGGGATCACAGACCCCAAAAACATTCGGTTTTACGGCTCTTTTACAGACTACAACGGGAACGGCGACATAACCGAAGGCATATACTATGAGCTCGAAGGATTAAAGAGTAAGCTGTATACAGCCATCAAAAAATACGCTCGAAAAATAGCCGACATGCCCATCGTGTACGATGCCCATAGCCACCCCTATTTCTTCGAAGACCTTAACGACAACGGAGTAGCGGATGAGAATGAAGAGAGTTATTCTTTCTTTACTCCTCGACTCCTCAAAGCAGCGTATAACTTTCAAGTCTCCCAAAAAGATCCCTGTGCCTATGTCCATGGTGGAAAATACATCATCGAGCTCCTTTATGACTCTATCGAAGACTTGAATTCCAAGTTCGCCACGCCCGTCGATATGACCGAAACTCACCGGGAAGACGAAGGGCATTTTAACGGCTCGGCCGAAGCATGGAGACATTGGGACGAGGATGGGGAAGTCTCCAGCAGCTGCGCCAGGTGTCACAGCGCAGACGGCCTAGCCTATTACCTTGAAAACGGCACGAACGTGAATACGCATATCTCCAATGGGATGCTCTGCACCACCTGCCACACGACTCCCCCACGCGTACGCAGCGCACCTATCGTGGAATTCCCATCGGGCAGGCTCGCTTCTCTGGGGGATAGCAGCAACCTCTGTATGACCTGCCACCAGGGGAGGGAATCGATGTTCTCGATCAAAAGCAAGATCAATTCCTCATCCCCGCCCTGGAGTTTCACCAACATTCATTACTTTCCTGCCGCAGCAATCTTCTTCGGCACAGAGGTGAAGGGCGGGTTCGAGTTCAAAGGAAAAACCTATGCCGGCCAGAGAATCTTCACCAATCACATGGGATTGTTCGACACCTGTGTGGAATGCCATATGGGGACGAATAGCCCGAACGCGCCCTATGACACGACTGGCGAGATGCACAACGTGAGTACGCCTAATCCTGCGGACTGTGTGAACTGTCACGGCCAGGATGTATCCCAGCCCAATCCCGGCGCCGATCCATCCATGTTCGAATTCGACGCCATACGTCCATACTCCACGCCTGATTATGATGGAGATGGAAATAAGGAGGAATCCGTCAAAGACGAGATAAAAGGACTGGAAGAAGCTCTGTATGCACAAATCCAGTTATTCGGATTTGCCGTTGGTAATCCAATAATTTACGATTCCAATACTTATCCTTATTTCTTTAAAGATCTCAACGGAAACGGCCTAACCGATCCAGGAGAAAACATTTATCCGAACGCCTACCAGTTCTCCCACGCTAAACTGTTGAAAACTGCTTACAATTACCAATTAAGCCAGAAAGAACCCCATGGATTCATCCACAATTCAAAATACATCGCACAGATATTGGTGGATTCCATAGAGCATCTGGGAGGAGACGTCAGCAAGTACACCTGGCGGGAAAATTAATGTCTTAAGGATTTAGGATTCACAGGGCGGCACTAAAAATGCCGCCCTTTTTTTTGATAAAATTTTTTCTTTTTATTGAAAAGCCTCTCATCATTCGATAATATCACGATGGATGGGCGAAACATCCAGCCGCACAAAAATGGATATCTATCGTCATCGTGCGGATGTCTGGAATAAACGAGGAGGGATGCGTGAAAAGAATGTTTTTGATTCTCTTGACGATCTGTCTTTTCGTGGGGACGACAGCGTCTGCACAAGAATGTGTCAAGTGCCATAAGGATGTCACCCCCAATATCGTCTCAGACTGGCAGTTGAGCAAACATAGCCAGAATGAGGTGGACTGCTCGGTCTGTCACGGAGACCTTCATAAAGATCCCTATGATGTAGACAAAGTCCAGATCCCGACTCCAACAACTTGCGCTAACTGCCATGACGAAAAAGTCAAACAATTCATGGCTGGCAAACACGCCGCCGCATGGGCCGCCATGAAGGCCATGCCTACCGCCCACTGGCAGCCCATGGCGCTGATGGAGGGAATGAAGGGCTGCGGAGGATGCCATAAAATCGGGTTAAAGACCGATCAGGAGATCAAAGAGTTAAAGGAAACAGGCCCCGGATTCGGAACCGCATCCTGCGATGCCTGCCATACGAGACACGTATTTTCCGTTCAGGAAGCCAGGCAGCCTCAAGCTTGCCAGACTTGTCACATGGGATTCGACCATCCCCAATGGGAAATGTATTCAGGTTCCAAACACGGAGTCCGGCTTCTCCTTAAACAGAACAAAACCCTTCCCGAGTCGGTAGCGGCTCCCACATGCCAGACCTGCCATATGCAGGAAGGAAACCATGCGGTTCTCACCGCCTGGGGATTCCTCGCCGTCAGGCTTCCCTTGCCTGAAGACAAAGAATGGGCTAAAGACCGGGCCACCATACTCCAAGCCTTGGGAGTTCTCGATCCTTCTGGAACCCCTACAGCCAGGCTCGGTGTGGTCAAGGTAGCTAACCTCGCACGCCTCACCCAGGAAGACTGGCAAAAAGAGCGGGAAAAGATGCTAAAAACCTGCAATGAATGCCATTCCTTGAACTTTGCCAAGGCCGAACTCGAAAAAGGGGACCAGATGATCAAGGCGGCTGATCATTTGATGGCCGAAGCCATCCGAATCATCGCTTCTCTTTATCAGGATGGTTTTCTTCGCAAACCAGAGAGTTATGCTTATCCTTTCCCAGATCTACTTACTTTTCATGACGCCCCCACTCCTATAGAACAGAAGCTTTTCGTGATGTTTCTCGAACATCGCATGAGAACATTCCAGGGAACCTTTCATGCCAATCCAGATTATGCCCTCTGGTACGGCTGGAGCGAAATGCAGCAGGACCTATCGGAGATAAAATGGATGGCAGAGGAGATACGTCAGAAACGTAGATAAAATAAACTCGGAGGAAGATTCCGTTCCCGTTTTCATCTATGTAATTAGTTTGTCCCATACGTGATTCATTTCAATGTCGAGGTAGAAAATAGCCATAAGAGAGAGAACGTAAATAAATTCATTGAAAAAAATTCACAAATCCTATATTATTACTAGTTATTAATTCATCCCCCAAGTCGAGGCTATAATGAAATCCATTGTCAATTTTTTCAGCTCGGTAAAGCTGGCCATCTTTCTGATCATCATTATCACTGCCGCCTCCATCATCGGTACCTTCATCCCCCAACTCAGAAGCACAGAAGAATACGCCGCTCGATATGGTGCCCTCTCGAATCTTTTGATCCGGCTCGAGTTCACCGATCTTTATCATTCCTGGTGGTACATAGCCTTTCTGTTTCTCTTCAGCCTCAACATTCTGATTTGCACGCTATCCCGGTTGCCTTCCAAAATGCGGAGAGCTCTCAAACCTAGGCTGAAATTCGACGCAAAATCCCTGCTCCCATCTAAAATAAGTGAGAAACTAAGAAAGAGCTGGAATATCGAAAAGAGCGAGGGAAAAATCAGGAATGAACTTCTGAGGAACCACTATCGTGTGAAAGAAGAGAAAAAGGGGGATCTGGTCAATCTGCTGGGGAGAAAAAGGATTTTGGGCCTTTTCGGCGCGGACGTCGTGCATCTCGGACTTTTGATTATCCTTATAGGGGGAATAATCAGCGGCGCGAGTGGCTTCCGGGCCAATATCAATATTGTCGAAGAACAAATCGTGCCGGTCCTCAACGCCGATTTCAAACTTCAGCTGGACAAATTCGAAACGGAATATTGGCCCAACGGAAGCGTTAAGGACTGGAAAAGCACTCTCACAATCATCGAGGATGAAATCCCTCGTTTGACCAAAACCGTTGAAGTCAATCACCCTATGACCTACAAAGGATACGTCTTCTACCAAAGCAGCTATGGGTGGGATTGGGAAAATTCGGTTCTAGAGTTACGAGCCATAAAGGGATCGGGTCCGGCTTCTTCCAAAGATGTTTTTATACGGCTCGGTGAACCAGCCATATGGGAGGAAGAGGGATTGGAAATCAAAGTCCTTCACTTCGTTCCCGATTTCATCATAGACGGAAACCAAGTTAAAACTCGATCCCTGGAACCCAATAATCCCGCAGCGTTCATAGAGGTTCAAAAGGAAGAAGAACTTATCTTTTCAGGTTGGGTCTTCGCCAAGTTCCCCGATTTTGAACGGATGCATTCCGGCGAAGAAGCCGACTTCAAATTCAAATTCAAGGACGTCAAAGCAGCCCAATATTCGGGTATCCAAATGGCGAAAGACCCCGGAGTCAATTTTATTTGGGCCGGATGCACCATCGTCATGATAGGACTATTTTTGGCCTTTTATTGGCCCCCAAGGGATATTCGAGTCTCGCTAAAAGAGAGCGAGGGAAGAACCGAAATAATTGCCGCAGGAAGAGCGAACAAGAACAAACCAGCCCTTGAATCGGAATTCCAGAAGATCATGACATCCCTCAGGAGATCAAAATGAATGAATCGACTCTTTTTCTCGTCACTTTTATATTCTATATCGCTGCTGCATTTTTCTATCTGGTTTTCCTTTTCTCAAAAAGAAAAAATCAAGCTAGGAATGGCCTGGTGATGGCGAGCATCGGACTGGCGGTCCACACATTGGCCCTTATCTGGCGGACCATAGAAAGCGGACACGCCCCCTTTACCAATATGTACGAGTCTCTTTCCTTCCTCGCCTGGTCGGGAATCCTGGCCTATATAATCATTGAATACAAATACAAAATTCGAAAGGCCGGAGCCTACCTCATGCTGATCGTCATCGCCATCATGGCCCTTGCCTCCTCCCCGCTAATGCCGAAAGATGCCACCCCTCTTATTCCAGCCCTTCAGAGCTATTGGTTATGGCTGCATGTTTCGGTTACCCTTCTCGGTGAAGCATTTTTTGCCGTCGCTATCATCACGAGTATCATGTATATGGTCGCCGACTCCAAGGAGAAAAAAGGAAAGGTCACGGAATCCTCCCTTTCATCCGAGAGGCTGGATTCCATCAGCTACAGGTGCGTGGCTGTGGGATTCCCGCTCTTCACTCTAGGGGGCCTGGTATTCGGAATGGTCTGGGCCTATAAGGCTTGGGGGACCTACTGGAGCTGGGACCCCAAGGAAACCTGGAGCCTGATCACGTGGTTCGTTTTCGCCCTGTATCTTCACACTCGAATCGTCATGGGATGGAAAGGGCGGCGTTCCGCTCTGATAGCCATCATTGGTTTCTTAGCTGCTCTGTTCACCTACTTCGGCGTTAATTATTTCCTGGTCGGACTGCACTCCTATGCGTAATAGGATGGAAAAGAAAAAAAAAAGAAAAAAAAGATTAATTATTTTCCTGTGTGCCGTCGCTTTCCTAGTGGTCATTTTCCTGGGAGCAGTGGAATACACCTCTCATTCTAAGTTTTGCTCCTCCTGCCATTACATGAAACCTTTTTTTAAAAGCTGGGAAGAATCCTCTCACAGTGAATTCGAGTGCAGTGTTTGCCATTATCCACCGGGAGGAGGGATCAAGTCGAAATTGAAAAAAAAGATCGAAGGTCTGGTCATGGTGGGTCGCTACTGGACAAAACTTTATGTCAAGTCAAAACCATGGGCAGAGATCCGGGACGAGAGCTGCCTCAGAGAAGGCTGTCATGACAAGAGGCTTTTAGAGGGAAGGGTCCAGTTTAATAAAGTCTCATTTGACCACAGAGTTCATTTCGAAGACCTCAAAAGAGGGAAGAAGCTCCAGTGCACAAGCTGCCACTCTCAGATCGTTCAGGGAGAACATATCACTGTAACCGAGAGTTCATGTTTCATTTGTCATTTCAAGAAAAGCGAACATTATCCTAGGATCAACGATTGCAACCATTGTCATACGAAAAACATGCTAGTCGGGGATCAATCCCCCCGTTACAATCATGAGCTGGTGTTTGACAGAGGTTTCAGTTGCGATAAATGCCATACCAACACTATTATCGGAGATGGAGAAGTTCCCAAAGAAAATTGTTATAAATGTCATTGGGAACGAGAACGACTGGAGTCATATGAGGATACGGACCTCATTCATTCAAAACATATATTCGAACATAAAATCGAATGTAACCAATGCCACTTGGAGATCCAACACAAGATTGTAAAAGATTTTGAATCCATCGCCGATTGCAGATCCTGCCATACGAATAAACATTCTGCCCAGAAAATCCTGTACACAGGGGAGGGAGGCCGAGGGGTTTCCCATCCCATGCCCAACATCATGTTGGAAAAAGGCCTCAGTTGCAAAGGCTGTCATATTTTCCATGAGGAATCTGGCGGACAACTGATCAAAAGCGACACCTTCTTCTCAAAAGAGAAAGCCTGCGAATCCTGCCACGGAGAAGGCTTCTCACGTATTCTAGAGGATTGGAAAATTTCAACCTCCAAAAAATTGAGACAAGCCCAATCCATTTACAGCCGGGCTCAGAGGGAAATCGAAAAGACGAATCACCCTAAAAAGGATGACGCCAGGGCCCTTCTTGAAGAAGCGCTCTTCAATATCGAAGTCGTCAACAAGGGGAAAAGCGTCCATAACATGAATTACTCACAGGAGTTGCTTCTTGCAGCGTACAACAAAATGCTGGAATCTCTTAAACTTGTTGACTCACCATTAACTCTTCCGACATTCATGCTGGCCTCAGAGGAGATCCCCACATTGTGCTCGAATTGTCATGCTGGAATAGAAGAAATAAACACCGAGGTTTTCGGCCTGAATTTCCCGCACAAAAACCATCTTATCGAGCAGAAAATCGGTTGTTCCACCTGCCACTCCAATGTACGCCAACACGGAGAATTCATCGCCACAAAGCAGAGTTGTGTAACTTGCCACCATAGAAACATCGATAAAGATTGCGGAAGTTGCCATCGTCTGCAAACGACCTTTTACCTGGGCGGAAAGATATCCGGTCAAGAGATTCCTAAAGATATCATGGCTGAGGCCGAAGTGGAATGCCTAGACTGCCACTTGGGAGATAATGAACAGATATTTCGTTCTGATAAAGGAAGATGTGCCGAGTGTCATGATGAAGAATACTCAGAAATGTACACAGAATGGCAATCTTCGGTGAAAAATCTCATTCAGTCCTTATCATCTTCCTTGAAAAAAAGTAAAAGACAGATCTTACCAGAACAAGAAAGGCGATTTTTAACGGATTTAGAGATTTTCCTCGAAAAAATCAAAGCCGATGGAAGCAACGGCATTCACAATTACATGTTCATCGAAGAGGTATTGACAAACTTCGACAGTAAAATAAAATCTATAGGTAAAGTCAAGCAATGAAGAGAAAGGCGTTTATCAATTTTTTCTTGGGTGGAAGCCTCATAGGGGCGGTCTCATCTTTACTTTACCCTGTGATTCGATACCTGATACCCCCCAAAAAAATTGAATCCCGGGCCCAAACGACCATTGCTGCCCAATCAGGAGAACTTGCTCCCAATTCATCTAAACTTTTTAGGTTCGGAACCATCCCAGGAATTCTGGTCTACACATCAGGAGGCGAATTCAGAGCATTCGTAGCCACATGTACTCATCTCACTTGCACGGTTACTTACAAAGAAGATGCGGAAATATTGTTCTGTCCATGCCATAACGGCAAATTCGATTTAAACGGAAGAGTCATATCCGGACCTCCACCAAGCCCTTTGGAAATTTTGGACGTGAAAGTCATAGGGAAAGATATCGTCGTATCGAGAAAAAGCTAGATGAAAAATCTCTTGAACAGTTTTTATATTTATCTCGATTCTCGATTGATGCTTTCAAAAATAGGAGAGCTAGCAAAGAAAAAAAAGGTTCCCGAACACAAGCACTCCTTCTGGTATTATTTCGGCGGGATATGCTTGTTCCTTTTTTTTATTCAAGTCATCACCGGAATACTCCTCCTCCTCTATTACAAACCCACCATGGATTCTGCCCACGAAAGTGTACAATTCATCATGAGCCATGTGAAGTTCGGCTGGCTTATCCGTTCCGTCCATAGTTGGACGGCAAATATCTTGATCGGAGCCATTTTCATTCATATGTTCAGTGCTTTTTTCATGAAAGCCTACCGTCATCCACGGGATATGACATGGATAAGCGGATTTTTTCTTTTGCTCATTTTCATGGCGTTCGGTTTCAGCGGATACCTATTGCCCTGGAATGAGCTCTCCTTTTTCGCGACCAGAGTGGGAACCGATATCGCAGGATCCCTTCCCCTTATCGGAAATGCCTTGAAAACGTTCATTTTGGGCGGGCCCGACGTATCCGAAGCCACCATCACTCGATTCTTCTGGCTTCATATCGCTATCCTTCCCATCTTCGCAGTTGCCATTCTCGGGCTGCATATCGTGTTGGTCCAGATATTGGGAATGAGCGTACCTATCGGCCTGCCTAAGACAAAAGTTAAAGAAGTGCCTTTTTTCCCAAACTTTATTCTAAAAGATGCCCTCGGCTGGATGCTCATCCTCACTCTTATCGGAATTCTATGCGTCTTCTTTCCCTGGGAGCTGGGAAAGAAAGCAGATATTTTTGCCACCACTCCCCTCGGAATAAAACCCGAATGGTACTTCACCTTTATGTTTACAACGCTCAAAATCGTTCCCGCCCATATCCTTACAATAGAGGGCGAGATACTGGCAATTCTAGGCTTCATGCTCGGAGGCCTCATCTGGCTGCTGACCCCCTACTTGGACAGCAAGGCAAGAGAAGAGAAAAAAAGCCCCGGATTTTCTCTCTTCGGGCTTTTCATATTATTGTATATCATCGTCATGACCGCTTTAACATATTTACATCCAAGCCTTTAGAAGAATGAGAAAAAAAAATATATTCACATTTCTTCCTGTCTTATTGCTCTCCTTAATCTCTATCTCCTTCTTGGCCTCTCCGGCATCGGCTGATGAATGCATCAACTGCCATAGAGAATTGGATGATGAACTCAAAGCACCGGCAGAAGCTTTCCAACTGGACATCCACCAGGAATACGGTCTCAATTGTGCGAGCTGTCATGGCGGTAATCCCGATGAAGAGGATATCGACGCGGCCAAAAATCAGACATTCAGAGGGGCCCCGCCCAAAGAAAAAATTCCTGAATTATGCGGGTCTTGCCATTCCGATTCCCTCTACATGCGCCAATTCAATCCCAGTCTCCGAGTGGATCAACTGGAATTATATTGGACTAGCCAGCATGGGCTGCGCTTAAAAGGCGGGGATCATAAAGTTGCCGTCTGCACAGATTGTCATGGTGTTCACGGAATTCTCCAAGCGAGTCAGCCAAAATCAAATATTTTTTCCTGGAATATTCCTGAAACCTGCGGTCACTGTCATGCCGATCCTGAATACATGAAAGAATACAGAATTTCTGTATCGCAGGTAAGTGATTACAGGGAAAGCGTCCATGCGCATGCCCTCTTCGAGAAAAAAGATCTTTCTGCTCCTGTGTGCAATGACTGTCATGGGAATCATGGAGCTGCCCCCCCGGAAGTGTCCTCCATTGCCTATGTCTGCCGACAGTGCCATCCCAGCGTGAGTGAACTTTTTTCTCAAAGCCCTCACAAAAAAGCTTTCGATGAGCTCGAGATCGCAGAATGCGAAGCCTGTCATGGAAGCCACAAAATCCTTCCTCCATCTGACGAAATGCTGGGGACAGGAGAAGGTGCTGTCTGTATCGAATGTCACGACGCAGGATCCGAGCCTTATGAGATAGCTTCCTCTATCAAGCAAGATCTGGAAGGTTTTATAGCCGAAATGCAGAATGCCGAAAACAAATTAGAGCTGGCAGATAAGCAGGGCGTAGAAGTCAGCGAGATAAAATTCCGTCTCCAGGAAGCCCATACCGCAATCATTCAGGCAAGGAATCTGATCCACAGCCTCTCTCTTGAAAGAATCGATAAAAAAATCAATGAAGGGGAAATCGTTGTAGATGAGGTTGCAAAAGCTGGAGATGCAGCCTTGCGGGAAGCCAAATTCCGGAAACGGGGATTGATTGTTGCCACTGTATTTATCTTTCTTCTGGCTATAGCCCTCCTTTTAAAAATCAAACAGATCGAAAAAAAGAATCCCAAATAGCCGGTATTTTTGAATCAATCGTTTACTCAACATACGGTTTCCTCAGCAAGGGAATTGGCTATTCAAATCCTAAAAAAAGCCAAGTCAGAAAGGGGTGGCAGGCAGGCAGAATCGTTTGGGTCAAAAAGAATGGTAAAATAGTTATCCTGAATTATCCAGGTTAATAGTGCCTGACAAAGGACCATAAATTTATCAATTCTATAGTTAATATAGAAACTATATTGACATTGTGTGACTAACTATTTATTATATTTAGCTAACTTAGTTGCCATGCCTGCGAGTGACTGAAAACCTGGATGTACCGCTGTGGGCATGGAAATCAAAGGCGAGCCCGGATTGCTGGTGAATAATCGGGCCAGTTAAGGACATAATAAAACACATGGAGGATAGAATGAAAAAAGCGATTTTCGCATCGACAGCACTTATCGGCATCGTGTTTATCTCGGGCCTGTTCAGCCAACAATTCACCTATGTCGGCGCTGGCAAGTGCCAGATTTGCCATAAAACTGAAAAACAAGGCCAGCAATATCCCATCTGGGAGGCAGGAAAACATTCCAAATCATTTCAAGCTCTCTCTTCCGATAAAGCCCCCCAGTTCGCTGAGGAACTCGGGGTGGAAAATCCGACCGAAAATCCTAAGTGCCTTCAATGCCACAGTCCGCTTTACGAAAAAGCCGCAGACCTGAAAACCGAAGGAGTAGCCTGTGAGGTCTGTCATGGCCCGGGGAGCGAATACAAGAAATTGAGTATCATGAAGGATCGTGCCGAAGCGGTAAAAAACGGTTTGAAATTATATAATTCTCCTGACGAAATCAAGGCTCAATGCCTCACTTGCCATGAAAATGCGCATGGAACGAGCTTTGATTTCTCCGCTGCATGGGAAAAAGTGAAACATCCTGTACCTGAAAAATAACCGAAAGGCTTTTGTGCCTTGATTATCCAGTAAAGGCCTGCGATTCCAAAGAGCTAATTGAAAATAAAACTGCATCAAGTTTGATTCCGTTTTAATTCACGATGAAAGCGATAAATTTTTCTGCCATCCTCATTATCTTCCTCATGACTTTTGGCTCTTTTGCCTCCGCTCAAACTAATGAAGATTGCGAGACCTGCCATTCCGACCCTGACCTAACCACCAGGCGTCAGGGAAGGACCCTCTCTTTATTTGTCGACTTCAAGAAGTTTTCAGAGTCGGTTCATAAAGACCTTGATTGCATCACCTGTCACCAGGATGCCGATGTGGAAGATTTCCCTCATCCCGAAATACTGGAAAAAGTGAACTGCGGGATCTGCCATGATGTAGCCGACGAGGAGTTTTATGCCGGCATTCACGGTCAAGCCTTAAAAAGAGGAGCTCCGTATGCTCCGACATGTGCAGAATGCCATGGGAATCACTTTATTCTTCCTCCCTCCGATGTCCGGTCAAACACCTATAAGATGAAGATTCCTGTATTATGCGGGAAATGCCATAGGGAAGGAGCACCTGTAGCGAGGGTTTACAACATTCCGGAAAGAGACATCCTGAGCAATTATTCTCAAAGCATTCATGGCGTAGGGCTGTTCAAGCAGGGTCTTATCGTTACCGCCACCTGTAACGACTGTCACGGCAACCACATGATTCTTCCCCACACAAATGCCAACTCCACGGTTTCTGCCCACAATATCGCCAAAACCTGCACCAAGTGCCACGCCAGGATCGAAGAGGTCCATACCAAAATCATCAAGGGCGAATTGTGGGAAAAAGAACCGGGAGCCATCCCTGCCTGCTCTGATTGTCACCAGCCCCATTCGATCAGAAGAACCAGCCTTGTTGTTAGAACGTCCGACCAAGAATGCTTAAAATGTCACGAAAAATCCGAAGTCTATAAAATCGTCGACGGTGAACAGGTCTCCATGACCGTTAAAAAAGAGGAAATCCAGAACTCCATGCACCGGAATATTCCCTGCGTTAAATGCCACTCTGATATAGATCCTATGAGACACCGGCCCTGCGAAACCGCCGGAAGAGTCGATTGTTCCAACTGCCATGCTCAAGTCGCAGAGGCCTATTTTGAAAGCAGCCATGGAGTGGCTTATGTCCAGAAGGACCCGAATGCACCATACTGCTCTTACTGCCACGGGACACATTCTGTTCTATCCATCAGGGACGAACGAGATAAAACATATCGCGCAAACATCCCTCAATTGTGTGGGGCTTGTCATGCCAAATTGAAGGAGCCGTCCGCAGCAGGGACCTCAGCCGAAAATGCTCTTGTCGATTATTCGAGCAGTGTCCACGGCCAGGGATTGATAAAAAAAGGCCTTCTTCCCAGCGCTGTCTGTACGGACTGCCACAGCACACACTTTATTTTGGATCGCCAAAACGAACAGTCCAGCATCTACTTTAAAAATATCCCTGCAACCTGTGCAACCTGTCATAAAGGGATCTACGATGAATATGCCAACAGCGTCCATAGCATAGCCAAGGCCGAAGGAGACGAAAAACTACCGACCTGTGAGGACTGTCATTCTGCCCACCAGATCAAGGATATTCAGCAAGACCAGTTCATGACGGAGGTCACTCATCAGTGCGGCTCTTGCCATGAAGAACTTTCAGAAACCTACACGGAAACCATCCACGGCAAAGCCTATACTCTAGGCTATCTCAAGGCCGCCAAATGTTCGGACTGTCATGGAGCCCATGATATTCAAAGGGTAGACGATCCCAACTCTCATGTAGGATACAACAGGGAAGTGCAAACCTGTCAAAAATGCCATCCTGATGCCAACCGTCAGTTCACAGGTTACCTGACTCATGCCACCCATCATGACAAAAAGAAGTACCCTATCTTATACTTCACCTTTTGGGCAATGACCTCTTTGCTAATCGGAGTCTTCAGCTTTTTTGGTCTGCACACGCTTTTATGGATGCCGCGGTCCTTCAAACACATGAAATACAAGAAGCAAGCTGCGAGGATCCATAAAAGATACTACATCCAGCGTTTCACCACAGGCCAGAGAATCATGCATATTTTTGTGATCCTGAGCTTTATGGGTTTGGCCCTGACCGGAATGATGTTGAAATTCGCCGGCATGCCCTGGGCAAAGACTCTGGCCGACCTTCTCGGCGGCGTCAAAGCAGCAGGGCGGATCCACAGAGTCTCAGCCGTCGTCACCTTTGGATATTTCTTTGTCCACATCTTCTCGATGATCCGGTCCAAAATTCTAACCAAAACCTCCTGGAGACAGATGATTTTCGGGAAACGATCTCTATGGTTTAACAAAAAGGACCTCAAAGACTTTTTGGGCTCTCTTAAATGGTTTCTCGGATTGGGCCCCCGGCCGGAATACGGGCGCTGGACGTACTGGGAAAAATTCGATTACATGGCCGTTTTTTGGGGAGTCGGTGTTATAGGGCTTTCAGGCTTGATCCTTTGGTTTCCTGAGTTCTTCACCAAGATTCTGCCCGGCTGGCTCATCAATGTGGCCATGATCATCCACAGCGATGAAGCGTTGTTGGCTGTGGGATTTATCTTCACCATTCATTTTTTCAATACCCATCTGCGGCCGGAATCTTTTCCCTTGGATCCCGTCATCTTCACCGGCATTGTTCCCCTCGATGAGTACAAGGAAGACAGGCCAGTGGAATTTGCCTATCTCAAGGAAAGCGGTAAATTGAAAAAATCTGTCGAACTGAGAGAAATTGCGCCGCGTAGGATGCTGGTTGTGCGGATTTTCGGGTATACGTTTTTGTTGATAGGAATCTGCTTGGTTGTGCTGATAATCTACAGCATGCTTTTCGGCTATAAGTAGACCGGGGTTATTCCTTAATCTCTTCTATCTTGACTGCAGCATGCTCGTGCTCGAACATGTCCTTGGGCATCTTTCCTGACAACCAGGAAGGATTCATCGGATACACCTGGGGGTTGAACACTGTGGAATACATGTGCCAGATCAGGATGGCAAGGGTCGCCAGAATGGCCTCATAGTAATGGATGACCAGGGCCACATCCAGGACTCCCTTGGGAAGAAACTGGACAAAATAGTTGTCGAACCACAGCAGAATGCCTGTGATGATCATAACAACTGTTCCCCAGATGAGCGCCCAGTACTCGGCCTTTTCGATATAGCTGAATTGTTTAAAGCTGGGAGTCGTTTTCGACAGGCCAAGGTTGAACAAGATGCGTTGAATAAAATCCCTGAAATCATGGATTTTTGGCATCATTTCTTTTAAAAAGACCTTTCCTCTACGGGTTAAAAGATAGATAAAGTGCCAGACTGTAACGAAAATCAAAACACCAGCTGCGACTCGATGGATTGTCCCTCTGAGCTCGAATCCATGTTCCCAGCCAAAAAATAAGCGCGTAATCCATGATTCGCTAAATCTCAAAGCGAAACCAGAAATCACCAGAACAATAAAGCTCACCATGAGCAATGTGTGCTGCCAGAGCTCCCCCAGCCGCATCCTCCTGACCTGGGGTTTCTTCATAACGAGGATAATTTGTTTAATGAGGTCAATCAGCCAGTGTAGAACCATCAATCCGATAATGACAAAAATGGCTACAATATAGACTACTTTTACGACCTCGGCCGCCTTGGTTTGAAGTCCTTGGCCACTCACGCCGTGGATGGGGGAGGTTGCCAAAGCCTTGGATATCCCGGGATGGCATTCTCCGCATGTATGCTGAAGATTATTCGGGTTAATCGTAGATGTGGGATCTGTGCTGGGGAGAATCCGATGCACGCCATGACAGGAAGCACAATTGGCCACATGGATATCTCCGGCTTTTGTCTTCAAGCCATGGTAGCTGTCGATAAAAGACGTCAGCCTGGATGAAGGAAGGCCGTATTTGTCGGTCAAGGTCAGGGAATCATGGCAAGGCGTACATGTTTGCTCCGCAACCCTGGCGCTTGATACAGGTGAGCGGGGATCGTCCGGTGAAATGATGCCATGCTCTCCATGACAGTTCGTGCACACAGGGGCATCTGTTTCCCCTCGCTCGACCAACAGGCCATGAATTCCCTCCCAAAAATCATTCTCCACGCCTTTATGGCACTTCCCGCACGTTTTGGGTATATTGAAGTGATTGATCGTTGACTCAGGGTCTCCGGGAGCCAGGATCCTATGAGCTGATCCCCCCGTCGAATGGCAGTCGTTGCATGTCGCCGCCACATAGATTCCGCCTCTAGTTGCCTGGCCATGGATACTGTTTTTATAAACCTCGATGGGGTGGTCGATCAGAATCTGGTATTTTTTAATAAGGTCCAAATCCTCATGGCATACCCCGCAGGTTTGGGGAAGATTGACGGGATGGGTCCGCGACAATTTCACTGAAGAGGGAAGGATATCATGGTCCCCGTGGCAATCGGCGCAGGTCGGAATATCGATACACTCCTCGACGCTCATTCGTCCATGGAATTTGTACTGTTCTTTGGCCTCTTCATGGCAGTTTCCGCATCCTTCACAGCCAATCAAATATTCCGTTTCTTTATGGGGAACCGTCCCCTTGTGGATGTGGCAGTCCAGGCATTCCAATCCCTCGTGGATGGAATGGGAGAGATCATCGCTGATAACCGTGTCATGTTTGCTTTTTTCATGGCACTCTATACAGGCTCCACTGTCTATTTCCTCATATTCCTCCTCTTTTTCCTGGCTGAAGATAAAGGATATCAATAGAACGCAGATAAAAATAATCATCAAAAACATTAACCCTTCCAATTTCTTCTTCGATGTTTCTCTCATCCACTTTCCTCCTCAATGAAATAACTTCTCGGCTATTCTAAACCTTTAAAAAAAGCAGGCCAGAAGGGATCTTGATCAGGGATGACTAACGGGATAATTGTTCCATCCCGTCGTTTTAGAAACCTGTCATCTCGATTTTTACTGACCTTTCCGATAACCGATGACTGGATGTCGGATTTTCTCAAATTTTGCATGATTTTCTCTGAAAATCTTCCCGTCGAGGTAATGAGCAGAGAACCTTCTGCAATGGCCGCTAGAGGATCCAGGGCAAAAGCTTCACATACCATCCTTACCTCATCGGGATAAATCACCAGGGACTCATCTATCTCCATCCCGACCCCGCTGGCATTGGCCACCTCGAATAATCCGCCAAGCACTCCTCCCTCGGTGGCGTCGTGCATGGCAGTAACACCGCCGCTTTCCATGGCTATGAGAGCATCCTTGACCACTGTCATCTGTTTGGATAAGGATTTGGCTTTGTTCACCAGATCAGGCGGATAATTCTTCAAAAGCTCTTGTTCACGGACGACAGAAAGGATGGCAGCGGTCTCGATGGCCGGCCCCTTGGTTAAAATAATATCATCACCAGGACATGCTCCGGCAGGAGTAACATAACAATCCCTCTCAGCTATGGCAAAAACTGTAATTCCTCCGATGGTAGGAGCGATAAATCCGGGATAATATCCTGTGTGACCTCCCACTATAGCAATTTCCAACTCTTTGGCCGTCTCATGAATCGATTCCACGATTACCTTGAAGTCTTGGTCGGATGTCTCGGGAGGCATCAACAGGGAGTAAGTCATATATCGAGGTCGGACGCCCATCACGGCTACGTCGCTCGCACCGATGTGCACAGTGAACCACCCGAACATCTCTAGAGGGAGTCCCGGAATCGTAAATATTGGATCCTCGGCGACGACGAGCACTTTACCATCGCCGATGTCGATAACACCGGCATCTACCCCTGTTAAAGGGGGAACAATGACTGAGTCATCCTTGTGGCCGAGCCGCTGAAGAAGAAACTCGGAAAACGAATCGAAGTCTATCTTTCCGATTTTCTTTTCCACATGACCGAATTCGTTTTTACTTGCATTGCTTTTATGCTCTTTTTTATTGTCCATCCGATTACCAATCCATCAGCGAACCGGCTATTATCCTATATTTTTCATCTAATTTATTTAAACAATAAATTTTTGTCAATTCCGAATCAAATAAAATTTCCAGAAGATCAATCCCAAGCCCGTCTTCTCTCCTGGCTTATCCAAAAAAGATTCCCGTCCATGCAATCTCCACTTAATCCATGAATAGTCCAGGTTATTCTATCTGAGTTCTAAATGTTCCGGTTTCAATCTTGACTAAACCGCCATGTTTACTATAAAATTCTTGGGCATTGTCTGGATAACAGCCAGATCCACATTGCAGCCAAGATAAATGACCAAATTAGATGACCTGTGGTCCAAAGGGAAAGAGTTTCTAGGAGTAGAATTTCCCATTATCTCTGGAGCCATGACCTGGATCTCGGACAGTCATTTTGCCTCGGCCGTTTCCAATGAAGGAGCTTTCGGCTGTTTGGCTGCTGGCAATATGGAGCCGCCGCTACTGGAGGCAGAAATCAAGAAGGTCCAAGAGCTCACCGACAGACCTTTTGCCGTAAACCTGATCACCATCGCTCCCAACTACAGAAAACATCTGGCCATCGCTACCCGAAACCGCGTCCCGTTCATCGTCTTTGCGGGCAGTTTTCCCCGTCAGACAGAGGTTAGATTGGCAAAGGAAAGTGGCGCCAAAGTCATGAGTTTCGCTTCCACTGGATCCATAGCCAGACGGCTGATCGATATGGGAGTGGACGCTCTCATCCTTGAAGGAAGCGAAGCAGGAGGACATGTGGGGCACGTCTCTTTGGGGATCCTCCTCCAGCAGGTTCTTTTCAAAATTGAGGAGGTTCCCATATTTGTCGCAGGAGGTATCGCGACTGGAACGTTCATCCTCCATCTCCTCCTTATGGGAGCTGCTGGGGTCCAATTGGGGACCTTTTTTGTCCTGACCAAGGAATGCCGGGCCCATCCGAAATTCAAACAAGCCTTTATAAGGGCAAGAGCCCGCGATGCGGTGGCCACTCCCCAGATCGGTTCAGAGCTACGTATCGTTGCCGTACGGGCCTTGCGGAACAAGGGAATGAGTGAGTTCTCGAATCTTCAAATCAGGCTGCTCCAGCAAAGGAAGAAAGGCAGGCTCTCCCCTGAAGAGGCTCAGTACCAGGTGGAGAACTTTTGGGTCGGCGCCCTTCGCCGCGCAGTCCTAGAGGGAGATGTGGAAACTGGCTCGTTGATGGCCGGCCAAAGCGTAGGTCTCGTTAATCAGATTCTTCCACTCAGGCGAGCATTAAACACGTTGATAGCAGAAGCTGAGGAAGCTTTGGAAAAAATCAAAGTCAAATGCCGATCTATTTGATAACATACAGAAAGCTGAAAATATATCGCCCGTTGTTATAAAGTGACTCTAGAAAGCTCAATAGTATTTAAAAATAAAAAATATTGGAGAGGTCATGATTATCGCATCCTTGGCCATATTTCCCACTAGCGAGGGAGTCTCGGTTAGCGAGTATGTAAAGGAAGCCATCAGGGTGATCGAACATTCCGGCTTGAAGAGCATAACCGGGGGGATGAACACCACAATAGAATCTCCTGATCTGGACACCCTGTTCAAGGTTATCGAGAAGGCCCATCAAGCCATTGCGGAGATGGGCGCCCGGCGAATCCACATCGACCTTAACATCGACCACCGCCTGGACACGGACGCTTCTATCGAGTCTAAACTCAAAGCAGTCGGAAAAACCTAGCGGGGTATTATCAAGTGTTATTTACCTTTGTCCAGAATTGACGTCGGAAATTATCAACGCAAACGCGCAATCAGATCGAGCGCCTGGATCCTACCCTTAAAAGCTCGATTACTCATCGCGTACAAGAGGCCGTGTCAAGCAGGTCGGGCCTCCGGCTCCCTTTTTGGAAATTTCTTCCCCTTCATATTCCCAAACTTCGACTCCTTCTGCCTCCAGCATCCGGCGAGTTCGTGGATTCCCTGATAACATGATGCACTTTCTCGGAGCGATGGCCAGAACATTACAGGCCATAGTTTCGAATTCTGCATCAGGGACTTCGATAAACCTCCTTCCCCTTTTGATGAGCCATTCCCGGAAAGGCACTGGCATCAATCGAGAATAGACGACGGCCAGATCATAGCTAACAGGGCTGATAATTGACATCAAATGCAGGACCTCCTCCGGTCCCTGCCAGTGGGGAAGAGGGACGACAAAGATTTCTGAAATGAAATCTTTTGTCAGATCGCGCAGCTGCCGGATTCCCTCCTGATTCGTGCGGTACCCCTCGGCCACGGCCAAGGTATTTCTATCTAACAGGAGCACATCCCCTCCTTCGAGTCGACCCTCATTTTTAATCGAACCGAGAATCGGAACATCCATTTTGGACAGAAAATGGGCCATTTTCGAAGGCTCTGCCCTCCTCTGCTCTTTCCCCATGTTGCACACGATAGCCCCTTTTTCCGTCATCACGAGAGGGTCATGAACATAGATCGAGTCCAGGCCCGTTTCATTTTCCAGCGGCAAATAATGAATCTCGGGAACCGTTCTTTCCAGCAACTTCACAAAAGCCTCGTATTCCTTGACAGACCGGCTGAAATTCGGCGGCCCCATATAATTGAGCCCAACCCATTGGCTTTCGATGAATTCATCGCTTATGAATGCCTCAACCGGATGTTTCAACAGAAGACTCCTGATGGCGCCCACTTCCGAACCGCAGCCAAATTTCATCTTTACACCTTTTTCAGGTCATATTGTAAAAGCAAAAACTTATTTTCACAAGAATAAGCACCGTTATTTCGATGACAATTTACTTGGTGGTGAGGCAAACCGATTGGGAAACCATCAAGGCAAGCAGGCAGGCTTCCTCGAAGAGGGAAGCGAGTCGAGAGAAAAGCTGAGATTCCTCGCTGGGGAAATTCAGCAGGTTGACGAATCAGCTTGCCTGATCACTTCTTCATCCAGGAGGAAACGATGCCTCCCTCATAATTTTTATCGTTGACACTACTTACCCTGGCTCTATAAAATAAGAGGCTATTTTCTCGGGCCAAAAAATAGGAGTTTCGAAGCACAGTTAGGATGAAAAAGGAATTTTTCCCTGGATGGATATTGATGTTGGGGATCGGGTCGATCTCTATTTTCCTCTCCAATTTGATAGTCATCGGTGGGAAAAATCCCATCGAGTCGGTGGTCATCGCTATCGTTCTCGGCATCCTGCTGCGAAATTCAGGCGTACTCCCGGAAATCTTTCTTCCAGGAATACGAGCTTTTGAAAAAATTTTGATCCTCGGAATCGTGCTCATCGGAGCCTCCCTGAACTTTGAAACCATCGGTTCTCAAGGAGTGAAAATTTTGGCTATCATATTGGTCACCATGACAGTCAGTTTTTTCGTGATCTATCTTCTCGGGAAAGTTTTTCAACTCCCCACAGCCCTGGCCCTTCTTCTATCAGTAGGGACGACTATTTGTGGTGGCTCCGCCATTGCGGTAACAGCTCCCCTGATCAAAGCCAAGGAAGAAGAGACGAGCTATGCCATTGGTACCATCGCGCTCTGGGGCTTCGTGGCCATCCTTCTCTACCCGAAGATGGCCCAGATTTTGGCTGTTACAGATACCCATTTTGGCATTTTTGCTGGAACGGCCATCCACTCGACACCCCAGGTTGTCGGAGCCGGATTTATCTTTTCGGATTTGGCAGGAAAGACAGCCACGGCTGTCAAGCTCGTCCGCAACTGCTTCATGGTCCCTCTGGCTTTTCTGATCGCTGTATGGTATTCCCGCATCCTGAGAGGCCAAAAAAAAGAAGAGACCCATGTGAATGTGGTCAAAGCTTTCCCCTGGTTTCTATTTGGCTATTTTTTGCTGGCAGGGCTGAATACTCTGGGCTATTTCTCAGCAGAAGGAATAAAGGCTTTCAATACTGGAGGAAAGTTCCTCATCCTCTTAGGCCTTGCCGGAATCGGCCTGAATACCGTTTTCCGTTCTTTTAAAAAAGTGGGATTGAAACCCCTCCTCGTCGGTTTTTTGGGAGCCATCTTTGTCGCAGGCTGCAGCATTCTTATGATCAGCCTTTTGATGTGATCAGGCAGACTGCTGAGCTGCAGAAATTTATTCATTCCCCTTTATTTACCGATTTTAGCTGCTCTTCAATCAAGGAAGTAAACGAATGAAGACAGGATGTGAAAGGGCGAAAAGAGGATGCTCGGTTCATCTCCGACGATTGTTCAGCATTCAGACCCGAGACAGGTTGAAATTTCATGAAAAAAGGATTACATTAGCGATAAAAAATATCCGATGTCGACAAAACAGAAAGTCATTGTCATTTCCGTGGCTTTCGGGCTTCTCTTCTGGCTGGTCGATTCTTTTATCGCTTTATCGGTCCTCTACGAGGGGACATTCTTCGGTTTGCTGGTCACCAATGTTCCTAAAACTTCGCTGTATTTAAGATTGATCGTACTGGGAATATTTATCATATCTGGTATCCTCGTTGGGGATATCATCGCTAAGAGCAAAAAAGCAACAGAAGAACTGCGGGACAGCGAAGAAAAATTCAGAAGCATCGGGGCTTCGGCCAAGGACGCTATCATTATGGTGGATAACGAAGGGAATATCTCTTACTGGAATGCTGCGGCTGAAATCATATTTCGATACCGGAAAAAAGAGGTCATCGGCAGAGATCTGAAAATTCTCGTTCCCGAGAGATATTATGAGATTCTGGACAAGGGATTCGAAAGATTCAGAACGACCGGGTATGTCCCCCTTATTGGAAAAACCATCGAACTCTCCGGCATCCGGAAAGGCGGGGACGAACTCCCGCTGGAAATCTCTTTTTCCTCGGTAAAAATCAAAAACAAGTGGCACGGGTTGGGCATCATCCGGGATATCACCGAGCGCAAAAATGCAGAAAAGGAGCTCACAATCAAAGACTTGGCTGTTGATTCCACGATCAACGCCATCTCTCTGGCTGAACCGAAAGGAAAATTGACCTATGTCAATCCCGCCTTCATGAAGATGTGGGGATACGCGGAGAACGACGCTGAGGGCAGGCATTTCGTGGAATTCTGGGAAGATGAGCACAGGGCTTTGGATACTTTAGATGCCATTAGAGAAAAGGGAAAATACATAGGAGAACTTAAAGCCAAAAGAAAAGACGAATCCGTATTTGATGTTCAGATCTCGGCCAGCCTGGTTAAGGACGACCTGGGAAGGCCTTTAAGCACGATTTTATCCTTCATCGACATCACCGAACGCAAAGAGGTCGAAAAAAAATTGGCGGTGCGCTCGGAATTCGAAAAGCTCGTCACCACCGTCTCGACAAACTTCATCAATCTTCCATCCGAGAAGATCGATATCGAAATAAATAAATCCCTTCAAACCATCGGCGAATTTGCCGATGTAGATAGGAGCTACGTTTTTCTCTATAACCAGGACAAGACAACCTTTCTTATGTCCCACGAATGGTGCAGCGACGAGGTTTCTCCCCTTCTTCCTACCAATGAAGCACTTCTGGTTGAAGAGCACAGGTGGCTCTCATCTCAGATCGAGAAAAGAGAGACAATATATATCACCGATGTATCCGAGATACCGGAAAATGTGGGCCCTTTTATGAAAGAATTGAAAACTCGGGGGGTGACGTCTCTGATCCAGGTCCCGATTGCCTACGGAGGAAAAGCCTTTGGCTTCATCGGGCTCGAATCTCAGAAAGCGGACAAAACATGGTCTGTCGATATCGTTGTTCTCCTCCGGATGGTCGGAGACATCCTGGCCAACGCTTTGGAACGCAAGCAGGTCGAGGAACAGCTCAATGCCTCGCTCGAGGAAAAGGAAGTGCTTCTCAAGGAAATTCATCACCGCGTCAAGAACAACATGCAGGTGATATCCTCCCTTCTCAACCTCCAATCAGGACGGATCAAGAATGAAGAAATCCTTGAGATGTTCAAAGAAAGCCAAGACCGCATCCGTTCCATGTCTTTGATCCACGAGAGACTCTACCAGTCCCAAGACCTGGCCCGGATCGATTTTTCCCATTACATAGAAAACCTGGCCAATCATCTTTTTCAATCCTACCGGATCGATCCGGAAACCGTGGGATTGGTCACCGATGTCCGCAATGTTTCCTTGGACATCAATAAAGCGATACCCTGCGGCTTGATCATCAATGAACTGGTCTCGAATTCATTGAAATATGCCTTTCCACAAGCCAGGGCTGAAGAAAAGAAAAAGGCGAAAAAAGGGGAAATCAATATCAGCCTTGCCTCGGAAAACGGGAAAATCTCTTTGCTCTATAAAGACAATGGGGTGGGTTTACCAGAAGACTTAAATATCGAAACCGCGGATTCCTTTGGCCTCCAGCTGGTAACCGCATTGGTCGCTCAACTGAATGGGGAGATTGAAATCAAGAAGAAGCCAGGGGCAACGTTTAAGATCACCTTCGCTCAATCCGATAGATAACCGGTCCGATCAGTTACTTGATCCTTCGATAATACCGCCTCCCACCACACGATCTCGATCGTAAAAAACCGCAGATTGACCAGGTGCCACGGCCCGCTGCGGTTTCTCGAACTCCAAACAAACTCGGTTCTTGTCCAAAACGAAAAGCGTGGCTTTGGCTTCCCGATGCATATAGCGGATTTTGGCCATCACCTCCAAGGGCGCATCGAAGTCCGACGGGGAGACAAAATTGAGATGGGAGACAAACACCTTTTTTTTATAGAGGTGACTCTGAGCGCCCACGACAACCGTATGGGAATCGGGATGAATCTCGAGAACATAATGGGGATGAGCCGCTGCAATTCCTATTCCTCTCCGCTGGCCGACCGTGTAATGAATTATTCCTTTATGGGAGCCTAGTAAACGATTCTCCTTATCCACGATCTGTCCTGCCTTGAACAATTCCGGTATCCTGTGTCTGAGAAAACGGATGTAATCTGTATCCGGAATAAAGCATATTTCCTGACTTTCAGGCCGCTGGTGCACGACAAGTCCCAACTGCCGGGCCTTTTCCCGCACCTCTTTCTTGGTGAACTCCCCGATGGGCATCAGGCTTCTGCCGAGCTGTTCCTGTCTCATGGTGTAGAGAAAATAGGACTGATCTTTCCTATGGTCTTTTCCCTTTTTCAGCCAAAACACTCCAGATTTTCTATTGAAAACGATCCGCGCATGATGTCCTGTGGCCAAAAAATCAGCCCCCAATTTTTTAGCTTTGCTCCATAGCGCCTCAAACTTGATGTACCTGTTGCATCGGATACAGGGATTGGGAGTTCTTCCTCTGGCATACTCCCCACAAAAATCATCGATAACCCATTTTTGAAACAGCCTCTTCAGGCTAATGACGTAATGAGGGATCCGAAGCTGAGCAGCCACCCGGTTGGCATCGGCAACGGCACCCCGGCCACAGCAAGACCTCAGGTATTCATCGGAGCAGAACGGTTTGGGAAGGTTGAAGACTTCCATCGTGAGCCCCATAACCTCGAAGCCTTTTTCCCGCAGAAGCGCCGCCGCAACAGAAGAATCCACTCCTCCGCTCATGGCCACGGCTACTTTCTTTTTTTTCATCGGATTCCTGTCTTCTAGGATACCAGATTATCGAGTTCTCCGATAGCGGATTGAAGGGGTCGGGATTGCCGATCGGTAAGAGATGAAATGGAGGGGCTGTCGGACGAAAGAATCAAATTGACAGAACAGAAAAGGGATGATATAAACTTCCTTTTTTACCGACCTGATAATTTCTTTGAGGCCAACAAGAATATGAAAAAGGCGATTGCCCGTTCTCCCAAAAAGATTTACGCCGATATCCTCGAAAGTATAGGGAACACGCCGCTCATCAAACTGAACAGAATCACGGCAGGGATCGAGGCCGATATATATGCCAAACTCGAGTTCTTCAATCCCATGGGAAGTATCAAGGACAGAATCGCCAAGTACATGATCGAGAAGGCCGAGAAAGAAGGAAGGATCAATCCCGGAGACACGATAATCGATAATTCTTCCGGCAATACAGCCTTGGGATTGGCCATGGTCGGCGCGGTAAAAGGGTACAAAGTCAAGATGGTCGTCCGTGACAGCCTCAGCTCGGAAAAGATAAAATTCCTTCGGGCCATGAACGTGGAGCTGGTCATGGTGGACCACACTCTCCCTCCCGAATCGTCCGATAGCTACAACAACGTCACTCCCCGAATCGTCCGAGAAACCCCGGGAGGCTATTATTTCGATCAGCACAACAACAGGGAAAACAACGAAACCCATTACAAAACAACCGGACCTGAAATCTGGGAGCACATGGAGGGGAAAATCGATTATTTCGTGGCCGGTATAGGAACAGGCGGAACCATCTGCGGCGTTGCCAGGTTTCTCAAAGAGCGAGATCCCCATATCAAGGTCATCGGAGTGGACCCCAAGGGATCGATCTTCTATGATTATTTCCATCACAAAAAGCTGGTGAATCCATCTCCCTATTTTATAGAAGGTCTGGGGGATGAATTCCTCATCGGATGCGTGGACTTCAGCCTGATTGACGATATTTACCGAATAACGGACAAAACAGCCTTCTGTATGACCAGGGAACTGGCAGACAAAGAAGCGATTTTGGCCGGAGGCTCGAGCGGAGCCGCCATTTGGGCCGCTATCCGACTGGCTTCAGAGATCAACCGGCCTGCCAGGATCGTCACCGTATTTGCCGACTCAGCCATGCGTTACCTGAGCACGATTTATAACGACAGCTGGCTTAAAGAGAAAGGATACCGATAGAACTCTATTTTTTCTTCGTGTATTTCTCAGGGTCATTTAAAAACTTTTCCTTGCACCCTTCACAACAGAAATAGTACGTTTTCCCTTCATACTCAACCGATCCGGCCGCTTTGGTTTTATCGAACTCCTCACCGCTCACAGGACAGGTGACAATTTCTTCACTTTGATTCACGTACTCTTCAGGATTTTTGATGAATTTATCCCTACATTCTTCTCTGCAGAAATAATAAGTCTTTCCTTCATATCGATACGTGATTTGGGCCTCTTCTTTCTTCAGCCTCATCCCACACACAGGATCGACGACTGTATCCTCCGCTTGTTGATGCACATACATATGTCCTTCATGGGATTCTGATTCTTGAAGAACGTACTTTTCCGGATATTTCAGAAAAATTTCTCTACAGTTTTCACAGCAGAAATAATAGGTTTTCCCATTGTACTCATAGGTCGCTTTAGCTTCAGATTTTTTTATCTCTTTTCCGGAAACCGGGCACTTGATCATTTCATCAGATAAATTATCACCATATGAAGCTAAGATAAAAACGAAAGAGACTACCGTTAGTAGCACTATTGTCTTCACCAACCGTGTCATGCTAACCTCCATTCCAGCATTTTATTGTCTACTATACTTACATATATTATAGATTTTGTCAATTTAAAGCAATCAGAAAGCTTGCCTCTTTTTATGAACAATCGTTTCTTGATCTAGAAGGTGATATAAAATCTCTGTGTTATTTTATTGGTTCTCTTCCCTCTGAGGGGGGCAAACCGTTTTATTCACGTTTCGCAATTCCAATAAAAAATACCTAATTTTGAAATTGCTCGATCATTAATTCCTCATCCCATGTCGTGACTAATCCGTGACTTAACGAATATTGCTTCCAGGTATCATATGAAACAAGCGGTCTGGTTCTTTCTATTCTATTCACCGTCCTTTTTAGGACTCCAGGTATCTTGTCTATGGCATCGGATAAATAGTCGGTCAACGTTTTCTCCTCTTCTGTAAGTACAGAAAATTGGAGGCTATCTCCAAAAAGATGAAAAGTATAAGCTATGTATGCCATTCTTAGACCCTCAGGAAGAATAGCCTTAGAAATATGTTGATAGACATCTTTAAGATTTTTCGGGAAAATCTTCAAAGCGACAACATACCTTTTCATATTTTTGGTATCTTTTGGAAGAGGATAAAAAATCGGTTTAATCAAATTTATTACCCAGATATCCGTGATATGTCCTATTTTATTCAATTGATCGGCAATGAAATCCCCAAGAACGCCAGGATCAGTTGTATGGACGAACAAGCTTACATCCTCATGCTTTATTCTTTTCGAGAGGTAAAGGAGATGTCCCTTCCCTTCCAGACTTTTCTGTAATTCATTGATTTTAAAGACAATATCATCACAAATCCTTTCCTTTTTTTCTTGGGATTTTAATCTGATTATGGTTATCATTTTTTCCCTCCATTTTATAAATTTTTTTTCTCCCTGAATGCACTGAACAAATATTCAGGCAACATGTTACAGCGGATTTGAAATGGATAATTTCTTGCCCCCAAATAATTTTATAATCCCCATAAATTCTATCGATACTATTTATTTAACTGTATTCATAGGATTTGTCAACCATTTTCTGTATCTTTTTTCTTATTTTTCAAAAAAATATGATCCTACTTCGTATTTTTATTCTCTTGTCGCTTTGAAGATTTCTAATAAAAGGGAATATCTTTTGCTTTTTATCGTGCTATTAATTATGGTGGGCGATTATAAGATATGGAGAAAGCAAATATATTTAGTCAATTATTCGGGCCAATAAAATCAGTACTCATCCCAGGATTTAATACTCAAATCTTCCAGGGTGGTCCTAGCTAAGGCGTCGATGAATCTCTCAGCGAATTGCAGGTTGGTGATTAGGGGAATATTAAAATCCACCGCTTTTCTTCTGACGATATAATCGTTGGTGAGCTCCTCTTCCTCGATACTTTTGGGAATGTTGATGATAAGGTCCAACTTCCCCTCCGCGATATGGGTGAGAATATTGGGTTCTTTCTTTTCCAAAGGCCAGAATAGGACTTCGGAAAGAATGCCGTGATATTTCATGAAATCAGCCGTCCCTCTAGTAGCATAGAGACGGAAACCCAGGTCGACCAGCCTTTTAGCCTGGGGAAGGAAGAGGGCCTTGCTCTCGAACGGTCCAGTCGACAACAAGATGTTCTTCCTGGGGAAAGAAAATCCCACCGACAGCAAGGCCTTCAAAAATGCTTCCTCGAAACTATCTCCCATGCAGGCCACTTCACCGGTGGAGGCCATCTCCACGCTGAGCACAGGGTCCGCTCCTTTTAGGCGCGTGAAAGAGAACTGGGGGGCCTTGACTCCCACATAGTCCAATTCAAAACATGACTTGTCTATCCCCGGCACATCTATTCCCATGATGATTTTGGTGGCCAAATCGATAAAATTCAGTTTGAATATCTTGGACACGAAGGGGAAAGAACGGGAAGCCCGCAGATTGCACTCAATGACCTTGACCTCGTTATCCTTGGCGATAAATTGGATGTTGAAGGGACCGTTGATCTTCAGGGATCTGGCTACCTGACGGGCGATCTTTTTCATCCGTCGGGTCGTTTCAAGATATGTCCTCTGCGGGGGAAGAACCATGGTTGCATCCCCGGAATGGACACCCGCGTTTTCCACATGCTCACTTATTGCATAAACGAATAGTTCCCCCTTTTTGGCTACGGCGTCTATTTCGATTTCCTTGGCGTTTTCGATGAATTTGCTGATCACGACCGGATATTCTGGACTGACCCGGGAGGCCTTCTCCAGATAATGGCCGAGTTCTCCGTCGTTGAGCGCCACGGACATAGCGGCACCGCTGAGTACATAACTTGGTCTGACGAGGACCGGATAGCCCACGCTGTTGGCAAAGGCCAAGGCTGCACCGATATCGGTCAACTCCTTCCACTGCGGCTGGTCTATTTTCCATTCGTCCAGAAGGGCCGAAAACTTGTGTCTGTTTTCGGCCTTGTCGATATCGAGAGGTGAGGTTCCGAGCAGGTTCAAACCGTACTGATGGCACTTCATGGCCAGATTGTTGGGTATCTGCCCTCCCATCGAAATGATGAGCCCTTCGGGCATTTCCTTCTCATAGATATCGGCCACGGTCTCGAAGCTCAGCTCATCGAAGTACAGCTTGTCGCAAATATCGTAATCCGTGCTTACCGTTTCCGGATTGTAATTGATCATGATCGTTTTATAGTCCAATTTCCTCAAGGTCAAGACGGCGTTGACGCAGCACCAATCGAACTCCACCGACGACCCGATCCGGTAGGAGCCCGAGCCCAGAACCATGACCTTGTTCGTGTCCATAAAATCCACATCGTCTACTGAACCGTTATAAGTTAGATAGAGGTAGTTCGTCTGAGCCGGATATTCGGCGGCCAAGGTATCTATCTGTTTGACGAAGGGCAGGACGTCCATCGACTTTCTCATATTTCGTATATCCAGCTCTTCTTTCCCTAAAAGGAGAGCGATTTGTTTATCCGAAAAGCCGTATTGTTTTGCCTCAACCATCAGTTCTCTCGGAAATGTCCGGACCTGTTCCTGGCGAATCTCTTCCGCCAAATCGACGATATTCTTGATCTTGTACAAGAACCACTTGTCGATTTTAGTGAACTCATGGATTTCTTCGATGGAATATTTTTTCACCGCCTCTGCAATGGCAAAAATCCTTTTGTCGGTGGGATTTCTCAGTTCCTGCTCCAGGTTGTCGAAAGAAAGATCGTTGCAAACGATGCCATACATGCCCACCTGGAGCATCCTCAAGGCTTTTTGCAAAGCTTCTTCGAAAGTGCGCCCGATTGCCATTACTTCTCCGACGCTTTTCATCTCGCTTCCGATTTTCTTGCTCGCCCTCCTGAACTTGGTCAAGTCCCACCTGGGTATTTTGACCACGACGTAATCCAGTGCCGGTTCGAAACAGGACATGGTCCGTTTGGTGATCGAATTCGGTAATTCGGTCAAGGAATACCCCAAAGCGAGCTTGGCGGCTATGAAAGCTAAAGGATAACCGGTCGCTTTGGATGCCAGGGCGCTGCTGCGGGAAAGTCTGGGATTGACTTCGATGATCCGATAATCCTCGCTGGCTCTGTCCAGAGCGAACTGGATGTTGCACTCACCGACGATACCCAGATGCCGGATAACTTTGATCGAGATGTCTCTTAACTTATGATACTCGCGGTTGGTCAAAGTCTGTGAGGGAGCGATGACAATGCTTTCTCCGGTATGAATACCCATGGGGTCGAAATTTTCCATATTGCAGACCGTGATGCAGTTGTCGAATCTGTCCCGGACAACCTCATATTCCACCTCTTTCCACCCTTCCAGGTATTCCTCGATCAGGATCTGGCTGGCAAAAGCGAAGGCTTTTTTGGCCGTTTCGAGGAGTTCCTTCTCATCATAAGAAATACCGGATCCGAGTCCTCCGAGAGCATAGGCCACCCTCGCCATCACCGGATATCCGATCTTTTCGGCCGCCTTAACGGCAGACTGGACAGAAGAGACAGCGATGCTCCGCGGTACCTTGAGATCGATCTCGGTCAATCTCTCGACAAAATTCTTCCGGTCCTCGCTGTCTTTGATGGCCTGAATCGATGTTCCTAAGACCTCAACTCCGAATCTATCCAGCACTCCTTCGTCGTACAGCCCCACCCCGCAGTTGAGTGCGGTCTGCCCCCCGAACCCGAGAAGTATCCCGTTAGGTCTTTCTTTTACGATAATCCTTTCCACAAAATCAGGCGTAACAGGAAGAAAATAGATTTTATCGGCCAGAGCTTCAGATGTCTGGATAGTGGCGATGTTGGGATTGACTAGGATAACCTGAACGCCCTCCTCCTTGAGAGCCTTTATGGCCTGACTTCCTGAGTAATCGAACTCGCCAGCCTGCCCGATCTTAAGGGCTCCGCTTCCCAAGAGGATGACTTTTTTCATCTGCCGATCGACTCCAGGAATCTATCGAACAAAAAAGCTGTATCTACCGGACCTGGACAGTGCTCGGGATGGAACTGAACCGACATAAAAGGGAGGCGCTTGTGCCTGATCCCTTCGTTGGTGCTGTCATTGATGTTGATAAACCAGGGCTCCCAATCCTGGGGCAAAGACTCCGTCTCCACCGCATAACCGTGATTTTGCGAAGTGATATAACAGTGTTTCGTCCCCACTTCCAGACAAGGCTGATTCTGGCTGCGGTGTCCGTATTTGAGTTTGTAGGTGTCGGCTCCTGCTGCCAGGGCCATCAATTGGTTCCCCAGACAAATCCCGAACACGGGAATTTCCTTTTCAAAGCATCTTCTGATCAAGGCTATAGTATCCGGACACATCTTGGGATCACCGGGGCCGTTGGAGATCACGACTCCGTCAAAAGGATGATCGAGAAAGTCATAGTCACTGGGGACACGCATCACACAACAATTCCTATCGAGCAGGGAGCGGAGGATGTTGAGTTTGACACCACAGTCGATAACAACGATCTTTTTTTTTCCCTTCTCATTGTAGACCACCGGCTCTCTCAGCGAGACTTTTTGGGCCAGGTTTTCCTTGTTGGGATCGTAGAATCCAACTTCCCCATCGAAAATAATTTTGCCGAGCATGGTACCCATCTCCCTCAGCCGCTTGGTCAAAGCCCGGGTGTCGATACGATGCAGGGCCGGAATATTCTGCTCCTTGAGCCAGTCGGACAGGCTCTGGACGGCATCCCAGTGGCTATAGTCGAAGGAATAATCGGAGACGATCAGAGCCGAGGCGTGGATCCGGTCAGATTCAAAACTTTTTAATAGATGAGAATCCACAGACTTATCGGGAACGCCATAATTCCCGATGAGGGGATAGGTCAGAACGAGTATCTGTCCTTTGTAGCTGGGATCGGTCAGGGATTCGTAGTATCCCACCATTCCGGTATTGAAGACGACTTCTCCCGAGATGGATTTTTGGGAGCCGAAAGAAAAACCTGAGTATTCTGTGCCGTCTTCCAGAATGAGTGGGGTCTCTATCATATCAAGACGAATCCAGGAGGAGAATTTCAGTCGCCGTATTTTGCTGCGCCAAATGTGTGATAAGCCTTTTCAATTTTCCATTACTTATAGCACAAGGACTTGCCGCCAGTCAAAGCAAAACCGCTTAAAACAAGAATCTTTTTTTGAGATAAAAAAGGCTTACCTGTTCTTCAAGATCCATTTTAGTTGGTTGTCACCACTGCAATCCTTTTCTATCTGAAATCGATCAAGGAGGGAGCAGCCGTATGGTTTGCCGCACTCTTTTTGCCAAGGGAAGACAGCTTATTGTGAGGTCCTGTTTTCCCGCTCTTCCTTTTCTGGCACCTCTTGCAGACGGCGGCCTTTCCAGAGGTAATAGATGGCGGGAATAACCACAAGAGTGAGAATCGTGGAGGTGATCAAACCGCCGACCATAGGAGCGGCGATTCTTTTCATCACTTGAGATCCGGTGCCGTGGCCCCACATGATGGGCAAAAGCCCTGCTATGGTGGTCGTAACGGTCATGAGTTTGGGACGCACCCTGTCTACGGCGCCGTGGACGATGGCTCGACGGAGATCTTCTCTATTATTCATCATTCCCTGGCTCGATCGGTCTTTGAAAGCGTTATCGATATAAAGGAGCATGACCACTCCTGTCTCCGCCGCCACTCCGGCCAGGGCGATGAAGCCAACCCCGACAGCTATGCTCATGTTGTAGCCGCTCAGCCACATCAGCCAGATTCCCCCTACAAGCGCAAAAGGCAGAGACAACATGATGATCAGGCTTTCTGTGACGTTCTTGAAATTGAAATAAAGCAAAAGAAATATGATAAGCAGGGTGATGGGAACGACAAGTCGCAGCCTTTCCTGAGCCCGCTGCATGTATTCATACTGCCCGCTCCAGACAATGCTGTATCCAGAAGGGAATTTCAACGTGGTATCGACAACCTGCTTCGCCATCTTGACATATGAGCCCACGTCGATATTTCTCAGATCTACATACAGCCAAGCGGTCCTGCGGGCATTCTCGCTCTTGATGACCGCCGGGCCTTTTTTGACCTGCAGGTCTGCCACTTGGCCGAGAGGAATCTCACCCCCGGACGGAGTAGGTATCAAAACCCGTTTCAAGGCGGAAAGATTATCCCTCAATTCGCGGCTGTAGCGGACATTCACGGGATACCGTTCGAGTCCCTCCACCGTTGTGGTTACGTTCATCCCACCTATGGCCGACATGATCACATCCTGGACATCGCCGACAGAAAGACCGTAGCGCGCAGCCGCTTCACGGTCGATGATAAAATCGATATAGTTTCCCCCTGTTACCCTTTCGGAGATTACGCTTGCCGTGCCTGGGACCTGGCGGATCACCGCTTCGATCTCCTCTCCCAGGTCACTGAGAGTCTGGAGGTCAGGTCCCATCAGTTTGATCCCCACCGGCGTTTTGATCCCCGTGCTGAGCATGTCGATCCGGGTTTTTATGGGCATGGTCCAGGCGTTGGTCAGGCCCGGGAACTGCACGGCTCTGTCCAACTCTTCGATCAGTTTGTCGATGGTCATTCCCGGCCGCCACTGCTTCTCATCCTTGAGGGTGATTGTGGTCTCTATCATAGTCAGGGGCGCAGGGTCGGTTGCGGTTTCTGCACGTCCGATTTTCCCGAATACAGTCTCAACTTCGGGAAAGCTGGCGATGATCTTATCCGTCTGCTGAAGCAGTTCTTTGGCTTTGGTGACCGAAATTCCCGGCAGGGTTGTCGGCATGTACAAAAGATCCCCCTCGTTCAGTGGAGGCATGAACTCCGATCCAAGTTGGGTGAACGGAATCACCGTCACAGCTACAATCACTATCGCTACCAAAATCGTGGCGACCTTATGTTTGAGAACGAGATGAATCACCGGCCTGTAGGCACGGATGAGTATCCGGCTCAAGGGATGCTTCTCTTCAGAACGTATCTTGCCGCGGATAAACAATCCCATCAGGACGGGTACGACAGTGATAGCCAGAAGGGCCGAACCGGCCATGGCATAGGTCTTGGTGAAAGCCAGCGGCTTGAACAGGCGGCCTTCCTGCTGCTGGAGGGTGAAAACCGGGATAAAGGAAAGAGTGATGATGAGCAGCGAATAGAACAAGGCCGGTCCGACCTCCTTCGAGGATCGGATGATCAGCGACCAGCGTTCCTGTTTTCCCGCCACCTCCTCCCTCTCCATATGCTTGTGGGCATTCTCGATCATCACCACCACGGCATCGACCATGGCCCCTATGGCGATGGCAATCCCTCCCAGGGACATGATATTGGTATTCAATCCCTGGGCCCTCATGACGATAAAGGAGAGTAATACACCCAGAGGAAGGGTAAACACGGCGACGAAAGCGCTCCGGAAGTGGAGCAGGAAGACAATGATCACCAGGGCTACGACGATGGTTTCCTCGAGGAGTTTTTCTTTCAAGGTAGAGATGGCGCGTTTGATCAAAGATGAGCGGTCATAAGCCATTTTAATGCTGACCCCCTCAGGGAGGCCTTTTTTCAGTTCTTCCAGTTTGGCCTTCACCCCGTCGATGACCTTGAGCGCGTTTTCGCCATAACGCATGACGATGACTCCGCCTACGGTCTCACCCTGGCCATCCCATTCGGCGATGCCACGGCGCAGCTCCGGGCCAAGGTGGATGCGGGCGACATCGCTCAACATGATCGGCGCATTGTTTGGTCCCATCCCGACCGGGATTTTATTCAGGTCATCGATGGAACGGATATATCCGAGACCCCTCACCATGAATTCTGTCTCACCCATTTCGATCAATCGTCCGCCCACGTCGTTGTTGTTGCGTTTGATGGCCATGCGGATCTGCTGGATGGGAAGATGATAGGCCTGAAGTCTGAGGGGATCCACATCGACCTGGTATTGTTTGACAAATCCCCCGATGCTGGCCACTTCGCTTACGCCCGATACACTGGACAGCTCATAACGCAGGTACCAATCCTGGATCGACCGCAACTGCTGAAGGTCATATTTGTCGCCGCCATCGAGCACGTATTCATACACCCATCCGACTCCAGTGGCATCAGGCCCTAACTGAGGCGTTATCCCCTGGGGCAGGCGGTCGGCCGCAGAATTCAGATACTCCAGGACCCGGCTTCGCGCCCAATAGAGGTCAGTCCCGTCTTCGAAAATGATGTACACCATGGAAAAACCGAAAAATGAATAGCCCCGAACCACTTTGGCGTAGGGGACGGCAAGCATGGCTGTGGTCAGAGGGTAGGTAACCTGATCTTCCACGACATTGGGACCTTGTCCTGGAAATTCTGTGAAGATGATGACCTGGACATCGCTCAAATCAGGGATGGCATCGACAGGAGTCGTTTGAATCGACACCAGTCCCGCCAGGATGATACCGAATATTGCAACGATGACCAGGAACCGGTTGTTGACAGACCATTCTATGATTTTCTCAAGCATCTTCTACTCCTAAAACTGTTTTGCTGAGGCATTCCAATTCCGTAAAGTTTTTTGGAAGTCAGGCAGGCTGGTGAGGAAGCCATCCGGAGGTGAGCTGGCATGGAAAGCAAGCTTTACTGGCAGGTTGAAGAGAGCGAGCCGAGGAATAAGCTGGTCCATTCACTTTTTGATCTTCTCCACTTTTTCCAGTTTCATCCCGCACTCCGGGCATCGCCCTTCCGGGTCGGTGGTCAAGAAATCAGGATGCATCGGACAGGTATAGAATTCAGCTTTTTCCAGGTTGATTCTTCCCTCCAGTTCCTTCGCCGGAACGACTTTCATCTCGCATACGGGACATCTTGCATCCGGATCTGTCGTGATGAAGCCGGGGTGCATCGGACAGGCATAAAGTTTGTCGATGTCTGTACCGCTGGCATTCCCTTTTTCCTCCCCGATTCCTTTGGTCTTAGGTCCTTCGCCTTGTTCTTTGGACATCGTTGGTTTCTCCTCTTTCTGCTTCGCGGTTGGGCTTTCTTCTTCCCGATGCACGTGCTCTTCGCTCATTGTCCCCTCCCCGGACATGGCGTCCATTCTCTGAGACTGGGCAGCCCGCATCTTGGCGATGGCTTCGCGCGTCCTGCTTTCAGAATCCAGCAGGAATTGACCGGAGACCACCACTTCCTCCCCGTCAAAAAGACCGGAGACGACCTGCACATATCCATCATCGGATTCAGTCCTGGTCTTTACCTCTCTCGGCTCGAATTTTCCATCCCCCCTGGTGACGAACACGACCTCTCTCTTTCCGGAGTAGATGATGGCTTCAGCCGGAACAGCCAGAGAATCGGCAGTCACGGGTGAATGGATCCGGACCGTCACGAACATATCCGGTTTCAACTCCAGATTCGGATTGGAAAAGACCAGCCGGACATTATTGGCTCGAGACTTCCGATCGAGATAGGGATAGATGAAATCCACTTTTCCCCGGAATGGTTTTCCCCCCACCTGGTCCAGTTCCAGATCGGCACTCTGCCCAAGCTTGACAAGGGGAAGTTCGGATTCATAGACGGCTGCTTCTATCCATACTTTGCTCAGGTCAGCAATGTGAAACAGGTCCATCCCCGGCCCTACTTTATCCCCCTCGAAGACAGCTTTGTGAGTAACGATTCCATCGACCTGGGATTTTAACGCGATAGTGCGCCGGGCCTTGCCGGATTGCTCGATTTTTTCTATCTCCACTTCGGGTATGTCCCAATACGCCAACCGGTTTTTAGCCAAGAGGAGCATTCTTTCACCGTTCTTCCTGATATTTTCGTAGGGACTCTCTGCCAGTTTTTTAGAGTTCTCCAGAGCCAAAAGGTATTCTTCCTGGGTAGTAACGAGCTCCGGGGAATATATCTCCAGTAGGGTCTCACCCTTTTTCACTCTCTGTCCCTCGGTATTGACGTAGAGTTTTTCGATCCACCCCGCAACTTTGGTGTTGACAGAAAACTCATCATCCTGAGCATAGGTGACATTCCCGAAAGCCCGGATGACCCGGTCGATCTCACGGCGTTCTACAGGTGCGGTGCGCAGGTTCATGTTCTGCTGCACAGCGCCGTCGATCAGGATGCTTCCGGCGCCTCCGGCTTCTTCCCCCTCGAAAACAGGAACCAGGTCCATCCCCATCTTGGATTTCCCGGGCCGGTCGTAGATCTCTGTGGGGTCCATAGGAGCACGCCAGTAAAGAACCTTACGCTCCCCTTGCTCTCCTCCTGCCTGAGCCTGGTCAGCACTCCCGGCAGGTTCTCTTATCAGAGTGAGCTTCATCCCGCAAATGGGGCAGTTGCCCGGTTCATCCGAAATCACTTCAGGATGCATCCCGCAGGAGTATAGCTGCTTGGCTTCTGCCTGTTCCGAGCCTTGAGTTTTCTGGACTTTGGGCAAGAGAAAGAAAGTCCCTCCTCCACCGATCAGAATCCCTAGAAAAAGAATCAGGAAAAATTTTGCCTTCATTTTATTCTCCTCTTTTCTGTCCTTTGTTTTTATCCACGCCATAATCATCCTTCCCGACCGAAAACTCGTAACCCGCCAGCGTCTTATAATATTCGGAAAGGGCGAAATGATACTGGAGCTCGTAATTGAAAAGCCTCATCCAGTTATCGATAACGGTCAGGAAATCGACCTTACCAACCTGGTATCCTGCCTGGGCAGACTCCAGAGACTGTCGCGCCTGGAGAAGGATTCCGCCTTTATACAGTTCGACTCTTTTTCGGTTCCTCTCCAGCTCGGCTTTCTGACTTTCGATGTCCGAAAGAACCCCGTTCAGCACGTTCCTGTAGTCCGCTTCGGCCGCTTCGAAATCCAGCTCCCGCTCCGCGATCTTTTGGCTCTGTTTACGTTTGTAAAAAAGAGGGATATCCAGAGTCACAGAAACCGAAAAGAAATCATGCATTTTAGCGCCGCTTTTGAGGTCATCCCTCTGGCTGTAACCCACTCCAACGGCAATATTGGGCCACGCGTCCCGGCGGGCGAGCTTAACGGCCGTGTCGGACTTCCGGAGTCTTTCGTTCCAGGCTTGAAGGAGAGGCCTCTGGCATTCGATCTCCTGCAAAGACAAATCCTGATTCTTCTCATCCGGCAGCTCCAGACCAGTCATTGTCTTGTCGAGAGGACTTCCTGCAGGCCGATTCAGGATGGCATTCAGATTCGCTGCGATGACAAGTCGTTTCTGCTGCCACATGATCAGGTCATCCTCGAGCTTGGAAAGCTCCACCTGTGCGCGCAACACGTCCTGCTGCAGTCCGGAGCCGGTGGTGTATTTGATTTCGGCCACCTGCACGAGTTGTCCCATCAGTTTCTTGTTTTCTTGGACGGCTTCAATCGCCCGATCAGCGGCATACAAGTCGAAAAAAGCCCTCCGGACCATCAGAACGATCTTGTTACGGACCTCTCCCTGCTGATGTTTGATCGCAGCAGCTTCATATTCGGCCATATCTGTACTCAAGGATAATTTTCCAGGAAAGGGGAACATCTGCATGACCGAAATCTGCTTTCCCGTCATGGGTTCCTGGTCAAAAGCGAAACTGTTTACGGGAAGGTTCATCAGACCCAGAGTGATTTTCGGGTCCGGCAAAGCGCCGGCCTGAGGAATTGCCCTCTCTGCCGACAGTACCCTCCGAGCCGCTGCTTCGAGCGATGGGTTGCTATCGAGGGCCTCTTTAACGAGATCGGACAAAATCAGCTCTTTTTCCTTCGGCTGTGGCCCACCGGCGAAAGCCATATTCAAGAATAAAAGAATGAACACAAAGAATGAACCGATCTTTTGCATGCTATCCTTCCTTTGGAGAGAAATTGTTGTTATCGTAAACTTTTCACAGGAATGTTCTGTAACCCCTCTTTTCTGAATTCCTATTATTTCCATAGATTTCATATATTTTATGATTAAAAAAATTTTTTATCTCACAATCAGCCTGCCCTTCAGCATCCCCATCGCACAGCCGAACTCATACTCCCCTTTTTTCTGCGGGGTAAACTCGATAGGCGTTGTTTTGAAAGCAGGGAGAGGCTTTCGTATATCGAATTCTCCGAAGACAACGATCTCCGAACAGTCGGCGTTCTCGTCCCGGTAAAAATTCAGGCGAACCGGGATCTCCTTCTTCACAAAAACCACGTCCGGATCGTAGCCGCCCTTTACTCGAATGGTGACTTCCTGGAGCCTATTCTCTTCCTTAACGGCTGGAGCCGTCCTTCTCCCGGAAAAGAGAAAATACCAGTTGACCAGGAAAATCAGAATCAAACCTGCGAAAGCAACGATTATTTTCTCCATCTCTATCTTTTCTCCTTTTGGTCCAACCTAACTCGTCTCAATCTAAGGGAATTGGAAACCACAGAAACCGAGCTGAAGGCCATGGCCGCCGAGGCGAACATCGGATTGAGAAGTATTCCGAAAAAGGGGTAAAGAATTCCAGCGGCCACCGGAATCCCTGCCGTATTGTAGAAGAAAGCCCAGAAAAGGTTCTGTTTGATGGTCTTGATGGTCTTTTTACTGAGCTCGATGGCCGAAACGACGCCTCCCAAATCATCTTTGATGAGCGTAATATCGGAAGCCTCCACGGCGACATCGGTTCCGGACCCGATGGCAATCCCGATATCTGCCTGGGCGAGTGCGGGAGCATCGTTGATACCATCGCCGACCATGGCCACTCTTTTTCCTCCGGACTGAAGCCTCTTGATCTCGAGGACTTTGTCCTCGGGCAATACCTCGGAAAGCACATTCGCGATACCCGCTTTGCTAGCAATGGCTTCCGCTGTTTTTCTATTGTCTCCGGTCAGCATAACGACTTCCAATCCCAATTCCTTCAGCCTCCCCACAGCCTGCCGAGAATTTTCCTTCAGGGTATCAGCCACGGCCATCAAACCCGACAGCCGGCCATCGACGGCGACATAAACGGGTGTTTTTCCTTCCGAGGCCAATCGATCGGCTTCGCTCTTCAAATCCCCGGGTTCGACTCCCTGTCCTTCCATGAGCTTCAGGTTTCCCAAGAGAATAGTAAGGCCGTCCACCCGGGCTTCTATCCCCCGCCCCTCCACGGCCTTGAAATCTACGGGGTCGAGAAGGGCAATCTCCCTCTCCTCGGCCTTTCTCATGATGGCTTCTCCCAGCGGATGCTCGGAAGCTTTTTCCGCACTACCGGCATACCTGAGGACGGCATTCTCAGAAAGGGGATTCAAGGCCAGGATATCGGTCACTTCGGGCTCTCCCTTGGTCAAGGTACCGGTTTTATCGAAAACGATGGTATCTATTTTATAGGCGGTTTCCAGACTCTCGCCGCCTTTGATCAGGATGCCGTACTCGGCTCCTTTCCCGGTCCCGACCATCACGGCAGTCGGGGTGGCCAATCCCAGCGCGCAAGGGCAGGCGATGATCATTACGGCCACGAAGTTCAGCAGGGCAAAAGTCAAGGTCGGCTGAGGCCCGAAGATGAACCAAACGACAAAGGTGGCGATGGCTATGGAGATCACGATGGGAACGAAATAACCAGCGATTATGTCGGCCAGGCGCTGGATGGGAGCCTTCGATCCCTGTGCATCCTGGACCAGCTTGATAATTTGGGCAAGGGCGGTGTCCTTTCCCACCTTGGTGGCCTCGAACCTGAAGCTTCCCGTTTTATTGATGGTGGCACCGATCACTTCGTCCCCGGCTTTCTTCCGCGCAGGGATACTTTCGCCGGTGATCATGGATTCATCGACGGCCGATTTCCCCTCTTTTATCCTTCCATCGACTGCAATTTTTTCACCGGGCCTGACTACAATCAGATCTCCCACGATGACCTCCTCCACCGGGATATCCTGCTCCTTTCCGCCTCTAATCACCCGGGCCGTCTTGGGCTGCAGGCCCACCAATTTTCTGATCGCCTCCGAGGTCTGCCCCTTGGCCCTGGCCTCCAGAAGCCGACCGAAGAGAATCAGGACGATGATGACCGCTGAGGTATCGAAATAAACCTTGGGCTCGATGCCTGCTTGGGCGAAGACGGATGGGAAGAGTGTGGCAGCCACACTATAGAGATAAGCGGCGGATGTGCCGACTGCGATCAGAGTATTCATATCGGCATTGCGGTGCCTGAAAGCCCCCCATGCACCCTTATAAAATTGCCAACCGATCCAGAACTGGACGGGTGTGGCCACAGCCCAAAGGATATAAAAATTATGTAAAAAATCAGGAATCCAGAGAAACCAATGAGACGAGCTCCCTAGAAAGACAATTACGGCCAGCACGAGACCAATAAAAAATTTTCTCTTCAGTGCTTTGTATTCCCTCTCCCTGACAATTCTCTCGATGTCCTGTGTTTCCTCTTCACGAGGGATCTCGAGAACCTTATATCCGGCACTCTCGATGGTCTTCTTTATTTCGGTCAGACTTATCTCGGAGGGGATGTATTCCACCCTGACCTTCTCGGTCGCCAGGTTGGCCGCTGCTTTGGTCACACCCCTCGTAGCGAGTAGAGCTCGCTCCACGTTCTGAACACAGGAGGCACACTCCATGCCGCGCACCGGAATCTCAAGGGAAGCTGTCCCTACATCGTATCCGCTTTTGCGGATGGATTTGATCAAATCTTCCGGTTTTATGAGCTGGGGCTGGAAGAGGACGGTCGCCTTGGAATTGGCGAAATTGACCGAGGCCTTTTCCACGCCCCTCAGACCGCCCAGACCGCCCTGGATGGTAGAAGCGCAGCTGGCACAGCTCATCCCGACGATCGGAAGGTCGATCCTATCCATTTTGTCCTCTTTTTTTTCATCGAAATTCACGGCTGGCTTTCCGCTGGATGTCAGACCTTTTTTCTCTCCTCCTTCCTTTTCTTCCTCGCTCTTTTCCTTTTCACCTTCTGCCATCATCTTTCCTTTGTCTTCGCCCTTCTCGGCTTCCTTTTTTTCTTCTTCTGTATCCAAATACATCTCGGGATTTTCATCGAACTTCTTCTTGCATCCAGGGGAACAGAAATAATAGGTTTTCCCCTCATAGACAGAAGTCCATTCGGCTCCGCTCTCTTTGACATCCATCCCGCAAACCGGATCTTTGGCCATTTTTTACTCTCCTTATGCTGTATATTGCTCCTCACACCTTGTCGATCACCGTTTTCAGTTTGCGCCGGATTTCCTCGGCAACCGGCTGCAGCGCTTCGTTTTTCACAGCCTGCATGGAGGAAACCGGATCGATGGCCGCCACTTCGATCTCGCCTGTACCCGTTTCCTGAACGATGACGTTGCACGGCAACATGGTCCCGATTTTGTCCTCTTCCTGAAGAGCTCTATAGGCGAATGGAGGATTGCAGGCTCCCAGTATCTTGTATTTTCTGAAATCGACATCCATTTTTTTCTTCAACGTCTCCTTGACATCGATTTCTGTCAACACGCCAAATCCCTCATCACTGAGCGATCTTCTGACTTTTTTCTCTACATCCTCAAAAGGACCTTCCACCTTGCGTCTGAAATAGTAGCTCACGGCACCTCCTAATATTTTCTGAATTTCCGCAAAACGTCGATGACCTCATTCACTTTTTCTGCCCGGTCCGTTTTGCTCCCTTTATTGAAGGAATGCTGGACACATCCTTTGAGATGCCTTTCCAGGATGTTTTCTTCGACACTTTTGATCGCCCCCACAATCGAGGAAAGCTGGGTGAGAATATCGATACAATATCTCTTCTCTTCGATCATCTTTTGAATCCCACGGATCTGCCCTTCGATCCTTTTCAAACGGACGAGCTCTTCCTCGTGGGTGGTCATCTGATCTTTCATAAAAACCTCCTTTGTAACCAGACATCCATTTTCCTTCAACGATTTTACTATAGCATACCCCCCTATAGTATGTCAAGGAAGATTTTTATCTGGAAGCGTCTCCAGGATCATCAAGACATATGGGCAGGATGCTCATGAAGGCACAGAGAACGCTGTGAATCGTTCCGGGCTGCATTAGTTAAACTAGGTCAATTCAGCCCTCTTGGGCGGGCAACTCGGCCTAACTTTTATTATTTCCCTGTTTGTGTTAGAATCCCGTTGAGTCGAGATTCAAGGAGCAAAACATGTCAGGGCATTCAAAATGGGCTTCCATCAAGCACAAAAAAGCGGCTCAGGATGCAAAAAGGGGAAAGATTTTCACCAAAATCATCCGTGAGCTTTCCGTAGCGGCCCGTATAGGAGGCGGAGATCCCGATGCAAATCCACGGCTTCGAAAAGCCGTCGCCGAAGCGAAAAGCGTCAACATGCCTGCCGATAATATCAAGAGAGCCATCATGAAGGGCACAGGACAGCTTGAAGGGACGACATACGAGGAAGGAACCTACGAAGGATACGGGCCAGGCGGAGTGGCTATCTTCGTTGAGGTCCTTACGGATAACAAAAACAGAACCGTCTCCGAACTGCGGCATATTTTCAGCAAAAACGGCGGCAACATCGCCGAATCCGGGTGTGTCGCCTGGATGTTCAAGCGCAAAGGATACATTGTGGTCGATAAATCCCAGGCTTCCGAAGACAAGCTGTTGGAAATCATTCTGGAGGCCGGGGCCGAAGACTTGCAAGAAGACGGAAGCAACTACGAGATCTTTACCGCTCCAGACACCTATGAGGACGTGGTCGATGCTTTGGAAAACCAGAAAATTCAAATCGATGCCAAAAATTTGAGCCAAATCCCGCAGAATTACGTGAAACTGACGGGTAAACCCGCCCAGCAGCTTCTTCGCCTGATGGATGAGCTGGAGGATCACGACGATGTCCAAAATGTCTGGGCCAACTTCGACATCGATGAGGAAGAGATCGCCAATTTTTCGGATTGAAGCCAATTCCATGAATCGATCTTTTTTTAAAATCCGAACCGCAGCAATCGAAACATGAAGGTTCTTGGCATTGATCCGAGTGTCCAATCGACGGGGTATGGGATCATCGAATATTCCGGCAACAGCTATTCAGTCCTCGCCTATGGGACCATCAAGCCTTCCCGCCAGCTCCTGTTCCATCAAAAAATCAACATGATCAGAAATCGTCTGGAAGAAATCATTATTACCCATCGTCCGGACGATGTGGCCATAGAAAATCCTTTTTACGCTCAAAACGTCAAAACCGCTATTACTCTTGGCCAGGTCCGCGGAGCCGCACTCGTCGCCGTAGCTTCTCAGGATTGTGCTCTACATGAATATTCGCCCCTGGAAATCAAAAAGGCCGTTACAGGCTACGGCCGGGCCGACAAGCACCAGGTCAACACCATGATCAAAGCCCTTCTCAATATCCAAGGACAGGATCTGGGCACCGATGCTTCCGATGCTCTGGCTGCGGCCCTCTGTCACCTCAACACTGCCAAATTCGAACAGAACATAAAAAATCCTGAAAGATGAAGGATAAGGAATGATCGCTTATCTGAAAGGGAATCTGATCCAAAAAACCACCAATCAGGTCATCATCGATGTCCAAGGAGTGGGATACCGGGTTTCCATTCCTCTCTCGACATACTTGAAACTGGGGAACATCGATGGTCCGCAGGAGCTTCTCATCTACACCCATGTGACGGACAGCTCGCTGGCGCTCTATGGATTTATTACAGAGAGGGAAAAAGACTTATTTTTGAAACTCATCAGTATTTCGGGGATAGGACCGAAGATCGCCTTGAATATCCTCTCCGGCATCGAAGCCTCGGACCTGGAGGATGCCATCAAGCGTGCGGATGTGGTCCGCATCTCCTTGGTTCCCGGAATCGGAAAAAAAACGGCCATGCGCATCGCCATGGAACTCCAGGAGAAACTGGAACTGAAGGAAAAGGTATTTGCCACCGAAACCATCCAGGAAAAAGAAGACCTGGTTTCTGCACTGATAAACCTGGGATTCAAACGGAAAGAAGTGGAAAGGGTCGTGGAGGACAGCCTACAGAATCTCACCTTGGAGGCCGGGTTTGAAAATCTTTTAAGAGAGAGCCTCAAAAGGCTGGCGAAAATCTAGCCTCCATACGACGATCCCTCTTTACTATTCCCTTCTTAACCTTTACACTTAAGGGCAAGAGAATTGAAGATGACGGATGTGTTGAGCCCGGTCCGGACCAAAGAGGACCTCGAATACGAAGACAGTCTCCGGCCCCGGAGTTTCGATGAGTTCATCGGCCAGGAAACCATCAAGACCAACTTGAAGATATTCATCGAAGCGGCCCGTAAACGGGATGAACACCTGGATCATGTGCTGCTCTATGGGCCCCCGGGTTTGGGAAAAACCAGCCTGGCTTTCCTGATCGCCAAGGAACTCGGCGTCGGGATCAAGCCCACGTCCGGGCCGGTGATCGAAAGGACCGGAGACCTGTCCGCTATCCTTTCCAACATGCAGCACAAGGAGATCCTGTTCATCGACGAGATACACCGGCTCCACCCGGCGGTGGAAGAAATTCTGTATTCAGCCATGGAGGACTTCCGCTTGGATATCGTTATTGGGCAGGGGCCGAGTGCAAGAAGCCATAAACTCCAGCTCAAGAAATTCACCCTCATCGGCGCCACCACCCGTGCCGGCCGCATCACGGCTCCGCTGAGAGGACGGTTCGGGATCATCCACCGCCTGGATTACTACGAGCCTGTGGATTTAAAACAAATCATCACCCGCTCGGCCTCGATCCTCAAGGTCAGCATCGATGAGAAAGGGGCTAAGCATATCGCCACCCGAGCCAGGGGAACGCCCCGCGTGGCCAATCGATTGTTAAGACGGACAAGGGATTATGCCGAAGTTATTGCCGACGGCAAAATCACTGCCTCTGAAGCTACAAAAGCGCTGGATATGATGGAGGTAGACGCCCTGGGATTGGATGATGTGGACCGCAAGATACTGATGACGATCATCGAAAATTATGGCGGGGGGCCGGTGGGAATCAACACCATTGCCGCGGCCATCGACGAAGAGAAGGATACCATCGAATCTATCTATGAGCCATTCTTGATGAGGATAGGCTTTCTGGAGAGGACGATCCGCGGCCGCCGTGTGACCCCCAAAGCTTACAAGCATTTTCGCCTGGATAGACACTCTCTTCAGGGAAAACTATTTAAAAAATAACCGGTTAGCCTTGTTTGTTTCCGATTTCGACTACCATCTACCCCCTGAACTCATCGCTCAAGCTCCTCCGCCGGAAAGAGACCGCTCGCGGATGATGGTGCTCGACCGCCGATCGGGAGAAATCATCCATTCCCATTTCCTGGAAATCCCCGGATGGCTCGGCAAAGAAGACGTTCTGGTCCTCAACTCATCCCGGGTTATCCCGGCCAAAATCTGGGGAACCAAAAAAGACCGGCGGCCTATCGAATTCCTTTTCCTTAAAGAAAGAGCAGAAAGGGCCTGGGAGGTGCTTTGCCGTCCCGCCCGGAGGGTGAGAGTCGGAGATAAAATCTCTTTCTCCAAAGGCTTCACAGGAGAAATCATAAAAGAGGAAGCCGAAGGGAAACGAGTTATTCGGTTTCCGGAGGAAGATGTTATCGGCTGGCTCAAAAAAACGGGGTTCGCTCCACTTCCCCCTTACATCAAACGCAAAAAAGGCGACATTCAACTCAGGAAAATGGATCTGGACCGCTACCAGACCGTTTTCGCCCGGGAGGACGGCTCCATCGCCGCTCCTACCGCGGGTCTGCATTTCACTCCTCAGCTTCTCAAAAAAATAAAATCCCAAGGCACGAAGGTCTGCACTCTATCCCTGGATGTGGGGCTGGCGACCTTTCAGCCAGTTCGGGTAAAGACAGTCGAAGAGCACCAAATGCTCGCAGAAACTTATGCCATTCCCTCTGATACGGCCCGAATAACCAACGAGGCAAAAAAGGCGGGCCATCCCGTCAGCGCCGTGGGCACCACATCGGTCAGGGCCTTGGAAAGTGCCTCCCAAAATGACCGGATACGCCCGGGCCGAGCATCCACCCGGCTTTTCATTTATCCTGGCTACTCATTCAAGATTGTCGACAGGCTCCTGACCAATTTCCACCTTCCCCGTTCATCCCTTCTGATGATGATTTCCGCCTTCGCCGGTCTCGATTTTATCCAAAAAGCCTATGCCGAAGCTGTCCTCCGCAAGTACCGCTTCTACAGCTACGGCGACTGCATGCTCATCCTCTGACTGATTTCCTTCTTCTGTTTGGATCATTCCTTGACCCTTATCGGGAATTTGCCAAGTGATCCGGGCGATGAATTCATGATAATCCATCGATTCTCCCAGTTGGCCATGTCTTGAATACCGATAGCTAGCTCTCCCTGCTGTCTCTTTGAAAAACAGCCGCTTCAAAAACAGCAAAGCCGAATCATATATTTACCGACCTTCTCTTTTTCTAGTCTTTTGACTCGACAATCTCTCTTGTATAGCTAGGGCAAGCAATTAAGGGAGGGTAGAATGAATAAGTTCATATCATCATTATTGATTTTCTCTATCCTGTCTCTAAAAGTAAATATGTATGCTAGAGAGAGAAAGGCTGCGGATCCAAAGATTCAGAGACCGGAAAACAGTCAAGGCTGTCGATCAGAAGGTCCTGGAGAAAAACGACTGGGAGACCGATTACAGGGGCTTCACATTCTGGCCATAGATGAGATCTCCATCCGCAAAGGCCACCGCTGCTTGACGGTAGTCCTCAACCACGAGAGCGCGCGTTTGGTTTGGGTAGGCAAAGACAGAAAAGCCCGGACACTACGGAGATTCTTCTTGGACATGATGTCCCAACAAAGGAAGCAGTTGAAAGCCAAAGTGATGGACACGTGGGATCACTATATTTTGGCCCTACAGAGCAAGGCCCCTCATGTCAAGATCGTCTTCGACCTCTTCCACATGGTATCCCAATTCAACTGAATCAGCGATAAAGTGCGTAACAGCGAATGCCGGAAAATCTCTTAGGCTACCAGAAAGATTGCTGAAAAACCCGAGGAAGATCTGCAAACCTAAAGACAGAGAACTCCTCGAAGAGTTGCTCCAACTAAACAAGGTTATCAAAATGGTGATGATCCTCAAAACAAACTCAAACACATCTGGACCTACTGATCCCGGACATAGGCAGAGAAGGTCATCGAGGAGGTGTTTCTGTGGCGGAGGTTGTTGACCATGCAGCTGTCAAAAAGTTTGCCAAGACCTTGCTGCAAAACCGGTATGGAATCCTCAATCAATGCAACTATCCGATTCATGCACGAAGGTTGGAAGGAGTCAACAACAAAATCAAAGTGATCAAACGAAGAGCTTATGGCTTCCATGATCTGTATTACTTTTCCTTAAAATCATCCAGGCCTTTGCCAACTAATCGGGAGATTAACCGACTTTTTTTATTCTAAAAAGACACGGTTATCGCCCAAGAAATGTCTAGATAAGGTTTTGAATTTTCTAATAATGATTAATGAAGGAAATGGTATTCTCCATGGGCCTGTTTAAAATTTAGAGTTGATATATTATAATGGGATTTTTTCATCTATTTTTTAACGAGAAAAATTTGACTCCTTCAATTTTGAGGTGGTTGGCAGATTCAAAAAGGCGTATCGTTGTTTTCCTTTTTATTTTTTCGCTTTTGGTTCGATTGTCTTTGCTTATCCCTTTAGGGGACAATAATATCCGCATCAGATTTGATGAGAATGTTTATTTTTCCTCAGCCTGTGGATTTTATTCTGTGTTTCAAGATTTAATAAAATTTACTCCCCCCAAACATAAGGATCTACGAGATATTTATGCTGGAGGAGTAGCACCACCGTTTCATTCTTTCCTTTTAGCCTTAGGTTTTCTCATTTTTGGCAAGAGCGTTTTTGCCGCCCGAATGATTGTCGCTATCCTTTCGGCTTTGACAACTCCACTTGTTTTTCTCTTGACAGCGAGCATATCAAGCAGGAAAGCAGGGATGGCGGCCTCCCTTATTCATGTTTTTTACCCGAGCTTTGTAGTTTTTTCCCATTTCTTGTGGTCAGAAACAACCTACATCTTTTTTCTTCTCCTCAGTGTTTATCTGACCCTTTTGGTTATAGAAACAGTATCACCGAAAAAAAGAATTTGGTATTCATTAGGTCTTGGCGTGGTCCTGGGAGTGATGACGTTGATTAGAGCCGCAACAATCGTTTTCCTCATTCTTATTCCACTTTGGATTTTGATCAACAAAAAGAAAACAAGAGACAGAATACTCGTTCCATTGATTATAATCATAATCTTTTCAGCTATCATTGCTCCATGGGAATTTGCCCTGGTTAAACACCAAAAAAGATTTGTATTTCTTTCGACATATTCTGGACGCAATTTATATTATGGTAATAACAAATGGTTAAGAGACCCCAGAGAATTCAGCCCTCATGAGCCTGATCTCAGGCCGCGTGATGACTTAAGGAAATACGCCAGAGAGAATAAAATCCATATTGAGCAAGCTGCAAGAGTGCTCGCCTTAAAGGAAATCACTTCCCACTTTGGAGCGTTTATACAAAGAACTTTTAACAGATTCTTGAAACTCTGGACCTTCGATTTTTTTCCTTTCCGCCACCTTGTCAACGGGGCTTATCGGCCTCTTCCCCCTGTCTGGGCGATCATCGTATTTTTTATTTTCGGCTTGTCTCACATTTTTTTGATGTTGTTTGTGATCCTTGGATTCCTGGTTAAGGAGCTTTCTTTAAAGATAAAAACGTTTTTTCTGATTCTTGTTTTGGCAGGAATAGCTCCCTATATTTTATCTGTAGCTAATACTCGTTATAATTTACCTCAGGTTGCCCTTTTAGTTCCGATTGCCGGGAGTGCATTAATACATTTTCGCTACAAAAAAAAGAAAATGTTGTCTATTCTTGTTCCCCTAGTGACTGCTTTTTGTTTCATAGGAACGTATTTCTACACTTATCATAATTTTATTTATAGATTACTGCGACCCAGCAGCTATTATCACCAGCCGATGGATTTTTTGGACGGGATCTTCAAGACGGAATCGTACTTTACGGATGTCATTAAGGTTAGAACAAAAAGCTCCGAGCCTGTTCGCGTTTTTACGCTAAAGATCTTGAATAGCAATCATTATTCCTTTGAGCCTTCAAAACATGTAAGAAAAAAAAGGATCAGGCTTTCTTTTGAACCCAAGACCATCAAAATATATTCCAAGCAACCCCCAGAACTCCTCCTACTTTCTGTGTCTTCAAGAATACAAAAAAAAGCAATTGAGCTCAAACCCACTTCCCCCGAATACTGGATTGAATTTAAATCTTTAGGCTTAGCGGGCTTGGAATTGAAATGGTTAGGGGGAGATTGAGACACCTCGCGAATCATCCAGATTCAACCTAATCCCGGCCCAGCCTTGGGAAGGCACGAAGATAGTCTTTTCTTCAATGATAGGGGGAGAGAAGAGTTCAGAGACAGATTTGTATATCTTCCCCCTTGCGAGTCTGGCGCATGAGTTCTTTGGCTCTCGTTCTGCATTACTTTATTCTTAAATAATAGTTAAGTTAAAAGGGTTTTTTGATCAGGTAATTGGCATAGAGAAAGCACATACCTGTTTACTAGCCCCTGGGCTAAGAAAGGATTAAATTTGCAGCTAACCGACTTTAAAATCAACGAGTTAGAAACAAAAGGCAGCCTTCAATCAAAAGGGCTCATAACCCGGAGGTCGCTGGTTCAAATCCAGCCCCCGCTACCAATCCCCTATCAATAACTTACACCACTTTTCCCTCTCCATGTACCAGTAACCCCTTTTTTGGTCGTCATTAGGAGGTTTCCATGACCAATTTAAAGGGGATTGTGTCAGCATTTATTGCCACACGAAAGCTAAGGAATCTCAGTCCATACACGATTGAATTCTACTCCAAGATCTTCAACAAGTTCCTTTCATTCATGCAGGCTAACTATCCTGACGTATCCATTGACCAGATTGATCATTTCATGCTGAGAGAGTACATCCTGGAGCTTAAAAACCAATATTCTCCTGGAGGTATGAATCACCACATCAAAGCCTTGAAGATTCTATTCAAATTCATGGTAGGGGAGGAGCTTGTTTCTGAGAATCCCACAAAGAAGATCTCCAAGCTCAGGTATGAACAAACTGTGATTCCCACCTTTTCAAATGAGCAAATTAAAAGGATGCTTGAAGTAACAAAAACTCAGATGGATTTTACAGGAATCAGAAACTGTGCATTGATCACGCTGCTTTATGAAACAGGATGTCGGATTTCTGAACTTCTTAATCTCAAAATTTATGATGTTCAAATGGATGAAAAAGTTCTAGTTGTCAAGGGTAAAGGAGCAAAGGGAAGAGTAGTCCCCTTCGGGCATCGTTCATTAGTCGCACTTGTCAAGTATTTGAGTAAGAGAAGCAAACTGTTTGGTAAAGAGGGGATTTTGTTTCTCACCAAACAGGGAAAGCCATTGACTCTAAGAATGACTAATAAGACGATTGAGAGAATCGGAGAGAAAGCTAACATTCAAAATGTCAGGCTTTCAGCTCACACCTTTCGTCATTCTTTTGCTAAAAGCTGGTTGATGAATGGAGGAGATCCTTTCTCGCTTCAAAGAGTCCTGGGACATACAACACTAGATATGGTCAAGAATTATGTGAACATGACATACAGAGATATTCAGTCACAGCACAGTAAATTCAGCCCTGGAGACAATTTGAATTATTAGATTTGAGAATCCCTAAACATCCGTTGACAAGTACGTCTTGATTATCATAGTTTTTAACTATCAAACAAGGAGGTTTAGGGTGAAAAAACTACTCTCAATCATCCCTTTTGTCTTTCTGCTTTGTTTTACTTTTAACTGCCAGCAGGGTGATGACGTGGCAGCAGAAAAGGAAACAGAACTAACCATTACTGTTGATAACGCTATTTCCGCTGATGGAGTTACTATTGCATATGAGATGAGAGGAGATGGAAAGCCAGCTCTTGTTTTTGTGCATGGATGGGCAGGCAAGCGAAATGATTGGGATACACAATTGTCCTATTTTTCAGATAATTTTAAAGTCGTAGCTGTGGATCTTGCTTCTTTTGGTGAATCTGGAAATAACCGAGAACATTGGACAATGAGTGCATTTGGTGAAGATGTGGTATCTGTTGTTAAAAAGCTTAATTTAAATAGAGTAGTTCTTATCGGGCATTCTATGGGGACAGATGTTATTTTGGAGACAGCAATAAAGATACCTGAAAAAATCATAGGGCTTGTTCCTGTTGACATGTTACAGAATCTGAATGAGTTAAAACGCACTGAGGAGGAAATTAATAAACGGACATCTGCATGGATGAATTGGCTGAATAATCCTACTGAGGAGAATATCAGAAGTGGATTTGGGGAAAAGGTGGACCCAGAGATTATATCGGATTATATGGATTACTATGTAAAAGCGCCAAAACGAGGTTGGGAGGAATCTTGTAGAGAACATTTTTCTTGGTCTTCGTATGACCTAATCGATGTTCTACAAGAAATAAAAGCTCCTATCTGCTGCATAAATTCAGACCGAAGGGTTACTAACGTTGAATTAGCGAGAAAATATACACAAACATTTGATGCGAAAATAGTTGAAGGAGTGGGACATAGTGTTCATCTGGAAGCTCCTGATGAGTTCAATCGCCTTCTTGAAGAAGCTGTCCAAGAATTTATTCAGCTGGCAACGTCAAAATAAATATTCCAAAATTTTAGAGGAGGGATAATGAAAAGGCTGCTTTCGATTTTACCTTTAATTCTGATTCTCTGCTTCATGGTCGGCTGCCAGGACAAGGAAGCAATGGCAGAGCTTGAAGAGTTCAGAGCCCAGGCAGCGGTTGAGGAGCAGAATAAAGAATTGGCACAGAAAATATTCGAAGCATGGGGGAAAGGAGATTTTGAGACTTTTAAGGGATTCTTAGCTCCTGACGCTGTTTACTTCTCTCCATCAATAAGTTCCAAACCCATATCCCGAGAAGAACAAATAGAAATGGGAAAGATTCTTCGAAAATGCTTCCCTGATATTAATTGGAGTATGGAAGAATTAATTGCTGAAGGTGACAGAGTTATAACCAGGTGGGTTTTCAGGGGTACTCACGAAGGAGAATTTATGGGTATCCCAGCGACTGGCAATAAGGTAGAAGTGAGTGGGATTATCATAAGCCGCATTGAAAATGGAAAAGTTATCGAGGACAGGGAAGAAATTGACCAATTGGGAATGATGCAACAACTCGGCATGGAGCTTAAGCCAAAGGAGGGGGCGAAGTAGATTCTTTTTCGTTAGGCTGAAGTCGTACAGTCTTGTTCTTTCTTAAATGTTAGTAAAAGCTAGATTCTAGTTTTCTAACTTTTAAATCCTCTTATTACCCCATATAAAAAAGAAAAAAATAATAAAAGTTAGAAAGATAGATAGAAAGTGAAAAATCATGTAAAGCCTCTGCCAAATACCGAAGAAAACGAAGAAAGATTAAGCGCTATACTTGTCTAATCCCAGGGAAAAGAATCCAGATAGATGTATGTAAAATAGCCCCATCTTTATATCAATTTACTGCTATCGATGATTGTACAAGGTGGAAAATATTAGGGCTATATCCGAGGCCTACAGCTTAGAATTCGCTAAAATTTCTAGAAAAATTGATAGAGGAAATGCCTTTTCCCATTCAGATTATTCAGACAGATCGAGGCCGAGCATTTTTTGCCTACTCCTATCAAGAGGTACTCATGAAATGGGGTATTAAATTCCGTCCGATAAAGCCTCGATCGCCACATCTAAATGGTAAGGTGGAACGATCTCAGCGAACAGATCTAGAAGAGTTCTATGCTATTGAAGATATAAATGATCCAGATTTACCAGAAAGGCTCCAAGAATGGCAGCATTATTGGAATTGGGAAAGGCCTCACAGCTCCATAGGGGGGAAATCTCCCGTTGACAAATGGTCTGATGTATAGAAATTATCCCCTCCACAGAGAAGATCTGCAGTGAATATAATCCAAATCAAGAACGCTTCAGATTACCCAATTATCGAGAGGATTTAATGATGGGTAATTTGAAATAATGTGTATGAACCCTACATTTTCAGAAATAGGATGCGAAACGGAGTTTCTGCTTGATATCGAGGCATTACGGGCCGCTGGCATTTTTCCTGTTTTCGCTTCCGATAACGATGGACCCGCGCCTGGAAGTGTGCGAAGTCCTGCTAATTATCCCATATCTTTTTCGGAAGGCACGACCGATTATTTTGATGAGATCACATCCTTCGGTGGGCGAGGCCCCTCGCCCTGTGACGGCGCTATAAAGCCTAATATTAGTGCGCCAGGAGACGGAATATTCTCTTCCACTCCATACGGTTATGACTTTCTGAGCGGTACATCCATGGCAGCGCCGCATATTACCGGAGCCATAGCTGTGCTTCGTTCCATAAAGCCAGACATGACTGTTGAACAACTTGAATCTGTTTTGACCTCAGATGCAAAAGATATTGCAGAGCCCGGCCTTGATAATAGCTCCGGAGCCGGACGCCTTGACCTTTATGTCTCGGCTCACGTGGCTATACTAGGGCCAGATTTTCCTGTGGTTAAAGTTGCTGCTACCGATGCTGTGGCAACCGAAGCCGGCCCCACTTCAGGCGCATTCACTATCAGCCGGACTGGTAATACCGATGATGATTTGGTTGTACGATACAATATCAGCGGCACAGCCTCTCCTGATATTGATTATGATCCTATCCCAGAGAGCATCAGCATTGAGACCGGTTCATCGACAGCAACAATCGTCATCACACCCATCGACGATTCTTTGGCAGAGAACGATGAAACCGTCTCAATCACTCTCCTCTCCGACGCAGGCTACATTGTGTCTGCTTCAGACATGGCAACTGTAACCATCGAAAGCGATGAGTTGACATCTGATCTAGTTGTTTCCTCACTGTCGGTACCGACGACAGGGAGAGCTGGGCAGAGTATCTCTGTCTCCGATACGACCAAGAATCAGGGAGGTGGTCCCTCTGATCCTTCGCTGACCCAGTTCTACCTTTCGGCCAATAGCGTAATCGATGCCTCAGATACATTAATCAGGAGCCGCAGTATCCTCTCCCCTTTTGGCAGGGGCAAGAAGTTCAGGATCGACCTCGATCATGAATCCGGCAGATACAGCAACCGGACTTTGGTTCATCATAGCCAAGGCCGACGGCGAAGAGGCCGTGGTCGAAACTTCTGAGACGAACAACACCTTCACCCGCAAAATCAGAATTCAATAGGAGTTTGTCTTAGCTGTTTTCTTGATATTAATCGAGTTAACCTTATTGTCCAATTGTTGTTTGAACATAGCAACGATACGACAACATGATGATGTGATGCACATCCCTTTTGTGCTTGCTGCAAATCTCTCACAATTTTCCCAATTTTGCCACTCATTAATATCCTAGAATGTGCTTATCATATCCAGAACGACAACGTCTGGCTCCGGGATTATCAGAATTGGATTCCGCTATCCGGCTACATGGATATAACCACGTTCCCGGTTTTTTGACCGGATGCTACGTAATTATAGGCCGCTGCAATCTTATCCAATGGATAAACTCTATCTATAACCGGTCTGAATTTTTCCTTCTCGATGAGGTCTTTAATAAAAGCTATACTGCCCTTGATATCTGTAGGAAATGGAAATCTGACTTTTTCTCTCCCCCACAACGGCGTTACCAGCGCCAGGAAAGGATTCTCTTTTTTTGGCCCCAATTCGGATGAAATGTACGTACCATGCGGTTTCAGCAGTGGTTTGCATTTAGAGAAGGCGCTTTTCCCGACGGCATCGAATACAAAGTCATATTTTTCATTATCTTGGGTAAAATCCTGGTTTTCATAATCAATTATTTTGTTCGCTCCTAAAGATTTAACCAATTCTCTATTTTTGGTGTTACATACTGCCGTGATATAAAGGTCAAAATATTTTAGAAACTGGATTGCAGCCGAACCGATAGCTCCGGTCGCACCGTTGACGAGAACTTTTTGCCCGCTCTCGAGATCGACTTTCTTTATGAAGTTATAGGCATAGTGGGATCCTTCAAGGCTGGCAGCAGCCTGTTCATAGTCTAAATTTCCCGGTATTATGGCCAGTGGTTTATCTTCCCGTATAGTCATGTATTGTGCATGCGATCCCAATCCGTTGTCATCGAAGCCGAACACCCTATCGCCAATATTGTAAGAGGTTACTCCTTTGCCTACTACCTCAATCTCGCCGGCAAAGTCTGTCCCCGTGACCGACAATTTAGGTTTACACAAACCAGTGAAAAATCTTATGATAAATGGCTTCCCCCATAATATTCCACAATCTGTTCTATTGACTGTCGCCGCATACACCCTTATCAAAACCTCATTATCTTTGGTTGCAGGTTTTTCAATGTCTTTGATTTCCAGAATATCAGGAGATCCGTATTTAGTGCGTACAGCTGCTTTCATGAGTCACCTCCAATATATTGAGTGGGGTTATAACGTTCCACTTTTATACATATATTTGGGCTGTCCTGCTAATGATACCAAGTTTCGGGCGATCCATACAGTTCTTCTCCAAGTCAATGGCTTCATGAGTAGAAAGCCGTGATACGATTCAGATTATTAACCAGCAGCAAAAATGCTGCTCGGAAAATGGAAAAAACAACTCCATCCAATTCTCAATTTTTAGATTTGGAATTCTACTGAATTCCTTTTCATAATTTGCAACAAGAATACAGCCCACAGAAAGGGCATTGTCTGCGCCTCCTAACATTGTGGACAGGATTGGCAGGATCCGAAAGAAATTGACAAACCGTATAGGATGTCTTATAACCAGACTGAAGGTTGCCGAGGATGGCGAAGAAAAAAACCGGAGAACCGGATGAAGCCAACAGAGAAAAGTTGGGAAGCATCCTTCAGCCCAGCACAAAAGCCAAAAATTTCAAAATCACCATAATTTTCGGCCACAAAGTCTCGACCAGCTATGACAAAGCTGTGGACTTGGCCAAAAGGAATCCCACCTATCGAGAAGAAGGAAGCAGAGAATGGATCCGGCACTCGGCCACGTATTCTCCCGCCGAGGTGGAGGAACTCTTTCTGCTCTTCAACCTGGTCCATGAATGGGAAAACACAGAAGTTCTGGTTAATCATAAAAGGATACCCTACGGCCACCAACTCTGGCTACCCCTTATGTGGTTCCACCGGATAAAATAGAATCGGCTACTCAATCGCTTTTCTCTTTATCATCAACACAAGCTATTTTTCCCCTTTCCCTCTCCGTCCCGGATCTATCCAGCTCCATGGTTTTCGGATCGACCACGACGCCGTAATCTTCCCGGGCTTTCTCCACGCTGATGATATCGTTTTTTACATCGTCAGCCACTCTTTCCGCAGGCCTGAGGAATGGGTCGTCGTACCCTCCTCCTCCTCCTGCCTGCTGAAAGAGAACCGTCCCAGCCGGGACGTTTTCAACGAGGTCCTTGCTTGTCGCTTTATATATTTTGTCGCCGGGATAGTGAAGCTCTATTCTGTTCAAGGTGCCTTCTTTTCCTCCGAACAGCCCGAAAGCGGGCTCCACATCCCCGTCTCCAAAAGTGACGACCTTGGTATCCCTTCCCCCGATAATGAACTCGGTTTCCACGCCCAGGCCACCCCGCCATCGGCCGGCTCCTGCCGAGCCTTTCCAGTATTCGTGCTTGAGCAACAGATGCGGCGTTTGCTGCTCGAACATCTCGTAATCCTGATCCAGAACCCCTCCTGATGCATCGATCATGCCGATGTGATCATACCCGTCCACTCCGGAAGTGGCCCCGGATCCGCCCTTCAACCCGAAGAATCCTATATCGACATAGTGGCCCTTTTTCCTCTGGTCGTATCCGCTCGTCAAGTAGCACAACAGCTGGTTCCACCCTGCTGTCACTCTTCGCGGTATCGCCCCGGACAGCGCCCGGATGATGGCGTCTGCGTTGGGGGGACAAAGATGGTTACCAAAGGTCGTGGCTGCCGGATACCGGGCATTCAGTATCGTCCCCTCCGGGATGATGATACGGATGGGTCTCACCATCCCATCATTATGAGGAATATCGGGATTCACCATCTGGAGAAAGGTCAGAAGAGTGGCGCTGGCCGAGGAGGTATAAGTGCCGTTGACAAACCCGTTTGTTTGGGAATCCGTATCCGAATAATCGAAGGTTATTTCCTCATCCATCACGGTGATTTTAACTCTTATTTTATATTTCGAACCAGGAGTTTGCCCATCGTAATAAACCGTCGCCTCTCCTTCGTACACCCCGTTGGGGATGGTTCTAATTTCGGCCCGCATCATTTTCTCGGTCGATTCGAAAAGGAACTCCTTGTGGGTTTCGAACACATCGAGCCCATAGTCGTCGACCAGTTTAAGTACTCCCCTCTCCCCCACCACGCAGGAGCCGATCTGGGCCCTCATGTCCGCGGCGACGATATCGAAGCGGATGTTGGCGAAAATGAGATCCCAGACATCTTTCCTTAATTTTCCCCTTTCGTAGACCTTAATGGGCGGTATGCGCAGCGTTTCCTGCCACACCTCGGTAGCCTTGGGATTGTATCCGCCTGGAACAGCTCCCCCGATATCCGCCTGATGTCCTTTGGCTGCTGCCCAGGCAATAAGCCCGCCTTCGAAAAAAATGGGTTTGTAGACGGCCACATCGTTATTCTGGTTTCCCATGGAGAAAACATCGTTATGGAAGATGACATCTCCGGGGTAGATTTCCTCACCGAAATAATTGACGATGTATTCACAGACCGGACCCAGCGAAAAGGAAAGGATGGGGAGGTTTTCGGTCTGCTCCAGCATCTTTCCCTTTCCGTCGTAGAGCCCGGTGACAAAATCCTTGGCCTCGCATAGGATGGGAGAACGGGTGGTCTTGGTCATGACGATGCTCATCTCTTCGGTGATGGACTTGAACCTTTTCTGGAAAACCGACGCCAGTATTTTGTCTATCTTCATTTCAGCCTGCTAAGCCTAACCTCTTCCGGATCTCTTCCTGCTTCTCCTTAATATACATGGTATAACTCCCAAATCTGTCGCACAGGACCTCGTATTCGGGGCTGACAAAGGTGGTCGTATTCACCTGCTCGATGACGGCCGGTCCTTCCACCCTATTCCCGTAGGAGAGACGATTCCCGTCATAGACGGGAATTTCCTCGAATACTTTTTTTTGCGGCAGATAAACCCTTCTTTTTTTCTTGAACGCAAGGGAAGGATCTTCCCCCGCGTAGGCCTCCTTCTTGAAAGAGGGCTTGGCCGTCCGTCCGATACCCGTCAACCTCAGAGTGATTAACTCGACCGGAGTTCCCTGATCTTCGAGAGAATACCCGTAAAGACGGTCGTGTTCTGGATGGAAGAGGCCGGCTATCCGCTCAACATTTCCACTCTCGATATCCTCCCTTGCCACCTTAACATTCACCTCGTGATACTGCTTGACGTATCTCATATCCAGAGAATAGATGAACTTCACAGAATCATCGCGGACAAGTTCAGCCTCCAAAAGGCTCCGGGCTTCCTCCTCCATCTCCTGAAAGAGAGACCTAAATTTTTCTCTGTCGAGTTCATCCAAAACCGTCGGGTAGGTCCTGATGAAATCGTGCTTCAGGTCTGACATCAACATCCCGGCCGCGCAAAAAATAGATGATTCTTTAGGGATGATCATGACGGGAATCTCCAGTTCCAGGCCGATCATGCAGGCGTGGACAGGCCCCGCCCCTCCCGCGACAATCAGCGGAAACTCCCTCGGGTCATGACCCCGTTTGACGCTAACTTCCCTCACTCCGCTGGCCATATTGACGTTTATAACGCGATACATGCCGGCCGCTGCCTCCTCCACTTCCATATGCAGAGGCTTTGCGATTTTCTCCTTTACGGCTTCCACGGCTTTATCAAAGTTGAGAAGGATTTTTCCTCCGGCAAAATAGTCTTTATCCAGATAACCAAGGATCAGATCGGCGTCCGTACAGGTGGATAAATCCCCTCCCCGGTCATAACAGGCCGGACCAGGTCTGGCCCCCGCACTCTGGGGTCCCATTCGCAGGAGACCTCCATCATCCACCCAGCCGATGCTTCCTCCTCCAGCACCAATGGTGACGATCCCCAGCATAGGGAGGGCTATCCTCAAACGCTCGATTTCTCCTTCGGTTGTGACCAAAGGTATTTTCTCCTTGATCAGGGCGGCATCGAAGCTCGTACCTCCCATATCGATGGTGATGCAGTCTGCATAGTTCTGTGCGGATGCGTATTCCACACCGGCCACAGGCCCGGCTGCCGGTCCGGAGAGAAGTGTTACGGCAGCTTTCTTTATGGCGACCTCCGGAGAAACTACTCCTCCGTTTGACTGCATGATGAGGAGCACCCCGCCGAAACCGCTTTCCTCTAGCTTTTTCACCAGGCTTTGCAGATAATCCCTGAGGATGGGGCCCACGTAAGAATTGAGCACTGTCGTGGAAACACGGTCGTAGAAGCGGATCCGCGGCAAAAATTCTGAGGAGACGGTCAGATAAGGAACCAATTCATCCAACTCATTCCTCACGATTTCCGCGGCTTTGGCCTCATGAGTGCCGTCGGCAAAAGAATTCATGAAGCATACGGCGACGGCTTCCACCTTCTCCCTCTTGAAAAGCTTGACAGAATCGGCCACATCTGCTTCCTTCAACGCGGTGACTTCTTCTCCTTTATAGTCCAGCCTTTCTTCGATGGGATATCTCAAGTATCTGGGAACAAGCGGTTCGACGTTGGCGTACCGGTTGTTGTACTGTTCCTCCCGTATACCCCGCCGCATCTCCAGCGCATCTCTCACTCCCTTTGTCGTCAGGAGGCCTGTTTTGGCTCCCTTTCTGGTAAGTACGGCATTCGTGGTGACAGTCGTGCCATGGACGATGGCTCTGATGCTCTTTATAAAATCCGTCAATGAAGCGTTACGGGCTCGTGCCATCTCGCTCAGCCCATTCATTAAACCAACGGATGGATCGTCAGGGGTCGACAGCACTTTATAGATCTCCGAGAGGCCCTCGGAGGAGACAAGAAGAAAATCGGTAAACGTGCCTCCGACATCTATCCCGATCCTGTAGTCTGTCATAACCCCTTTGGTTCCTCGAACTCACCGAAGACTTCCTTAAAACATTGGGTGATTTCACCCACGGTGGTGTAGCTTTTGACAGCCTTCAAAAGATGAGGCATTACATTTTCTTTAACCTGAGCGGCCTTCTTCAGCCCTTGAAGGGCATTCCTTACCTCAGTTGCATCTCTCCGGGATTTTATCTCCTTCAGCTTTCTTTTTTGTTCCTCTGCCACCTGGGGATTAAAGGGATGGAGTTCTATGTCTGTGTTTTCCTCTTCCATGACATACTTGTTCACACCGATCTTGACCATTTCCCCCGACTGGATCTTCTTTTCCCGCAGGTAGGCTTGATGGCTTACCTCCCTCTGGATAATTCCCTCCTTGATGGCCTTGACCATTCCGCCCATAGACTCCACTTTTTCCATGAGCTCGACGATTTTTTTCTCCATCTCCCCGGTCAGCCACTCGATGTAATAGGACCCGCCAAGGGGATCGACCGTGTCCTTCAGGCCCATCTCGTCGGCTAGAATCTGCATGGTCCTCAGGCTGATCAACGCCGCTTTCTTGGAAGGGATGGTGTAGGCCTCGTCGTAAGAACAGAGGGCCATGGTCTGGGTTCCCGAGAGGGCCGAAATCAAGGCGTAATAGGCCCCACGCACGATATTGTTCTCGGGCTGCTGGACGGTGAGTCCGCCACCGCCACCGCCGGCGATCATCCGCATGATCATAGATCGGGGGTTCTTTGCCCCGAACCGTTCCTTGATGATTTTGGCCCAAAGCCTTCGGCCTGCTCTGAATTTGGCCACCTGCTCCCAAATATTTCCATGAATATCGAAGTTAAAGGCGATCCTTCCGGCGAAATCATCGATGGCCAGCCCACGGCTGAGGACTTCCTGGATGTAAGTGACAGCTATTTCAAAAGCATAGGCCATCTCCTGGACCGGATTCGCCCCTGATTCTCTGATATGGTAACCGCACACGCTGAAGGGATTGAATTTGGGAACGTTCCTGGAGCAGAATTCAGCTACATCCCCAATTAGGCGAATGGAAGGTTCGACTGGGAAGATCCAGGTCCCCCTTCCGATATACTCCTTCAATATATCGTTTTGGGTCGTGCCCCTAACTTGGTCCCAGGCTATCCCCTGCTTCTCAGCCAGAGTCAGATACATGGCCAGCATGACAGAGGCCACAGGATTGATGGTCAAGGAGGTGCTGATTCGGTCTATGGGGATATCGGCAAAAGCTTCTTCCATATCTTCCAGCGTATCGATGGCCATTCCCACACGTCCCACCTCTTCTTCGGCGCAGGGATCGTCCGAATCCAATCCGAGTTGGGTGGGCAGGTCAAAAGCCACATTCAAAGCTGTCTGTCCCTGATTTAAAAGCCACTTGAACCTCTCATTGGTCTCCCTTGCGGTCCCAAACCCGGAGTACTGACGCATGGTCCAGGGACGCTTACGGTACATCAGGGGATGGATGCCCCTGGTGAAGGGATACTCACCAGGCCAGCCGATTTTCTCTTCAAAGACATGACCCTCTAAATCCTCCGGGCCATAGACAGGCCTCACCTCGATCCCGGATTCTAAAACGACCTTTCCCTCCTCCGATGTGCTGTTTTTTTTCATTCTATCCCGAAATCCTTTCCTTATCGAGAATAATGGCTTAGAAATTGCAAAATTCGGATTTGTCCCAAAACTTCATTAAAAGCCTTATGGAAATAATCCCGTTTTCAGGGTTCGTGGATGTATATCTGCTCATGATGAATTCACATTTATCCATCTATTGACCATTATTCTGACTCGAACCCGCCACTTTCTCCCTGATAAAACAAACGATGTCATCCAGCCGGGATCCTACAGCAAAAACTCCTGCGATGCCGTACCCTTTCAAGGGGGGTATATCCCGGGCAGGGATATTTCCTCCCACCACCACCAATTTATCCGTTATCCCTTTCTCTCTGAGTTGGTCCATCAACTTTTTGCACAAGGAGAGATGTGCACCGGAGTAAATCGACAGGCCGATTACATCGGCATCTTCCTCGAGAGCCGTTTTTACGATCTCTTCGATCGTCCGGTGGAGGCCGGTGTAGATGACTTCCATTCCGGCATCCTTCAGGGCCAGGGCTATCACTTTGGCTCCTGTATCATGCCCGTCGAGCCCGGGCTTGGCTACCACCACCCTAATTTTTTTCTCGGAACTCATCTTTTCTCTCTTCCTCTAAAGCATAATAAGTCAGATAAGCTGATGAGGAAGCTATCCGGAGGCGAGCGGGCATGGTTCCATTATTTTTCATACTTGCCGTCGATTATCTCGGTCAATATGCCATGCGTGGCTGCCGGATGGATGAAGGCAAAATTTCTTTTGTACTCGGCGAACCACCGGGGCTTCTGATCGATCAGTCTGACATTGTTCTTCTTCAGCACCTCCAGAGATTCCTCGCAGTTATCGACATTGTAGCTGATAAGCATAACACCTTCTCCGGCTCTCCGGATAAACTTGGCCACCTCTCCGGTCCCGTCGACGTCCTCCATTATTTCTATGGCTGTCGGACCCACCATAAAGCCCGTCACCCTAATTTTTTCCGGTTCATCGACATAACGATAAGCCACTTCCCAGCCAAAGGCATCGATATAGTCTTTTTCGGCCTTTTTGACATCATTGACCGCGATACAGATATGGTCCACATAGTTGGCTTTTAATTTTTCAGCCATCTTCTATCCTCCCTGATAAAATTGATTACTGCTCCCTTAGCTAATACTTACTCCTTAAATTTTGGAAACATAAGGAATGTTGCCCGTTTCGGGAGAGCCGGGGGGAAGCTTGTAAAAAATAGCGCCCTCCACCGGACAGGCCTCGAAACACTCCCCGCACTGCTGGCAAAGATCCAGAATAATCGCCGCTTTACTCTTATGAAGGCCGATGATACCCGGAGGACAGGCCCGTGCACAGGCTCCGCAGCCGTTGCAGCGGTAGGCATCGATCCAGGGATACAAACCCATACGGCTGGATCCTGAATGGGGATAGACGCCCATCTTTGTCCCTGGAATCAGGGGCTTCGTACTCGATATCTTCGACAGTATCATATGTATCTCCTTTACTAACCTTAGTTATCTGCACTTGTTAGAATCTCATCCCGAGACGATATCCGTCCTGTATGGCATCGAATCCGCGACGCACCCAGACACAGTCACCGATCATGGCCGTATCGCCATTGAAAGAACCGTAGCCCAAGTCCTTGTTGGGCACAAGCCTGGCCAGCAAAACGGTATCCGCAGGGATAAGCTGGTCTTTGAATTCCTGTTTTTGTTTCGTTTTTCTTTCCACCAGCGTCCAGTCAGCGAGGACGCCCGCATCGGTTATCTCCTTGACTTTTCCATAGGTCAATTCTCTGGCCTTTCCCTTTTTAAGTCTAAGGCGGTACCTCCATATATATGAGGGGTTCACATCCAGGCCGAAACGCGGGGCTGAATCGATCATAGCCAGGTTCGAATCCTTTACGCCCTCTTTTTCGAGCCTTCCCAGAACGAAAAGAGTGAGGGAGATGGCGGCTCCTGAGCCGCCGAGGATGACGATATCTTTTCCCAGCTTCACTTTCCCCTCGAACACATCGAACATGCTCTTCACATGGGGTTTGTCCACCCCAGGAATGTCAGGAATTTCGGGCACAGCTCCTGTTGCGATCACCAGAGAGTCCGGTTTTTCGTCTTCAATAATCTCTCTGCTGACGGCTGTATTGAGCACGAACTTGACGCCGAATTTATCGCACTGGGCCTTCATGTGGTTCACCCATCTCATGAATTCCTCATCATCCCAGTATTTTTTTGAATTTTCTTCCCATGGATTTCTGGATGCATAATACCATTGGCCACCGATATGGTCCGTTTTTTCGAAGACCGTGACATCATGCCCCTTCTCGGCAGCGATACGGGCGCATTGAAGACCGGCGATCCCGGCGCCGGCCACCATGATCTTTCTCTGGACCTCTGACTTGGGAAATCCATAATAGCCCCATTCACGTTCTCCCTCATGCCCGCACGAAGGACGGACCGTACAGTTGACAGGCGCATCTCGGAACAAACGGGCCAGACAGACCTGGCAGGCCACACAGGGAACGATATCTTCCTGTTTGTCCCACCTGATCTTATTGGGCAGCGCCGGGTCGGCAATCATGGGCCGGCACATTTCCCAGATATCCAACTTTCCTTCCGCTATGGCCTTTTCAGGAATTTCAGGGACGAAAAGCCTGTAGGCCATGCTGATTGGAATCTTCAGCTCTTTTTTGGTCCGCTCAGCTACATATAGCCACTTCCCCATCGGGATATCCCTGGAGATGACCGATCCCAAAGATTCCTGCCAGCCGACCGTCACGCTGAGGTAGTCGCAGCCAGCGGCTTCGGCTATCTTGATCGACTCCATGCTCTCTTCCTCGGTATTCCCCTCCCGGTCGTCCAGCATCTCCCAGCCGCAGAGGCGTATGCCCAGGGCGAAATCTGGTCCGATCTCTTTACGGATGCCTTCGATGATCTTCCGCATGAAGGTGCATCTGCCCTGAATGTCCCCTCCGTATTCATCGCTCCGCCAGTTGGTGTATTTGGAGATGAAGTTTGAAATGAGGTAACCGACGATTCCTGAGATCTCTATAATGTCATATCCTGCCTCCACCGCCCTTCGGGCACCGTCGATATGCTCCTGGATACATTCCTCGACCTCGGGTATGCTCATCTTCCTCTGAGGACGGAAGCGGCGCAATCTCTGGGGAATGGCCGAAGGCCCGACCGTGTAATCCAGGTTGATCCCCCCGACCCGGCCGCAGTGCATCAATTGCAGGCAGGCCAGGGCATCTCCGGCATGGATCACGTCGGCCATCTTTTTCAGGCCGGGAATGAATTTATCATCCCAGATCCCCATCATGCCTACATATCCCTGCCCTTCTCCTCTCGGATCTGTGTAGGCTCCTTGTGTGGTCACGATCCCTGCTCCGCCCCGGGCATGGGCTTCGATATAGGCCAGTTCCTTTTCAGAGACAAACCCGTCACTATAATTGTAATTCGTCTCGGTAGAAGCGTACTTGATACGATTTTTCGCCCAGAATTTTCCGATCTGGACCGGGCTGAAAATATGGGGATACTTTTTCTCTCCTGGCAACATTCACTCCTCCTTCCATACGTTCGGGAATAACCGTGTCTGTGTTTTTCCCGGATTCCTCTGATAAGGAAATTTTCGATCTTCGAACATGCAAAGGAAAGATTATAAGAAATTTTCTCTTTTTGCAAGAATCCGGAAGGAATTGTAAACATCTTCATAAGGGATGATTCTCGATAAAAATAATGAAAAGAGCACTGGGGGTTAGTTTGAGCGACATCGGAGGATTTAGCCTTCCCGATTCAAACTTGGAGGGAATCCGACGGAGTCGGGCGGTGAGTACGTATTGAGCAACCAAAGATTTTACGGTAATGAGACTGATAAACACTTATCGACCTCTGGGGATGAATCAAACATGCGAGTTACGGAACCGCCGACAAGGTTGAAAAGGGAATGGCGTATAAAATCCGACTGGAGCGAAAAATACCCTCCGTGCTCTTATCCTGAGTATCTGAAGATGCTCTAAAAAATTGACGTCGTTTATTTGATTATGATATCTTCACCCATGATATCAGCCGAGAAAATGGCTGGAGATAATCATGGATAATCGCCCACTCGTTCTCAGCCTGGAACAGGCCCTTACCTTGACCTACGCCACGCTGCGTATGGTCCATCTGGGCTGGCGCGTCATCAAGCTGGAGCCCACACCCCTGCCAGGACGAAAATCAAAAGGGGATCCCAATCGCTACATCGGCCGGCCGGTTGCCGGGCAAGACCGGCACAGCTACTTTGTGGCACCGAATGTGGGCAAAGAGGCTATTGCCATTGACCTTAAACAGGAGGACGGTCAGGCACTTTTAAAGCAGCTCATACGGGAATTGAAAGTGGATGTATTCTGCACGAATACCATGCCGGCAAGACATGAAAGACTGGGCATTGACTATGAAACATTGATCCGGGAAAAAGAGGATCTTATATGGTGCAGCATTTCGGCCTTGGGCCTGGCCTATCCTGATGTGCCCGGTTATGACCCAGTGCTCCAGGCGCTGTGCGGATACATGGACCTGACCGGACACGCCGACGGCCCGCCGCTTCAGTGCGGCCCTCCCCTGGTCGACCTCAAAGCCGGGGACGAAGCGTTTATCCAGGTTATCCTGGCTCTTATGGAGCGAAAAGAAAAGGGAAAGGGGAAAAAGATCGATATTTCTATGGCCCGCTCCGCCCTATCCTGGCTCCATACTTTTATTCCCATGCTGGATATGGGCTCTCCTCCCTCTGAATTGAAACGGTCGGGCAACGAGCACCGCCAGTTCATTCCCGTCAACGCCTACCGGACAAAGGACGGGTATATCTACATGGCCATCGGCAGCGATGCCCAATGGAGCCGGATGGTCGCCCAACCCCTGTTTGCATCCTTGCGACAGGAAAAGCTCGCCACAAACGAGGGGCGCCGGAAAGACAAAGAAGAACTCCACCGGGCCATCGAGGACATCACGCAGAAGTATCCATCCACAGAGGTCAGCGATGTTCTATCTGTAGCCGCCATCCCGCATTCGCCGATCACCCCTATCGAGGATGTCGTCAACCTTCCATTTTTCAAGGATTCGGCATTGAAAACCATTTTGCCGGATGGAAAAACCGTAAGGCTGCCACCTCCCGCTGTTCCCACGAGGCATTTGGACCAGATCAAACGCACTCTGCCCTTTGCCCCGGCATATGGAGAGCATACCGATTCGATCCTCGCTGAAGCCGGGCTATCCGAATCTGAAATCTCTCGACTCAGGAACCGGGGAGTCGTGGCATGAGCCCCTATGATTATCATAGGCCTCATACCCTGGAAGAGGCTTTCGAGCTTAAAAAAAACGCTCCGAACTCTTTGTACATATCAGGTGGAACGGATGTAATTGTCCGCATCAAAAAAAAGGAGCTTCGTTCTCCTTCACTCATTTCCCTTCGGTCCATTCCCGATCTTCACGGAGTGAAAAAAAACAGTCTCCTTCAAATTGGCGCCATGACCACCATCAGCGAAATCTTAAAGGACCGCGAATTAGGAGAACGATATCCGATTCTCCTCGAGGCCGCTAAAAATTTGGGCAGTGTGCAGATCCGAAATGTGGCCACAATCGGAGGCAACTTGTGCAACGGTTCGCCTGCGGCTGACATGGCCCCACCGCTCCTTGTCCTGGGGGCAAAGGTCAGGCTTCAAAGAGGAGAAAAAAGCCGGGATGTGCCGCTCGAAGATTTGTTTCTAGGTCCGGGCAAAACCTGCATTGATTCAGAAGAGATCTTGACTGACGTGCTGCTGGATGCTCCCGAACCTAAAACGAAAACGATATTCCTTAAAAAGGGACGCGTAAAAATGGACCTGGCACTGGCCAGTGTAGCTGCCCTATTGAGGGCAGACGGAGATAAAATCCTTCGAGCTAGGTTCGCAGCCGGGTCAGTCGCCCCTCAACCTCTTCGCCTGCACCGCGTCGAGTCCTTGCTCGAGGGAGCGAGGATCTCTCCAAAGCTTCTGATGGAAGCCCAGAAAGCAGCTTCTGAAACTGTATCTCCCATCAGTGACATCCGCGCCACAGGAACCTTCCGCCGGCAGCTCGTGGGCACGTTTGTCAGGCGGGCCGTGGAGAAATTGATGGGCTGGAGCGCAGCATGAAAAAGTCTGTTTCTTTCATTCTTAATGGCTCTCCGGTCTTCGTCCATGTGGACAGCCACAAATGCCTCCTAGATATCCTGCGGGATTCCCTTCACCTGACCGGCACCAAGGAAGGATGCGGAGAGGGAGAATGCGGAGCCTGTACAGTTTTAGTCGATGGCCTGGCCATAAATTCCTGTCTTTATCCGGCATTCGAGGTGGAAGGCAAAAGAGTTGCGACCATCGAAGGCCTGAGAGGAACGAAAAATGAACTGTCCCCCATCCAGGAATCCTTTGTGGAGCAGGGCGCGATCCAGTGCGGTTTCTGTACACCCGGCATGATCCTCTCGGCCAAGGCTCTACTCGACTCCATTCCTGACCCATCCGAGGAGGAAATAAGGGAAGCCCTCTCTGGTAACCTCTGCCGCTGCACCGGGTATGTGCAAATCATCGAAGCCGTTAAAAAGGCGGCAGAACGCCTCAAGAACAAACAATGAAGGATTTTCGCCACATAGGGAAAGAATCGGCCCGGCCCGATGGACCGGATAAGGCGGCGGGAAAAGCCCATTATATCCACGACCTCCAACGCCCTGGCATGCTCTTCGGAAAGATCAAATTCAGCGAATATCCCCATGCCCGGATAAATAATATCGATACTTCTCAAGCCGAACGGCTCCCCGGAGTGAAGGCGGTTATAACGGCCTTCAACACCCCGCGAATCCGGATCGGCTTTCTCCGCGACAACACGGCCTTGAAAAGAAACAAGGTGCGTCAGTACAGGGATGAGGTGGCAGCCGTGGCCGCCATCGATCCCGACATCGCCGCAGAGGCTCTCGAGTTGATCCGAGTGGAGTATGAACCTCTCCCGGCTGTGTTTTCCCCTATCGAGGCCATGAAGGAAGGAGCCCCGCTCGTCCATGAAACCGATGCTCAGGGCAGCGCCAAAAAGGATAATTTCTTGCCCCTGAAATATCATCACGAATCAGGAGATCTGAAAGAAGGTATGCGGCTGGCCCAACACACAGTGGAAGGGACATTCTCCACACCCATGATCCAGCAGTGCTGTATGGGGACAGCCGGGTGCATCGCCGAATTCGACATGAACCATAACCTCACTATCTGGGCCAAAACCCAGATCCCCTTCCTGGCCCAGAGGGATTTCAACCGGGCCCTCTCCGATATGGGGCTGAAAGATAAAAACACGCGGGTCATCGTCCCTGTGATCGGAGGCGGGTTCGGGACCGGTCTCGATACCCATACTTACGAATACATTGCCATTCTTCTGGCCTTTCAGACAGGATTGCCAGTAAAGATCGTCTACAGCCGAAGGGAAGAGTTCGCCTATCTATCACCTCGGCAGTCCTCCCGAACCCACATCATCCAGGGCTGTGATCGGAACGGAAAACTCATCTTCCGCCAGGTCGAAGTCCTCCAGGATAATGGAGCCTACACCTCCTGGGGGGCCACCTACCCCTCGGTCATGATGCTCCCCGCCACATCTCTCTACCGTGTTCCGAATATCAGCTTCGACGCCAGGCTGGTTTACACCAATAACACCTATTGTCAAGCTATGCGGGGTTACGGGAATCCTGAGCACACCTGGGCGCTGGAGAGCAACATGGATGAGCTGGCCGAGGAAGCCGGGATCGATCCTCTGGAGTTTCGGCTGAGGAACCGCAATGAGCCTGGAGATACCACACCCATGGGATTGAAAATCAGCACCTGCGGACTCAAAGAATGTCTGGAAACTGTGGGCCAGAAACTCGATTGGAAGAATAGATCAGAGAAAGGGAAACACCGGGGCGTCGGCCTGGCTTCTCTGATCCATGTGGGCGGAGGAGGCCGGATCTACCGGTCAGACGCCAGCGGCCTGGTCCTCAAATTGGACGATTTCGGCAATGTGAACGTGTTCCATGGAGGTGTGGAGATGGGACAGGGGCTGCATACCGTCCTGACTCAAGCCGTGTCCGAAGCTCTGGGCGTAAGGCCGGAGAAAGTGTTTATCAACCCCACTGATACTGGGACCTGCCCCTGGGATGTGGGCACGCATGCCAGCCGCGGGGCGTTCATGGCCGGCAATACAGCCATCCTTGCGGCTAAAAAGCTGCGCAGCAAGATTTTCGAACTGGCCGAGGAGTTGTTCCCGAAAGAAGCGGAAAAGAACCTTAAAAAATATATGACAAAAAATCCAGAATATAGACCGCCGGAGTTTGATATCCGAAAGGAAGCCAAAAAAGAAAAATTTGAGCTCAGGGAAGGGCACCTCTTTATCAAGGATTCTCCTCCAGAACCATGGCTCCGGCTGGGCCTGGGGAGGCTGCTCCGGGCCGCCCATTTCCGCCCCCAGGGTCGGATGCTCACCGCCGAAGCCTTTTACGACCCTCCCAATGAACTCCCCGATTTCGAAAAGGGGTACGGCAACATCTCTTCTACCTATGCCTTCGGAACCCAAGGGGCAGAGGTCGAGGTAGACATCGAGACTGGAGAGATCACGATTCTCCGGATGGTGGCGGCCCACGACGTGGGCAAAGTTCTCAATCCCCAGGGGCTCAAGGGACAGATCTACGGCGCCCTGGCTCAAGGCATAGGCTATGCCCTTTATGAAGAACTGCAGTCTCAGGAAGGGAGAATTCAAAATCCTGATTTTCGAGACTACAAGATTCCCCGGGTGCAGGAGATGAGTTTCCCGATAGACCTGGAATTCATCGAGACCGATGACAGCTTCGGCCCTTTCGGTGCCAAGGGAGTGGCCGAGCCCGGCCTTGTTCCCACAGCACCGGCTATAGCGAACGCGATATACGATGCTGTCGGCATCCGCATCCGCGACCTGCCTATCACTCCTGAAAAAGTTCTGGAAGCCTTAAAATGCCAAAGGAAACCCAAAAATCCTTAAACATGATTCGCTAATTCGCCTTATAAAAAAATTTGCATCTGGATGGAAAACGAAAACGTTCTCGACGCTATCCTCTTCGATGCAAGGCGAATCCTCGAAATATCAGATAATGCAACGTGAATCAAATCTCATTTTCAAGATAGAGAATCAAGCAGGCATACTCTCTCGAATTCTTGAATGGCTAAATAATGTATGCTAGACTAATTTTTAAAGGAAAGGGCTAATCTCGAAATTTATAAGAGTCTCTACCGATAATATCCAGGGAAACATTTTTCTTAATATAAATCATTTTGAAAAGCCCTTTGCGGGAATTAGTAGCTGAAAAAAATGTCGAAAAAACAGGTACGGAAAGCTGCCGGTAATCCTGAGGCGTCTCTAAACTTTCGATCTTATGAAGAACTGCGTTCTCAACTGGCGACAATCGTTGAATCTTCAGATGATGCAATCATTGGCAAGACGCTAGAAGGCATCATCACCAGCTGGAACTTTGGAGCTGAGAAGATCTATGGCTATACGGCTAAGGAGGTCATAGGTCGCTCAATTTCAATCCTTACTCCCTCTGACCTTCCAGATGATGTTCCACAGATTCTCGAAAAAATAAGGAGAGGAGAACACATCGCCAATTATGAGACAATCCGGATGAGAAAGGATGGGAGACGGATCAATGTTTTTCTAAGCATATCTCCGATAAAAAATGTCGATGGAAAAACAACTGGTGCATCGACGATTGCCCGAGACATCACTGATCAGAAAAGGTCAGATGGAGAACTGCGTGAGAGTGAACATGCCTTACGGGAGCGGGTTAAGGAATTAACATGCTTATATAATTTAGCAAAGCTAGCAGAGAAACCTGAAATATCCTTGAAGAATCTTTTACAAGGTATCGTGGGGCTTCTCCCTCCTGCATGGCAATATCCAGAAATTACCAGCGGGAGAATCACTCTCGATAAAAAAACCTATGTATCTACCGGCTTTAAAAATGGAAAGGATATACTGTCCTCAGATATCTTAATAAATGGCGATAATCGTGGCATTGTCGAGGTAATCTATGCCAGAGAAATGCCGGAGCTTGATGAGGGCCCTTTCCTCCAGGAAGAACGGAACTTGATCGACGCGGTAGCCAAGCAAATCGCGATCATCGTAGAACGGAAACAAACCGAGGAGGACAAAGCGAGACTTCAAGAACAGCTTCGACATGCTGACCGGTTGGCGACCATCGGCCAGCTAAGTGCGGGTGTGGCCCATGAGTTGAACGAACCCATAGGAGGCATTTTGGGATTTGCCCAGCTCATTGCAAAATATCCGAATTTACCCGGACAGGTCAAACAAGACATTGAAAAGATTACGAAAGCATCTCTCCATGCCAGGGAAGTCGTGAAGAAACTGATGATTTTTGCCAGACAGATGCCCCCTCAAAAAACTCATATTAATTTGAATCAAGTAGTCGAAGAGGGGCTCTATTTTCTTGAATCCCGATGTGCAAAAGAAGGGATAGAAGTCGTTAGGAACCTTTCGCCAAACCTGCCTAGAATCATTGCCGATCCTTCTCAGATAACCCAGGTTTTGGTCAACATCGTTGTCAATGCCATACAAGCGATGCCAGGGGGTGGGACGTTAAAAATCAAGACAGAAATCTCGGGAAAGAATGTTAAGCTCACTATTGAAGATACTGGAATTGGAATGGACGAAAAAGTAAAACAGAAAATCTTTCTTCCCTTTTTTACGACCAAGGATATCGGGGAGGGGACGGGAATAGGAATGGCAGTTGTCCACGGAATCATAACCGCTCACGGCGGAAGTATCGAGGTTGAAAGCGAACCTGGATATGGAACAAAGGTTGAAGTTAAACTGCCTGAAGCGAAGATGTAAAAAAGCAAATAAGGAGATTGAATTGAGAAAACCGGAAAAGAAAGAGAATATTCTTGTTGTTGATGATTCTCCGGATACGCTTGAAGTCCTGAAGAGAAATCTAGAATCTAAAGGTTATCGCGTTTTTACTTCCCCAGATGCAGAAAGGGCCATCGAGATTCTTGAGTCGACAGAAATCGATTTAGTCATAACAGACCTCAAGATGCCGAGAATCAATGGGCTGAGCTTGGTAAGACATATCCAGGAAAACTTTAAAGATACTGAAGTGATGATGATTACGGGATATCCTTCGATCGAAGGAGCGGTGGTAGCTGTGAAGTCTGGTGCTGAAGAATATTTGGCCAAACCGTTTACTGATGAAGAGCTTTTTGCCGCCGTGGATAGAATTCTTGAAAAATTGCGTATGCGACGTGCTGCGCAAAGGCCGCCTAAGCCTTTGTCGGATTATTTTGGCCTTATAGGAAAATCGATAGCCATGCAAAAGGTTTTAAATTCCATCGATAAAGCCGCAAAAAGTTCTGCAACGATTCTTATATCAGGCGAGAGCGGGACAGGGAAAGAACTGGTTGCAAGAGCTATTCATTATAACAGCGAGCGAGCTAAGTCGCCCTTTGTGCCCATTAACTGCGGAGGGATTCCTGAGGCCTTGCTCGAGAGTGAACTCTTTGGCTATATGAAAGGAGCTTTCACTGGAGCGACTGAAACAAGAGCTGGCTTTTTCCAGACAGCGGAGGGAGGCACGATTTTTCTCGATGAAATCAGCGAGACGAGTATATCGATGCAGGTTAAGCTTCTTCGAGTCCTTCAAGATAAAGAAGTTTTTATGGTGGGAATCAGGTATCCGCAGAAAGTCGATGTAAGAATAATTGCCGCAACGAATAAAGACTTAACGGGTTTGATCGAGAAAGGGCTCTTCAGGGAGGACCTATTTTACCGTTTGAATGTTGTCACCATCGATATTCCTGCCCTGCGTGATAGAGAGGAGGATATTCTGATCCTGGTGCAGCATTTTGCCTCGAAATATGCAGATGAGTTCGGTAAATCTGTTCCGCAGTTTTCCGACTCTGTTTTGGAAATTTTTAAAAACTATTATTGGCCTGGAAACATCAGAGAATTGGAAAATATCATCCAACGTTTGGTCATTATGGAAGAGAGCGATATCATTGATGTCCCAGATCTTCCGTCTCTCATGCGATTCTCCGCCATCAAAGGAACAGGATTGAATAGGACTTTAGCGGCTGTAGAGGCGGAGCATATCTTGAATGTTTTAGAAAGTGTTGATGGCAACAAGACTCTGGCAGCAGAGATTCTGGGAATCAACCGTAAAACACTCAGAGAAAAGCTGAAAAAGATAAAAAATCCGACATCTTCTGAATAATTTTTACAGGGGCAATTCTTCCCGCTGGTTCAAAATACCCCGGTAATTTCTGTCTTGTTGTTTAATGAAAAAAAGGGGACACCTCAATGCGCAGAACTTTTATGTTATCTATAACTTATTTTATTTCAATAAATTAACGATTAATCCCTCGGTCTATTCTGGTTAAGAATCCTCTCTGAATCAAAGAAAAATAATTGGCATTGAAATTGCAATCATGTCTGTGAAAACAGGAGGCAAATATGAGAGGTTTTGACCAGAAGAGTAAAAATGAGAACGGGCTGGTTCCTTATTCGAAATTCAGGGAATGGAAATTTCTCTACTTTGAGCCGGGCAGACCTGGTCTTGAAGATGGAAACGGTCACCTGGGATACCATAGAGGATTGTGCAAATATTGCGGGCTTTGGAAAACGTGCACTCAACTCAAGCCGGAAGGAGGAGTTTGGCGATGCAGAGATTATGTGCCATGGCAAGAAAAAGTGGTTTGGGAGGATAAACATGAGAACCGATAATATTTCTGAGATCGTATCAAATCATGAGGATGACCTTGGCGGCTTAATTTCTATACTTGAAGATATCCAAAGCAGGTATGGGTATCTTCCCCAGGATGCCCTTAAAATCGTAGCAGAAAAAACAGGTTACAGCCTAGTCGATATCTATGGGATTGCAACTTTTTACAGGTTCTTCAGCCTGAAGCCCAGGGGAGAACATCACATTTCCGTCTGTCTGGGAACAGCTTGCCATGTCCGGCAGGGGCCGAAGGTGGCTGAGGAGTTCGAGCGCCAGCTAGGTATAAAGGCGGGAGAGACAACGCCAGATAAAAAGTTCACTCTCGAAACAGTCAATTGCCTTGGAGCCTGTGCTTTGGGACCGATTGTCGTTGTAGATGGCCACTATTTCTCTCAGGTCGGGATATCGCGGGTTAAGAAAATCATAGAAAGCACTAAAGAAGGATTAGACAAGCTCGAGAGCAAAGAAAACGGACAGGTCTTTCCTCTGGAGGTTAGCTGTCCGAGATGTAACCACAGCTTGATGGACCCTAAACACAAGATTGATGATCACCCATCCATCCGTGTAACTGTCTCTTTTGGAAACAAACACGGGTGGTTAAGATTGTCTTCTCTATATGGGAGTTACGCCACGAAATCTGAGTACAAAATTCTTAAGGACAAAGTTGTGAATTTTTTCTGTCCTCATTGTCATGTTGAACTCAATGGAGTTTCCAACTGTGTCGAGTGCAATGCTCCGATGGTGCCGATGATCGTTCGCGGAGGGGGCATGGTGCAGATTTGTTCCCGACGCGGTTGTCGGAATCACATGCTCGATCTTAATGGAGTAAACTTGTAGTCTCGAGAGGGGCACACTTCATTTAATTTAAATCCGACCAATGAAGGGAGAGAAATGTATTTAGAAAGGTTAGAATCGATCGAAAACTTCAAGAATTGGCAGGATCTTCTTGTCGCAGATTATGATCGTGATATCAGCCGCATCATCATTTCTGCGGGCACCTGTGGTCAGTCTAGCGGGGCAAACGAGCTCATTAGAATAACAAAGCGAGAACTTCTCAAAAAGAAACTTGTCGATAGGATTGAAATTCGGATAACAGGATGCCATGGATTTTGCGAGATGGAGCCATCGGTTCTGGTCGAGCCAAAAAGAACCTTCTATCCTAAGGTCAGGCCGAAAGATATGGTGAGGATTGTCGAGGCAGTCGCAAGAGGAGAGGTCCTGGAGGATTTGCTCTATGCGGATCATAATTCAGGAAAGAAGATTGAAAAACAGGATGATTTGCCGTTTTTCAGGATGCAAAAAAGGACAATACTCGCCCGAAATGAAAAGATAGATCCGATCAGAATATTCAATTATATAGAGAATGGCGGGTATTCAGCCTTGACAAAAGCATTAGAAAAGAATGATCCGGGATGGATTGTGGAGGAGGTTAAAAAATCCGGATTACGCGGGCGTGGAGGAGCCGGCTTTCCGACAGGCAAAAAATGGGAATTTTTAGCGAATCGATTCAACGGAGCGGAAAAATATATAGTTTGCAATGCAGATGAGGGAGATCCCGGAGCTTACATGGACCGTTGCGTTCTCGAGGGAAACCCCCACAGTATCATCGAGGGGATGATCATCGGGGCTTATGGCACTGGAGCGACCAAGGGCGTCATCTATGTCCGCAACGAATATCCCCTCGCCATCAAGCATCTCATCATTGCCCTCCGCCAAGCGAGGGAAATGGGAGTTCTAGGTGAAAATATCTTGGGGACCGGATTTAGCTTCGATATTAGCTTGATAAGGGGTGCCGGAGCCTTTGTTTGCGGCGAAGAAACAGCTTTGATGAGGTCGATCGAAGGAAAAATAGGGGAGCCGCGCCAAAGGCCTCCTTTTCCGGTTGAGAAAGGAATCCATAACAAGCCTACGCTCATAAATAATGTCGAAACATGGGCTAATATCCCTCTCATCATTAAGGATGGGGCAGAGAAGTTCGCTAAGATTGGAACAAAAGATAATTCAGGGACCAAAATATTCAGCCTAGTGGGAAAGATAAAAAATACCGGATTGGTCGAGGTTCCGATGGGCATTCGGATAAAAAGTGTTATCGACGATATTGGAGGTGGTCCTTCCGGTAAAGTACCCATAAAAGCTATTCAGACAGGAGGTCCCTCCGGGGGGTGTATCCCTGTGGATCGGTTTGACCTCGCTATTGATTATGACACATTGACTCAGGCTGGTTCGATCATGGGGTCCGGAGGCATGATTGCCATGGATGAAAACACCTGTATGGTCGATGTGGCCAAGTATTTTATGCAATTTCTGAAGGATGAATCATGCGGAAAATGTTTCACCTGTCGAAAAGGCACACAAAGAATGTATGAGATCCTGGATGATATATCCGCAGGAAAGGGAACTCCTCAGCACCTCGAACTACTTGAAGAGCTTGCTCTTGTGGTGAAAGACACCTCCATGTGTGGATTAGGGCAGACCGCCCCCAATCCTGTATTGTCCACGTTGCGGTATTTCCGGGAAGAATTCATGGAACACATCCAGAATAAACGCTGTCCAGCCGGTGTCTGCAAAGCATTGATCACTTATTCTATTAATCATAATTGCACCGGTTGCCAAGCATGCCTCCGTGTGTGCCCGGAAAACGCCATAAGCGGCGAAAAAAAGCAGCTTCATATCATAGATCAAGATAAGTGTGTCAAATGTGGAGCCTGTATGAGTGTCTGCAAATTCGAGGCTGTGGAGGTCAAATGATGGCGGAATTTAATCGGTTTAATAAAAGAATCATTACTAACCGGAGGAACTCATAATGATAACTTTAAAAATCAACGGATTGGACGTCTCGGCCGAAAAGGGAACAACTCTGCTTGAAGCCGCGCGGTTTCTTGGATTTCCCATTCCAACCTTGTGCCATATGGACGGACTCAATCCTTACGGTGCTTGCAGACTGTGTGTGGTTGAAATCGGGGAAGGGCCGAAATCGAGGCTGGTATCATCCTGTACCTATCTTGCCGAAGAAGGCCTTAAGGTAAGAACGGCATCCGAGCGAGTGGTCAGAGCACGCAAAATGATTATCGAACTTCTTTTAGCCTCATGTCCTCAATCCAAGACTATTCAGGATTTAGCCTCTGCTCATGGAGTCCGCAAGCAGCGGTTTAAACAGGAACACGAGGATTGTATCCTATGCGGTCTCTGTGTTCGTATATGTAAGGAACAGATGATGGCAGGAGCCCTCGGATTCCAAATGAGAGGGGAGAATCGAAAAATAGGGACTCCTTTTGACATCAAATCTGATGTTTGCAGAACATGTGGTGCCTGTATGTATGTGTGTCCAGCATGCCAATTAAGGTGCACATATAATGAGCCAGAAAAAGCCATATGTGGCGGCTGTGCAAATCTAGAACCCCCCTGTCTGGAAAAGGAAGGTTTCGACGATATGATGTGCTACATGGACCCATGTGTAGCCTGTGAGATTACTAGAAAAGAAGAAAGGAGGATAACATCATGAGTCTTTCAAAAATAAACGCATCTGCTGCAACGTTGACAAAAAATAGGACAGAGCATTCTGTGGTTCCTTCTTCTGGCATGTGTGTGACATGTGTGGATGGCTGTATCGGCATGTGCGAGATTGGGAAGTCGGCCTACCGGGGTCACGAGGTGATATATCCGCAGCCCTTCGGCGTCATAACCACAGCTGCAGAAAAGGATTATCCTGTCGATTATTCGCATTTCAACATCATGGGGACGGCTGTTGGAGCCTATGGAATCAAAGCCGATAGTGATGATGCTATATTTCCGGCCGTCGATCTTGAAGTTGTTATCGGCCATGACAAAGGTTTAAAATTTCGTTTGCCTTGGATAATTCCAGGAATCGGATCGACAGATATCGCAAAGAATAACTGGGAGGGATTGGCCATCGGTTCTGCTCTTGCAGGAACTGGCTTGACAATAGGGGAAAATGTCGTCGGCATGGATCCTGAGGCAGCCATAAATGATGGCCAAGTTATCGATACAAAAGATTTGAAGCGGAGAGTGCGTCTCTACCAGGAGTATCAGCGCGATGGCTACGGGGCCATTATTGTTCAGGCCAATGTGGAGGATACCCGACTGCACGTCCAAGAGTATGCCGTTGACAAGCTAGGCGTTGAATGTGTGGAGCTCAAATGGGGACAAGGAGCAAAGGATATCGGCGGAGAGGTCAAGATAAAGGACTTGAAAAAGGCCCAGATACTTCATAAGCGAGGATATATCGTTTTGCCTGATCCTACCGATCCAGTCGTGATAGAAGCCTTTGAGCGAGGTTCATTCAAAGAATTCGAACGGCATTCGCGGGTTGGGATGGTTTCAGAAGAATCCTTTGCTAAAAGAATAGAAGAACTCCGTCAGGCTGGCGCAAAGTATATATTCCTCAAAACCGGTGCTTATCGGCCTGCAGATTTAGCCAGAGCGATCATTTTTGCCTCCCGATACAAATTGGACCTTCTTACTGTTGATGGTGCCGGAGGTGGAACTGGAATGAGCCCGTGGCGCATGATGAACGAATGGGGCGTACCCCCTGTAGAACTCCATTCTCTCTTGTACGAATTTGCCAAACTTTTATCGGATAAAGGAATGAACGTCCCTCCATTGGCAGTTGCAGGTGGATTCACTTTTGAGGATCAAATATTTAAGGGCCTCGCACTCGGAGCACCATTCGTCAGACTCGTAGGCATGGCCCGGGGACCTATAGCAGCCGCTATGGTTGGAAAGACGATTGGACGCACAATCGAAGAAAACGAAATTCCTGTCTATGTGGAACGTTTCGGCACAACTGTAGATGAAATTTTTGTTACAGCAAGGTCCTTGCGAAAAGAGCTGGGAGATTCAGCCTTTGAGAAGTTGCCTCCAGGAGCCATCGGTTTATACACATATTATGAACGTCTGGCCCAGGGCCTCCGTCAACTGATGGCTGGAAGTCGAAAATTCGCTCTAGAACATATATCCCGCAGGGACTTAGCTGCCTTGACGAAAAAAGCAGCGGAAATCAGTGGCATTCCTTATGTAATGGATGTCGATAGAGCCGAGGTCAATATGATGTTCAAAGAAATTGGAACTGACGATGATTCTGTCATTGATCGACCAGAAAAGAGGGCTTCAAAATAAAAGAGTGTTCCCATGTCGGCAATTAAAAAATAAGCCTCGCAAGTTTAAGCTTACGAGGATGTACTTTCTGTCCAATCCAAAGATTTAAATTTCAGAGGAAAAAATAACTCGCTGCCAGGGCGATAAGTAATTGTCCACTGTAATAGAAGCCCAGGCTAATTCGATTGTATTTCCAAGGCTTCCAGAAACGATTGGCCGCCAAAATGACATCCGAAAGATAAAACAATACAGCCCCTGCCATAATGATTAAAGCCTGGCTGTTTGTGAAAACGGAGCTGTTAAAGGTCGAAGCAGCCCGGCTGACCATCACAGAAATCACTACGATATAGATGATAACAGGCATTCGCATCTTTCCCAGGTTGGGCCGAATCAAGATATAAAACCCGACCCCTGCTGCTGTCAATAACACGGTCGGAAGAAAATCCCAAGCAGTGAACCGCCCCAAAAGTGAGAAAACTCCAGCGTAGGCGATATGGGCGAATAAGAAAAAAAACAAGCCCAGCATGAAAGCCTTCCTACTTTCCTGAAACATCAAAGCCATATCGCCGGCGAAGGACAAAAATAATCCTATCATCACACCGATTGTGTAGGTTAGGGTCCGTTCGGGCTCTAGCAAGGACAATAACGCTACTGCAATGACTAAAAGAGTCGAAACCGGTTTGAAGATATAGATCTGCCGCTGATTCTTCAAGAAAGCAGCTCTTATCAAAAAGAAAACCGTGACGATTAATAGAGGAACTGGATAAAGCGCTGGTTTCACTTGACTATCCCTTGCCTATTATACAGTTGTTAAGCCCTGATTCCTTCGACCTAAATCTTCATGAATAGGTTGTGAGGCCTGCAGGATGATCTACGACAAAATGGATATAGGTTGCATCGATAGGTATCTGAGGTAAATCCAAAAGGTTATTCAGGATAAAAAATCATTCTCCTATTTCACATCCACCTTCACTACCACGGCGGCGGCGGTATCTCCGGCCGCACAACCATCGAAAAGACCGTAACCTCCGCCTTTCAGCACCAGCTCTTCGATAAGTTCGATAATCAAGCGTGCTCCTGTCGGCCCCTGAGGATGCCCCCAGATGAGAGAGCATCCGTAATTGTTCATATCTTCGAATTTCAGCCCCATCTGCCGGCAAAAATAGACATCGTTGACTGCAAAGGGAGTATGGGTTTTGATGGCTTTGATATCCTCGAGCATAAGATCGGCTCTCTCCAGAGCCCCTTGGGCGGCGGGAACGACGGCTTTGGCCATGAATCCTCTCTTGACTCGGGTTTCCGCATAAGAAAGAACTTTGATTTCGATATTTGGATCCCGGCTTAGCTCCCTTGCCTTATCCCGGGTGGTCAAGACTATACTGGCATTGCCGTCGGCCGGGTAGGTCTGTGTTCCGAAGGTGACGGTGCCTGCAGGCTGAACGGGCCTCAGCCTGGTCAAAGCTTCAGCCGTTGTGGGGAACACACCTTCATCTCCCTCCACCGTAGCTACGGTTTTCCTCCCTGTCGGATCCTTGACCTCAAGGGGCACGACCATGAACCGATTCAGGAATGCACTATTATCCTTGAGGGCATCCTGGTACTGGGTATAGCGGATAAAAGTCACTTCATCTTGTTCTTCCTTGGTGATGCCTTCCTCTTTGGCCACATTTTCGGCGGTCTCGATCATGGCATTCAAGGCATAAGGATCATAGCCGAAATTATCCCACACCCAGTCCTCTTTATCTCCCGTGCCCCCGGCTCCCAAAGGATTGGGATAATAGATATGGGGGCCGTTGCTGGTGCGGTCACAGGTGACGGCCAGAATCGTCTCGTCGAGGCCGAGCTCGAGCTCTTCGGCGGCAAGAGCGACACATTTGGCCGAGGTGGCACAGGCCTGACCTATCATCGGGCCCGTCACGCCGGCGGCTCCGATCATTCCGGCCATCCAGGGTGCCCCGTAAAAACTGCTTTTCTGGGGCACGGTCATGCCTAGAACGATTTGGTCGAATATCGCCGGCGAAATTCCTCTCGCTTTCAGAGCCCTTCTAGAAACATCGGCCGCAAACACCATGGAATGCAGGTGGGCAAAACTTCCTTGCCACCGGCAGAACGGAGTGCTCCAGTATCCATCGTAGGGAATAAATGCCTTTTCAAAAGCCATTTTTTCCTCCTCTTTTTTTTTCAAGATTTTTCATAAAATCCGGAACTTCATCTGATTTTACAGGACGGACAAAAATTAGCGACATACTCATCTATCTTTCAGGCCAATCAGGAATGAGAAAATTTGGCATTCCTTTTGGGACCGAAGTTCATGAAATTCTCCATCCCGATTCGCATGTCTTTGGTTCTGACACATTCGCCGAACATTTTGGCTTCGTGCTGGAGCCCTTCGTCGAGAGTCATGGCCGCTCCTTCGAGAATGGATCTTTGGAGGATTCCATCGGTCTTACGCGAAAGCTGACCGATATCGACTTCGGGAAGTGATTCGGGAATCTCCAGAGGGTCTTTCTTTAGGGGCTGAAGTTGGACTTCTCCGGAAATCACTTTTTTGGCAAAATCCACACCTGCCGCCCTGATATCGCCTTCCACTTCCCCGCTGATCAATCCCCATTCAAGAGCCTTGGCCGATGAAATCGGGTTTCCTGTGCGGAGAACGGGCCAGGCATTGGCTAAGCCGATGATCCGAGGAAGCCTTTGAGACCCACCGTACCCCGGAATGATGCCCAGTTTTGGCTCCGGCTGCCCTGCCAGCACCTTGAATCCTTTTTTGGCGATCCGTGCCGAACAGGCCATGGCCAGTTCATTTCCTCCGCCGAATGCCAGGCCATTCAGGGCACATACGACCGGCTTGCCCAGGTTTTCGATATAATTGAGAACCTTCTGTCCGTACAAAGAAATCTCCTCCCCTTCTTTCGGAGTTCTCACCCCCGCCAGCATGCCGATGTCCGCTCCGGAGACAAAGGCTTTTACGCCATAACCGGTGAGAACGGCGCCCCCAGTATTTTTATCTTCTTTGATTTTTTCAAAATGGGCCAAAAGCTGAGCCATAACCTCGGCATTCAGGGCATTCAATGTGCTCGGCCTTCGGATAGTGAGGATCGCCACATTTTCCTCATCCTCCCTAAAAACCATCGGAATTTGCCACGGTTTTCCCGATTTTGCCTGTTTGGCCAAAAGATCAGGGACCTTGAAGCCCGGCCATTCTTCTGCACAGTTTTCCACCAATGCATATGCCTTATCGATTCCCATCTGGTTCATCATCTGGAAAGGAGGTTTGATGACCAAGGCGCTCTCCACGGCCATCTCCAGGTCGCCGATGGTTGAAATCCCAGCATCCAGGACTTCACAAACAAGGCCGAAGTAAGCGCCTTTGATCTTATCGGATACCTTTTGGAAAACACTCTCGCTGTAGGCCACCTCATGGGGTTTGAACGATGTTTCCCAAGGTTTGCCTAAAGAAATCTGAGTTTCCAGGAGATGGGGACAATGGAACCAGGGCATGACTTTTTCATGCAGCCCGGCGGCTCCATGCTTGACGATCGGGTTCCCCCCTGTGAGATTCATGGCCGTGAAGGGCCCCACACCGAGTCCCAAAGCCTTTTGAACCATGGCATCCATCTGCATGACCGATCCGATTCCCTTTTCAACCATGAGAACGCTCGCCAAAAAAATGCCTTCGAAGATAGGATCGATGGCATAGCCGTACCGGCTTTTCACTTTGATCGGGGCTTTGCCTATCTGTTCATAAAACTTCATCAAAAAGTCGGTTATCCCGGCCGTGGTTTCTTTTCCTGGAACGATCTCGACAATGATGCTCCGTTCAGCAGGAAAGAAATAATGGATAACCAAACATCTCTCCTTATTTTTCATCTGCTCGAAGATGACTTCGGGTTCCATGTGGGAAGAATTGGAAGCGAAAATCGTCCTTTCATCACAAATCTTTTCGAGCTGTGAAAAAATCTTCTGTTTGATACCCTTATCTTCTGTGGCCGCTTCGACTACTAAGTCGGCACCGCTCAGCTGCGAGTAGTCGGTCGTCCAGGAGATATTGGCCAGCATGGCCTCAACCTCTTCCTGCCGGAATGTTTTCGTTTTGACCCCTCTGGCCAATTTTCCCTTTACCCGGGATTCCCCGGATCTGAGCGCGCTTTCGGAGATGTCGAGGACGGTTACTGGAACCCCATAGACGTGCAGGACTTTGCTGAAGTAAAGCGCGATATCCGGCCCGATATTACCGGATCCGACGACTCCGATTTTTCTAAGGTTATTTCCCAACAATTCATAGGCCATGCGTTTTCTCCTTTCCTGTCTTTAATAAACCTGAATCATTCAAGAGCCAAGGTCACCCCCACCCAGCCATACCGGCAGGCAGGTTGGTCAATTTCAATCCGAACCATGCTTTAAACCAAGCTCAAATGCCTTGAGGTTCATCTTAACGTCCTTCTTCCGGCTGACCGATTCCAGGACGGATTTCATATCTTTTTGTCTGAAGGTCACAAGTCCCGTACCCAAGGAATAGCCGATGAGAACGATATTGGCGGCCCTCCCCCATCCGATTTTGGAGGCTTCTCTGCTGGCATCGAAGGCCTTGAATGTGATCTCTTTTTTTCGCAGATGATTCAAAATATTTTTATTGAATTCTCCTGGATCTTTTAGATTGATAAAACAAACACCTCCGCTTTTTAAAAACTCCAATGTCCTGTAGGCTTCATTCATCTCAAAAGAATAAAGGATGTCTGCATCTCCAGCCCTTATAACCGGGCTATGGAAATCGCCGAGCTTGAGATGAGCGATAACCGATCCACCCCGCTGGCTCATGCCATGGGTCTCGGAGCCCAAAACATTCAATCCCAACCTCAGACCCAGCTCAGAAAAAATTTTCGATGCAAACAGAATCCCCTGTCCGCCAACTCCTGCCAGAATCATCTGTATTCTCATGTCAAATCATTGCTCGCCACTTTGTATAAGGATTTGTCCCAATGTAACGGAAAATTAAGTGTATATATAGGTGCAGGGAAAAGATATTTTCCTGCACCTTATAGTTATGTGTCATTCTCGTCACTTTTGGACAACCTCCAGTATTATCCCGTCCATCCCTTCTTTCGATTCCGTAGCGGAACAATCGCGCCCCGGGGGCAGACGTCCACACACACTCCACAATCGATACAGAGTATTCTGTCGATCTCCACCGACTTCTTTTCTTCATTCGGCCTCAATGCGGGACACTCGAAAAAGTCGACGCAGTACATGCAGCCATTGCAGTCATCGGTTATCTCAACTTCCACCTGGTTTTCCTGCCACATCTCTGGATACCGAATGAGACAGGGATGTCTGGCGATGATCACCGCGATTCCCCCTTCCTCTTTTTGGGTATGTTCCCTTGCTTGTTTGAGGAGTTTTATCAATTTTTTTACTTGATAAGGATCAATCGTTCTGATCCACCTGACTCCGCAGCCTTTGACTACATCCTCGAGCAACACTTTTTTACCCAGGCTTCCGTCGGCGGTAAGACCTGTTCCGGGAGTGGGCTGCATGCCGGTCATGGCTGTTATTTCATTATCCAGGATGACCAAGATAAACCGGGCATTATTGTACACGGCATTGATCAAAGAAGCTGTACCGGAATGGTAAAAAGTGGAGTCTCCTATGGTAGCGATTATGGGTATATCGTTGTGGTCCTGATGATAGGCTTGATAGAAACCGCTGCCGAAGGTGATTCCAGCTCCCATATCGAGGACCGTATCCACGGCTTTCAAATTAAGTCCCAGAGTATAACAGCCGATATCGCTGGGATAGATAGCCTTGGGAAATGCCCTTTTTATGGCAAAAAAAGCCGCCCTTTCCGGGCATCCTGCACACAAGGTCGGCCTTCGTACAGGAAGACCGATGTTCTGGATGAGTTTTTCCAGCATGGGATCGGAGACAGGTCCTAAGCGGGCCAGGTCGAGCATCCTCAAGACTTTGGTTAAGATGGTGTGGATCACCTGAGGGGTCAACTCTCCTTGAGGGGGGACATGCCCGGTCAGCCTTCCGATAACTTTGCGCTTATCGATGATTTGAGTTTCTATAATCGCATCCGGCTCCTCGATGACCAGGTTTTTCTTATGGCGTCGGATGAAATCGTAAATTTTTTTCTGGGGCAACGGGTAGGGATTCCCTATTTTTAAAACATCCATAACCTTTTTAAGGTCAAATGCCTCCATGAGGTCCAACAACACCGCAAAGCTCGCGCTACAGGTAATGATTCCCAAAGAAGCAGATTCGGACAACCTCACTTCGTAGTTCCATTTTGTATCCTTCTCGAATTTATCCTCAATCCTTTGAAGTTTTTGGTTCAATTTTGTGTGAAGGATCAACCTGTAGCGGGGCGTGGCTGCCCATCTATCCGGATCTTTTTCGAATCGGGCTTGCCTCTCTTCCCTTCGAGGAGTCTGGAGTTTTATGTTCTGTTTGGCATGGGAAATTCTAATGGTGGGCCGAACAAGCACCGGAATTTGAAACTCCTCAGAAACCTCAAAAGCCTCCTTGACCATATTCAGAGCCTCCTGGGGAGAGGACGGATCGAAAACCGGTATTTTGGCTAACATCGCATAGAAACGGGAATCCTGCTCTGTTTGAGAACTGTGGGGACCGGGATCATCACAGCTGATGATAACCAGGCCTCCTACAACACCCGTGTAGGCTGAGCTGAGGAGAGAATCCGAGGCCACGTTGAGTCCCACCTGTTTCATGGCGACAGCAGCCCGTTTCCCGGTCATGCTCGCTGCCAAAGCTGTATCGAAGGCGACCTTCTCATTCGTCGACCACTCGATATAGGTATTCAGCCCTAACTCTTTTTTAAACTCCACTACTCCAGGAATGATCTCAGAACTCGGCGTCCCTGGATAGGAAGTGACGACGTGACATCCGGATTCGATGATCCCTCTGGCAACAGCGACATTCCCTAGGAGGATTCTGGTCTCTTTCTCTCGAGCCATTGGTTTAAATGAGCTATGTCGATAAATATGTTCCTCACAAAGGACCGAACATATCATCTATAAATCGTTTGAAATTCTTTTATAAATCTTCTGTTCTGTTCAGGATTCCCTATGGTTACACGCAAAAAAGTGGGCTTGCCGTACATGGAGAGGGGTCTGACGATGATTCCCCTATTCTGAAGAGCCTTTGTCATTTCTCGAGCATCGGTCTTCAGGTCGATGGTCACAAAATTCGTCATAGACGGAATATAAAAAATGCCCATCTCCTCAAACTGTTGACACAGATATTTTTTTCCCTGCTCATTGACCTCTTTGGTCCTCTTCACATGATCCGAATCCTCAAGAGCGGCAGCCGCTCCAATCTGCCCCAACCTGTTGACAGAGAAGGGTGGGCTAACCTTATCCATCGCTTGGATCAATTCTTGTTGAGCCACACAGTAGCCTACCCGAAGACCGGCTAAGCCATACATTTTGGAAAAAGTCCGTAGAACCGCCACATTTTTTCCTGTTTGGATAAACGCTAGCGAATTCGGATAGTCGTCATGGTTCACGTAGTCATGGTAGGCCTCATCCAACACCAGCACGACATCCTCGGGGACATGCTCCATAAATTCGACCATTTTTTGATGGGTTATCATGGTACCAATCGGATTCATGGGATTATCGATATAGATTATTTTTGTCTCCTCTCGAATGGCACCCGAGACGGCATCGAGGTCATGATGATAATTCTTCAAGGGAACTTCCACCAGTCGACAATCCATTATCTGGGTGACGATTTTAGCCATGATAAAAGAAGACTGGCTTGTGATCAATGTATCTTCCGGATTCAATGAGACCATCCCCAACAGAAGGATCAACTCTGTAGTTCCGTTGCCGATTCTCAGGTTCTGTAGGGGGACATCGAGATACCCAGACAGCTTCTCCTTCAGATCATGACAACTATTGTCAGGGTACAGATGGACCTCCTGCAGCCTTTTTTGGATGGTTTCAACGGCCAGAGGTGAGGGACCAAGAGGATTCTCGTTCGAGGCCATTTTCAAGAATTCCTTTTTGAGAGAGAGCTCCTTTTGGAGAACCTCGACAGGTTTCCCTGGCTCGTACTGCTCGATCTTCGAGACGTTATCTCTTATCAGCTTTTTCACTTTATTCGAGTGCCGAATACATAAATTTATTGATTGGCTCCAATGAGCCTGTTCATAAAGAGGCTGAGCAAAAAAACCAAGGATGAATTATGCCAGAATTATCCAAAAATTGCGAGAATTTATTGCAGGCTTCTTTATTTCCGTATGAAAGAATCCTTCAGGAAAGCTTATTCCTCGGATCGTTCTCCTGTTCGAAGAGCCGTGTCCGCCCACTACGAATACCTTTTTAGCCTACTTCTCTCCTCCATAAATATTTTTGCAGAGATAGGGAACCATCCCCTTTTTTGACATCAAACAATGGCTGTGTTATAAGTTTTTCACCTCCACATATTCTATCCAGAGAGAGGCAACATGATAAAAAAAATCAGTCACCTAGGGATGGCTGTGAAAAATCTTGAAGAGGCCCGGGAATTTTATAGGTCGGTTCTCAAACTGGAATCTTCCGATCCAATCATAGGCGGAGACGGGACATTGAGGGTGAGCATGGTTCAAGTCGGGGAAGTGTCGATAGAACTTATCGAGCCCATCGAGAATCAAGGGGTTATGGCCAAATTCCTTGAAAAGCGGGGAGAGGGCTTCCATCATATCTGCTACGATGTGGACGACATCGATGCCGCCATCTCATCGCTCAAGGAATCAGGAATGGAAGTTTTGGGAAAGCCGAAACCTGGAGCCGAAGGCATGAGCGTGTTTCTTCATCCTCGCGGGACATTTGGCGTCCTGGTTGAGTTGGTCGAAAAAGAAGAGTGAGGCAATGATGGATTTCGAACTGACAGAAGAACAGACAATGTTCCGGGACATGGCACACAAATTCGCCAGACAGGAAATTCTGCCCACGCTAAAGGAAAACGAACGCCAGGAGAAATTCGATCCGGGCATCATAAAAAAGCTCGCAGCCCAAGGCCTCTTGGCTCCGCACATCCCCCAGGAATACGGAGGCTTGGGGCTGGATTATGTGACCACGGCCATTATCTGGGAATCGCTCTGTATGGCCAGCTTATCCGTGACCCAGGCTGCGGCCAGCGGTCCCATCCAACCGGCCACCAATCTCCTGGATGCTGGTACCGAAGAACAAAAACAAAAATATATCCCTCCGGTCTGCAGGGGCGAGTCGGTCATGTCCGGGGCTGTGGTCGAACCCAATGCGGGGAGTGATTCCTCGATGATCGAGACCTCGGCTGTCCGAAGCGGCAATCATTGGATCATCAACGGAACCAAAATATTCATCACCAACGGTGAAATAGCGGACGTGATTTTATTTATCGCCCAAACGGATAAAAACAAGGGGCTCAAAGGCCTGGCTACTTTCATTGTCGAGAAAGACACCCCAGGACTCTCGAGCACACCTCAAAAGGGAAAGATCAGCTGGCGCGGGGGGAGTGAAGGCACTATTCGGTTCATGGATATGGAATTGCCTTTGGAAAACCAGATCGGAGAAATCGGTCGGGCCCTGAGGGATGCTTTGCGCGGCATCGATACGGCCCGGTTGTTTCTTGCGGCCGGTTCTGTAGGGCTTGCACAGAGCTGTTTGGAAGCCAGCATCGATTATGCCAAGCAAAGGGAACAGTTCGGAAAGCCCATCGGAGGCCACCAGCTCATTCAGGAAATCATCGCGGAGATGGCTACTAGAATAGAAGCGTCCAGATGGCTTACCTACCGAGCCGCTGACCTCAAGAGCCGCGGCATCCGCCACATCAAAGAAATGTCCTATGCCAAATATTTCGCCACGGAAACTGCTCTATGGGTAGCCTCCCAGGCCGTCAAAATCCACGGCTCTTTCGGAACCATCGATGACTACCCCGTGGGCCACCACTATCAGGATGCGATTACGGCCACGATCCTAGGCGGCACAGCCCAGATGCACCAGTTGACCATTGGGCAGCAGCTCCTAGAGATGGCTGCTTTCAGATAAGGAAAATAGAAAAACATCGTGAGTCAAAAATTCGACGCTATCGTTGTGGGGGCCGGACCGGCCGGCTGTGCCTGCGGCATCGTTCTGGCTAAGGCCGGGCTGGAAACATTGATCGTCGAAAGGGGAAAATTTGCCGGAGCTAAAAATATGTGGGGCGGGGCGTTTTACGGTCCTTCCCTGTACGAACTCTTCCCGGACTTCTGGGATGAGGCTCCGTTCGAAAGGTATATCGCTAGGCACAAATATTCACTTCTGACAGATAAGGCCGTCTTTTCTGTGGATTTCGCGACCAAAAAATTCAGCGAACCTCCTTACAACGGTTTTTCAGTACTGCGCTCCAAATTCGATAAATGGTTTGCCGCAAAGGCTGAACAAGCAGGAGCTGCAGTCGCCACAGGACTCGAAGCGGAAGACCTGTTGTGGCAGGCAAATACCGTATCAGGCATCAAGGCCGGCGGAGATGAAATTCCCGCAGATGTCGTCATCGCTTGCGACGGGGTGAATTCCATCCTGGCAGAAAAGGCTGGACTCAGAGGGAAGCTTCTCCCTCACCATATTAAACAAGGAGTCAAAGAAGTTATCCAACTTCCCCGTCAGGCTATCGAGCAGCGTTTCAACCTGAAGGGCGAGGAAGGCATCGCCTGGGAGTTCATCGGAGCCTTCTCTAGGGGCATACCAGGAGGCGCCTTCATCTACACCAACAAGGAAAGCTTGTCCGTCGGCGTCGTCGTCCAGCTCGACGGCCTGGCCGAGAGGATGGTTTTGGCCAACGACCTGTTGGAGGATTTCAAACGACACCCCGAAGTGTCGAACCTGCTTTCCGATGGGCAACTGCTGGAATATTCGGCCCACCTGGTTCCGGTTGGAGGAAAGGCCATGATGCCGACGCTTTACACCCACGGCATGCTTGTGGCGGGCGATGCGGCGGGGTTGACCTTGACTACAGGTCTGGTCCTTGAAGGGGCCAACTATGCTATCGAATCAGGAAAGGCAGCGGCTGAAACCGTTATCCGAGCCAAAAAAATCGGAGATTTTTCTCAAAAATCCCTCTCCGATTATCCTAAGCTTTTGAAACAGAGCTTTGTTTTGAAGGATTTGGAAAGCTTTAAAAAAGCGCCCTCTTTGCTGGAAAACCCTCGCTTCTACCGTCAATATCCTGAGCTTACCTGCGAGTGGGCTGAAAGGATCTTCACCAATGATGGCAAACCGAGAAAGAAATTGTGGCCAATGTTCCGGGAATCACAAAAGGAAAAAATATCCTTCTGGCAGATGCTCCGTGATCTCTTCCGGATAAAAAGGGCGATATGATTACGATGAGCGTAGAAGACAAACTGGCGGTCAATAAATACGACATCGACAGAGAACGGCATATCCAGATAAAAAAAGATATATGCGCGACATGTGAGGCTCATCCCTGCACCTATACCTGTCCGGCAGATTGTTTCAAACTCAGGGAAGGGCACATCTCTTTTTCGTACGAAGGCTGCTTGGAATGCGGAAGTTGCCGGATCGTCTGCGAGCTTGAGGCTGTGGAATGGGCTTTGCCCCGGGCCGGTTTTGGGATATGCTATCTCTTCGGATAGAGTCATTTCAAGATGAATATCATCGTTTGTGTGAAACAAATCCCGGATCCTGAGATCCCTGCAACAAAATTTAAGCTGGACCCAGAAGGCAAGAACGTCGTCCCTCCAGAAGGAGTACCTCCGGTAATAAACCCCTACGATGAACAGGCGGTGGAACTTGCCCTCAAGATCAAGGAAAAACATGGAGGAAAAATAACGATCCTGTCTATCGGAAACGAAGAGGCAACCAAAGTGATCAAGCACGCCCTTGCAATGGGGGGCGATGAAGGAATTATCCTCAAAGATCCGGCATTCCAGGGATCGGGCAATTTCTCGACGGCTTATATCCTGAGTCAGGCAATCCGAAAAATCAAGGAATTCGATCTTATTTTGTGCGGAAGACAGGCAGCTGATTGGGACGAAGGGTTGGTGGGGACAATTCTGGCAGAAAACCTCGAATTGCCCTTGATCACGCTGGCAGAAGCGGTCGATTTCGATGACGGCCGATGGCGAGTGAAAAGGGTGATTCGTGATGGGTACCAGGTTTTTAACGTTTCCCCACCGGCCGTCGTTACCGTGAGCCACGAGGCAGGGTCCCCCCGTTTGCCCTCAGGTTGGGGAATCATCTCCGCCTCAAAAAAGGAAATCCCGGTTTGGAAGGCCGAAGACATCTCTGCCGACCCATCTCGAATTGGAATAGAGGCATCCCGAAAAAAGCTGGTAAAGCTTTCCATCCCTGAAAGAAAGAGAACGTGTGAAATATTAGACGGTGACGCTCTGGAAGAGGCGGCTGCGAAACTGGCCGAGAAGCTCAAAGAGAGAGGAGCCATATAGGTTTTTATTAAGGAGGTTGACGATTAAAAAGGATCGAGGAATCTTGATCTGTGGAGAGCTTAAGAAAGAAAAAAACTCCTCTATCTCCCAGGAGCTGATGACGACAGGCAGGCGGCTCAGTCAAGACCTCGACCAACCACTCTTCTTTCTGCTTACCGGAGAGAATCTCCATCAGGCGGCCGAGGAAGCTTCCGGTTGGGGCGTGGATGAAGTTTTAACCGTCGAGAATCCTTCACTGGCAGAATTTCATCCAGATCTATCGGTTTCTCTCATCGCCCAAGTCTGCCAGCAAGTAGCCCCCTCGATGGTTCTCTTTGGCCTGACTGACTTCGGCCGCGATATCGCTCCCAGATTGGCAGCTCGGTTAGGAGCCCGTATTTGCATGGATTGTGTCGACCTGAAAATCGACAAAATCAACCAATCATTCATCCAAACTAAACCTGTTTTCGGAGGAAATGCGCTGGCTGAATGGGCCTCGGACATTAGCTGTATTCATGTGGTGGCTATGCGCCCCCGGGCGCAGAAGCCGGTTGAACCGGATCCTTCCCGAAAAGGGAAGATTCATCCCCTCGCTATCGAAGTCGATAGGACAAAAATCAGGTCTCAGCTGATTGAGACGATCCACAAAGAGGACAAGGGGATAGGGCTCGAAGAGGCAAAATCCATCGTGGCTGGAGGAGGAGGTATCGGAGGAAGCGAAGGTTTCGGTTTACTCCAGGAATTAGCCTCTGTTCTGGGTGCGGCAGTCGGAACGACTAGAGTCCCTTCGGACGAAAACTGGATGCCCAAGAGCCTTGAAATAGGACAAACAGGCCGCATAGTGAGTCCTGAACTCTACGTGGCGGTGGGCATTTCCGGGGCACCCCAGCACCTCGCAGGATGCTCGAGTTCAAAGATAATCGTCGCTCTGAACAAGGACCCAGAAGCTCCTATCTTTAGAGAGGCCGATTTCGGAATCGTCGGAGATTTCCGGAAAATATTACCTCTTCTTATCCAGAATATAAAACGTTTAAAAGAATAAAAGCGAGGAAATCCGAATAATTAAAGAGATCGCAAGACAAGATAGCTTCCGGTCGAGTCTCTGCCAAAACCTAGGTCATAAAAGGTGAGCTGACATGCAAACTGACAAACAATCATCTAGTCAGATCTAATGCTCGTCTTAAGGCATTCTCAAATTTCTGCTTGTTCATAGCGGCAATATCGATGTTCAATCGTCCATCTTTGTCAAGAACACAGACGGCATCGGTTGTAACGGCACATTTATTTCCACAGTAGCTCCCACCAGCGCCGCGGCATCCATTACCGCAATAATTCCCCTTCCATTTGCTGCTGATCTCTCGTCTCGACTCAACTGAGGAAAGGGATTTCTGAATTTCATCTCGACTAATCTCTCTGACTGCTAAAATGGCCATTTTTTCTTCTTCTTCGAGACTGGAGGTCTTTAAAACCTCAAAAACATTTGACGCCGTGGTCCTTGATAGAATCAACTCAAAGGATTCGGTGTTTTGAGCTCCTCCATTCAATACTGGGTGCCCATCCGAAGCCGAGACCGTCTTTGGATTTAAAAGCGATCCCCGGACACTTCCAAGAAACACAACGGCTATTAATTTTAAGAGCTTGGAAAAGAAATTTCTCCTGTTCATTTCCAGAACCTATCTGAGTAAATCAAACGCCTTCTCGAGGGCCTGTTTGAATTCCAGCTTATCCAAAGAGGCCATACTGATCTCCATTTTGCCCCGCTTATCGATCACGCAAATACCTTGCTGCTCGCCGCCTCCAGTCCCGCCTCCACACTGTTGCCCGCAGAATTGACCTGAACAGCTTGAGCCACAACCACCACCGCTTTCGACTTTCCCCCAACTGTCAATGTTTGAAATAGCCTCTTTCAGTTGCGAACGGCTCAACTCCCGGGCTGCGACCATAGCCATTTTTTCTTCATCACTCAGGCTGGACGCTTTGGCGATATTATAGACATTGGAACGAGTTGTGCCTTTAAAAACAGATTCGAAATTTCTTTCTTTCTGTGCAAATAGCTTGTTTTTTCTAAAAATAGATCCAGGAAACAGACAAAACAGAGTTATTCCTGTTCCTCTTAACATCTTAATCAGAAAATTTCTTCGATTTAATACTGACATGATTTTCCTCCTGCTTTTATTTCCTCTCTCACGGATTTCTTAGAGGGTCAAACAATCCATGCTATCCTGTGTCGAATCACCTCCTTTCTCGGGAATTCCCATTGAAATCCCGGTTTTCTTATTTCCCATAAAATCCACAATTTTCGACAGAAAACCCTCGACCATGGATCTCATCACTGCACAGCTCTTTTTCTCAAACGTCCCGCCATTTTTGAAATAATCAGCTCCGATGCAGCCGGAACAAAGAGGCGATGCCCAGCATGCCGAACATTCTGGACTTTTCTTTGTGTTGTGCTCGAAGAGCACCCTGGTGACGGGCTCTGTCTTTGAAGGATCAGGAAATCCAGGATCTAAGACATTGCCTAGATTGAACTCATCGTACCCTGTAAACATAAAACAGGGATAGACATTTCCTAAATTATCAACAGAAAGAGTCGAGAAACCGGCAGGGCAGTAATGAGTAATAGGGCTGCCCTCCGTGTAAGATTTCATCAGCCTTCCAGCAAAGCTGATACTTGGAGCTCCCTTCTTCAAAAGATTATCGACCGAAAATTCTACGGCAGCACGATACGCTGTTTTTTCCGAATCGCCATCGAGAGCCAGAGAATCTCCGGGAGAGAGTGCTACCGGAGGGATATGAGTTTCTGAAGAATTGAATCGAGTGGAAAAGAATTCCAGTAAATCATTCAGAGTCACTCCGGATTCAAGATGATAAGAGGTGTAAGTCGATTCGATTCCAAAATCGATCCTCTCTTTGTTCAATGCCTGAATGAATCTGCATATCTTTTTATAAGTGCCTCGTCCCCTTAGGTAATCATGGATATCTTCGGGTCCATCGATACTGACAGTCACGCCGAGGTTATAATCTTTGATCAATCGCACTATTTCCGTGGATAGGAGTGTTCCGTTTGTGACAACGCCGAAATGGGGAAGTTTCTTGACAGCTCCGCTTCGATACCTTTTTTGGAGATCCTGACAAATAAAGGCTGTGGTCTCCATATTCAGGAAAGGTTCGCCGCCGAAGAATTGAATATTCTCAATATGGTCAAAGAGATCATAAAAAGTATCCAACACGACAGCAGCCGTTTTTTCATCCATGAGAGACTGCGCTTTTCCGTAGTTGCCTCCTCCGGCGTAGCAATACCGACACCGCAAGTTGCACGAATGGCTGACGTTCAAAACCAAGCGTTCCAGAACCTTATCCCCTGATTTTTCAGATTCTCTTTTGGCTCTCTCTGGGTTTGTCCCGATTTTTTTTAAGAGAAACAATAGTAAATTGTGAAATGCATTTTCAGAAACGCCATTTCTCTCGCATGCCACTACCGTCGAATATCCCTCAAGAAATTCGTATAAAGAATTTTTTAAAGGTACAGGACATGTGAAGACAGAAATGTGCTCCTTTATAAAAATGATTCCTGTATCTGCATTCTCGAACACATGAATGCTGGGCCGAAGTCGATCGCGGAGTAAAGCCTCTTCAAGTCTTCTTAATCCAAGCTTCCAGATAGGTTTCAAAATTTTCGGCATATTGAGCAAATCTGCATTCTCAAGCTGATTCATAAAGATACTCCTCACGATAAGGAATCGATTTACCTTGAAAAATTCTTCTTTCACTTATAAGAGACAAAAAGGTTGAAGTTTCTCTCATTCAAAAGCACAATTTTTTGTAATATTTTTTTATGCTGGGCGAAAAAGCACTAAAATCCGCTGGCTTACGCCGCTCTCCGAACATCCAGAAAGGGAAGGAATATCGAAACAGCGGAGATTTTATACAAAAAAGGTGCCTAATTTGTTTGAATCAGATGATTTAGACTATAGGAGGACATGAGCTAGATTATAGGAATAAGCTATCGCTAAAGTATAGATGGTCGGCCAAGTCTGAAAATGAAAATCTTTCTATTTTTCTAAAGTGATTTTTTTCAGCTGCTTTTGTAATCTGGATTCCTTGATGACATTTTGGACATTTACTCATCACTGCCGCCCCTTTATTTTTCACGATGGCTTATTAACGATCCAACCAGACCAAAGCTTCTTTTATGTATTCGTTTCTTAGAACAAGACGGTAGGTCCCGTATATTTCTTAAAATTTTTCCTCAGCTGTTGTCCCCCTGAGATCGAACATGGATATGGCGACGGAAGTCGACAGGAGCCTCTCTCCCCCACCGTCCCGGGCACCGGATGCGGGCAAGACCGCACATCGGATAGCCGCAGTCGAGATACTTCTCGACAACACCCCCTGATGACAGGCCTAAAATAACCATACACATTCTCGTAACGATTATTTTACTTCTCAAAGGCTCCTCTCAAAAAAACAAAGAACACACGAAAAAAACTGGATGTCCGGATGGCATTGACGGTAGATCACTGCTTTGGCAGGGAGGATGGTTCATGAAATGGGCCAGGGCAGAAAGATGCTCAAAGGTCCGATACCCCAGAGATACTCCCGCGTCATAGGTCGGACTGTCTTAGTAGAGATGTAATCAGATGCTGATGATAGAAGGAATATTATGACAACCATGGGTGTCGGAAAAAATCTTTTCTCCTCTGAGTTCCATGACTATCATCCGGCTTTATCTTTAAGAATATCGCATAATTGGAATATAAAGAATAACTAAAAGGGACAGGTTAAAAAGAGACTGCTTTTCGAAATTCTGAAAAGCGTTTTTTTATCTCTGAGAGCTTCAAAGATTTGAAGCGCTCGATTCCAAAATCCTCGATGGCAAAAGAGGCCATCACGCTGCCGTACACAGCCGCCCGCCTCCAGTCTTTCTCTCCCGCTCTTTTCATGGAGTCCAGATAGCCAAGAAATCCGCCGGCAAAACAGTCGCCGGCGCCTGTGGGATCCACCACATCCTCACAAGGGTAAGCAAGAACGCCGAAAACGAATTCCTTTCCCACAATCAAAGCCCCGTGCTCTCCTTTTTTGATGGCGATCAGCGAAGGTCCCATGTCCATTAGTCTTTTCCCTGCCCGGATGAGATTGACCTCCTCGGTCAGAAGCTTGGCTTCTTCCTCATTGCAAAAAAACAAATTGCATCCCTTTAAAACCCGCAAAAGGGCCTCTCTCTTGTTCTTTATCCAGTGGTTGATGGTATCCATGGCCACCCATTTTGGGGTTTTGAATCGATGGAGAATATCTTCCTGCAACTCTGGATCGATGTTGGCCAAAAAGAGTATTTCCGCCCCTTCGTAGGAGGAAGGAATTTTAGGTTTGAAATCGGCAAAAACATTCATCTCCAGCTGGAGAGTGGTTCTTTGATTGGGGTCATGTCCGTACCGGCCCTCCCAGAAAAAGGTCTTTCCTTTGGCCAACTCAAGCCCCTGGAGATCGATTTTCCTGCGCTTGAAAAGGTCGATGGTCTCTTGAGGAAAATCTTCACCTACCACCCCCACAACCTTTGGTGTAGTGAAATAGCTGGCAGCCAGAGAACAGTAGGTGCAAGACCCGCCCACGATGCGTTCTTTACGGACTTCAGGAGTCTCAATGGTATCGAAAGCCAGTGATCCGACAACAACCAGACTCATGGCAGGTATTTCCCGATGATGTGATGAAGTCTTTCCTTGGTTTCTTCGGGTATAAGTTCAAAAGAAGTCACGATGCAATTCTCCAAGGCCCGCTGGCAGCCGCAATCCTCTGCCCTCTCCACAGAAATCTTTTTAAGGGCTCCTTTGATGATGCCTTTGGCGTTGTGGATATTTTGACGCAAGTTCTCCAGAATCAATTCTACACTGACCGTCTCCTCCTCTTCATGCCAAACATCATAATCGGTGACGAGGTTCATGGTGGCATAGCAAATTTCGGCCTCCCGGCATAACCTTGCTTCTGTCACACTGGTCATGCCGATGACATCGCATCCCCATGAACGGTAGATACGGGATTCGGCTTTGGTGGAAAAAGCCGGTCCCTCAATGCATATACAGGTTCCTCCAGAGTGAACTGTCAATCCTAAATCGCATCCTTTTTCAAAAAGGATACGGGATAAACCAAGACAAACCGGATGGGCAAAACTGATATGGGCGGCGATCCCTTTTCCAAAGAACGTATTTTCTCTATGGGTTCTATCAAAAAACTGGTCAGAAAAGACAATATCTCTCGGCTTAATCTCTTCCTTCAGAGAACCGACAGAATTCACGGAAACGATCCTTTCCACCCCCAGCATTTTAAATCCGTAAATATTGGCGCGGTAGTTGATCTCAGAAGGCAAAATACGGTGTCCACGGCTGTGGCGGGCAAGAAAAGCAATCCTTATGCCTTCGAGATCACCTATGAGGAAAGAATCAGATGGATCGCCGAAAGGGGTGATCAAAGCGCGCTCATCCACAACCTCTATTCCTTCTATCTCATACAGGCCAGTCCCTCCTAGAATACCGATTTTGACTCGAGGTTCTGCCCCTCCTTCTCTTCCCTTCATTCGACCTCCTTCAAGTGTTTCCGGGTATGGCCTTTGGTGGATGCGTCGGACATAAAAAATTCTTCTTTACCCGAGATTTTTGTTCCGGTGATTTTGAAATAAAGATATAACCTTTATTCCTCGCCAAGTCAAGGCACGGGAGGACTTTCCACCGGGGGATACTCACTGATTTATTTAAAATAAAATCCAGTTCACCATTACAGCGTTAAGCATTTCTGAAATGTGATGACATATTAGAAATAAGCCGAACAGAGCATAAAAAGGGATTGAGCGACATCGGAGGATTCCGACCCAATCTAACCCAGCCTTCCGCTACCGTAATTTGGGGATGCCAATAGGGGGATATTCCCTTATTATAATTTGAGTTTTCACCGGTATTTCGGTATCCTATTGACCAGAGGTGAATCGAAAATGGACACCCAGGCCGAACTAGAGTCCGCAAGTGGTGTATTGGCGAAGGCAAACCATGTTGTCGCCCTCTCCGGAGCAGGAATTTCTGCAGAGTCGGGCATCCCAACCTTTCGGGGAGAAAACGGCTTGTGGAAAACATATAGGGCAGAACAGCTCGCCACTCCCACAGCCTTCATCCAAAATCCCAAGCTGGTTTGGGAATGGTACGACTGGCGAAGGGGAATAATCGCTGCCAGAGAGCCCAATGCCGGACACAAAGTGCTGGCAGAGTGGGAAGAGCTTTTCCCGAATTTTATCCTCATAACCCAAAATATCGACGGCCTTCACCAGCGTGCCGGCTCGAAAAATATCTTGGAACTCCATGGCAATATCTGGGAACAGAGATGCATCGAAGAAAATTCCATCGTCGAGAATCACGACGTTCCTCTAAATGAGATTCCCCCTCATTGTGAAACATGTGGAGCACTTCTTAGGCCTCACGTGGTCTGGTTTGGAGAGACACTGAACGGTACCATTCTGCAAAAGTCATTTACGCTCAGCTCTAGCTGCGATGTGATGCTCGTGATAGGGACCTCAGCCTACGTCCAACCGGCCGCTTCCCTACCGCTGAGCGCTTTGGAAGCCGGAGCAAAAATCATCGAGATAAATCCTGATCCCACTCCATTGACAGCTCACGCTGATTTTACCTTTCGAGCTAAATCCGGTGAGTTTCTGCCGCTTTTAAGTGCGGCAGTTCGAGAGAAGAGGAAAAGGACAAAGGAATAAGCGGCATGAATACCATCTATTTCGACGCTTCTGCCGGAGCAAGCGGAGATATGATTCTAGGGGCACTCCTCGATTTGGGGATTCCCCCTTCTGATTTTAAGAAGAAGATGGCCGGATTGAAACTTCCTGTCGAAATCGCCATCAAAGAGGTGAAAAGATCTTCCCTTCGCGGATTAAAGGTCGATGTCCGGATCGATACAAAAAAGCAAATTGTGCGGAAATGGGCTGATGTTGAAGCCATCGTTCAAAAAAGTTCCTTTTCCGCGGGCATTAAAAAAAATTCCCTCCGCATTTTCAAGAGGCTTTTCGAGGCCGAATCGGGTGTCCATGGGGGGACATTCGAAGAAACCCATCTCCATGAAGTAGGGGCCGACGATGCCCTCATCGACATTGTGGGCGCCTGCTGGCTGACCGAGGAACTCGAGGTCCACGAATTCTATGCTTCACCATTGAACCTCGGAGGAGGTTGGGTGAAGACAACCCATGGGATCTTGCCAGTCCCACCGCCGGCAGTCGGAGAGCTTCTGAAAAACGTGCCTGTTTACTCAGCCCATGTCCAAAAGGAGCTGGTTACGCCCACAGGAGCGGCCATCCTGTCCACTCTGGCGAAAAATTTTATTCATTTCCCCGAACTGTGTTACCAGAGAATCGGTTACGGAGCAGGGACAGAAGATTTTCCAGGCTTTCCGAATATCCTGCGGGCCTTTCTCCTGCACGCCCAAGATTTCAAATACGATAAACAAGTCTATCAAATAGAAACCAACATCGATGACGAGACCCCCCAAGTCATCGGTCATTTCCTCGAGATTGCCCTGAAATCAGGAGCCTTGGATGCGTATTTCACCCCTATTTATATGAAAAAAAACAGGCCAGCGATAAAATTGACCATCCTGGCGGAGCTTGATAAAATAGATTCTCTTGTCCGTGCCCTCTTTCAAGAAACGAGCACCATAGGTTTGAGATATTATCCTGTCCACCGCCGTGTTCTGGAGAGGAAGAGTGAAACGGTACGTGTTTTAGGAGCCGAAATCCCGGTAAAAGTGGCTTATCTGGATAGGAATGAAGTGAATATACAGCCGGAATTTTCCTTCTGCGAGAGGGCGGCCAAAAAAAAGAACCGCCCGGTGAGAGAAATCATCCGGCTTGCTCTCCTCGAGCACGAAAAACAAAGGAGTTCTTCAGAGGCCCATGGCGAAAAAGACCGAGAAAAAAAAAGTTGACTTGAAAAAGATCGAGCAAGGAGTGAAGCTCATCCTGGAAGGCGTGGGAGAAGATCCTCAACGTCCGGGGCTCAAACAGACACCCCGTCGTGTAGCCTCCATGTTCGGCGAGATCTTAGGAGGACAAAAAGAAGATCCTTCTCATCATCTTCGAGTTATCCAGGGCGAAAAACATGACGAGATGGTGCTGATCAAGAATATACCTCTGTACTCTATGTGTGAACACCATCTCCTTCCCTTTGCTGGAGTGGCCCACGTGGCCTACATTCCCAAAGGAGGCCGAATAGTGGGGCTGAGCAAGATTGCTCGGGTCGTAGACCTCCTCTCCCGTCGGCTCCAGGTCCAGGAACGTTTAACCAAACAGATCGCTGACCTCATCGATATCCATCTCAGGCCCCTCGGTGTGATGGTCGTCATCGAGGCGGAGCACATGTGCATGTCCATGCGGGGAGTCAAAAAACCGAAATCCATGGCCGTTACATCTGCTGTCCGTGGATCGTTCAGGACCAACAGCGCTACTCGTTCGGAGGCCATCGCATTGATTAGAGGAGGATTGTCCGGTGGAAGAGAGCTCTAAGAAATCCTTTTATATCACGACCCCCATTTATTATGTGAACGATGTCCCTCACATAGGGCATGCCTACACAACCATTATTGCCGACGCCATCTCCCGGTTCAAAAAAATGGCCGGCTTCGATGTTTATTTCCTTACCGGAACCGATGAACACGGCCAAAAGGTCGAAAAAGCTGCTGGGGAAAAAGGGCTGACTCCTCAAGAGTTGGCGGACAAGGTGGTGGTAAGGTTTAAAAAACTCTGGGAAGCCCTCAACATTTCCTACAATTACTTTATCCGTACCACCCAGCCTCTTCACGAAAAAGGCGTACAGAAAATCTTTCAAAAACTGATGGAAAAAGGAGATATCTACAAGGGAGTCTATGAAGGCTGGTACTGCATATCGGATGAGACCTTCCTATTGGATGATGTCCCTCTGGAGAAGGAGGGGTATAAAATCTGCCCGGACTGCGGGAAAAAAGCCCAGATCGTTTCCGAAGAATGCTATTTCTTCAGGCTTTCGGCCTACCAAGAGCCCCTCCTCGAATTTTACGAAAAAAATCCGGCTTTTGTTCGACCTCAAAGCCGCATGAACGAGGTGGTCAGCTTTGTCAGCCAGGGGCTGAAGGATCTGAGCATCACCCGAACCACGGTTAAATGGGGTATCTCCTTGCCAGGAGATCCCTCCCACACCATTTATGTCTGGTTCGATGCGCTGCATAATTATCTCACCGGCATCGGCTATGATTGGGAAAAGAATCTATTCCAAAAATTTTGGCCAGCCAATGTTCACTTAATCGGGAAGGATATACTCCGGCACCATGCTGTTTTTTGGCCAGCCTTTTTGATGGCTGCCGAATTCACTCTTCCCGAGACCGTATTCGCCCATGGATGGTGGCTTCGAGACGAGACAAAGATGTCCAAGTCCAAAGGGAACGTTCTCGATCCTTGGACCATTCTGAAAACATTCGGGCCGGATCCTTTGCGGTATTTTCTGCTGCGCGAAATTCCGATCGGACTGGATGGCAACTTTTCTCATGAGGCTTTTATCCACCGTGTAAATTCTGACCTGGCCAATGATTTGGGGAATCTTGTCCAACGTCTTTTGGTCATGATTCACAATTATTTTGGTGGTCAAATCGATAAGATGGAGGAGGAGAACGATTCGGACAGAAGCCTGCGTCTCGAATTCGATCTCCTCAAAAAACGGGTGTACCAGCAATACGGAGAGTATGCCCTCAACAAAGCTTTAGAGGAAATCTGGGGATACATCAACCTGGTGAATAAATACCTCGCCGACAATGAGCCGTGGAAATTGGCTCAAGAGGATGCCAAGAGAGGAAGGCTGGGGCGAATTCTTTATCAAGCCGCTTGCGCCCTCAGGGGCATCGTTCCTCTGGTCTTTCCGGTGATTCCCGAGTCATCCCGGAAAATATGGGAATTTCTCGGGGAAAGAACGCCCCTTGAAGGACAGAACTTCTCTGCGCTGGAATTTTTCCATTTCAAAGCTGAGCGCAAAATTCAAAAACCTGCCCCCTTATTTCCCAGAGTCAATCTAAAAGATTTTTTAAAGGAAGAGGAAGGCCGAGAGGGCACCAACTCAAAGGAGGAAAGCATGGATGTCATTGCCTTTGATGAATTCAAAAGAATGGATTTAAAAGTGGGTGAAATCATGAAGGCCGAGAAGGTCGAAGGAACGGATAAACTAGTCAAGATGGAGGTCAATATCGGACTAGAGACCAGGCCTATGGTCGCTGGAATCGCAGATAAATATTCGCCCGAGGAGCTGGTTGGAAAAAAAATCATCGTGATCGCCAATCTCAAACCTGCTGTTATACGAGGAGTTGAATCCAGAGGAATGCTCCTCGCTGCTGAAGTGGGCGGCCAGGCTATCCTGCCCATTTTCACTGAAGATGTTCCCCCGGGAGCAAAAGTCAGATAAAAACTGCTTTATAAGACTTAAAGTACTCGGAAATAAAAAGAATCTCATGAGAAGAAGGACTTTTTTCCATTCTTGCTGGGGGGCCATAGCCGGCATCAAGATGAAATCTTTCTTCAACAGAACAAATTCTTTTGGCGAGCGGGCCGCATACAAATCCAATATTGACAAAGGCGTCATGGTAAAAGTACTGGGGACGGCCCAGGATGGAGGCATCCCCCACATCGGCTGTGAATGTGCCCATTGCCGAAGAGCCTGGAATGACCCGAAATATTCGCGTCTTATCTCCTCCTTGGCTCTCTTCGACCTGGACGAAAACAAAGTATTTCTAGTGGACGCGACACCGGACATCCGAAAACAAACCCACATGGTTTGGAAAAGGCTAGAACAAAACAAGAATAAAAAAACATTTGTCCCCGATGGCATCCTTTTAACACATGCCCATATAGGGCATTACTCGGGATTGATGTTCTACGGCTATGAAGGCCAATCCACCCAGGGGCTTCCCGTTTGGTGTTCAAAAAAAATGGAGCTTTTTCTTGCTCGAAACGGTCCCTGGAATCAGCTTATCGACCTGAAAAATATCATCATCCATCCCATCGAACCAGACCATGTTTTTTCTCTTACCGCCTCAATAAAAATCGAGGCCTTTCAGGTTCCCCATCGTGGGGAATATACCGACACCCTTGGATTTAAAATCACAGGAAAACAAAAATCGCTCCTTTATATCCCCGACATCCACAAATGGGAGATGTGGAAACGGTCAATCGTCGATGAAGTCCAGGAAGTGGACATTTCCCTTCTCGATGGGACTTTTTACAGCCCCGCGGAGTTGCCCTCCCGTGACCTTACCTCCATTGGGCATCCCTTCATCACTCACTCCAAGGGACTTCTAAAGAATGTGGTTGCGGAAGGAAAAAACAAGATTTACTTCACTCACCTCAACCATACCAATTTTGCCCTCGACCCTGAAGGTGCAGAAAGAAACGCCTTAAATAAACAGGGATTCGGTCTGGCCTTTGAAGGGATGGAGTTTTCCTTGTAAACCATCGAGAAACGGGAAGTACCCCTTCCAAAGAGATCCATTCTATCATTCATTCATGGGATAGATTCGGCAGATACTTTTTGAGTTGCAAGGAAGATACTGCCCCTTCCCGCACCATCCGAGGTTTCTCTCCAGTCAAATCCACGATCGTCGAAGGCAACACGCCTTCGGTCTTTCCTCCGTCAACGATAAGGTCGACCTTGCCCTCGAACAATCTGATAGCTTCCCTGGGGTCCGATATCTCCGCTTCCCCCGATATATTGGCGCTGGTGGCAGTCAGGGGAAAGTCGGCGTGGCGGACCAAGCTCCTCAACCATTTGTGTCCGGTCAACCGAACTCCGATCGATCCCGAAGGTCCCTGGAATGCTCGGGGCACTCGAGGGGAAGCCCTAAGAATGAGGGTCAAAGGTCCAGGCCAAAAGGCCGAGATCAAGGGCTTATAGGCTGCCTGAAGCTCCAGGGCAACTTCATGCAGCATGTCGAGGTCGGAAATCACTACCGGAAGTGGTTTGGAAGGATCCCGCTTCTTCAAAAGATACACTTTCTGGATAGCCTTCGGAAAAAAAATGACCGCTCCCAACCCATAGAATGTCTCGGTCGGGTAAACGATAAGGCCTCCTTTTTCCAATATGGAGACAATCTCTTCGATCTTGTCCTGTTCCACAAGATCAGGCCTAACCGTGATGACTCGTGTTCTCATTATCCATACCGACTCTATATTAAAAATCGGCAAAGCGTTTGTAAAGGATTATGGAATGACTCGGCTGTCCCCATATTCTTTCTTTTAAGCAATAATCTTGGGAAAACAGGATATTCAGTGGACAGTTGACCCTTTTTGGCAACACTGAGTCTTACATTTTTCTCTTAAACAGGATAGAATATAGATGGCATAGTTTTTGCATATTTCATGATCAGAGGTGAAAAAGATGAAAAGAGCACTGATTTTATCGTGTATTTTCCTTTTAGCTGTACCCGGATTTATTTTTTCCGATGTCGTCACGTTCAAGATCGGATATTTCGTTCCTCGAACCCAATACGACATACGGGAGGACAACCTGTGGTGGATCGAATTTGACCAGATGTCGTTTGCCAAAACTGGCTATCATGACACAAATTTCGGCTTCGGTTATGAATATTTCTTCTCCAACCAGTTTAGCCTTATACTCAACATAGAGGGATACTCCAAAAGCAAGCTGGGCCAGTATAGAGGTTATGTTGCCTACGAAGACTTCGACGGAGTCTGGGCTTATCCCGATGATTTTAATGGAGACTATATCCCTGCTCATACCTTCAGTGTTTCGATTACACCTATTCAGCTTTCAGTCAAAATCGCTCCTCTAGGGAGACGCCAGAAAATCATTCCCTACATCGGAGGCGGTATTGGGGTTTACCTCTGGAATGTAAGGCTGTTTGGGCAATTCATCGATTTCGATGACGTATGGCTTGATACCGATTGGGATGTGGAGATCTTTCCGATTTATGATGTCGATGCAAGGGAAGAAAACAAACTTCAGATCGGCTACCACGCCTTCGGCGGAATAATGGTCCCTCTGGCCAACCGGATCAGCCTCGAGGCTGAATTCAAGTACCAATTCGCCAAAGCGGATCTGACCGAAGGATTCGAGGGATTCGAGCCTTTCGACCTCAGCGGCTACCAGATTTCCATAGGACTCAACTACTGGTTCTAGATAACCAGTTAAGATATCCGTTAAGTCCAAGAAATTTCCATTCTGAAAGAAACCCCATCCAGAGGTGGGGCTTCTTTTTTAATGAATCCGCTGATTCAGGGTAGGCCAAGAATAATAAGAACTGTCTGAACCCAGGGTGTTGAAGACTCTCTATTTCTTATCGAGTTTTCCGGCAATAAGTTGGGCAACCCTCTGACCCGATAGGAGCATCCCCCCGAATATAGGACCCATTCTAGGCCCGCCGAAAACAGCATTGGCCGCCATGCCACATACGAAAAGGTTGGGGTATATCTCCCTAGTATTTTCAAGCAATACTCTTTCTCCCTTTTCCGTCCACATCGGACGCTCTCCCATTATCTCCCCTGAAGGAGTCATGAGTCGGGTTCCTGCTTTTTTGCTCACTACCTGGGCAATTTCTGCCGCATGACCTGTGGCATCAACCACAAAGGAACTTTTCGTTGTTAAGGGATCGACATGCAATTTAGCCGACTCTGCTGCTGACCAGTTGATCACGACTCCCCGGATTTCCTCATCGATTATCAACACATCCTCCACAGATATTCCGTTAAAGATTCGAGCTCCCCTCTTGATGGCCTGGCTCAATAACATGCCCAGGGTCTCTAGAGAGGAGGCCACAAAGTAATTCTTCTCATAGTGAACCATATCGATCCCCCAGTTATCGAGAAGATGCTTGGCCTCTTCTTGAACCACGATCTTGTTGAACATCATCCCTCCGCCCGGCATTCCTCCGCCAGGGCGTAACGTCCGTTCAAATACCACAACCTTATAACCTCCTTTAGCCAAAAAATACGCCGCACACAACCCTGCCGGTCCAGCACCACAGATGACAACATCTGATTCCAGGCTTTGGAGAAGATCTCGCGTGAAACTCTCGATAATTGCCCTAGATATCGTGGCCTCATCCAACATTTCTCACCTCTTGCAGAATTACTGATTACCCGGAATTATTATAAAATAGGATTTTTCAAGGGTCAATCTTCGGGAAAGGCCCCTTTTGAGGGAATTTCCTTTATTTAAACGAGTCATAGACAACTATTTCTTCCAGGTTCTTTCTTCCTCTCGATCTAGGAATTTCATCAGGATATCCCAGCGGGGTCAAAGCTAAAACCTTGACATCTTCAGGAACTTGAAGGATACGTTTGACTTCTTTTTCCTCAAAGGCGCCTATCCAGCAGGTTCCCAATCCCTCTTCCTGAGCCTGTAAAATCAGGTGTTCAACCGCGATGGCCACATCGATAGGCCATGATTTCATATAATTGCCCATTCGGGAGTAACAATCATTCGGGAATCCACAGGCCGCCACGACAATCGGAGCCCTGGCGATAAAAGACTGTCCTGCTGAAGCCTCAGCCAGTCTCTTTTTAACTTTATCGTCCCTTACCAGGATGAATTTCCAAGGCTGGAGGTTCTTTCCGGAGGGAGAAAAACGGGCAGCGTCCAGCACGCGAATCAGAACTTCATCCGGAATAGGATCCGGCTTGTACCGGCGCACGCTTCTTCTTTCCTTTATGACTTTCAACACGTTCATTTTTCCTCCTCATTTTGCCCGTATTTTCGAACCAGAAAATAATATCTCTCGGCCTCATCTTTCTTTTTTCTTTTCAAGAAACCCTGGGCTAAAATTCGGCATTTTTTCACCAGTTCTTTCTTGACCAATTCTTCCTGAATCGGGCTCAAGTTCAGATCGAGCGCTTTTTCGAGGGCCATGACGCGAAATCTATCCATTCCCCAATACTTTTTAGAAAGCTGATCCGGATGTCCCCCTCTTTTGACAATCAAAGGCTGCGGGACCATATGGATTGGATATCGATAGGCGATACGGATTCCCATATCGTAGTCCTCGCAAACCGGCAATCCTTCATCGAAAATCCCGACCGTCTCGAAAAGATTTTTTCGGAAGAGAGCCGATGAGAGGCTCAAAAGACAGAGAGGAAGGACCTTGTCGAAGATCCAGCCTGAATACTTTTGGTGTCTTTTTCGGGGATTGACAAAGGCCCCATTACGGATCCAAATTTCTTCTGTGCAGCAAACCATCGCTTTCGGATAAGCTTTCATAAAGCTCATCTGGGCTCTCATTTTTTTCTCCAGCCAAATGTCATCAGAATCCAGAAAGGCGATGAACTCACCGGAAGAAAGCAAAATCCCCTTATTCCGGGCAGCCGCCACTCCCTTGTGGTCTTGATAGATGTATTTAACACTATCCCCAAAAGATTGAACGATCTCCTTGGTTCGATCAGTCGAGCCATCGTCTATCACCAGAAGCTCATAACATGAGGATCCAGGAGAATCCCGAAAATATTCTTGATCAAGTACAGACTGAATAGCCTCGGCCAACAAGGATGCCCTGTTGTAGGTCGGGATGACAATGCTTATCATGAAATGAGAGCAGCTTTCGATTTGCACCCCATGGCCGCACACGAAAACAACTATGGATTTCGCTCGATGGAGACTACACCCTGTCTTCCGAAAGGAATATTCAATCGTCCCCACACGGTCGTGACTTCCGCTTCCCCAGAAAAAGAGCAGGAGGCAGAGGATTGCTGGAGCAAGTCGTACAATCCCTTTCCCACTTCAAAAAAATTCAATAGAAAGGGCAGAGAAAAAATTTTTTCTCCTTGTTTTTCGATATTTTTATCCCCAGCGATGGTGCCTTTTTTTATCGGATGCTCCCCCAGGGTCAGACTGTAACTTATCCTATCCACCAACAGCTCGTATCCATTTTCATTTTTAAATTTGATCTCCAATTCGATATCAGCACCTCCGATGGTTAGGGTGTTCACCAGCAGACGGACAAAATCGACCTCAGGCTTCTTGAATATTGGAAAATCGGCAGAAAAAGCCAAAGGAAGTTTTCCCCTGTCCCTACGCCCGTCCGAAAACCAGGCCCAGCCGATTAAATTGCATGCGGCATGGAGTTCTTCCTCCATTTCGGGAAGCTCCCGGAAAAAATTCTCATAGGTGATTTTGACAGGAAAGGAGATAAGGGTTTCGTCTCTGGGCCCTATCATTATCCCCTCTTCCAGTCCGGTCCGAAGCTGGAGATAGTCTTTTTGATCGACCAAAAAACGATACTCATAAGCAGAAAGATAATAGGTCCTGGATGATGAATTGGCGATATTCACGTAGAAAACGACGGTCAGGCCATCGAGGCTGAAATCTCTAATCTTTTTTTCTCTTAACTCGAGCCTCAAGTCATCATCGATCGAAGCCGGGGAAGAAATATTAGCAATCGCCAGAATAAGGACAAAAAGCAGGAAAGATTTCTTTCTCATTCTTCGACTCCTCTCCACTATAAGGCTTAGGATACAATAATGATGCCAAGAGCTCAAGAGCTGAGAATGTCTGGTGATCCGCAATAGGCTTTCATATCCTCGATATTTCCTGTAAAATTGGAGAGGTTGCTCGGATTCGGAGGACTTCAAGAACACAGAAAATAGAGGACGGCAAAAAGCCTTAGGGATTTGAGTGGTGTATAACCCATGAAGATCAAGATGGATTTTAGAGAAAAAGAACTTTTCATCGATCTTTTCGGTCCCGATGTCTACGCCGTAGGAGGATTCGTGCGCGATATCATCCGGGAAGATCCGTCCGAAGATATGGATATTCTCATTACCCATCACAAGGTGGACGAGATCATAAAAAAACTGGAACCCTGGGGAAAAATAGATATCGTTGGAAAAAGCTTCGGAGTGATCAAATTCACCTTAAAAGGAAAAACGTACGATATCGCTTTACCTCGAAAAGACAGGCCGAAACCGACAAAATTGCGAAAACACAAGGATTTCATCATCTCTTCTGATCCTACCCTCCCTCTCGAAAAGGATTTGCAAAGACGGGATTTCCGATGCAACAGCATAGCTGTCCGCTTGAACGATGGAAGGGTATTCGATCCCTTCCAGGGACAGAAAGATATCGCTGAACGAATTTTAAGGTTGACTAATCCTCGGGCATTTCCCGAAGATCCCCTGCGCGTGCTCCGTGCGGCCCGGTTCGCTGCCGTTCTCGATTTTTCAGTGGATTCTGAAATATACGAACTGGCAAAAAAGATCGACTTAAGCGGGATAAGTGTGGAGAGAATAAAGGAAGAGATATTCAAAATCCTGCTGTTTTCTCCAAATCCCTCTTCAGGCTGGGAAGAACTCTTCCGTCTCGGTGCCCTGCGTCAGATTTTCCCTGAACTGGAAAAACTGACTCTTTGCATCCAGGATTCTTTATTTCATCCTGAAAAAGACGCCTTTGGCCACCATACAGTCTGGATTCATACGATGATTACCCTCCGTCAGGCCAGGAGGCTCGCCAATCTGATCCATCTGGATGAACCTCGAACTCTCGTCCTTCTCCTAGCTTCCTTATTTCATGATGTGGGAAAGCCTGAAACGACACTTTGGGAGTACAAACGGGGACGGATGGTTATCACCAGCAATGGACATGATATCAGTAGCGCAAAAATCACAAAGAAAATATTCGAGCGGCTCAAAATATTCTCTTGGAATGGATATAACCTAAAAAAAATGGTCCCTTCTTTGATCAAATGTCACCATAGAGCTTCTGAGCTCTGGCAAAACAGAAAGGTCATCACCAAAAAGGCCTTTAACCGACTTGCCGCTGATGTAGAAGGAGAAATAGAGCTCCTGATTTATCTTGATGCGGCAGACCGAGCCGGAAGAACGGAATATCCCATAAAATCACTGGATCGCGAAAGCCGTTGGCTATTGAAAAAGTTTGAAGAACTCAACGTTTCCAAGGAAACCATTCAGCCTCTCATCATGGGAAGAGACTTGATCCAATTAGGTGTTCCACCCGGCCCGAGGATGGGAAAACACCTGAAAAAACTCTACCAAATGCAGTTGGACAACGAATTCGAGACAAAGGAAAATGGATTGCGAAGGGCAAAAAAAATGATTGAGGAAGGAAAGGCATGAAAATCCTCGTGACCGGAGGAGCCGGTTACATCGGATCCCATACAGTTAAAGAGCTCATTCGAGAAGGATTTGAAGTGGTCGTTTTTGATAACTTTTCCAATGGTAATAAAATGCTCGTCCCTGAAGGAAAAATCATAAAAGGAGATCTTTTGGAAAAGGGCGATCTGGAAAGGGCTTTCCAACTGCATGATTTCCAAGGTGTCCTTCATTTCGCCTCTCTTATTCAGGTCGGCGAATCCTTCCTCGATCCCCAAAAATATTTTAGGCACAATTTGATCACCAGCATGAATCTGCTCCAGATTATGCTGGAATCAAAAACAAAAAATTTCATTTTCTCCTCAAGTGCAGCGGTCTATGGCATTCCTCGTCAAACCCCTATCCCCGAATCTCATGTTTGTAATCCTTCCAATCCCTATGGATTAACCAAATTGTTCGTCGAAAAAATTCTCCGGGAATACGAGCGGGCCTATGGCTTGAAGTTCATTTCTCTTAGATATTTCAATGCCGCGGGCGCTGATCCCGAAGGACAAATGGGAGAAATGCATGAACCCGAAACGCATCTCATTCCCAATATCCTCCTGTATCTTTTAGGCGAAAAAAAAGGGTTCGATCTCTATGGCTCCGATTTCCCCACGCCGGATGGAACCGCGATCAGGGATTATATACACGTGACGGATCTGGCCCGTGCCCATGTGCTCGCCCTCAAAAAGCTTCCCTCCCTCCCGCAGAGCGAATATATCAACCTGGGAACAAACAAGGGGTATTCCATCCTGGAGGTGATCGAAAAAGTTGAATCGGTTACCGGACAAAAAGTATCCTATTCAGTCAAACCGAGAAGAAAGGGAGACGTGGCCATCCTTCTGGCCTCAAAGGAAAAGGCAGAGCAGATGTTGGGATGGAAACTCAACCACTCACAGCTGGATACCATCATCGAAACTGCCTGGATGTGGCACCAAAAATTGTCTCTCCAATCTCATAAGGAGCATTCCGACTAAATTATTGAATTTGTTGACTCGATCCCTGTATAAATGGTATAAATTTATCTTTTTCCGAGTAAAGACGATGAGGAGAAATAAAACTGCATTAGCCTTTCCACTCATCATTCTCTTTGTTTTCGTGCAGTGGAATTGCTCCCGGCACCCAAAACCAGCCACCGAGGCCACCAAAAAACCTCCTACAGTTTCTGAAAAACAGCCCCCTCAGCTTGCCGAAATACCTGAGGAGCCTCCTGTCGTCGAAACAGAGGTAAAAGAAAAGCCGGAAAAAGAAGAAGTGGAGGAAACAGCGGCCCTTTTAGAGGAAATTCCTTATGATGAAGAACAGGGCGAACCCTCACAGCTTCTCCAAGAAGCCTTTGATGCCTATCAAGATGCACGCCTTGCCTGGGATAAAGGTGATTTGGACACCGCACTAGCTGCTCTTGATGAAGCCTACAGCATACTCCTCCGGCTCGACCTGCCTCCGGATAGCCCCCAGATTCAAGAGAAAAACGACCTCCGTCTTCTCATCGCTCGCCGAATCCAGGAAATCTATGCTTCGCGAATCACAGCTATCAACGGGAACAGCCGTACCATTCCACTTACCGAAAATGAACATGTCACAAAAGAGATAAAAAACTTTCAGACAGTTGAGAGAAAAGAATTTGAACAGGCCTATACCCGTTCGGGATTGTATGTGCACATGATCAAGGAAAAAATGGTGAGAGCAGGGCTCCCCGAAGAACTGGCTTGGATGCCAATGATAGAGAGCTGGTTCAAGGTCAACGCCTACTCTCGAGCCGCTGCCCTGGGACTCTGGCAGTTCATTTCCTCCACAGGATACAGGTTTGGACTGAAGAGAGACCGCTGGATAGATGAGCGCATGGATTTCGAAAAAGCCACGGATGCTGCCATTAAGTATCTCGATGAACTCCACTCTATGTTCGGCGATTGGACAACCGCCCTGGCTGCTTATAATTGTGGGGAATTCAGGGTGCTGAAACTCATTCGCTCCCAGAGATTGGAATACATGGACAATTTCTGGGACCTCTACTTGATGCTTCCCCGAGAAACCTCCCGTTTCGTCCCGCGCTTTATCGCCACTCTCTTGATCATCCAGGATCCCGAAAAATACGGCTTCGATCTCCCTCAGCCTCTTCCCCCTCTGGATTACGAAACGGCCTCCATCAACCGTCCTGTTCGATTATCCAGCCTAGCCCAGGCTATGGGAATAGAGGAGGAGGTATTAACAGGGCTTAATCCCGAACTGCGTCACAAATCCACTCCCGACAATGAATACGAACTAAGGGTTCCGGTTGGCCATGCTGAAAGAGTGCCGCCTTCTCTCAATAATATCGCTCGATACATCCCCCCTGAAGCCACATTCAGGTACCATACTGTCCGAAGAGGGGAGAGCGTCTCTCTTATCGCTCAGCATTACCGAACCTCTGTTTCAACCATTGCCCGGGCGAATAATCTCAATAGAAATTATCTCATCCGAGCTGGACAGAGACTGAGGATTCCCGTTTCAGGAAGCAGGTATTCCTCTTACACTCCCCGGACTCTCACTAAAGAAGGCGAAAAACTAATTTACAGCGTGAAAAAAGGAGATAACCTCTACGTGATCGCTAAGGCCTTCAACACCACGGTGCAAGAAATCAAAACCCTGAACAACTTACGCGATAACATTCTCCGGGTGGGACAAAAACTCGTGATTCAATCCGGAACCCCTGAAGGGGCTATCCCTTACTTAGTGAAGAGCGGGGATACTCCATATAAAATCGCCAAACAATTCGGGATGGATCTTAACTATTTACTCGCTCTGAATGGCCTTAGCTCAAGATCGAAGATCTATCCAGGACAACAGCTCTGGGTAACACAAAACAACAAGTAGCTTCTATCCCCTTTTTTCCCTTTACTGTCTGCTCTGAAGGCGGTTTATCTCTTTTTCTTGGCTATCTCTTTAGCCTTTTCAGCCGCGGTCTTTTTCTTTTCCTTTTTCTTGAATTCCGTACCGACAAGTTCAAGGACAGCCATCTCTGCACCATCTCCGGCTCGAGGGCTGATCTTGATTATTCTTGTATACCCGCCGGGCCTTTCGCTAAACCGGGGGCCTATCTCATCGAAAAGCTTTTTGACCACATCCTTTTTGTAAATGTATCGGAGCGCTAAACGGCGCGAATGGAGGGTATCCTTTTTAGCCAGAGTGATCATTTTCTCAGCAAGTGGTCTGGTAGCCTTGGCTTTAGCCAATGTGGTTCGAATTCTCTCCTTCTCCACGAAGGAAGTAACAAGATTTCTCAACAGGGCTTTGCGCTGGGCCGTTTCTCTCCCCAATTTCTTCCCTTTCACTCGATGTCTCATTCTTCAGTCTCTTCTTCCTCTTTTTTTTCTCCCTCAATCTGCTCTATAAGCTTCGGATGGAGATCCAGGTTAAGGCCTAAGCCCAGTTCTTGCAGAGTCTCTTTTATTTCCGTTAGAGATTTGCGACCGAAATTTTTGGTCTTTAGAAGTTCCTCTTCGGTTTTTTGGACAAGTTCGTATATTTTTTCAATACCTGCCGACCTCAGGCAGTTATTGGACCTTACAGAAAGCTCCAGATGGTCGATAGACTTGGACAGAATATCCTTTTGTGAATAATAGGGGATTTCTCTCCGTTCTGGAACCTGGTCCTTGACCTTTGGCTCATCAATGATCCTGAGGAATATGGCCAGATGGTCCCGTAATATTTTTGCGGCTTGACTTAGAGCATCTTGAGGAGTTATCGCACCTGTTGTCCAGATCTCTATGGTGAGATTTTCAAAATCCACCCTCTTTCCCACCCTTGCCGGCTCGATCATATAGTTCACCTTAAGGATCGGAGAATGAGAGGAATCTACCGGGATGAAATCAACGCTTAAGTTTTCATCGAAATTTCGGTCTGCAGAGATATATCCTCTGTTATTATTGACGACCATTTCCATGTCGAGCTTACCATCCTTATCTAGAGCTGCGATATGGATGTCTTTGTCCAGGATTTCTACATCCGAATCGTGGACGATATCCGCGGCGCTTGCTTCGGCCGGCCCCTCTTTATTCAAGGTCAGAGTTTTGGCCTCCTGTCCCACCATTTTAAGAGGGATGCTCTTGACATTAAGAATGATATCGGTCACATCTTCGACAACACCGGGAAGGGTTGAAAATTCATGAAGAACACCTTGAATACGGACATTGGTTATGGCGGCCCCTGTAATCGAGGAAAGCAGAATTCGCCGAAGAGCGTTACCAATCGTAACCCCATATCCTCTTTCAAAAGGCTGGGCGGAGAATTTTCCATATTTTTCCGTCAGCGTCTCATAATCGCATTCCAAGTATTTTGGTCTCTGAAAGCCTGTCTCTATCATGCCTCCTCCTTTTTTTTCACATCCTTATGATCCAATCATGGGGTATAACTTAGGAATAAAGACTATCTGGTCATTTATCTCTGTCAATTCATACAGGCTATTTAGAATAGAGCTCCACAACCAGATGCTCTTCCACATCAAACGGGATCTCCTCTCTTTTCGGAAGAGAAAGAACTTTTACTGACATTCCATCCCGATCCACCTCGAGCCATCCTGGAACAGATTTATTCTTATGGAATTCCACGATCGCCTTCACTTCATCGAGCTTTTTTGATTTGTCCCGGAAAGAAAGGATATCCCCCACTTCCACCAAATGTGAAGGGATATTGGCTTTGTAATCGTTTATTCGAAAATGTCCATGACTAATGAGCTGACGAGCATGAGCCCGAGAGTGGGCAAAACCGCTGAGGAATACGACGTTATCCAAACGCCTTTCCAGCATCTGCAGAAGATTCTCACCCGTGATCCCTCTTTTTCTTTCCGCTCTCTGAAAATAAAGACGGAACTGCCTTTCCGACATACTGTAATAGCGTTTCAGTTTCTGCTTTTCCCTTAACTGAATGCCGTAACCCAAAATTCTCCTTCTCATCCTACCGTGCTCACCTGGGGGATAAGGTCTTCGTTCAACCGGGCATTTCTCCGTCAAACACTTGTTCCCCTTGAGAAAAAGCTTGACTCGTTCCGCCCGACATAAACGACAGACAGATTCTTTATAGACTGACATCCTCTTCTCCTTGTAAGTCCCTCTCTAAACCCTTCTTCTCTTCCTCACCCGGCAGCCGTTATGAGGAATCGGGGTTACGTCTCTGATGGATTTAATTTCCATTCCGTCCGCTTGAAGGGCTCTAATGGCCGATTCTCTCCCTGCCCCCGGTCCCTTGATCTTGACATCGACATACCGCACACCAAATTCTCTGGCTTTGGAGGCGACTTCCTTGGCCGCCAATTGAGCTGCAAATGGGGTACCTTTTCTGGCTCCTTTAAATCCAGCCGTCCCGGAACTCGCCCAGCACAGGGAATTCCCCTGCTGATCGGTTATGGTAATGATCGTATTGTTAAAAGTTGATTGGATATAGGCGATTCCAAACCCAATTTCCTTCTTTATCTTTTTTTTCTTGGTCTTTCTTCTCGGTCTTGCCATTAATCCTCTCCTACTTCCTCTTTATAGTGTGTCCGCGCGGTCCCTTTCGAGTTCTAGCATTGGTTTTCGTCCTTTGCCCCCTGACTGGAAGCCGTCTTCGATGTCTCAGACCTCTGTAGGAACCGATATCCATCAACCTTTTGATGTTAAGCGTGACTTCTTTTCTTAAATCTCCTTCGATCTTTTCCTGAGTTTCTATGATGTTCCGTATCTTATTTACCTCGTCCTCACTCAGAGCTTTAACCTTCTTGTCCTTATCTATCTTTGCTTCCTGGAGTATCGTGTTCGCCTTAGAACGACCGATGCCATAGATATACGTCAATCCGACTTCAATCCTCTTTTCCGGAGGGAGTGTTATTCCCGCTATTCTTGCCATTTTTACCTCGTTTAACCTTGTTTTTGTTTATGTTTGGGATTCGAACAGATAACGCGCAAAGTCCCCTTCCTTTTTATTATTCGGCAGTTCCTGCAAATTTTTTTTATAGATGCTCTGACTTTCATCTTCCTTTTCCTCTATTTGAATCGATAGGTGATTCTTCCTTTTGTTAAATCATATGGCGAGAGTTCCACCAAAACCTTATCCCCGGGAAGGATACGTATAAAATGTTTGCGCATTCTCCCCGATATATGGGCAAGGATGATACGTTTATTGGCCAATTCTACTCGAAACATAGCGTTAGGCAGAGTTTCGATGATCGTTCCTTCTGTTTCAAAAACATCCTGCTTAGGCATAGGGTGACTCCTTGAGGTGGGGCAAAATATTTTCTCCTGCTAAACTTAAAATCTCAGCTCCGTCTGAGGTGAGAGCGACTGTGTGTTCATAATGAGCCGAAAGGGTTCTATCTTTGGTAACAGCCGTCCAGTTATCGTCTTTTATTTCAACGTTCCAATCGCCGGCAGCAATCATCGGTTCGATGGCCACGACCAGCCCGACTCTCATTTTTGGACCATGCCCAGGAGGGCCAAAATTGGGAATTTGAGGCTCTTCGTGAAGTGAGAGCCCTATTCCGTGACCGACAAAAGACCGGATAACCGAATAACCCTGCGATTCCACATAATTCTGGATAGCATGCGAAATATTCGATATCCTCTTTCCTTCTTTCATTTCGTCATAGCCTTTAAAAAATGCCATTTTGGCAGCGTTTATGAGCTTCTGTGCATCATCGCTAATCGTTCCGACCGGACAAGTGACAGCCGCGTCACCATAGTAGCCTTCGTAGACAACACCAAAATCCAAGCTGACGATATCCCCGTCTTTCAGGCTGCGAGAGGAAGGAATGCCATGAATGATTTCTTCGTTTATGGAAGCACATAAAGATGCGGGATAGCCCCGGTAACCCTTGAAGGCTGGGACAGCATTCATCTCTCTCGCTCTTTTTTCAGCATAGACATCCAAATCTATGGTCCTCACTCCAGGCTCTATCATCTTCCCCAAGTCAGACAAAATTTGCGCCACAATCTGACAGCTCTTCCCTATGGCGGCTATTTCTTTCTGACTTTTCAAAACGATCATAGAAAGGCCTCTGTCCGTTTGTATTTTCTTATCTCACCATCCAAAATCGTCTGGATGTCTTGGAAGACCCGCTCTATGCTTCTATCTCCATCTATCCGATGATAGGCATCCCGCTTTCGATAATACCGGATAAGCGGCTCGGTTTCTTGATGATAAACTCTAAGTCGCTCCTTTATAACTTCAGGTTCATCGTCCCGCCTTTTCACCAACTCACCATGACATACATCACATTCCTTCTCCTCAACAGGAGCTTTGGCGATAAGATTGTATGTGTTTCCGCAGTCCGAGCATATTCTTCGGGAGGAAAGCCTGGAAACAAGAGCCTCCTCGTTCAGCCGGATATCCAAAACCACTTCATAGGGACGATCTAATCCTTCCAACATGTGTGCTTGTTTCATGTTGCGAGGGAAACCATCCAAAACATAACCCTTTTGACAATCTTCTTTTGCGACTCTTTCCGCCACTATTTTTACTACGACATTGTCGGCTACCAGTTCTCCTCGATTCATGGCTGCTGCGGCCTTCATCCCCAAAGGAGTGTTTTCTTTGACGGCTTCACGCAGAAGATCACCTGTCGATATCTTGGGAAAACCGTATTTCCGCTCGATCAAGTCACCTTGAGTCCCTTTACCGCTCCCGGGGGGTCCTAGCAGTATAATTCTCATCCTCTTCTTCCTCTTAAACGCCCGCGCCGCATGAATCCGTCATAATGACGCATAACAAGCTGGGCTTCGATCTGCTGCATGGTGTCCATGGCCACTCCCACAACGATGAGGATGGAGGTGCCGCCAAAATAGAAATTAACATTCAGCCCCTGGGTAAACCACCTGGGCATGTTGGCATCCAAAAAATCTCCGATGAAAGGAAGAGCGCTCACCTTGAATCCTGTGATCATGAATTCCGGCAAGACCGCCACAGCCGCAAGATAGATAGCTCCTACCAGCGTAATACGGGACAGAACGGCATCGATAAAATCAGAGGTATTCTTTCCGGGTCTGATACCGGGAATGAATCCTCCGTATTTTCTCAGGTTGTCCGCCACATCCGATGGATTAAAAATGATAGAAACGTAAAAATAGGTGAAGAAAATGATAGAGGCGACATAAAGCAAATTGTACAGAGGCATTCCCATTCCGAACTGCATGGCGATATTTTGGACGAAGGGAACCTTGACCAGCTGGGCAATCGTAGACGGGATGGTAACGATAGAGGCAGCGAAAATAATGGGTATGACGCCGCCCGTATTCACTCTCAACGGAAGATGGGTACTCTGCCCCCCATATATTTTCCGGCCCACAACTCTCTTAGCATAAGAAACCGGAATTCTTCTCTGGCCTCTCTCGACAAATACGATAACTACGATGACCGCCAGCATTATGATCAAAAGAAAGATCATTCTCAAAGGAGACATATCTCCTGACCGGATCCCTGAGAGAATACTATTTATTCCGCTGGGAAGGCTAACGACAATTCCGGCAAAGATGATGAGAGATATCCCGTTTCCGATGCCACGCTCGGAGATCTGTTCACCCAGCCACATAATAAAGACTGTTCCAGTGGACATAGTGAGAACAGTCAAAAGCCTGAAACCCCAACCCGGATTGGGAACGATGGGAACTCCGCTGACCGGACTCGTCAGGCTTTCTAAAAATATGCTTATTCCAAAAGACTGGATGAGGCAAATCAGAATAGTCCCATATCGTGTGTATTGCGTAATTTTTTTGCGCCCCAGCTCTCCTTCCTTGGACAACCTCTCCAAATATGGCCATACCACCTGAAGAAGCTGGAGGATAATGGAAGCACTGATATAGGGCATGATGCCCAGAGCAAAAATGGTCATACGGGACATGCTCCTCCCCGTGAACAAGTCCACAAAGCCTAAGATGGTTCCTCTCTGCATCTGCCAAAATTCTTCGAGGGCCGGGGCACTGATGCCCGGGCTGGGAATTTGGGCTCCAATCCGATAGACAGCCAACAAAAGCAGAGTGAAGATGACCCTTCTTCTCAAATCGGGAATGCTAAAAATGTTCCTTATGCTCTCTAACATTATTTGCTTCCAATAATTATGGTTTTTCCCCCCGCCTTTTTAATCTTTTCCTGAGCGGAATGGGTAAACTTATGGGCATGGATTTCTTTTGCCGTCGCTATATCTCCTTTTCCCAATATTTTTATGTCCAAAGATTCCTTTTTCAGCAAACCAGCATCCACGAGGTCTTTGGGAGTGATCTTATCTTTCTTGATTTTTCCTAGACGATCGAGGTTGATCTCCTGGTATTCCTTTTTAAAAATATTTGTAAACCCTCTCTTAGGGACCCTCCGATGCAGAGGCATCTGTCCTCCCTCGAAACCGCGTTTCCGCGAATATCCGGAGATGGACTTTTGGCCTTTTGTTCCCCTTCCAGCCGTCTTCCCCTTACCTGAACCTGGGCCCCGGCCTACACGCTTCCTGTTCTTACGAGAATTTTTTGCGGGATGAAGGTTGCTCAAATTCATTGTTTCTCCAAAACCTCCACGGTTACAAGATGTGGAATCTTCCTGACCATTCCTCTAACCTCAGGGCAATCATCACGAATGACAACTGAGTTAAGCTTCCGTAATCCAAGCCCCTTGACGACTTCTCTTTGCTTTTCTGGATGACCGATAACGCTGCGGACGAGCACAATTTTTAGCCGTCTGTCTTTAGACTTGCTCATCTCTGGCTTCCTCTTTTTCTCGGGTTTTTTTTCTCGGCTTTTATTCGCTTCCTTCTTCACTGCCATATCGCTTCCTTTTCCTTACCTCTCAATTTTGAAACATGATCAGGACTTTTAAGCTTTTTCAAGGCATCGATAGTGGCATTGGCCACGCTTATCGGATTATTGCTGCGAAGGGATTTGGTCAAAATATCTTTTATCCCGGCCAACTCCATGATAACCCTCACGGCCCCTCCGGCTATGACTCCTGTACCTTTGGATGCAGGTCGAAGGATGACTTCTCCTCCTCCATGAATTCCTTTTATGAAATGAGGAATGGTGGTCTCCTGAATGGGAACTTCAAACAATTTCTTCTTTGCATCTTGAGCAGCTTTTGCGATAGCCACCGGAACCTCTCGGGCTTTCCCTTTTCCGATGCCGATTAATCCACTTTCATTCCCTACAGCCACTAATGCCGAAAAGCTGAGATTTTTCCCTCCTTTTACGACCTTAGTCACTCGCCGGATGGAAATAACCTGATCCTTAAACTCTATTTCCTCTTCCTCCATAGACCTGATTTTGCTCACATCCGATTTTTCAACAGCCTTTTCTGCTCTTTTTTTCGTTTCCTTCTCATCCTTATGAGGAGACTCTTTCTCTATTTTCTGCGTTGTTTCTTCTTTTTTTTCTTCCTCAGCCACTCTATTTCCTCCTTTATCGTTGCCTAGAAAATGATCCCTTCTTTTCTCATTGCTTCAGCCAAAGCTCTGATGCGTCCGTGGTAGGGATAGAATCCTCTATCGAAGACAATCTTTTTCACCTTTTTTCCTTTCAATCTTTTGGCCATTATCTCGCCCACAGCCTTTGACGTTTCTATATTTTTCGTCTTCTGATTCTTGTCCCTGTATTCCCTTTCTAAACTCGAGGCGGCGGTTAAAATTCTTCCTGTCTCATCATCGATCGCCTGAGAGTAGATGTATCGATTGGATTTGGACACAACAACTCTCGGTCTCTCTGATGTCCCTCTAATCTTTTTGCGGATACGCTTGCGTATTCTTTTCCTTGCTTCCTTTTTTAAAACCGTTTTTTGTTTAAGCACCGACCACTCCTGCTTTACGTTCCTTTTTTAACAAATGCTCTCCGACGTATCGGATTCCTTTCAACTTATACGGATCAGGCTTTCGAAAACTCCTTATTTTATGCGCTTCTTGTCCCACTCGTTGCTTGTCGATTCCTTTGACCGTTATCAGAGTGGGTTTTTCGACCACAATTTCAATATCTTCGGGAATTTCGTATATAACCGGTTTTGAATAGCCTAAATTCATCTCCAGCTTATTTTTTTCCAATTTCGCACGATACCCCACACCCACTATTTCTAATTCTTTTGAAAATCCTGCCGAGACACCAACAATCGCATTGTTAGCCAAGGTGCGGCAGAGACCATGCAGGGATCTTTTTTGAGGGGATTCGGAAGATCGAGTGAATATAATTTCATGCTCTTTCATCTCCGCTTTGATCCCTGGGAACAAAGGAGAAGTCAGTTTGCCCTTCGGGCCTTCCACCTCGATATGATCGGCTAAAATATTAACCTTTGTTCCTTCCGGTATGATCACATGCTGTTTTCCTACTCTTGACATCTTTCTTCCCCTCTCATCCTATATCACCAGATATAGCATAAAACCTCTCCGCCCACGCCTTTTTCTTCACACTTCCTACCTGTAATGACTCCCTGAGAAGTCGAAACGACGGCTATCCCCAGTCCAGCCAGAACCTTAGGGATAGCATCTCCTTTGCAATAAATGCGACATCCCGGCTTGCTGATTTTCTGAAGTCCTGTGATGACACTTCGATTGTCCTCGGTATATTTCAGCATGATGCTGAGTCTTCCTTGTTTGTTATCATCGACAACCTTAAAATTTTTGATGTAGCCTTCTTCTTTCAGTATTTTGGCTACTTCCACTTTTAAACGGGAAGAGGGCATATTGACCTCTTTCTTTTTGACAAGCACTGCATTGCGCACCCTTGTCAACATATCGGCGATGGGGTCTGTTAGATTCATTTCTTCTCCCTTAAATCACCAGGATGCTTTTATGATACCCGGGATTTCTCCCTTCAAAGCGAGTTCTCGAAAACATAATCGGCACATATCGAATTTTCGATAATATCCCTTGGAACGTCCACAAATCCGGCATCGATACTTTTTTCTTGTCGAATATTTCGGTTCCCTTCTGTATTTTGCCATCATTGATTTTCTTGCCACTGTTTCCTTCCTTATCAGACACTACTAAAAGGCATGCCCAATTTTTTCAGCAGAGCAAAAGCTTGCTTATCGTCCTTTGCACTGGTCACAAAAGTAATGTTCATTCCCCGGGGTCTTTCCACCTTCGTATAGTCAATCTCGGGAAAAACTAATTGATCCTTCATCCCCAGAGTGTAATTTCCTCTGCCATCGAATGCCCTCGAGGAAACACCCCGGAAATCCCTCACACGAGGGAGGACGATATTGACCAAACGATCAAAAAATTCATACATCCTTTTTCCTCTCAAGGTTACATAACAGGCAATCGCCTGTCCTTTTCGAAGTTTAAAGGATGATATTGACTTTTTTGCCCTTCCAACAGCGGGATATTGTCCGGTAATAAGGCTCAGTTCCGTTTTGGCCGTATCCAATAATTTAATGTTCTGAAGGGCATCGCCGACTCCGACATTGATAACGATTTTCTCGAGCTTCGGAATAGCCATCTTATTCGCTATGGATAATTCTACCCGCAGCTCGGGAATGATTTCCTTATGATATTTTTCTTGAAGACGACTCATTCTTTAAACCTCATCTTCCCTATTCGATGGTCGTGTCACACCTATAACAGACCTTTATGGTGCTGCCATCCTCAAGCCTTTTCTTTTTAATCCTGACACCCCTGCCGCATTCGGAACAGTACAACATCAGATTGGAAACATGGATCGGCGCTTCTTTTTCCATAACACCGCCTTGGATATTTCGGCTTTGATCGCGTTTTATGAATTCTTTGGTTAGATTGACTTTTTCCACAACAACCCTTTCCTTTCCGGGGATGACTTTGAGCACCTTGCCCGTTTTCCCCTTATCTTTGCCGCCTATGACGATGACCGTATCATTTTTTTTGAAAGGAAGCTTATTCATCAGAGAACCTCCGGAGCGAGGGAAACAATTTTCATAAACTTTTTTTCGCGCAATTCCCTCCCCACAGGTCCAAACACACGTGTACCTATGGGTTCACCTTGCTTATCAATGACTACAGCGGCATTATCATCGAATCGGATGTAGGAACCATCCTTCCTTCTAACCTCCTTTTTTGTTCGCACGATTACTGCCCGGATAACTTTCCCTTTCGGTATCTTACTTTCAGGATCGGCTTCCTTCACTGATGCTGAAATAATATCCCCGATTGAGGCTGTCTTTCCTACTCCTCCGCCAAGAGGAGTGATACAGAGTATTTTCCGAGCTCCTGAATTATCCGCAACTTTGAGCATCGTCTCGGATTGAATCATTTTTCGTTATCCTCAAATTCTTTTCCTGTGGTGGCGGAGGAAAGTTCCAATATTTCTTTGACCATCCACCTTTTCTTCTTACTTATGGGTCTGGTTTCGACAATTTTTACCAGGTCCCCGATTTGGCATTTTTCATACTCATCATGAGCAAGAAATTTTTTCCTTCGTTTGACCGTCTTTTTATATAAAGGATGCCTCACTTGACGTTCAACAAGAACCGCCACTGTCTTCGTCATTTTATTCCCAACGACTACGCCAACCTTTGTCGTTCGTCTCCCTTGCGTCTTGTTCATTCTTTTTCTTTTCCTTTTTTTCTTTCGAGGATGATTGTTTTAATTCTCGCCCTGTCTTTTTTTAAGTTCTTGAGTTTCATCGCATTCTCTAATTGACCCAATGTGTGCTGAAACTTCAGCTTAAAAAGCTGATCCCGCAGTTCTTCATCTTTGTTAATCAGCTCCTCCTCGGATAGCTCTCTTAATTCTCTTGCCTTCATCGCATCTCCATGCTTTCCCGAGATATGAACCTCGTCCTCACTGGCAGCTTTTGTGCCGCCAGACGCATTGCTTCCTTAGCCACACTCTCCGTTACCCCCTCGACTTCGTACAAAATCCTGCCCGGTTTAATCACATCGACCCAAAACTCGGGATCTCCTTTACCTTTACCCATTCTCACTTCTGTAGGTTTTTTGGTAACTGGCTTCCAAGGAAAAACTCTAATCCATAATTTACCTTTTCTTTTGGCATGCCGAGTGATAGCGATTCGGCCAGCCTCGATCTGTCGGGCAGTAAGCCAGCACGGTTCCGTCGCTTGGAGGCCATATTCCCCAAAAACCAGGGTCGACCCACGATAGGCTTTGCCCCTTCTCCGCCCTCTCTGTTGCTTTCTGTACTTCACTTTCTTAGGCATAAGCATGGTTAAATCTCCTCAACCTCTGCCGTTTGCGATGTCATTTTTTCTTTTTCCACATCTCCAGTATAAATCCAGACTTTGATACCTATCTGGCCGTAAGTCGTGAATGCTTCCGTAAATCCGTAATCTATGCTGGCCCTTAAAGTCTGCAGGGGCAATTGTCCTTTTAAATACCATTCAGATCGTGCTATTTCTACGCCTCCTAACCGGCCTGAACACATTACCTTTATACCTTTTGCCCCCATTTTTAGGGACATCTCCACCGCTCTCCTCATGGCTCTTCGATAGGCGATTCTTTTTTCCAGCTGGATGGCGATCCCTTCGGCCACAAGCAGGGCATCTAGCTCTGGTTTATCTACTTCTCTAATATCGATGTATACATCCTTCTGAGCAATCTCCTGAAGGAAAGTCTTAAGGGATTCGATTTCTTTCCCCCCACGCCCAATCACGATGCCTGGTCGCGCTGTGTGCACAATCACACGAATTTTCGGCCCGACTCGCTCGATATCAACCTCAGATATTCCAGCGTGGTAGTACCTCTTTTTGATAATTTTTTTCATCTTCAGATCTTCGTGAATTAGACGGCTGTATTCAGGTCCTTTGGCGAACCACCGGGAACTCCATTGTTTATTGAAACCCAATCGAAATCCGTGAGGATGTGTTTTCTGGCCCACTTCTAACTCCCTTTCTTTTCTTCCAAATAGATGTGGACATGGCTTGTCCTTTTCAAAATCCTCGCCGCCCTTCCCATAGGAGCTGCCCTCCACCTTTTCCACTGGGGCCCTTGATTCACAAATATTTTTGAAATAAAAAGATTGTCCACATCCACATTAGGAACCCTCTGTTGAGCATTGGCGATGGCTGAGCGCAAAGCTTTCTCCACGATGGCGCTCGCCTTCTTTTTTTTTGAAAAACGCAGAATGGTAAGAGCTTCCCCTACGTACCTCTCTCTCACCAAATCGGCCACAAGTCGGCACTTTTGGGGAGAAATCCTTACATATTTAGAAACAGCTTGGGAGACGATGTTTTGTTCTTCCATTTACTTCTTCATCCTGATCGTTCGAGCGGTCTTAGACGTATGACCTTTAAAGGTCCGTGTCGGGGAGAATTCCCCCAATTTATGACCAACCATGTTTTCGGTTATGAACACCGGGATAAACCTTTTGCCGTTGTAAACAGCAATCGTCAGACCGACCATTTCCGGGATGATAGTGGAACGCCGGGACCACGTCTTGATGACTTGCCTCTTTCCCCTTTGCGAGGACAGCTCTTGCACCCTGTGGAGTAATTTTTCCTCGATAAAAGGACCCTTCTTCAGAGATCTGGCCATGATTACTTACTCCTTCTCCTAACGATATACCTTTGTGTTCTTTTATTTCTTCTCGTTTTATACCCTTTGGTGGGCTGTCCCCACGGCGTGACCGGATCTCGTCCGCCCTTGGCCTTTCCTTCTCCCCCTCCATGGGGATGATCGATAGGATTCATGGCTGAACCCCTCACGCGAGGCCTCCGTCCCTTCCAGCGCACTCTTCCGGCTTTTCCTATCGAAATGTTTTGATGATTGACATTTCCAACTTGTCCGACTGTCGCCCGACAGTCTAGATGAATCAACCGTATTTCGGACGATGGAAGGCGAATCTGGGCATAATCTCCCTCTTTGGCAAGGATTTGAGCTCCAGAACCAGCTGCCTTGGCCATCTGGCCTCCTTTGGACTTTCTCATCTCGATGTTGTGGATGATCGTGCCTAGAGGAATAAAGCGCAAAGGCATAGAATTGCCAGGAAGAATATCCACTTGTTTGTCTGCAGAAACGATAGTCTGTCCAACCTTTAAATTCTCAGGCGTCAAGATATATCGCCGCTCTCCATCTTTGTATAAAATAAGGGAGATAAAGGCTGAACGATTGGGATCATATTCGATGGATTCGACCACGCCGGGAATATCCAACTTATCCCGCTTGAAATCTATGAGACGATAAAGCCTCTTGTGCCCTCCTCCTCGATGACGGATCGAAATCTTGCCCCGAGAATTCCTCCCCCCGGATTTCTTGAGACTCTGCACCAAGGGCTTATAGGGTTTATGAGCTGTGAGTTCCTCAAAGTTGAGTCCCGTCTTGTGACGCAAACTGGAAGTCGTTGGCCTATATGTTTTGATTCCCATTTTATACTGCCTCAAAATATTCAATCATTTTTTCGCCTTCTTTTAACTTGACATAGGCCTTTTTCCAATCTTTGGTCCATCCTTCATTCCGGCCAACTCTCTTTTTTTTACCGGTCTTTTTCACAATGCGGACTCTATCCACCTTGATTTTAAAAAGCTTTTCGGCCGCTTCCTTGATCTCCAGCTTGTTGGCCTGAGACGCCACCTCAAAACAGACCTCTCTGTTCATTTCCTTCAACCTCGAACTTTTCTCTGTAATCACAGGCCTCAAGATTATTTTATAGGGGTCCTTTATCACTTTAATCTCTCCATTAACGACTTGAAAGCCCTTTCGGTAAATACCAGGGACTGATGATTCATCACATCATACACGGTTATATTGTTCTGATCGATGGCTTTGACCTTAGGGATATTTCTGAGGCAAAGAAAAAGGTTTTTGTTTTCATCTTTGTCGATAAACAATGCCGATTCAAGGTTCAATTTCTTTAAAAGATTGATCCCTTCTTTCGTCTTTGGCTCTTTGAATTCGAGACTTTTTAAAACCAGGATCTGATTTTCTGTGAATTTCATAGATAGGATAGATTTCAGAGCGTTTCTTTTCGCCTTTTTAGGTATTTTATAAGAGTAATCCCTGGGTTTGGGGCCGAAAGCGGTCCCGCCCTTTTTCCAAATCGAGGAGCGAGTGCTTCCAGCCCGTGCTCTTCCCGTCCCTTTTTGTCTCCATGGCTTACGACCCCCTCCCCTCACCTCGCCTCTCGTCTTGGTTGAGGCAGTCCCCCGTCTTTGATTAGCGCGATAATTTATAACCGCTTCGTAAATCAGATGTTCTTTTGCGGGGTAGGACAAGACTTCTTCTGGCGCATTTATCTCTTTAGCTTTTTTCCCGTTTTGGTCTAATATTTGAACTTTTGCCATTGTTGACTCTTATTTTTTATCTTCTTCTTTATTCTCGTCGGCGCTTTTCTTCACCGTGCCGATATCGCGTTGAAAATTGGCTTTCTTAATCAAGAGATAGCCTCCCTTTGCCCCAGGGACCGCTCCTTTGAGCACTAGGAGGTTATTTTCCTTGTCTGTTTTGACAACCAAAAGGTTCCTAACCGTCACTTTCTGATCGCCCATGTGGCCGGGCATTTTTCTTCCCTTTATCACCCGCGAAGGATAAGCTGAGGCACCGATCGAACCAGGCGCCCTATGGAACATCGATCCGTGGCTAGCCTTGCCCCCGTGGAATTTCCAGCGCTTGACGACTCCTGAAAATCCTTTGCCTTTGCTATGCCCTGTGACGTGCACCTTTTCTCCCGGTGCGAAAATGTCCACGAAAAACTGATCTCCTTCCTTCACCTCCGCCTTTTCATCGTAACGCATTTCACGCAATACACGCGGAGGAGGAACCCCGGCTTTCTGGCAATGGCCGGAGAGGGGTTTATTGGGTTTCTTGGGGCCTTTCTCCTCAATGAAGCCCAACTGGAGAGAAGAATAACCATCCCTTTCATTGTTTTTCTTCTGGAATACAGTACAGGGTCCTGCTTGAATGACAGTAACAGGAAAGGCATTTCCTTCCTCGTCGAAACTTTGGGTGATACCGATTTTTTTTCCGATCAGGCCCTCGACCATGGTTATTCTCCTCCGGTTCCGAATGCCTGGATTTCAACATCGATTCCAGCAGGCAGATCCAGTTTTTGCAGCTCCTCGATGGTCTCATTATTATAATCGCTGATATCGATCAGTCTTTTATGAACTCTCATCTCGAAATGCTCTCTTGATTTTTTGTCCACATGAGGAGAACGTAAAACACAAAAACGGTGGATTCTTGTCGGCAATGGAATGGGGCCAGAGAGATTTGCACCCGTTCTTTTCGCTTTGATGACGATATCCTTCACAGATTGATCCAACAACCGATGATCGAATGATTGAAGCCTTATCCTTATCTTTTCCATTTCCAGTTCTCCGTACTCTTCATTAATCTATTTGCAACATTATCCATTGCATTCCCTATCTAGTAATAATAGAGTTCCATTTCTCCTCATGTCATTCGATGATATCGGTGACCGATCCTGCTCCGACCGTCCGGCCTCCCTCTCGTAT